>DAOUAM010000089.1:0-114672 GCA_034433305.1 Dehalococcoidia bacterium | reverse complement strand
GCGCTGAAGGCGGGGCAGGAGTGGCCCGAGGAGTTGCAGCGCAGGCTGACGGCCACCGAGGCCAGGCTGCTGAGCTGTCTCCTGGACGGTCAGGAGAGGGTGGTGGGACACGACGAGCTTATGGCCCAGGTCTGGGGTGGCCCGGTGAGGAAGGAGCGTCTGCGCTACTACATCTGTCAGCTCAGGCGGAAGGTGGAGAAGACGGTGCCCATGAGGCTGCTGACCCACAAGGGCATCGGCTACCGCCTGGTGCCCGTCGTCTCCTCTGCAGTCCGGGGGCAGGGTCCAGCGCCCCAGGCCACGCTGCTGCCATAGTAGGCCCCGGCCCTCTCGCCAGGGGTGTACGCAGAGCTTCTCCCACTGCCCGGCCCCATGATTTCCATGGGCTGGTAAGCTGTGCGACCTGACATGCCTCACCGCTTCCACGGGCCACGGCCTTTGCCTCCAGCGCGTGACGCATACTGTCCAGAACAGGGCCACGCTAGCCCCCTACAATACCAGCCCGGCAGATCAGCCGGTGATTCACCCCCCACTCCTTGAGCGGCCTTATGGACAAATCTGTCCGCATTTGAGCGCCAGAAGGCCGTGGGCCGGACTCCCTCTGTTATACCAGCGCGACAGGGTATCGTGGCCCTGGTTGGCGGCAGTCCGCGTCATTACCCCCAATACCTGAAATTTACCTACTACTCACCGTGCATGTACCGTTATTTTCTTGTAACCACAGCCGTGATAATAGTAATAAAGTCATTTCTGGCCGGCTGTCTTGTGAATCACGCCAGGGAAGGGCGGACGGCAGAGGCATTGCGCGGGATACTCCGGCAACCTGGCGGTACTCAGGGCCCCGTGACACATGAGCGACTATCCGCAGTGCGCCAACTGCTTCGCACAGGTCCTGTGGCAGCCTGTGCTCCACCAGGGGCAGCCCTACTGCTGCGAGGGCTGTGCCCACGGCGGCCCGTGCATCTGCACCTACACCGATGAGCCCATCCAGGCAAACGACGGCGCCAGCAAGGCACCCGACCTGCCGCTGCGGAAGCTGGAGTGCGCCAACTGCCTGGGCGAGTTCTACTGGTCCGCCGTTTACTCAGAAGGACAGCCCTACTGCTGCGAAGGCTGCGCCCGTGGAGGCCCATGCATTTGCACCTACGATGGGCCGCCGCCCAGGCTGGACGTCGGCGCTGGCCCCGTCCCAGGTGCTGCCCGGCCTGGCGCCACAGGTGGCAAGGCCAACCGGTTCTGGGCCGGCCCGGGGCCTCAGGCGCCGACAAAGGCCACAGGCGCTCTCAAGAGGGCCAACAAGCTCTGGGGCGGCCAGGAGCCAGAAGAGTCGTCTGAGGAGGCGGAAGCCCAGGTGCCGCAGGCAGGGCCACCCTCTGCGGGCGAGGCGGCCAGCAGCGAGCGGCTCCTGCTCCTGGCATCGCCTCTGCCCTCCTTGCTGGACGTGAAGATGTTCATGGTGCAGCTAGAAAGCCTGGCCTCAGTCAAGGGCGTCATGCTCATTCAGTACGATGCCGCCAGGGCGGTCTATGCGGTCGAGGCGCCCGCCGTCCAGGCGATCGTCAAAGACCTCATGGACGTGGAGTACTTCCGGGTGCGCAGCCTGCGCGTGACGCCCGACGGCCTGGAGGTGTCGCTATGGCCCAGGGGTGAAGCGCCCGAAGGCGCTCCCCAGGCGCAGGCTGCCGTGGCCGCTGGCGCACCCCTGGCTACCAGGGCTTCCGCTGCGGAGGACAGGCCACACGCCGCGCCAGCCCCAGGGCCGCAAGCAAGGGCGCGTACTGGCGACGAGGGGGAGCTTCACCCCTTCAGGTACGAGATGGGCGTTGATGTCTTCTTCAACGGGCGCCACCAGGTGGAGGTCAGTGGCGTCAGGGGGCCGGCCCACATGCACTCATGGCGGGTGCAGGCCATACTGGAGGGCGAGTCCCTGGACGAGGCCGGCCTGGTCGTCGGCACCGACGAGGTACGTGACATAATAGCAAGGTTCGTTGCCCGCTACAACGAGAAGCTGCTGAACAAGGTACCCCCCTTCGACGACGTCATGCCCACCGCCAGCAACATCGCGCGGGTCATCTACGAGCATACCGCCACGGAGCTGGCAGGCCGCGTCGTTCTGAAGGCTATCAGGCTGTGGGAGTCGCCCACCAGCTACGTGGAGTACGCAGGGGAGAGAAGCGGTGGCTGAGGAAGTCCGGCCCTCCACTTCCAGGGTGCGGCTCCTGCTGGCCGCCGTGGCCATCCTGGCGGTAACGCTGGTGGTGTACCGCCAGGTCATCTTCCCGCCCGACCCGGCAGCCCGCTACCCCTGGTCATCGGACACCTGGGGGCACCTGATCAAGGCCGAGTACCTTCTGGAGCAGGTCAGGCAGGGCCACTGGTACCCTGATCTGTTCCCCTACTGGTACAGCGGCCAGCAGATGCTGCGCTACTACGCCCCGTTGCCCTACTACATCCTCATGGCCCTGCTGGTGGTCACGGGCGATGTCTTCGCGGCCGGCAACTGGACTCTGTTCCTGGCGGCGCTGGCGGGCGGGCTGTCCATGCTGCTCTTCGCCCGCTGGTACGGGCTGGGCTGGGCGACGGTGGGCGGCGTCCTGCTGGTGCTGCTGCCGGACAACCTCCGGGTAGCCTTCGCCGAGGGCAACCTGCCGCGTATCCTGGCGGCGGCGTTGCTACCGGCCGCCTTCTTCTGCCTGCTGGACATCCTCTCCAGCCAGCGACCCCGCATGTTTAGCTTCCTGGGGCTGGCCGTCCTGGTGTCCCTCATCGTGCTTTCCCACGCCATGATGGGCGCCATATTCTCCGTCTGCATGTTGCTCTTCGTCCTGGTGTACTGGGTGCTGGCGCGGGCCAGCTTCGGGAGCGTGCGCCGGGCCGTCCTGGGAGTCCTGGCCGGCGTGCTGCTATCGGGCTGGTGGCTCCTCCCCAGCCTGACGGGCGGCATCACCGACCTGAACGCCGAGGCCGCCAGCGAGGCCCTGGCCAGCTTCCCCTGGAGCGTCTCCTTCAACCCCGCGCTGCGGGCGTCCAACAGGGAGGCGTTTTATGTCGGCGCCTCTTTCCTGCTGGCCCTGGGCCTCATGCTGGCCTGGTGGCGCCGGCTCGACGCGCTGTCCAGGACGCTGCTTGTGATAGGCTCCATCACCCTGTTGGTCAGCTCTACCCTGCTCAACGACATCTACAACTCGCTGCCCTTCCACCAGCTCTTCTGGCCGCTGCGCTTCATGAGCTTCGCGGGCTTCGTCCTGGTGCTGGCCTCCGTGGCCCTGCTTCGGACGGCGTGGCAGGCCAGCGGGCCGAGGCGGGAGAGCGCGGGGCGCTTCCTGGCCCTGGGGCTGGTCCTGGTGATGGCCCTGGACTTCTGGCAGTCCGTCCCTCTGGCCCACACGCGGGAGGCGCCACAGGAGACTGAGCAGGTGGCCAGCATGCTCAGGGACTCCCCAGGCTGGCGGGTCGCCGTGGCCGACCTGAGCCGGCTGGGGTCGGCGCCGTCCTACCTCTTCACCGCCGTGGGAGGCAGGGAGCAGGTGTATGGCTGGGCCTACCAGGGAGCGGCCACCGCGCCGCTGCTGGCCATGGTCAACCAGGCCATGGAGAAGGGCTTCACCGCCTACGCCGTGGACCGGCTCCAGCGCCTGGGCGCCGACGATGTGGTGGTGCTCAATGGCCTGCCCCTGCCCGGCTTCCGCCAGGGCCTGGAGGACGCCGGCTACCGGCGTAGCTTCCGGGGCCAGCAGATGGACGTTTACCACAGGGACGGCGTGCCCCGCGCCTACAGGGCCAATGCCACTATCCTGGCCATCGGCACTGGCGGCCAGAACCTCTCTCTGCTGTTCCCGGGAGTGCTGGCCGCCAGTTCCCCGACGCTGGACAGCTACGACCTGGAGTTCCTGGCGCGGTTCGATACTCTTGTGCTGGCCGGCTTCGACTGGCGGAGCAGGGCCAGGGCCGAGGAGATGGTGAAAGAGCTGGCCGCCCGGGGCAAGCGGGTAATCATAGACCTGACAGGCACGCCCCTGGACTCCCTCTCCCGCACGCCCCGGTTCCTGGACGTGTACGGCGAGCCTGTGCTGCTGAGCAGCCCGCCGCTGCTGCTCCTGGATGACGGGCCAGAGCGCCTCCAGCCCTTCGACCCGGCCTATGACCCGTGGCTGGCCTTCGTGCCTCAGGGCCTGGACAGCCGCGAGCTTGGCTTCCAGGTCCAGAGCGTCCGGGGGACGGTGATAGGCACCAGGCGCACAGGTGAAGGCCAGGTGACCTTTCTGGGGCTGAACCTGGTGTTCCATGCCGTTTTGACTCACGACCCTCTTGCCATACAGATAGTAGAGGGCCTGCTGGGAGTGCCGGCGTCGCAGGCCCCACCGCTGGAGTGGCTGCCCATGCGGGACTACAGCGCCTCCCAGTCGGGCTACCGCTTCTCCCTGGACGTGCCGGGCGACGGGTACTACCTGCTGCCGCTGGCGCGCCACGCCGGCACGGCGGTCTACGTGGACGGCCAGCCCGTGCCGTCGGTGGCCGTGGAGGCCCTGGCCCTGGTGAGGCTGCCCGCCGGCCAGCACCAGGTGGAGGTCCGCTCCCTGCGGACGTCCATATACAGGGCAGGCGTGGCCGCCACCGGGCTGGGTCTCGTGGTTGCCTGTGTCGTGGCCCTGTCGTCGGCCGGCATGGTGGGCGGCATCCTCCAGGCCAGCAGGGGCCTGCGAGTGCCGGCGCCGTGGGGCTGGAGGCCGTGAGCCAGCCCTGTCTGGCCGGTACGACTGCGTGGAGCGAGAGAGTAGCGTGAAAGGAATGTCAGGTCCACAGAACATACCGATGTCTGGCCGTCCAGACATTCCAGTGTTCAGATGTCTGGCGGCCCTGCTGGCAGCCCTGGCACTGTGCCTTCTGATGCCCTCGCGGGCGCACGCGGACACCATCGCCAGAGACGACTTCGAGGAAGGCGGCTTCCGGGGCGGCACTGGCTGGCTGGCCGGCTGGCAGAGTTCCGGCGCAGTTGACGTTACCCGGCGCGACAAGCCCCGCCAGGGCAGGTCCCACCTGCGGCTGCGCGGCAGCAGCATCGCCTACCGCGACGTGTCCCTGCGGGGCGGCCAGGCGGTCAGCCTGTCCCTGTGGGCACGGACCAAGTCCCAGGAAGGCGAGGACTACGCCGCCCTGCTGCTGGGCGCGCCCGGGGCGCTGGCCGAGGTGCAGCGCTGGGACAGCGCCGACTCCGACCGCTATCGCCGCTTCACCTTCCAGGTGCCGCCTTTCCTGGCGGACGGCGTGCTCCGGGTACAGCTTGAGATGCACGGCAACGATGGTGACGATGCCCTGCTGGTGGACGCCGTGGAGGTGACCGACGAGTCGCCCGAGGCAGGCCCTGAGGACGAGGAGGCCGGCCTGGCCGCCATCGTCCGGGACGGCCAGTTCGAGGACTGGCGCGGCCGCCCCCACATCACCGACCCCCAGGGCGACGCTCGCCAGCATGGGGACATCGTGGCCTTCTACTGGGGCGACAACCCGGATGACGAGACCATGTACTGGATGGTCCAGCGCGCCGCCAGCAGGGACGAAGAAGAGGCTACCGGCACTGTGCGCTACACCCTTCACCTGGACATGGACAACAACGGCGACTTCAACGACAGCGGCGACCGGGTGGTGGAGGTCAGGTACACCCCCAGCGGCAAGGACTCGCGGGTGGACCTGACGGTGCTGCGCGCCAGCGATGGCGAGGAGCTTGTGGAGTACAGAGGCAAGGACTGGGGCGAGTCCAGGGACGAGGGCGGCAGCCGGGTGGAGTTCGGCCTGCCCTTCGCCGACCTGGGCTTCTCCGTCGGCTCGGCGCTACGCATGTATATCGAGAGCGACGACGGCGACCGTGCCCCGGACACCGGCGACATCCAGTGGTCGCCCATACCCTTCCTGGGCTACGTGGGCGCCGGCGCGCTGCTGGCCCTGGGCGTGCTGGTGGTCTGGTGGGCCAGGCTGCGCCGCTACGAGGGCAAGGAGGTGCCGAGGCCATGAGCTGGGGCCTGGGCGCGCTGCTCATCAGCCTGTGGCTGCTGGCCGTCCTGTTCTTCCGGGCCAACCGCATCTGGCTCCCATACTACCTGCTGGGCTCGGTAGGGCTGGCCTTCGTTATCATCTTCGTGGGCAGGGCCACGCCGGTGGAGGAGCTCATGGAGTCGGGCGTGGCCTACGCCACCTACGGCATCGCCAACGCCCTCCAGGTGGACGCCCAGGTGTTCCAGGCCGCGCCGGGCGCGCTGATGCTCTTCGTCGTGGGCCAGGTCGTGGGCCACGACAGGGGCTGGACCATGGTGCAGGTGACCGTCGAGTGCTCCAGCCTGCTGGAGACGGGCGTCATAGCCGGCATGGTGGGCTTTTACCCGGCCTGGCCCATGGGCAAGCGGCTGGCCCTGGCCCTGGCCGGCGTGGTGGCCACCTTCGCGGCCAACATCGTCCGGCTCACAGTAATCATCGGGGCGCTGCACTGGTTCGGCAAGGACTCGCTGTTCATATCCCACACCGTCATCGGGCGGTGGGTGTTCTTTGTGCTGGTCGTGGCTATCTTCTGGTATATCATCACCAGGCCAACGCTGGGCACCGTGAGGCGCAAGCTGGAGCGAGAGCTGGCCCAATGACGGACAGGCTGCTGGGCTTCTTCATATTCTGGGGCATATGGCTCTTCGTGCCGCTGCTGATAGACGGCACCACGGCCATCGCCTACTTCATCGGCGCCTGGCGCGCCCAGCGGGGCCTGCGCCGGCGGCGGGAGTCCTTCCAGCTTTTCGACTTCCCCACCGTCGCCATCATCGTGCCGGTGCACAACGGCGAGGACTACCTGGCCCGGTGCCTGCGCTCCATCCGCGCCCAGACCTACCCCCAGGAGAAGCTGACCGTCGTGGTCGTGGACAACATGAGCACCGACCGGACGCGGGAGGTCTTCGAGCGCGAGCGCGCCGAGCCTTTCGGCGGGGCCATGAGCATGGTGACCCTGCCCTTCAAGGGCAAGGCCTGGGCACTCAACGCCGGCATCTACGTGGCCGAGGCGGAGATCGTCTGCAACGTGGACTCGGACGCCGTGCTGAGGGAGGACGCCATCTACAACATGGCCCGGGCCTTCGTCTTCGACCCTGGCCTGGCGGCGGCCACCGGCAGCATCGAGGTCATGGACGTGGACGGCAGGGCCTTGCACCCGCTGCGCTACGCCATGGCCGAGGCCGAGTACGTGGAATACCTGGTGGGCTTTCGCATCGGGCGGCAGTACCAGAGCGTGACCAACAGCCTGTTCACCCTGGCCGGCGCCTTCTCCTGCTTCCGCCGCGACGTGCTGCTCCAGACGTCCCTCTACAGCAACCTCACCGTGTCCGAGGACACCAACCTTACCTTCGAGATTCACCAGAAGTTCCCCCACATGCACATATTGGCCATACCCGAGGCGGTGGCCTTCGTGGAGCCGGCGCCCAGCCTGGCCGCGCTGTACTCCCAGCGGGTGCGCTGGCAGCGGGGTGAGCTGGAGGTCCTGGCGCTGTACCCTCAGTTGCTGGGAAGCCTGCTGCGGCTCAGGGGCCTCAGCACGGTCAAGTCCCTGCTCATTGACCACACCCTGGCCTTCCCCCGCGTGGTGTGGACGTTCCTGTTCCCGCTCATGTACTTCATGGGCTACCCGCTGCGCCTGGTGGTGTCGGCCAGCCTGTCCATGTACATCGCTTACGTGGCCCTGGACGCGCTGTACATGGCGGTGGCCTACGCCCTGGGCGACGACGGCACGCGCCAGCGCCTGCGCCGTAGCTGGTGGGCCTTCCTGGTGCTGCCTGTATTCCGCTACCTGACCTTCTGGTCCCGGTTCGCTGGCTTCCTGGAGGTGCTGATGGAGCCGCCCCGCTGGCGCGTCGCCGACCCGCTGGCCCAGACCCTGGCGGCGCTGGTGCAGCTCAGGGCCAGCGTCCTGTCCATGCTCACCAGCGTGTCCCAGTCCCGGCTCGTCTCCACCGTGGTACAGCTCCTGCGCGGAGGCTGAACGTGGCGACATCCCCCTTCCTTCGCCTTGCCACGCTGGCCTCCGCCAGGCCGGCGGCGCTGGAGGCCCTGCGCGGCCTGCTGTGGCCCTACGCCGCCTTCCTGGCGGCACACGCCATCGTCGCGCTTGTATTTGCCCTGGACGCCAGCGCCGGCGCTCCGGCTGGCTGGGGCACCCTGCCGGCCGATGACACCTGGGTCAGCCTGGTCTACGCACGTAACTTTGCCCACACCCTCGCCTTCAGCTACAACCCCGGCACGCCTGAGGCAGGCATGACCAGCCCTCTCTGGGTGGTGCTGCTGGGAGTGCTGTACCGGCCTCTGTCTCTGGCTGGCGTGGACCTGCCCGCCCTGGCCCAGGGCCTGGGCGTCGCGCTGGGGGTGGGCGTCAGCGCCCTGGCCTATCTGCTGGCGCGAGACCTGACGAGCAGCCGGGCCGCCGGGGCCTTCGCCGGCTTCGTGGTCGCCCTGGACCCGACCTTCGCCTTCGCCCGCGTGTCTGGCGGCGAGGTGGCCCTGTTCTCGGTGCTGGCGCTGGGAGCCTCGTGGGTGCTCCTTCATCAGAGGCATGGGGCTGCCAGCGTCCTGCTGGGCCTCGCCGTGCTGGCCCGGCCCGAGGGCTTCATCCTGGTGGCCCTGGCGCTGCTGGTGGAGCTGGCCAGAAGGCTCTGGGAGCGGGAGACGCACCGCGTGCTGACCTTCGAGGACGTCCATGAAGTGCTGTTGCTGGCCCTGCCCGCCCTGATGGCCGGGACAGTGTGGGCCACCTATAACCTGGCGGTATCGGGCAAGCCGTTGCCCAACTCCTTCTACGTCCGGCACCAGGACCTGGGCCTGCTCAACTGGCAGAACCTGTCGGCCACCTGGACGGGCTACCTGCGGCACACGGGTTACCTGGCCGGCGTGCAGCCTGTGGCCACGGTGGGCGTCGCCGCCATGGGGGCGTACCACGCCTTCAGGCTGGCCGGCTCCCGCGCCGTGGCGCTGGTGCTTTTCCCGCTGGCCCTGCTGTATTCCCTGTCGGTGCTGGTGCCGCTCCCTGGCGAGCAGTGGGACTTCGGGACGCGCCGCTATCTGGACCCGGTGTTGCCCTTCCTGGCGGTCTTCATCGCCACGGGCGCCGCAGTGGCGTGGCGCGCCATGATGGCCTATGTGGCCTCCCAGGCTTCCCTGGACCCCGCCTCACGGCGCTCGCTGCGGGTCACCATGCTGGCCGCTGGCGTCGTCCTGGCCGGCGTGCCCGTGGCGGCGCTGCCCCTCCAGTGGCCCCGCCTGTCGGCGGAGTTCTCCTGGGACGTGCTGCGCGTCAGGGAGCTGAGCATGCCCGTGGCCCGCTGGGTGGACACCAACGTGCCCGTCAGCGCCGAAATAGCCGTGACGGACCCAGGGGCGCTCAGGTACTTCACCCGGCGGCCCCTGGTGGACCTGACCGGCGCCAGCTACCATGAGGGCATCGGCCAGGACACCTTCACGCTCCTGGAGCGGCTGCGCCCCGACTACGTCATTGCCTTCGACGACCTGTACATGCGTAGCTGGGTGTACGGGAGCGAGGTCTTCTCGGCCCAGACGGAGGCCCCGGGCGACCCGCGAGGGCCAAGGCTGGCCGTGTTCAAGACCGGCTGGAGCGTCACCTACGCGCCCAGGGACAGAGTCCACGGCCCATCGCTGGCCGGCCTGCGGCTGGTGGACTCGCTGGACGTGGGCGACCCCCAGGCGGAGCTGGACCACGGCTGGCAGATGTCGCCCCTGGTGCATACGGTGGAGCGCGCCTTCCGCGTCGGCCCTGACACCGCCATACGGGACGAAGCCCGCATAACCACGGGCTACGAACAGTTCCGCGTGCGGGCGGTGCCCGGCAAGCCCCTGGTCATAGTGAAGCGCTACGACTCTGGAGTCCGGGGCTCCATGCGGGTGTTCGTGGACGACAGGCCCGTGGCCGTCTGGCACCTGCCGGCGCAGCGCTACTTCTTCGGCGAGGACCAGTTCACCATACCCGCGCCCTTCATCACCGCTGATGCCGTCGTGCTGCGCTTCGACCACATCCTCGACCGCAACCCCAGGCGCCGGACCAGCATGAACAGCTTCTACTACTGGGTGCTGGTGCCCGAAGGGTAGCGCGGACTCATACCAACTCCAGGCCGCTGCCTGGACGCCTCACTTTATCCTGTCGAAGCCCGTGTACGGGCGAAGCACCTCGGGCACTATGACCGAGCCATCGGGCTGCTGGAAGTTCTCCAGGATGGCGATGATGACCCTGGGCAGGGCCAGCCCGGAGCCGTTCAGAGTATGTACAAACTGGGGCCTGGCACCAGTATCTGAGCGGTAGCGGATGTAGGCCCGGCGGGCCTGGAAGTCGCCGCAGTTGGAGCAGGAGCTTACCTCCAGCCATTCCTTGCTGCCCGGCGCCCACATCTCGATGTCGAAGGTCTTGACCGCCGAGAAGCCCAGGTCGCCAGTGCAGATCTGCACCACGCGATGGGGGATGCCCAGGCGCGCGCAAATCTCCTCGGCGTCGGCCACCAGCCTGTCCAGCTCGGCGTTGGAAGTGTCCGGCTCCACGAACTTGTACATCTCCACCTTCTCGAACTGGTGGACACGCTTGATGCCCCGCGTGTCCTTGCCGGCGGCGGCCTTCTCCCGCCGGAAGCAGGGCGAGTGGGCCACGTAGTACAGGGGCAGCACGCCCGGGGGCAGGATCTCGTCCCTGTGCATGCTGGTGATGGGCACCTCCGCCGTGGGAATGAGCCACAGGTCATCCTCGTCGTCGTGGTACATGGTGTCGGCGAACTTGGGCAACTGGCCGCTGCCCAGCGGGACTTGCCGGTTGACCAGGTAGGGCAAGTATAGCTCCTGGTAGCCATGCTCCCTGGTATGCACGTCCAGCATCCACTGGACCAGGGCGCGCTGGAGCCTGGCGCCTTTGCCCTTGAGCACGTAGAAGCGAGAGCCTGCAAGCTTGACGCCCCGCTGGAAGTCTATGATGTCCAGCTTCTCGCCCAGGTCCCAGTGGGGCAGCGGCTCGAAGGAAAGGGGCGCTGGCTCCCCCACCTGGCGCACCACGACATTCTGTGCCTCGCTGGCCCCCAGGGGCACGTCGTCGCCGGGAATGTTGGGGATGGTCAGCAGCAGCGTGGTAATCTTCTCGTCCAGTTCCTTGGTCTCGTCCTCCAGGGCCTTGATCCTGGCGCCCACCTGCCGCATCTCCTCGATAAGCTCCGGCGGCCTGGCCTTCATCTGGCCGATCTGCTTGCTTACCTCGTTGCGGCGCGCCCGCAGGATGTCCGCCTCGGCGATGCAGGCGCGGCGGCGGGAGTCCAGCTCCAGCACCTGGTCAATGGGGGCATCCTGGCCCCTGCGCCGCATGGCCTCGCGCACAATGTCCGGGTCCCTTCTGAGAAGCTCGATGCTAATCACTGACTACCTCTGGTGGTCTTTCAACTGGTGAAGCGGCCCGCCTGCCAGCCCTGGAACAAGTATAACCCGGGGCCGCCGACGAGGGGTACTCCACAGCGCCAGCCCTGCATTTCGCCAGGGCCGCTCGGCCTACCTGGCGCCATCATTCTGCTTGGCTATCCGCTCCTCGTACTGGCGGGAAAACTCCATCTGATTGCGCCGGATATCCTCGGGCCACAGGGTCTTGATGTAGGCTATGACGGCGCGAGCGTCCTCTTCGCTCAGGGTGCCCCGGAAGGTCGGCATGGTGGTGCGCATAGGCGGGCCGTCCAGCACCCATTGCAGGAGCTGACGGTCGGCATGGTGCCAGGTGTGGCCCTGCTGGGTGTGCGGTGGCGCGCCGTGGCTGCGGCCCTCCCCGCGCTCGTTGCCGTGGCAATAGACGCAGCGGCTGTCGTAAATGACCTTGCCCCTTGCCACCAGCCTTTCATCGGGCACTATTGGGAACTCCGCTGAAGCGGCCCGCGAGCAGGATGCCATGGCGAGGCACAGCAAAACAGCCAGGGCAGCAAAGGCCACCCTGGACTTCACCATTCTATAGCCCCCTGAAGGTGAGAGGTACCTGTCCACAACGCCCATTATAGACGCGCCCATCGCCCTTGCGGCCTGTGGACTGCGGTGTGTTTCTGAGTGTCACAATGACAGAATATAGCACCAATCGTGACCACTCCAAGGGTGAGATTGCACACATCGTTGTGCGTACAAGGGCGTACAGTATATAATTCGCCAGCGGTTATCTGGCCTCAGGGCCAGCCGCCTTTCTGCCTGTAGAGGCATCTGGCGACGAGAGCCCACGTAGTCCTCGCCGCCAGCAATCCCAAATCCTCGGCCCATGCCAGCCATGCGGGCCTGCATCAGGACTGCATATGAGGGACGAAGATAAGACCAAGGAGCAACTCATAGGCGAACTGGAACTGGCGCGGCAGCGCATTGCCGAACTCAATAACTCGCGCATGGAACTGCGGCGCGGCGAAGACCTGCTGAGGCAGAGCGCCCAGCGCCTGGAGGCCCTGCTCAACGCCACCAAGGACGGCATTTTTGAGTGGGACATCACGTCCAATCGGTTCGAGTGCAACGAGCGGCTACTGGCGATTCTGGGGGCCTCTCGCGAGAGCGGGCCGGTGGACATGCGCGGTTTCCTGGGCCGCATCCACTCCGATGACATTGGCCTGGCGACGGCGGCGCTCAGCGCCCACCTGGAGCGTGGCGAGCCTTACCGCGCCGAGTTCCGGCTCCGCCGCGACGAAGGCCTCTACGTCTGGGTCACCTCCATCGGCGAGGCCATTCGCGACTCCCAGGGCAAGCCGCTAAGGATGGTCTGCTCCGTAGCCGACGTCAACGAGCGCAAGCAGACGGAGGAGGCGCTGCGGGCCAGCGAGGAGCGCTACCGCTCCCTGGTGGAGCACCTGCGCGATGCCATCTTCGTCGCCTCTCCCGGCGGCCAGTTCGTGGAGGTCAACCCCCAGGCGTCTTATATCCTGGGCTATGAGCGCGAGGAGCTTCTGCGGGCCGGGCTTTTTGACCTGCTGTGGCCCGACCAGTTGTCCAGGGGCATTGGCCTGTTCGGGAAGCTGGTGGAGCAAGGGTACATCATGGGCGAGGTCACCCTCCGGCACAAGAACGGCACCCGTATCTGTGCCGAGCTTAACTGCATCCGCCTCCCCTCGGGCAACTTCCTTGGCTCCCTGAGGGACATCACGGAGCGCCGACGTACCGAGGAGCAGTCCTTCCGGGCCAGGAAGATGGAGAGCATGTGCAGGGTGGCCACCGGCGTCGCCCACGAGCTTAACAACCTGCTCACGCCTATCCTGGGCTACGCCCAGCTAGGCATCCGGGTGCTGCCGCCCGACAACAACGTGCGCGGCTACCTGCAGGAGATCGAGAAAGCAGCCAGCCGCGCGGCGGACCTGGCAGGTCAGTTGCTCACCTTCGCCGGCCGGCAGATCATCGAGCCAAGGATTATCAACCTCAACGGTCTGCTCCTCAACGTGGACACGCGGCTGCGGCGCCTGCTGGGGGAGAACGTGGAGCTGGTGACCAGACCGGGGGATGACCTCTGGCCCGTCAGGGTTGACCCGGTCCAGTTCGAGCAGGTGCTCCTCAACCTGGCGTCCAACGCCCGCGATGCCATGCCCGAGGGCGGCAGGCTGACTATCGAGACCAGCAATGTGAGCATAGACCAGCGCCACGCTGAGCCTGGCCTGGAGCTACCTCCCGGCGAGTACGTCCTGCTTTCCGTCAGCGACAGCGGCGCAGGCATGACCGAGGAGGTCCTGGCGCACCTGTTCGAGCCTTTCTTCACCACCAAGGAGGTGGGCCGGGGCAGCGGGCTGGGCCTGGCGGTCTGCTACGGCATAGTGAGGCAGAACGGCGGTCAGGTGCTGGTGCGTAGCGAGCCGGGCCAGGGCACGACGGTAAGAGTTTACCTGCCACGCGCCAGGGAGTCCTCAGAGGCTCCCTCCGTACGGGCCGAGTCCAGCAGCCTGCCGCGAGGGAGCGAGCGCCTGCTGGTGGTGGAAGGCGAGCCATCGGTGCGAGACCTGGCCGCGCGCGTCCTGCGGGAGCAGGGCTACTCCGTGCTGGAGGCCGCCAGCGCCGACGAGGCCTTGCGCAAGGCCCGCGAGCGCGCCAACGAGGACATACACCTGGTGCTGGCCGACGCGGCCATGCTCCGCGCTGGGGGTCGCGAACTGGCCCAGCAGGTCAGGGCCGTCCGCCCGGGCATTCGCATGCTGTACACCATTGGCTACAGCGATGACATCCTTCTGCGGCAGGGGGTGCTGGAGCCAGGGACGCACTTCATTCGCAAGCCCTTCACGCCCGCCGTGCTGGCCCGCAAGGTGCGCGAGGTGCTGGACCGCTGGTGACAGGAAGCATTGTGGGCAACGCCGCCAGGCATGGCCTGCCGGTCCCACTTACCCGCCAGCGTGGCGCTCCCGCCAGCGGTCCCTGGCCAGCCTGGAGAAGTCGTAGGCCGGCATCTCGAAAGGGTGGTCATATATGGGCCGGCGCAGCACGAAGATGACGACCCGGCACAGGATGTACAGGAACAGGTAAGGCAGCAGGCCAATCTTGCTGTACTGCTTGACGTGATAGCACTCGTGGGCGTAGAGCCAGAACTCGGTCTCCTGGCTCCAGGTGTCCACCGGCGCCCTGGGCGTCAGGTGCACGCTCCTGCCAAAGGTAACGGCCCACTGGTTGAACCAGCCGAAGACGCGCCCGATGAAGGTGCCCTGCTTGAACCGCACCCGGTCCAGCTCCACGTCGGGGAGAAGCGGCCTGAGCTCCTCCAGGTACACCTTGGACAGGGCGAACACTCTGGCCATAGGGACTGCCTTTCTTGGCTGAAGACTCCCACGCCGGAGGGGGACCTCACCCACAATCTTTAACGGCGATACGTCGGCCAATCTATGGCCCCCTCCCCACCCTTCGGCAAGCTCAGAGCCTGTCGAGGGGGCAAGCTGGAGAGGGTGAACGGAGGTGAGGTACCCGGGCAACGACGCCTGCGTGTGAGAGGGATTCTACTACTGATACGCCTCCTTTTCCATCAGCCGGCGCCAGGTTGCTGGCCCAGCAGGCCCTTGACGCGCCGGGCCAGGAGCGGCAGCGTCTCGCCCGTGGGGCCGCGCACCACTACATCGGCGGAGGCGGAGAGGGCTGTCGGGTTGGGGTTGAACTCTATGACGGCCCCACCACGGGCCTTAACCGTCATGGGGAAGCCCGCCGCCGGGTACACTGTCGCCGAGGTGCCAATGGCTAGCATGCAGTCGCTGCGCTCTGTCTCCATGGCGCACCTGTCCAGCACGCTCCTGGGTATCGGCTCGCCGAACATGACGGTGTCGCTCTTGACCAGGCCACCGCACCGTGGGCAGCAGGGCGGCAACTCCTGGATGACAAACTGGTCCCTGGGCCAGCGGGACTCGCAGGCGATGCAGCGCAGCTTGGTGCGGTTGCCGTGTACCTCCAGCACCGAGCGGGCGCCGGCCTTGAAGTGCAGGTCGTCCACGTTCTGGGTGATGACGCACTGGAGTACGCCCAGCGCCTCCAGGTCTGCCAGCGCGTAGTGGCCTGGATTGGGCCGGGCGCGCTCGATGGCCTCGCGGAACTCGGCGCGGGCCGGGTCTGGCTGCTGTCCAAGCTGGCCGCGCCACCAGGCTTCTGGGTCGGCCAGGAAGCGCTGGTAGCCGTCCATGGGCGGCTCGCCCAGGCGCGTCCAAAGCCCGCCAGGGCCGCGAAAGGTGGGGATGCCGCTCTCCGCCGACAGGCCGGAGCCGGTCAGCGCCACCACGTACCTGCACTCCACCATAAGCCGGGCCGCCGCCTCTATGCTTGCCTCTAGCTGTCCAGACATGGGCTACCTCTTGTTAGGCGACGCGTCGGCGCTGGAGGACGCCACCACTGGCACCACCAGGCCGCGGTGGACCTGGAACAGGGCCATCTGCCCCAGGAAGCGCTCCTCGATGAGTCCGGTGTCGGCGGTAGTGATGATGCTCTGCTGGTACCTGGCCGCCGTCTCCAGGATGTGGGCGCGGCGCGTGGCATCCAGCTCCGAGAGGACGTCGTCCAGCAGCAGCACAGGTTCCTGCCGGCGCTGCTCCGTCAGATAGCGGGCCTCGCCCAGCTTCATGGCCAGGGCGATAGTCCGCGACTGACCCCTGGAGGCGTAGGCGCCGGCATCCATGCCGTCCAGCAGCAGTTGCAGATCGTCGCGGTGCGGCCCCGCCAGCGTCACGCCCTGGGCCAGCTCTCGCGGCCTGCGCTGCTCCAGCGCCTGCCGCAAGGCCTGGCCCAGCGCCTCCTCGGACTCCTCCGGGCCGAGGGCGACGCTGGGGCGGTAGAGCAGCTCCAGCCTCTCGCCGTTGCCCGTAAGCTCACTGTGGAATGGGCCTGCAAGCTGAGAGAGGGCGAGTATGGTGTGCAGGCGCAGTGCCATGATGTAGCGCCCCTCCTTGACCAGCTCCGCGTCCCAGAAGTCCAGCTCGCCCGGCTGAGCGCGGCCCTCCCGGATGAGCTTCAGCAGGTGGTTGCGCTGATTAACGACGCGCTGGTAGCGCTGCAACGATCTGAGGTAAGGGTGGTCAAGCTGCGAGATGAGTATGTCCAGGTAGCGGCGCCGCACCGGCGGGGGGCCGTAGATAAGCTCCAGGTCCTGGGCGCTGAACATGACGGCGTTGACCTCGCCCACAAGCTCCGAGGCACGCCTCGGGATGCCGTTGACCCTGATATACTTCTGTACTGACAGGCCCTCGGGGCTGTAGCGGCGGGCTGGCCCGGCCTGAGGCTCGTCCTCCTCGCTGACTGGCGCGGCGGGCAGGCTGCGAAAGTCTATCTGGACCCTGAGGGGCCTTCCATCGCGGTGGACGCTGGCGGCGATCCTGGCGTGGACCTCTTCCTGCGTCGCCTGCCAGCGGATGACCTCCCGGTCGGTGGAGGCCCTGGGGGACTTGGCTATGGCCAGGATGTAGATGGCCTCCAGCAGGTTGCTCTTGCCCTGGCCATTGGCGCCCTGCACCAGCACCATGCCTGGCCCCAGGTCCAGCTCCAGGCTCGCGTAGTTGCGGAAGTTGACAAGGCTCAGGTGCGTGATATAAATGGGACTACCTCGCAGCAGGTCCGGGCCTGTCCTGTGACGATTGTAGCATAAGGGCAGCACCTAACTCGTCTGAAAGGGGGAAAAGGGAAAAGTGACCAAGCGACCAGTGCTGGCCATGGCCGGGGGCGTTGGCGGCGCCAAGCTGGCGCTGGGGCTGTCGCGGGTGCTGCCGCCCGACGAGCTTGTCATCGTGGTCAACACCGGCGACGACGAGGAGTTCTTCGGGCTGCACGTCTCGCCCGACCTGGACACCGTCATGTACACGCTGGCTGGGCTGGCTAACCCGGAGACGGGCTGGGGCATCGCCGGAGACACCTTCCAGGCCCTGGAGGCCCTGAAGCGCTACGGCGCGCCCGGCTGGTTCAACATCGGCGACCGGGACCTGGCTACCCACGTGCGCCGCACCGAGCTGCTGCGGCAGGGGCAGACGCTGTCCCAGGTGACCTCTGCCTTATGCGCCGCCCTGGGCGTGCGCCATCCCGTCGTGCCCATGAGCGATGACCGCGTCCGCACTATAGTGACCACCGACGAGGGAGAGATGGCCTTCCAGGAGTACTTTGTGAGGCGCCGCTGCGAGCCGGTCGTCCGGGGGCTGCGCTTCGACGGCGTGGAGCGGGCGAGGCCCTCGCCCGGCTTCCAGGAGGCGCTGGCCCGCGCCGGCGCCATCGTCTTCTGCCCCTCCAATCCCTTCCTGAGCGTGGCGCCCATCCTGGCGCTGCCTGGCGTGCGGGAGCGCATCGCCGCCTTTCAAGGCCCGAGGGTGGCTATCAGCCCCATCGTGGGAGGGCAGGCCCTGCGCGGCCCCGCCGCCAAGCTCCTGCGGGAGCTGGGGCACGACGCCTCCTGCCTGGGCGTGGCGCGGCAGTACCGGGGGTTGTGCGATGTCTTCGTGATAGACGAGGTGGACAGGGGCTATGTCGGCGATACCGAGCGCCTGGGCATGCGCGCCGAGGTGACAGGCACGGTCATGGCATCCGATGCCGACAAGGTGCGGCTGGCCCGCCACGTCTGCGGGCTTCTGGCCGCGGGAAGCGCGGTCTGAGGTCGCCGTGAAGGCCAGGGGAATCGTCGCCGTGGTGCCCATGAAACCGCTGCGCCAGGCCAAGTCGCGCCTGGCCGGCAGGCTCTCGCCGGCGGAGCGGGCCTCCCTCAGCCTGCACATGCTCCGCCGCGTGCTGGAGGCGTGCCTGGCCGCCGGCGTGGCTGAAGTCCGGGTCATTGGCAGCGAGGACGTGGTCAGGCAGGCCGCCGAGGGAATGGGAGCGCAGTGGCGGCCTGACCAGGGCCTGGGGCTGAACGGCGTCCTGGCCCACGCCTTCGAGGAAGCCTTCGCCCTGGGGCTGGCGCCCATGTACCTGCCGGCCGACCTGCCACTGGTGACGCCCGAGGACGTGCGCGGGCTGACAGAAGCATCCGGCCAGGGCGAGCGGCTGGCCCTCTCGCCGGCGCAGCGCGACGGCGGCACCAACGCCATCATCACGCCCCTGAACTCGCCCTTTCGCCCTGCCCTGGGGACCGACAGCTTCCGGCTGCACGTGGCCCAGGCGGAGGCGCTGGGCCTGTCGGTCGCCGTTTACCGCTGCCGTGGCCTGGCCCTGGACCTGGACACGCCCGATGACCTGGACGCTCTTCTTAAGCTGGAGCCAGGCCTGTTGCAGCGCCTGGGGCAGACCGTCAGCTAGGCTGTCTGGATATGGCTTACACCCGTGGAGCAAGGGACAGCCCTCGCCCTCTTTGGAGCAGAGTCAGGGAGGGGGCTGGCCACCCTTGGCCTGGATGGGTACCTGCCAGGCAACCAGTACTGGGCCTTACCAGGTCTGGACATAATGCATGCGCTGCTCGTATCCTATTGGGCAACGAAAGGGCAAGACAGGCCAGGGGCTTTCAGACTTTGTCACATTCCCTGGAGACCAAGAAAAGGAGGGCAAGTTGGCCAAGTTCAAAGTGGTCACCCAGAAGCCCGCGGGAGTCACCTACGACCTGGCAGGCGGCTCCTACGAGCTTGAGATGGAGGCACTGAGGGGGGTCGGGGCCGAGATTGTCGAGATACCCGCCAGGACCGAGGACGAGTTCATCAAGGGCGCGCGCGATGCCGATGCCCTCATCGCCAGGGGGCGGCGCATTACCGGGAAGATCATAGATAGCCTGGAGAAATGCAAGATCATCGCCCTGGGCAGCGTCGGCGCCGACACAGTGGACGTGGAGGCTGCCACCGCGCGGGGCATCCCCGTCACCAACGTGCCGGACACCTTCATCGAGGAGGTCGCCGACCATACGCTGTTGATGATTCTGGCGGCCTACAGGCGGCTGAACATCATGGACAGGATGGTGCGCGAGAACCGCTGGAGCGAGGGGCGCCCGCTGCTGTCCAAATTCCCCAGGCTCATGGGCCAGACACTGGGACTCATCTCCTTCGGCCACGTGGCCCGGGCCGTGGCTGTTCGGGCCAGGCCCTTCGGGCTGCGTATCCTGTCCCATGACCCCTATGTGGAAGAGTTGAAGATGACCGAGTACGGCGTGGAGCCTGTCAGCACCCTGGCCGAGCTGCTGCAGCGCTCCGATATCGTCTCCATGCATGCGCCCTCGACGCCAGAGACCCATCACCTGCTGCGCGAGGAGCACTTCAGGATGATGAAGCCCACGGCCCTTTTCATCAACAATGGCCGCGGCCCCACTGTGGACGAGATGGCCCTTATAAAGGCCCTGCGCGAGGGCTGGATAGCCGGCGCCGGCCTGGATGTGCTGGAGCAGGAGCCGCCCAATCCCGAGAACCCGCTCCTGCAGATGGACAACGTTATACTGACGCCCCACGTGGCCTCGGCCTCGGCCAGGATGGCGCCGGAGACCCGCCGCCGCGTCGGGCAGGAGATAGCGCTGGTGCTGAGCGGGCGCTGGCCTCGCTCCTGCGTCAACCCCTCGGTGCTGGAGAAGAGCGACCTTCGCCGCTGGCAGCCCTACTCCATGGAGCGCGGCCCCGGCGCGTAGCCTGGAGCACAGGTACTCCTTCGTAGAAAGGGCCGCTCTGGCCCTTTCTACGTTTCATCCCCGAATCTTCCAGGAGGGTACAGACCATGACAATGCCGACCAGTCCGGAGCTACTGGTCCTCATCGGCACCTACACCCGTGGCCGGAGCGAGGGCATCTACATCTATCGCATGGACGCGGCCACCGGGGCGCTGGAGTACGTCAACAAGGCCACGGGCGTGGAGGACCCCTCGTTCCTGGCTGTCCACCCCACCCTGCGCTATGTGTACTGCGTCAACGAGACAGGCGGCCCGGACGGCAAGCCCGGCGGGGCCGTCAGCGCCTTCACCCTGGACCGGAGCAAAGGTGAGCTGAAGTACCTTAACCAGCAGCCCTCCCACGGCACCCAGCCCTGCCACCTGGTAGTGGACGCCACGGGCAAGTACGTGCTGGTGGCCAACTACGGCTCGGGCAGCCTGAGCATGTTCCCCATCGAGCAGAGCGGGCGCCTCCAGGAAGCCTCCGACGTGGTGCAGCACAAAGGCTCTAGCATCAACCCCCGGCGACAGCAGGGGCCACACGCCCACTCCATCAACCTGGACGCCGCCAACCGCTACGCCTTCGCCGCCGACCTGGGCATGGACAGGGTGATGGCCTACCGGCTGGACCTGGCCCAGGGCAAGCTGCGGCCCAACGACCCACCCTGGGCGCAGGTGAAGCCCGGCGCAGGCCCGCGCCACTTCGCCTTCCATCCCGGCGGCAGGCTCGCCTACCTCATCAACGAGCTGGACTCCACCATGACCGCCTTCGCCTACGACGCCAATCGCGGCGTGCTAACGGAGGTCCAGACGCTGTCCACGCTGCCGGCGGGCTTCGCGGAGACCAGCTACTGCGCCGACGTGCATGTGCACCCAACGGGCAGGTTCGTGTACGGCTCCAACCGAGGCCATGACAGCATCGTTATCTTCCGCGTTGACCAGGGCAGCGGCAGGCTGACACTGGTGGGCCACGAGTCCACCAGGGGCAAGACGCCCCGGAACTTCACCCTGGACCCCACGGGGACTTTCCTGCTGGCCGCCAACCAGAACAGCGACACCATCGTCACCTTCCGGGTTGACCAGCAGACCGGCAAGCTCGCGGCCACGGGCCACGTCACGGAGGTCCCGCAGCCCGTGTGTCTGGTGATGGTGCCCGTGGCGCGCTGAGCCGGCGCGTCACGGTTGGCGGGCAACGGGCCGGGCCGCCGGCGGCCTCGCCAGCAGCAGAAGCAGCGCCGTCAGCACGCCCAGGGCCGCGAAGATGAAGAAGGCGGCGCGGTAGCTGTCGGTGACATCGAAGATGGCGCCGGCCAGCACCGCGCCGATGGCCTGGCCCAGGGAGACGAAAGGCTCGGTGACGCCGCGTATGGTGCCCAGGGACGGCCGGCCGAAGTAGCCTGCATAGGCCACCGGCGGCACCACCAGTATCCCGCCCAGGGCGAAGCCGAAGAGGGAGGCGAAGGCGATGGCCTCTGCCGGCGTGTCAGCGGTGATGAATAGCCCCGACGCCAGCGCCATGACCAGCGCCACGGCACAGAAGACATAGCGCACCGGCAGCCGGTCGGCTATCCATCCCCAGCTCATGCTGCCGACGCCGGCGAAGATGGCGTTGAAACTGATGGCCGTGGCCGCCACCGTGGCGCTGAGGCCCTGGTCGCGAAAGTAGGCCCCCTGGTGGATGTTGGTCCCGGCCTGGACCAGGAAGAGCATGCCGGCGGCCACGGCCAGGAGCCACAGGGCAGGCGTGCCCATGGCGGCGCGCAGCCCCCAGGCCGGCTCCTCCTGCTTTCGGGAGGCCGCCGTGCCTGCGTCGCTGGCGGCCCCATCGGGCTTCAGTCCCACGTCCTCGGGGCGCTGGACGATAAGCAGGGACACCGGCGCCAGGGCCACGGCCCACACCAGCACGCCCAGCACCAGCCAGGCCGCGCGCCAGCCCTGGGCCTGTATAATGAAGGAGGCTATCAGCGGGAAAAGGGCCATGCCCGCCGCATGGCACATGAACAGGATGCCGGTGGCCCGGCCGCGCAGCCGCACAAACCAGCGGGAGACCACCACCGACGCGCCAATCTGCACCGGGCTGGAGAATATGACGCGGCCGGTGCCGTAGGCCAGGTAGAAGGCCAGGGGGACGGTGGCCCAGGCCAGAGAGAGGGTGGCCAGGCCCAGCACCAGAATGCTGGCGACCAGCACCAGGCGCGCGCCGTAGCGGTCCAGCAGCCAGCCCACCACTGGCGACGCGCCCGACGCCGCCAGCCCGCCGACGCTGGCAGCGCCGGCTATCAGCGTGCGGCTCCAGCCCAGCTCCTGGCTGATGGGGTAGATGAACACCGCCAGGGTGAGCGCGGCGGCGGCGTTGCGCACAAAGACCGACGTACCCGCCGCTAACAGGACTACCCAGCCATAGAAGAAGGGCACCCTGGCGGCAACGTGTCGCGCTGGCTGCACTTCAGCCTCCGTGGCCGATAATTGCTGGCGATGCTACCATTACTTCCCGAAGCCGGTCAACGGCTGGGGCCAGCGCACCGACACCTGGCCAAGGGCATAGTGGCACACCAGGAGGGACATATATGACCGCGCCCCTGGAAGGGATACGCATCCTGGACCTGACCCAGGTACAGGCAGGGCCATCGTGCACTCAGTTGCTGGCCTGGCTGGGCGCCGAAGTCATCAAGGTGGAGGAACCCGGTGTCGGGGACCGCACCAGGACTGAGCGCGCCCACAGGCCGGATATGGACAGCTTCTACTTCCTGGTCTTCAACGCCAACAAGCGCAGCGTGTGCCTGGACCTCAAGTCCGGGGAGGGCCAGGAAATCTTCAAGAGGCTGGCCAGACTCTCCGACGTGGTGATGGAGAACTTCGGGCCGGGGCGGATGGAGAAGTTTGGCCTGGGGTACCAGGTCCTGAGGGAAGTGAACCCGCGTATCGTCTTCGCCTCCATCAAGGGGTTCGGCACCTATGGCCCCTACGCCAGCTTCAAGAGCTTCGAGAACGTGGCCCAGGCCATGTCCGGGGCCATGAGCACCAACGGCGGCCCCGGCGGCCAGCCCACCTTCGTCTCGGTGGGTGTGGGCGACTCGGGCACAGGGCTCCACTGCGCCATCGGCGTCCTGGCGGCCCTGCGCGCCCGCGACAGGTCGGGAGAGAGCCAGTACGTGGAAGTCTCCATGCAGGACGCCGTGACCAATCTGATGCGCATCAGGATCATGGACACCCTGGCCTCGGGCAAGCCGGTGCAGAGGCTAGGCAACCGAGGCTGGGGCGGGCCGTCCATCGTTTACCCCTGCGCGCCGGGAGGCCCCAACGACTACGTGACCATAGTCTTGACCGGCGATGCCTGGGACAGCCTGCTGGCAGTCGTTGGCCGCGCCGACCTCATCGGCGACCAGCGCTACGCCACCGAGGAGGCGCGCAGGCAGCGGGCTAGCGAGGTGGAAGAAATCATCGCCGCCTGGACGTCCCGGCACACCAAGCGCGAGGTCATGACCGCCCTCACCGACATCGGCGTGCCCTGCGGCGCGGTGCTGGACACCTGCGAGGTCCTGGAAGACCCTCACCTGCGCGCCCGCGAAATGGTGGTGGAGCTGGACGACCCGGCCCGTGGGCGCTACAAGGCCTTGGGCTGCCCCATCAAGATAGCCTCCCACCCGGTGAGCATCACGCCACCACCGCTCCTGGGCCAGCACTCGGAGGAGGTACTGTCCTCCCTGCTGGGCCTGGACAGCGAGGAACTGGCAAGGCTGAGGGAGAAGGGTGTTATATGATAGCTCTCCCTCGTCGGAACTGACTGGGGGTGTGCAACACCAACTCTGCTTGAAGGAGGCGGCAAAGTCCCTTCTCCCGCCAGGGGGAAGGGACTGTTCTCGCCCCCTTTGGGGGAGAGCTATAGAGGGGGCTGGCCTTGCCCGCAACCAGGCCGGCGCCAGATGCAGTACGCCTGAGGGCCTGTCCGACAACCTTGATGGTGGTCCGACAGGCCCACCACGAACGGGTAAATAATCGCTCGCCCTGAGCTTGTCCAGGAGCGCTTTATCAGCCGACGTGCAGTTATCGGATAGGCTCTTATGCCAATTCTGTATGATGGCGCCGTATTTCGTAGGGGCAGGCCTTGTGCCTGCCCAGGCCCTGGGCAACCACAAGGGTTGCCCCTACAGTATTTATGGCCTCATCATAGCGACTTGGTATTATTCCCCCAGCGTGGCCATATGCTGCGGCGGGAGCCTGCGCAGCCCACTGAGGCAGACGTCGTTGCTCCTGCCCACCCGCGCGGGGTGAAGCGTTTCGAGGGTGGGACACAGACGCTATGCCTTATGGGGCCGGAGGCATGGGCCTGGACTGGAAGATCTGCCCCAGTCAGCCCTCACCGGAAAGTCAGCAGGTAGGCCACCAAGTGCCTCGAACTCCTCCTCGCTCATCTGGCCCCGCAGCCCGTTGGGCATGACGTCAGGGCCAAACACTGGCACTGTGAAGGCGGCGGGAGACTCGATGGACTCCCGGATGTACTGCTCCGCCGTCAGTGGCGGCTTCCTGGTGGTGGCGACGATGGCTATCCTGCTCAGGTCCGGGCCGACGCCGCGGCCGGCCTCGCGGTACAGAGTCCCGGACACTACCAGCGAAATATAGTTCATTTGTACCTCGCGCCTCCAGGGCAGGAGCGCCATAATATGGCACATAGCCGCAGGGCTGCCTGGGTGGACCAGGCCCCGCACGGCCAGTGGCACGCGCCATACTTGTATCGCCCTCTGCATGGTGCTAAAATCTGGCGAAGTTGTGGCGCTATTCGGCGCGGCTCCAAAGAATCGGGAGGACTCTTAAAGCTTGGGTAACATAAACGTAGCAATCATTGGTGTGGGCAACTGCGCATCCTCCCTGGTCCAGGGTGTCTACAAGTACCGCAACGTCGCCGGGGATGGGGCCATCCCTGGCCTGATGCACCCGGTGGTGGGCGACTACCACGTTAGCGACATCAAGTTCGTCGCCGCCTTCGATATTGATGTCAACAAGGTCGGGCTGGACCTGTCCCAGGCGATATTTGCCCAGCCCAACAATACCATCAAGTTCCAGGACGTCCCTCACATCGGTGTCACCGTGCAGCGTGGCATGACCCACGACGGCATCGGCAAGTATCTTTCCAGCGTTATCCAGAAGGCGCCTGGCCCCACGGACGACATAGTGAAGGTCCTGAGGGAGCGCGAGGTGGACGTGGTGGTGAACTACCTGCCAGTAGGCTCCGAGGAAGCCACCAAGTGGTACGTGGAGCAGGTGCTGGCGGCGGGCTGCGGCTTCGTGAACTGCATCCCGGTGTTCATCGCCAGCGGCACCGGCAACTACTGGCAGCGCCGCTTCCGCGAGGCTGGCCTGCCCATCATCGGCGACGACATCAAGTCCCAGGTGGGCGCCACCATCGTCCACCGCGTCCTGACGCGCCTGTTCATGGAGCGCGGCGTCCGGCTTGACCGCACCTATCAGTTGAACTTCGGCGGCAACACGGACTTCCTCAACATGCTGGAGAAAGAGCGCCTGGCCTCCAAGAAGGTGTCCAAGACCAACTCGGTCACCTCCCAGCTTGACTACGAGATCGAGCCAGAGAACATTCACATAGGCCCCTCCGACTACGTCCCCTGGCTCACTGACCGGAAGTGGTGCTACATCCGCATGGAGGGCACGGCCTTCGGTGACGTGCCCCTGAACCTGGAGGTCAAGCTGGAGGTCTGGGACAGCCCCAACTCGGCGGGAGTGGTGATAGATGCCATCCGCTGCTGCAAGATAGCCAAGGACAGGGGCATGAGCGGGCCTATCATCGGCCCATCGGCATACTTCATGAAGTCGCCTCCAGTCCAGTACACGGACGACGAGGCAAGGAAGATGGTGGAGGACTTTATAGCGGGCCGGGAGGGATAGCTGAACATTTCACGGCCTGGGGTGCACCGGGCCATTCGCCCATTCAGCGCGAGGGAGCACGCATGGACCGACCTATCAAGATCGCCCTTGTGTCGCCCTACGACCATGCTTTCCCGGGAGGAGTGGCCGCCCACATCAGCGAGCTAGCAGCCCAGTTCGAGAGCTGGGGGCACTCAGTGAAGCTGATTGCCCCTTGCTCCGCGCCAGAGCGCATCCAGCGGGACAACTTCATACACCTGGGCAGGCCGGTGCCGGTCCCCAGCGGCGGCTCCATCGCCCGCGTGTCCTTCTCTGTCTGGCTGCAACCCAAGGTCAAGGCCCTGCTGAGGCAGGAGCAGTTCGATGTTGTCCATCTGCACGAGCCTTTTGCCGGCTTCATTCCCTACATGATGCTGAGGATGTCCAACGCCGTCAACATCGCCACCTTCCACACCTTCCGTGGCACCAGGCTCTACCGCGTGGGCAAGCACCTGCTCATGCGGGACTACCGCAAGCTGGACGGGCGCATTGCTGTGTCCACGCCGGCCTACCAGTTCATCAGCCGGCACTTCCCCGGCGACTACGAGATCATCCCCAACGGCATACGGGTGGACCTTTACGCCAACGCGGCGCCCTTCCCTCATCTGCTGGACGGCAAGCTGAACCTGCTGTTCGTGGGCAGGCTGGAGAAGCGCAAGGGGCTGAAGCACCTGCTCAGCGCCTACAGCAGGCTCAAGTGGGACTGGCCTGAGCTTCGCCTGATTGTGGTGGGGCCAGGCAAGCCTGACGACGACTCATACCGTATCATGAGCGAGCGCAACCTGCAGGACGTGGTCTTTGTGGGCCGCGTGTCAGACCAGGAGAAGGCCAGGTACTACAAGTCTGCCCACGTGTACTGCTCGCCGGCCACGGGCAGGGAGAGCTTCGGCATTGTGCTGCTGGAGGCCATGGCCGCCGGCGCGCCCATCGTCGCCAGCGCCATAGAGGGCTACTCCTCGGTCATCGAGCATGAGGTGGACGGCCTGCTGGTGCCGCCCAAGAACGACGCTGCCCTGGCCGATGCCATCGCCAGGCTGCTCAAAGACCCTGGCCTGCGCTCCTCCCTGGCGGCCAGGGCACGGTGCAAGGTGGAGGAGTACCGCTGGGAGCGCATCGCGGGCCGGGTACTGGACTACTACCACACGTTCCTGGACAGCCGCGCCATGGCATCATCCGAGTAGGAGGGGCCTTGCACGCGACGCCGCGCAGCCCGGTGCGGCCCGCTGGCATGCCGCCTCGCATGGAGCAGGCCACGTTATGCTGACTCGTACTACCGCACGCCGCTATCTGTCCTCTTACCTGGAGCAGCCGGTCACGCGCCTCTTCCACAGGCTGGGCCTGTCTCCCAACGTTGTGACCCTGCTGGGGCTAGTCATCGCAGGGGCCAGCGCCTACCTGGTCAGCGCCGGCCAGCTTGCCGCTGGCGGCGCCGTGATGCTCCTGGCGGGCATATTCGACCTGTTTGACGGCGCGCTGGCCAGGGCCACGGGCCGTGTCACCAGGTTCGGCGCCCTGCTGGACTCGGTGATTGACCGCGTCTCCGAGATCATCGTCCTGCTGGGGGTGCTACTGTTCTACCTGGGGAGGGACTCCACCTCCGGCGTGGTGCTGGTGTACCTGGCGCTGGCAGGCTCCATCATGGTCAGCTACCTGCGCGCCCGGGCCGAGGGCCTGGACATCCAGTGCAAGGTGGGGGTTATGACCAGGCCAGAGCGCGTCGCGGCCCTGGGCACAGGGCTCATCATCGGCCAGTGGTGGCTGCCAGCGGTGGCCGTGGTCCTGGGGGCCATGGCCGCCCTGACCACGCTGACCACGCTCCAGCGCCTGTTCCACGTCTGGCGGGAGACCGAGGGCCAGGGGTAGAAAGGCCTCCACCTCCAGGGCCAACGGCCTGGAGCGTTTTCCCGTGCATGCCCGGCCTGTCCCTGTGCGGGCGGGGCTGGGCGGCAGAGACGCGCCTATGGCAGTAAGTGGCCCGGCAGGCCCTGCCTTACCGCTTCGCCCACAAGGCATATCCCAGCCAGCGAAGCTCTATATCTATAAACAGACAGGTCTTCGAACGAGATGGGATGTCGGCAGGCTGAGCAGACCTCACCTCCAGTCTTTAAGGGCAATACGTTGGTCAATCTATGGCCCCCCCTTACACCCTTCGGCAAGCTCAGAGCCTGTCGAGGGGGCAAGCTGGAGAGGAAGCTACGGGGTGAGGTCTTGCGGCGCTGCCCCCAACGCGGCCTACAGGCTGGCGATGGTCTCCTGCTGTAGCTGGAATAGCCGGGCGATGCCTTTCTCCGCCGAAGCCAGCAGCGCGTCCAGCGTCGCCTTGGGGAAGCTGCGGCCCTCGGCGGTGCCCTGGACCTCCACGAACTCGCCAGCGTCGGTCATGACCACGTTGAAGTCCACCTCGGCGCGAGCGTCCTCTTCGTAGCACAGGTCCAGCAGCACCTCGCCATCAATGACGCCGACGCTGGTAGCCGCGACGGCGCACTTCACGGGCAGCACCTGGAGCTGGTTGCGCTTCTTCAGCGTCAGCAATGCCTGGTACAGGGCCACGTAGGCCCCGGTTATGGCGGCGGTGCGCGTGCCCCCATCGGCCTGGAGCACATCGCAGTCCACCGTGAAGGTGCGCTCCCCCAGTTGCTTCCGGTCCACCGCCGCCCTCAGCGACCGGCCTATCAGCCGCTCGATCTCATAGGTGCGGCCTCGCGGGCCGCCTGTCCTGGACTCTCGCGGCGTGCGTACCACCGTTGAGCGGGGCAGCATGCTGTATTCCGCCGTGACCCAGCCCTCACCGACGCCCTTCAGGAACAGCGGCACCTTCTCCTCCACGGACACGGTGCAGAGCACGCGCGTCCGGCCAGCCTCGATGAGCACCGAGCCTTCGGCGAAGTCCTGCACGCCAGGGGTTATGCGGGTTGCTCTCAGCTCATGGGGGGCACGTCCATCTACTCGGACCAACAGCGTACCTCTGTGCAAACTATAGCTGCGAGTATAGCCATGGGCCGCCATCTTGACAACGCCGTGATATGACACTACATTCCGCCCCGTAGCAGCCAGACAGGAGGAGAGCATGGGCAGGCGTATTCTGCTCCAGGTGCCCCAGGAGCGACACTACGGCGCCAGCGCCGCCGTGGAGACAGGCAACAGGATTTTCCTCTCAGGGCTTACTGCCGAGGGCGGCGACCTGGCCTTCCAGTTCCGCGCAGTGGTGGCCAGGGCGCAGGTTGCCCTGTCGGGCCTGAATGCGTCGCTGGAGGACGTGGTGCGCACCCGTGTGTACTGTGTGCAGCCCCAGGACCTTGCCCTGCTGGGCGCCCTTCACGGCGAGGTCTTTGGCCACATCCGGCCGGCCATGAGCCTGGCGCAGATGCACTTCCTGCCAGGCGGCGCGCGGGTGATGGTGGAGGTGGAGGCCGTGCGAGGGTCCGCCTCGTCCAGGAAGGCGCTGTCGCTGGACATGCCCAACGCTGACGCCTGGGGTTACTCGGGCATCGTGCAGGTAGGCGATGAGCTATGGGTCGCTGGCGTCACGGCCCTGCACTCCGATGGCAGCGTCACGGCGCCGGGCGACCTGGAGACACAGTGCCGGGCCATCTCGGCCCGCATCATCTCCATGGTGGAGAGCTGCGGGGGCCGGGCCACGGACATTGTCAGCACGCGGCACTACACCGCCGTGGCCTACGTGGGCCGCGCCAGCACCGCCAGCAGGCTGGCGCTGATGCACCCCCACCATCCCACTTCGGCGGGCATCACGGTGCAGGGCGTAGGCCCGCGCCAGGCCGGGGAGCTTATCGAGGTGGAGGCGGTCATCGGCGCCACCAGGACACGCCGCAACCTCAACACCGGACGGCCCTACGAGGAGGAGCACCACTACTGCCGCTCCGTCAGAGTGGGCGACGTGGTGTACGTCTCCGGCACGACCTCGGTGCAGCTTGATGAGGAGGTGGGCGCGCCCTTCGACGCCTACGGCCAGACGCTGAAGACGCTGGACTGGATACGCTGGGGCATCGAGGGCCAGGGCCTGCCCTTCAGCGACCTGGTGCGCACGCGCTCCTACGTGGTGGGGGAGGAAGACCTGGAGCACGTCGCCCACGGCCTGCGCGAGCGCCTGGCCGAAATCCAGCCCGCCGCCACGGTGGTGGGCGTACCGGCCCTGGGTCGGCCCAGTATCCTGGTGGAGATAGAGGCCACCGCCGTCCGGGGCGCGGCCATGGCGCGGAGCTAACCGCCCGGCTTGCGAAAGAGATAAATGGCCCAGCCCAGTATGTCCCGCTCCCAGAGAAGGTAGTGCTCCCGCTCCGTGGCGACCCTCTCCAGTAGCTCCGGCAGGTCGGGGTCGCCCGGACTGGCATGGGCGTACTGCGCCACGGCGTACCACTGGAGGCCTATATATCTGTCCCAGTCGTCGTGGCTGCTGACCACCGAGTAGAGAGGCGTCAGCCCTTCTTCCTCGCCGATAGCCACGTTCCCGCGATGGGTGCTGAAGGCCTCCTCGGCCATGCCTGTGGCGCTCAGGTACTCCGCCGGGGGCCTGCTCACCCAGAAAGGCTCACCCACCATGACCAGGCCGCCTGGCCGGGCCATGCCCTTGAGCGCCCGGAGGGTGCCCCGGTGGCCCCTGTACACCCACGACGCGCCCAGACACATGGCCAGGTCGAAGGACTCGGGAGCATCTGGCCGATAAAGGGCGCCGTCCAGCTCGATGAACTGGAGCCGGGCACCCGGCACACGCTGCTGGTGCTTTCTCCGGGCATCGGCGATGCAGTAGGGCGACAGGTCCACGCCCACGCCGCTGATGCCGAAGTCCTCGGCCAGCCTGACCAGGACCTCCGCCTTGCCGCAGGCGATGTCCAGCACCCTGGAGCCTGGCCCCAACCCCAGCAGGCCGGCAAGCTCATCCAGTTTCTCTATGCTCATGGGGTTGCAGACTACGTGATAGCGATGGGTGATGTCGAAGAACTTCCAGCGGTCCATCTTCCACTGGCGCATCTGCTGGCTCCTGGGGCCACTGGCCGCCCTACATGGCATTCCTGAGTTGTGGGGGCGAGTTTCAAACCCGCCCATACATTGCCCTGGGCATGTGGTCCAGCCATTCAGGACGGCCACTCGACCTGAAAGCATTCTGGGGGGCGGGCTACGTCGGCTGGGTCCAGTGGCCACCCAGCCTGTACCGGATGTAGCTCTTCATTTGCTTGAACTGGTCCAGCGTGTCATCCGTGGAGATGAACTCCAGGAAATGGGAGATGGCCTCCTGCTTTTCGGCCTCGGAGGTGTAGTAGGCGCTGAAGAAGGCATCGTCGCCGGTCAGGAACTGCACGTCCACCACGGTGCCAATGCACCAGGTCACCGTCTCGTCCAGGATGTAGAACTCCAGGCCGTTGACGGCGAAGCCGATGTCCTGGCCTGCCTGGGTGTACTCGTCGAAGCTCAGCGACGCTGGCACGCTGAAGCCCTTGATGAACTTTATAGTCCGGGAGTCGGGGCTGATGTACTGCAAGGCCAGGAAGTGGTCCTGTCCCTTGGCCCTGAGCACGGCCTGGAGCCTGGTGTAGAAGCTCTGCCGCCAGACGGCGAACTCCTCGAATATGGTCTCTCTGTTGTCTGCGCGGAAGGGGTTGCTGGCCTGGACGTAGGCAGAGGTGATCAGCCTTCTACTGGCACGGGCGACTATGCCATCCAGCTCGGACTGCCCCAGCTCGCGCACGCTGGCCACCATAGGCTGCTACCTCCGCTGCTATGGAGTGTACTTGAACTCAATGATAACATCGGCGACGTGCAACTCAATGGTCGCATTGGCCGGCGACTTGCTGAAGTTCCTGGCGATTACGCCGGTGAGGCCAAGGACGTTCTCGCTGTATAGCTCCCGGTCTGCTCCCTCCAGCGACTTCTGAGCGCCGCCGGAAGGGACCTTGTTGGTGCTCAGGGACATGCCCAGGATGCTCTTGGCGTCGTTCTGCGCGTCGGCCCACTTGCCTTTCTTGAGATAGACCAGCCTGCCGCCGCTGGGCCGCTTCTCGAAGCCCTGTCCATACAGCTTGAGAAGCGCGGCTTCCAGAGCGTCGTTCTTGTAGGCGACCAGGGCTTGCTTCTGCTTGCCGCTGACCCCTTCAAGTATCGGGTCGTCCTCGCTGAACATGCGCTGGAGGGCGCCCGTGGCGGTGTTCTCATCCAGGGGCTTCTGCCGGACCGTCGCGCCACCCTGCTGGACCACGTGGGTAAGCTCGTGGGCCAGCACCTTCTGGCCCTCGCCGCTCTGGGGCCTGTACTCGCCTTCGCGGAAGAAAATGTCCCGGCCGATGGTGAAGGCGCGGGCGCTGAGGTCGCGGTTCAGCGTGTCGGCCTCGGGGCCGGTGTGGACTCTCACGCCGCTGAAGTCGGCGCCAAAAGCCGACTCCATGGGCGCGCGCACCTGCTCCGGCAGCGCCCTGCCCTGGCCTCGCGCCGTCTGGACAGCCTGCTCCGTCTCGGAGTCAAGCTCGCCGCCCTCCTCGCCCACCTGGCGCTGCGCCAGCGGCATTGCCCTGGCCAGCTCCTCTTCCTCCGGGGGCGTCTGGCGTCGGGCCTCCGCCGGGCCGCTCCTGAGCGTCCTGACCACCTGCTCGGCCACCATGTCGGCTTCCTGCTCGTACTGGTCGCCTGCCGGGCCGACGGCCAGCTTGGTCTGGATGGCCTGGGCGCCCAGCCGGCTGACGTGGTCAATAAGCCGCTGGACGTACTGGTTGCCGTACTCTCGCTGGAGCCTTTCGACCAGGGCCGCGCGCTGGCGGGCGTAAGCTGGCTGGGACATGCGGCTGTCCCCCAGCATGGCGGCATGGCGCTCGAAGGCACCCTGGCCCACGTCGCCGCCCAGGTCTGCCTGGATATGAGTGTCTCGCCTGTCGTCAAGGGCTTCGGCAGGCTTGCCTCGCTTCCTGGAGCGCGGCTGCTGGCGCGGCTCGCGCAGGGGGTCGGGCCTGGCCTTACCGGGTCTGCGGCCGTCTGAGCGTGGCATCTTGACGGTATCCCTCCATGGCTCCATTGACTAAGCTGTAATACATTTGCATATGGCCTGGCGTCTGCTACGAGTCTTGCTTTTGTCTTGGGCGCTGGAGTGGCGCGCCGCTCGCCCTCAGCCCTCCCGTGGAGTCAGCCGCATGCCCAGGGACGCGAGGCTGCGGGCCAGTTGCTCGAAGGTCGTGGTGCGCGCCAGCGGCTCCAGCAGCATCTCCGCCGCGTCCTGGCGGTACACCGTGACCGTGGCGTGGGCGTATGTAAGCTCACCCTCCGCCGGCTGCCAATCGAGGCACGTGGACTGTCCCGGGCGGGGCCATACGGCGCCCAGGAGGCCCCTGCCGTCCGACACGCGGAAGCCGTCGCCCACTTCCAGGGCCGGGGGGCCGTCGCAGGACAGCACATCGTACCCGGCGGCCACCAGCGCCCGCACGTACTCGTCGAAGCTGGACGACTGGCGCAGCAGCCTGCCCAGCTCGTCCTCGCTCAGGGCATCGCAGGCCTGGGCATGGACGAAAGGGTGCGCCGGCGGCCCCTCGGGGCCGGGCGCCGCCGTGGAGTGCAGCGTGCCGGGCCGGTCCTCCACCCGCAGCGCCAGGCGGCCACGCCGGTAAATGCAGAAGCAGCGCACCCGCCGACGGGCCACACGCGTCAGCATATCACTTTTTCCTGGGGTTGGCATTCTTGATGCCTTCGGAGGTGTATACGCGCTTCAGGATGTCCACGACCTCCTTGGGTTCGTTGGACTCCACCCAGGACTTGCCGTTGTGCCGCTTCTGGCCGGTGAATGGGTCGGTGCCGGCGTTGGTGCCCAGCCAGGCGTTGGAGACCTGGGCAAAGTACTCGTGCTCATTCATGGAGGCGTAGCAGGCGGTCTTCTTGCCGGTGGTAGCGTGCTTGCTGGGGCCGTCCACCCACTCCACCGCCTTGCCGCTGTCCTCCGTGGCCTTCTTTTTCTTGTAGGCGTCGGTGATCTTCTTCCTGTCGGCGTCCGACAGGCCGTACAGGAAGATAGTGTGGGCGAACTCGTGGGTAGTGGTGGAGTAGCCCTTGCAGTAGTTGCCCGCACCAGGCACCTTGGCCGTGTCCACATCGGTGCCCATGAGGTTCTCCTCGGCGATGGCGACGTAAATCTTGTCGCCGACCTTCATACCGCCGGAGCCGCGCACAGGCGTCCAGTCGCGCCCGTCGAAGGTCTTGGCGCCCTTGAGGGACTTGAACTGGGGCAGGTCGGTCATGGGCACGTTGCGCGGCACGATGATGACCTCCACCTTCTTGTCCACCAGCGTCCTGGCAACGGCCTTGTCCCGCAACTGGGCCGACAGGAGGCGCAGCGCCTCAGTAATGGACTCCTTCTTCTGCACCACCGTGTCGGGCGCGTAGAGCATGAGCATAGCGGCCACTTCGCCAAACTCGGCGTTGCTCAGCTTGGCCTGGGCCTTGTCCAGGAAGCCCTTGTCCTGGCGCAGCTTGCCTAGCTCCGCCGAGGACATGGCGGCCAGCTTCTTCTTGAGTTCGGCGAAGGGCAGGTCGCCCAGGCCTGTGGAGCCACCGCCGCCCTGGCGCTGCGCCGCCTGCCGGGCTATGTATTGGGCCAGCCGCTGGACGTACCGGTTGCCATACTGGTGCTGGAGGCGCTGGACGAGGGCCGCGCGCTGGCGGGCATAGGCGGGCTGGGACAGGCGGCTGTCCCCCAACAGGGCCGCATGGCGCTGGAAGGCGCTCTGTCCCGTGTCGTTCCCCAACACCAGCTCCAGGGGCTCGACAGGGCCCGCCATCTCCGGCGAGAGGCCGGGGGCTGCCCTGGTGGCCTGGGGGGCGGGCTGGCGAGGCTGGCGGGCCTTCGCCTTTCCGGTCTCGTGGGACTGTGGCTCTGGCAAGCTCTTGCCTCAAGGAATCAAGGCCGCGCGGTGGGCCGTGCCCTGGGGCGCGGCCATCTGCGGAAGTGCCGTCACTTACCTGTAGCATACCGGCGTCAGGGCGGGCGTCTCAGGCCGGTCTTGACGGCATCTCTCGGGCGAGCACCTGGAGGGCCAGCCGCCACTCCAGCTCCAGGGCCTGGGCCAGGGGCAGGTCCATGCCCTCCAGCACCGCCGTCCTGGCCGCTGCCAGCGCCGCCGGGCTGAGGGACGCCAGGGCCGAGGCCACTTCCCGCGCCGCCTCCAGCAGCCTCTCCCTGGGCACCACGCGGTGTACCAGGCCCATGGAAAGGGCCTCGTGGGCGTCCACCTGGCGGTTGGTCAGCACCATGTCCAGCACCCGTGCCCGGCCGATGGCGCGGGGGAGGGTCTGGGTGCCACCGGCGGCGGGCACCATGCCCAGCGCCACCTCGGGCATGCGGAAGACGGCGTCCCCGGCGGCGATGCGGAGGTCGCACAGGCAGGCCATCTCCACCCCTGAGCCGATGACATAGCCATGCAGCGCGGCCACCAGCGGCTTGCCAATGCCCAGGAACAGGCTCCACACGTCGCGCTCCCAGCGCACGCGCCGGGCGATGTCCAGGGACGGCGCGGTGCCGAACTCGGTCAGGTCTGCGCCGGCGCAGAAGCCTCGCTCTCCGGCACCCCGCAGCACGGCCGCCCGCACCTCCGTATCGTCCCGCACAGCCTCCAGCGCCTGGTAAAGCTCGTCGCGCATCTGGATGTTGTAGGCGTTGATGACGCGGGGCCTGTTCAGCACCACGTGGGCCACGGGGCCATCTTTGAGGTACAGGACCGTCGGCTCAGCCATGGGCACGCCGCCTCACTGGCCCCTGTAGGTGGGCTTGCGGCGCTCTAGGAAGGAGCGGATGCCCTCGGCGCGGTCGGACGTGCTCTGGAGCAGGAAGTTCAAGTCGGCCTCCAGCCGCAGGCCCTGCTCCAGGGCCATGTCCATGCCTTTGAGGACCGCCTCCTTGAGGTAGCGAGCGGCGATGGGGCCGTGGTTGGCGATGACCGCCGCCACCTCGCGGGCGTGTTGCAGCGCCTCCTGGCCCTGGGGCGCCAGCCTGGTCACCAGGCCCATCTCCAGGGCCTCCCGGGCCGTCACGATGCGCGAGGTCAGCACCATCTCCATGGCCCGGCTGATGCCCACGACGCGAGGCAACCGCTGGGTGCCGCCGTCCCAGGGCATCAGGCCGGCGCTGACCTGGGTGAGGCCCAGCCTGGCGCCATCCGACGCCACACGGATGTCGCAGGCCAGCGCCAGCTCCAGGCCCTGGTCAATGGCGTCCCCGCCTATGGCGGCGATAACCGGCTTCTGGGCGGAGGCGATGCTATCGGCGACGCGCAGCCGCCGGAGGGCCTGGGAAATGACCTCTGGTGGCGCTGCTCCTGTCAGAAGTGTGCCGTAGTCGGTGCCCAGGCAGAAGGACTTGCCTCCGCCGGCCAGGATGACCACCCAGGCGCTGTCCTCCTGGTCGAGCCAGGCGCAGGCGTCGCGCAGCTCGGCCGCCATCTGCTCCGTCACGGCGTCGCGGGCCAGGGTGACGGTAGCGACGTGGCCTTCGGCCTGCACCTGAATGGTCTGGAAGTGCATGGGCATCCCAAGGGGCAGGGAGCGAGGGCCTCAGCCCTGGCCCCCTCCTCGGTGATTTTCCACGATGGGCACCAGCTCGGCGGGCTGGCCTATGATATAGTCGGGGCCTGCCTGGGCCAGCAGGTCCGGCGCCACGGTGCCCCAGGCGGCGCCGACGGCGGCCACGCCGGCCCTTCTGGCGGCGGTCACGTCAATGTGGCTGTCGCCAACCATGACGGCGTCGCGCGGCTGCATGCCCAGCTTCTCCAGAGCGTAAAGCAGCGGCGCTGGCGCGGGCTTGCTCTCCTTCACGTCGGGCCAGCCCACCACCACGTCGAAGATGCCATCCATACCCAGGCGCTGCATCTCGATGACCACGCCGTAGGGGCCGTCCTCGCCCTGGAGCAGCCGCGCCTTGGAGGTGACCAGGGCCAGCGCCAGACCCCTGCGCTTCAGCGCCGCCAGCACCTCCAGGACGCCAGGGAAGACGCGCACCTCCCTGGCGGTCTCGCGCCAGTACCAGCGCACGTAGGCGGCAGTCAGCGCCTCGGCCTTCTGGCTGTCCCCGGCGGCCAGGTCCCGGAAGATCTCAGCCTGGGGCCGACCTGCCCACTCCCTCATGATGCGCTCCATGTCCAGCGCCGGGTCCAGTATGCCCTGCGACGCTTTCTGGGCCGCCTTCACCCGCGCCTGGAAGGTGTCCACCAGGGTATCGTCATAGTCGAACAGCACAGCTTTGAAGTTGGACATTCGCCACTCGCAAACAAGACTATGGCACCACGCCCGCGCCTCCGCGCCGGCCAGCGCAACACAGCTATTATACCGCCTGCGGCCTGCCGACCTCACCCCGTGGCCCCCTCTCTGGCTCTCCCTCAGAGGGGGCGAGGACAGTCCCTTCTCCTGTAGGGGAAGGTCAGGGCCTGCCCCTTCGGCACGCTCAGGACAGGTCCGAGCCTGTCGAGGGGAAGGATACATGGTGCCGCCCTGAATTACCCTTTCAAGTTGCTAGTCCTCATTTCCGAGAGGGGGAACGGGGTGGGTCTCGCGGCCTCTGCACTGACACCTCCACTCCCTCCCCTTCACCCTGTGCCCCGCAGCCTGGCCTCCACCTGCGCCCGCGTGGCGATGCCGGCCGTGCCCTCGGCCTCCACGCAGAAGCTGGCGGCGCAACTGGCGAAGCGGGCCGACGCCAGCGGGTCGCCGGTCTCTCGGTAGCGCACCAGGTAGGCCGCCGCGAAGACATCGCCGGCGCCGGTGGGGTCCACCTCCTTCGTGGGGAAGGCGGGTACGTGGTGCCACTGACCGCCCAGGTGCAGCCTGGCGCCCTCGGCGCCCATGGTCACTATCAGCGCCCGGGCCAGGCCCTTCCACAGCTCAATAAGGCCGGGGTCGCCCACGTCGTCCCTGGACAGAATGGCGGCGTGGACATGGGGCAGCACGTCCCTGCCATCCCAGCAGGCCGAGCTGACCCGGCCCTGGGCGTCCCACTGCCGCAGCCAGCCCTGGATGGAGGCCACGACGATGGAGCGCGGGAAAGCCCTGGCCAGGCCGTAGTCCAACTCACGGGCCAGCGGCCCCAGCAGCACCAGCGGTGCCGAGCGCCACTGAGGCGGGATGTCCGCCACACCAATAGGGCCGCCGACGCCGCTGAGGGTCTGGGTGCGCTTGCCGCCTGAGTAGATATTGTGAAAGGTTGTGGTGCCGGAAGCTGGCAACACGTGCAACTGCACGCCTGGCAGGGCCGCCTCCAGGCCAAGCCCTGCCTTGGCGCTGGTGACGACGGCAGGCTTGAGGCCCAGCCTGAGCGCTGTGACGGAGCCGTAGGTCACCGCGCCGCCAATCCTGAAGCCTTCCGGGGTAAGGTCCCTGGCGACGTGGCCGATGGCTAGAAAGTCAGGGGACATAGCAAGCGTGAATACGCGGCGGGGCGGGTATCACACCCGCCCCGCTTATCTTCCTATCTGGCCTGTTCCCTGGGCCTGACCACTACCTGGCGCGCATCTCCGAGGCCTGTGCTCTCGGTGATCACCTGGGGGTGGTCCGCCAGGGCCAGGTGTATGACGCGCCGCTCGTTGGGCGGCATAGGCTCCAGGGATATGGGCCGGCCGGTGGCGGCGACCCGCTGGGCCACGCGCTGGGCGAGGTTGTTCAGGGCCTTGTAGCGGCGCTCCTGGTAGCCTTCCACGTCAATGGCCACGTTGGCCTTGTCTCCGAGCTTGCAACTGACCATGAACTTGACCAGGAACTGGAGCGCCCGCAGGGTCTCGCCCCGGCGCCCTATGAGCAGCCCTGAGTCGTCGCCCTCGATTTCGAAGATGGGGCCTCCCAGCTCATCGTTCTGAGCGTGCTTGAGGTTGGCTACGGCGGAGACTCCCATCCTGGATAGAATACTCTGAAGGACTTCCGTGGCGACCTTGACGACGTTGGGCGTGGCATCCAGCAGGGTTACCCTGACGCGGGCAGGCTCGGCGCCGATGCCCAGTATGCCTGATTTTCCACGGCTAACGACGTCTATTTCGACCTGATCGCGCTCGGCGCCGAGCTCCTTTAGAGCGATTTCGATGGCTTCTTCGGCCGTCTTGGCTGTGGTCTCTATCACGCGCATCGCTTTCCGCCTCCTGCGCTGGGGGCACCAACGGGGGGGCTTCAGCCTGCTCCCTGGAGGGACGCCGGAACGAGAACAGCGAGGTAATCGGCCCCCAGCCTGTCACGAACCCTTGGATTACTATTCCTATAATATTCGAGACTATCCAGTACAGAGCAAGTCCGCTGGGGATCCGCAACATGAATACCCCGAACATGATGGGCAGCATCCACAGCATCATGCGGTTGGTGGACTCCTGCTTCGGGTCAGCCGAGGGCAGGGTGCTCATCTTCTGCATGAGCCACATGGATACGCCGACCAGGATGGGCAATAGCGGGTAGCGGTCAGGCTCCGCCAGGTTGAACCACAGGAAAGAGCTGTCCAGAGGCACTAGCTGGTGTACTCTCGGGAGCCACGAGTACAGGTGCGTGGACAGCCTGACCAGGCTTTCGGGTGTTGGCGTCAGTGTCCAGGAGAGGGCCTGGTAAAGCCCTATCCAGATGGGGAACTGGATGAAGACCGGCCCCAGGCAGCCAATAGGGTTGATGCCCTGCTCCCGGTACAGCCGCATCGTCTCCTGGGACAGCCGCTGTCTGTCCTTGGAGTAGCGCTCCTGGAGCTCCTTGAGCCGGGGCTGGAGTGCGGCCATCGCCTTGAGCTGCCTGCTCTGCTTGATAGTCAGGGGGATAAGCAGGACCCGGACCAGAATGGTGAAGGCGATGATGCTGAGGCCGAAGTTGTTGAAGAAGATATCATATAACAGCACGAGGCCGTTGATCATCGGCTGGATGATTATGAGGTTCCAGATGTCCCAGATTATTTCCACTGGCTGAACCTTACATCTCTACTAGCATGCGGGTGTCCTGCCCACTGGCACCGAGTCTTCCCTGTTGGTGAAGTGGACCCATATCTCGTCGGGGCTGCCGTTGGACTTGACGCGCAGAGCGCGGATGGAATGGTCGCGGGCGGCCAGGAATACCACCGTGTCCTCCGGTGCCTCGTACTTGGTCAGGGATGCCCTGATCTGGGAGCCTATGTTGCACCTGAACTCGTCGCCGCCGTCGCTCAGCCGCACCAGGCGCACGGTGCCGTCATCCGAGCCAACCACTATCCTGTCGAAGACCACGATGGGCGAGCCGACTATGGGGCCGTTGGTCTTGAGCGTCCAGCGCACGCTGCCCGTGGCCATGTCCAGGGCGTACAGGTTGCCGTCCAGGGATGGCGCATAGATGGTGTCCTGGGCCACCACTGCCCCGGCCCAGAACCAGCCACGGGCATCCTCGAACCTCCAGACCTCGTTGCCTGTGCTGCCGTCCAGGGCGTGGAACACGCTATCGAAGGAGCCGACATACACCCGGCCGTTGGCCACGACAGGCGCGGCGGTGATGCCGCCGTTGGTGTTGAACTCCCACAGCTTGCCGCCGTCCTGCAGCCTCAGGGCATAGAGCTTGTGGTCCAGAGAGCCGAAGTACACATTGCCGTCGGCGACCACCGGCGTGGACCAGACCATGCCGCCGGTCTCGAACCGCCACAGCCGGGCGCCGTCGGCGGCGTTGAAAGCATACAGGGCATGGTCGGAGGAGCCGACCAGGACCACGCCGTCGGCCACCACCGGGCTGCCCACGATGCGCCCTCCCACCGGCTCCTGCCACACCCTGTTGCCCTCCAGGGAGAGGGCGTGCAGCACGCCGGCGTAGTCGCCCACGAACATCATGTCGCCGCTGATGGTGGGCCTGCCGTACAGGACTGGGTTGGGGTCGTCACCATTGAGGTCAATGGCCTCGATGGTCTGGCCGCTGTCCCTGTCCAGGGCCAGGAGAACACCCTCCATGGAGCCGATGTACAGTCTGCCGTCCACCACAGAGCCGGCGGACCAGCCTTCAGGGCCGGGCAGGCGGCCGGTGCAGGCTGTCAGCGCCAGCAGCAGGGCGGCCAGTAAGACAAAGAAGCCCCAGCGGGCCTGGCCCCGGCCCGCCGAGGGCACCATGTTGCGGGAGAGCCTGTCTATCATTGGCATAGGTAACCATAGGCGCACATGTGCCGGGGAGCGCGGCTGCTACGGGACCGGGTCATACCCACTGGTACCAAAGGGGCGACAGCGGGCGAGCCGCCTGGCAGCAAGCCAGACACCCTTTATCACGCCATACTTCAGTATAGCCTCGTAGGCGTAGTGAGAGCAGCTAGGAACGTGGCGGCAGTTGCGGCCCATGTAGGGAGAGAGCGCAAGCTGGTACAGCCGGATGGCCCCGAGGGCGAGGCCCCGCATCACACCCTCCTGTCGGAGGAGCTGGGGGCGTCGTGGTCAGTTGCCAGGACTCCCGCACGCCGGAGGAGACTGGTCATGGAATTTCTGAGCTGATGGAAGTCCGCACTGGATGCATCCTTACGGGCTATGACAACCAGGTCCCATCCTACTTTCACTGGAGTCAGGCGGGCTGATTCCCTCAGTCTCCGCTTGGTCTTGTTACGCACTACCGCCTTGCCAATCCTCTTCCCCACCGCGAAGCCGAACCGGCTCACTCCCATGTCATTGGGCCGTGCCACCAGCACCAGGTACCTGTCGGCCCAGCTGCGCCCCTCCTTTCGCACTAAATCGAAGTCCCGGGACTTGGTGAGGCGCTGCTCCTTGCGCATTACCTGTCAGCCCGAGCCGAAGCGTCTGGGTCAGACCACGATCTTGTAGCGCCCTTTGAATATGCGGCGCTTGATCACGTTCCTGCCACTATGCGTGCTCATGCGGGCCCTGAATCCATGTACACGGCTGCGCCGTCTTTTGCGGGGTTGGTACGTTCGCTTGGGCATATCTGGCTAAACCTCACATCCCACGATTATAGCGGCTTTTAAAAACCAGTGTCAATTTGATTTCTTGACACGGCGCCGCGAGCATGGCTATATTGTGGCGCGATCCACTACTGCGCGCCTCGCCCATGAAGCTCATCTCCCTTGCGCTCCTCATAGCTTCGGCGGCCGCCGCCATCTCGGGCGGCTCCGTCCTGCTCCTGCGCGGCCCTTCCCGTGGGGCGCGGGTGCAGGTCATTCTGCCCACATCCACACCGGCCCTGTCCGCCCAGCTTAAGGTGTACGTGACCGGCGCCGTCCGGCGGCCAGGCGTGTACGCCCTCGCCCAGGGGGACCGGCTGGAGCAAGCCCTCGAGGCAGCCGGAGGCCCAGCCCAGGACGCCGACCTGGAGGCCGTCAACCTGGCGGCACGGGTCAGGGACGAAGACCACGTGCATTTCCCCAGGCGAGGCGAAGCGCAGGCCGGCCTGGCTTCCGCTGCCGGCGGCCCAGCGTCCTCTGGCAGGATAGACCTCAACTCCGCCACCGTGCAGGAGCTAGTAGCGCTGCCGGAGATCGGCGAGACGCTGGCCGAGGCCATCGTGCGCCACAGGGAGGCCCATGGCCCTTTTGCCAATGTTGACGAGCTGCTGGACGTCCAGGGCATAGGCCCCGCGACGCTGGCGGCTGTCCGTGACCTGGTAGAAGTGCGCTAGCCGGTGCGCCAGGGCGCTGGCAATGATTGTGCTGGCCTTCTCCATCGCCTGGGCAGCGGGCGTGCTGCTGGCATTCTACACCGACGCGCCACCGCTGGCTACTGGCCTGCTGGCCGTCGCGTCGGCATTGCTGGCCGGCTCACTGGCCGCCGGGCGACGCACGCCTCTGCCTGGCCTGCTGGCCATGGCCCTGTTCCTGAGCATACTGCGGGCCGATGCCTGCGCCAGCGCTCCGTCTGAATCCCTGGATGCCTACCACGGCCGGCCCGCGCGGGTGGAGGGCGTCGTCGCCAGCGACCCGGAGGCCCATGGGGCCTTTGCCATGTTCAGGCTGCGGGTAGAAAGGGTGGGCCAGGGCGGCCAGTGGGCCGACGTCTCCGGCGACGTGCTGGTCACAGCCCGCGAGTCCCTGTCCCTGGTCCAGGCCCGGCAGAAGCCTTACTTCCGCTACGGCGACCGGCTGCTGCTGGAGGGCGTGCTGGAGGCGCCTCGCCCGCTGGAGGACTTCGACTATCCCGCCTACCTGGCGCGGCAGGGCATCGGCTCCGTGATGGCCTTCCCCCACGTGACGCTGCTGGCCGAGGGCGAGGGCACCGCCTTCCACAGATGGCTCTACGGCCTGCGGCAACGGCTGGCCGCCTCCATCGGGCGAGTGGTGCCTGAGCCGGAGGCGTCGCTGGGCCAGGCCATGGTGCTGGGCCTGCGCGGCGACATGCCACCGGCCCTGGAGGAAGCCTTCCAGGTCACCGGCACGTCCCATGTCCTGGCCATCTCAGGGCTGAACACGGGCATCGTGCTGGCCGTGAGCCTGGCCCTGGGCCGCTTCGCCCTGGGACGGCGGCGGCACCTCTACCTCCTACTGCCGCTGGCCCTGGTCTGGCTGTACTCCCTGGTATCGGGCATGGCGCCGCCAGTGGTCAGGGCCGCCATCATGGGCACCGTGTACCTGGCGGCGCTGCTACTGGGCAGGCCCGGCAGCATATTGCCGGCGCTGGGCCTGGCCGGCGCGGCGATGATAGCCGTCAGCCCCAACCTGCTCTGGAATGTGTCTTTTCAGCTCAGCTTCGCGGCCATGGCCGGCATAGCCCTGCTGTCGGAGCCGCTGGGCCGCTGGCTGCGCTCCCTGTACCCTGGCGGCGCCGGGAGCGTCCCCGCCCTGGTGGCCTGGGCCGCTGACACCATCGCCATGACCGTCGCCGCCACGGTGGCGACGCTGCCCCTGACGGCCTTCTACTTCCAGAGGGTGTCGCTGGTAGGCCTGCCGGCCACGGCGCTGGCCCTGCCGCCGCTGGCCCTGCTGCTGGTGGCCCACACCCTGGCCGGCGCGGCTGGCCTGCTGAGCGACGCCCTGGCGCGGCCCTTCGGCTGGCTGGCGTGGGCTGCCACGGCGTACCTGTCCGGCGTGGTGGAGCTATTCAGCAGGCTGCCCATGGCATCGGTGACCACCGGCCGGCTGGCCCCCGCCCTCGTCTGGGCCTACTACGCCCCGCTGGCCCTGCTGCCGGTCCTGCCACGACTGCGGGGCATACAGCTTGCCGGGCTGGTGAAGGGCATGTCAGACTTCATGCCGAGCTTGTGGAAGGGCCGGGGCGTGCCCTGGTGGGCGCTGGCGCCGGCCATTGCCCTGGCGGCGCTGGCGTGGCTGGCCGCGCTATCGTCAGGGCCAGGGGAGCTGCACGTCTTCTTTCAAGACGTGGGGCAGGGCGACGCCATCTTCATCGTCACGCCCGGCGGCCAGCAAGTCCTGGTGGATGGCGGCCCGGGGCCGCTGGCAGCGGCCCGCGCCCTGGGAGCGCGGATGCCCTTCCACGACCGCCAGGTGGAAGTGGTGGTGCTGACTCACGGCCACGCCGACCACGTCACCGGGCTGCTGGAGGTGCTGCGCCGGTACTCGGTCAGGCTCATCGTGGAGCGCCAGACAGAGTACGACAGCCCGCCATACCAGGCGTGGCGGCAGGCCGTGGCCGCCGAGGGCGCAACCGTGGTCCAGGCCCAGCCCGGCCAGGCCATCGCCCTGGACACCGGCGTGATGCTCCACGTGCTTGGCCCGCCCCAGGCGCTGCTGAAAGGCACCCAGTCGGACATAGACAACGCCTCGGTGGTGCTGCGCCTGGTGTACGGCGGCACCAGCTTCCTGCTGGCGGGCGACGCGTTCAGCGAGGGCGAGGCGGCGCTGCTGGCCTCCGGCGCAGCGCTGGACAGCGACGTGCTGAAGGTGGGCCACCATGGCAGCCGCTCCTCCAGCACGCCTGGCTTCCTGGAGCGGGTAAGCCCCGCCGTGGCCGTCATCTCCGCCGGCGCGGACAACCCATACGGCCATCCCCACGCCGAGACGCTGGCGACGCTGCGGCGCTTCGTGCCGCCGGAGCTGACCTTCCTCACCCGCGACCACGGCACCATCGAGGTCATCTCCGATGGCCACAGCCTGGAGGTCAGGACGGAGAGGTAGGGGACTTGTGGGCCAATGCAACGCGGTGAGTTTTAGCCTGGATGTTGCTAATATTTCAGGTACTGGCTTCCTGACGTTGAAGGCTGAAGTGGAATTCATGGAATTTTGGTGGTAATCTTACGGCGCAACGTCTCTTCCGGGGAGTGCAGCCCAGATGAACACGACGGAGTTCCTTACCATAGCGTCGGCCATAGTGCCCGACAGGGTGGCGATGGTCTTCGAGGGCAGGCGCATCACCTACCAGGGCCTCCAGGACAGGGTCAACCGGCTGGCCAATGCCCTGGCCGGGCTGGGCATCCAGCCCGGGGACCGCGTTGCTATGCTCCAGGTCAACTGCAACGAGCACATCGAGGCCTATTTCGCCACGGCCAGGCTGGACGGCGTCTACGTCCCCCTGAACTTCCGCGCCCGCGCCGACGAGGTGTCTTACATGGTCAACGACGCCGCCCCGAAGGTGCTGCTGGTGGGCAAGCGCTACGTTGACCTGGTGCGCTCCCTGGCCGACAGGCTCCCCTCGGTGGAGCACTTCATCGCCCTGGAAGAGGGGGTGCCGGGCTGGCGCTGCTATGACGAGCTGCTGGCTTCGGCCCAGGGCGACGAGCTTTCCCCCCAGGGCGACGGCGGCGACCTGACCATGGTCATGTTCACCGCCGGCACCACGGGCACGCCCAAGGGCGTCATGCTCAGCCACGACAGCTTCGCTTCCTACATCCTCAGCAACGTCACTCCCGCCGACCCGGACACGGAGGAGCGCAATATACTCACGGTGCCGCTGTACCACATCGCCGGGGTACAGGCGGTGATGTCGGCCATCTACGGCGGGCGCACCCTGGTCATACAGCGCCAGTTCGAGGCCAAGCAGTGGATGGAACTGGTGGAGCGCGAGCGGGCCAACCGTGCCATGATGGTGCCCACCATGCTCAAGATGCTCCTGGACCACCCGGACTTCCACAAGCACGACCTGAGCAGCCTCAGGGTCATAACCTACGGCGCGGCGCCCATGCCCCTGGAGGTCATAAAGCGGGCCATCAAGGCCTTCCCAGGCGTCAGCTTCATCAACGCCTTCGGACAGACCGAGACGGCGGCCACCATCACCATGCTGCCGCCGGAGGACCATGTGCTGGAAGGGACTGAGGCAGAGATCGAAAGGAAGCTGCGCCGCCTGTCGTCCATCGGCAAGCCCCTGGAGGACGTGGAGGTGCGCATCGTGGACGAGAACGGCGCGCCCGTGCCCAGCGGCCAGGTGGGCGAGATCGTAGCCCGAGGCCCAAGGCTGATGAAGGGCTACTGGAACAAGGCCGAGGCCACGGCCCAGACCATCCGCGACGGCTGGCTGTACACCGGCGACCTGGGCTACATGGACGAGGACGGCTACATCTACCTGGCCGGCCGCGCCAGGGACTTCATCAAGCGCGGCGGTGAGATGGTCTCGCCCGAGGAGGTGGAGCAGGTGCTCATGTCCCACCCGGCCATAGACGAGGCCGCCATCATCGGCGTGCCCGACGTGGACTGGGGCGAGCGCGTGCGGGCCATCGTGGTGCTGAAGCCCGGCCACAACGCCTCGCCCGAGGAGATCATCGAGTTCTGCCGCCAGCGTCTTGCCAGCTTCAAGAAGCCCGAGTCGGTGGTCTTCGTGGCCGAGCTACCCCGCAACCCCCTGGGCAAAGTCCTCAAGCGCGTCCTGCGGGACCAGTACGGCTACCCCATAGAGGCGACTGGGTAGGCAGGCGGGGACCTCATCCCCCTGGTGAGGTCGCGTCGCCGTGGGCTGCACAGGCTACTGGCCCAACGCCAGGTGTTCCTGTAGGGTGCGGGTGTAGGTGGCGTAGGCCGCCCGCCCGAAGCAGACGAACAGCACCTTCTGGATGGACTCGTTTTCCTTCAGGAAGCCCAGCGTCTCCACCACGGCGATGCGCGTGGCCCGCTCCAGAGGGAAGCCGTAGGCGCCCGTACTGATGGCCGGAAAGGCCATGGTGCGGATGCCGTGCCGCGCGGCCAGCTCCAGGGAGCGCCGGTAGCAGCTTGCCAGCAACGCGTCCTCGCCGTGGCCTCCGCCGCGCCAGACCGGGCCGACGGTGTGGATGACCCACCGCGCCGGCAGCCGGTAGCCCCTGGTGAGCTTAGCTTCGCCCGTGGGGCAGCCGCCCAGCTTGCGGCACTCCTCCAGTAGCTCGGGGCCTGCCGCCCGGTGGATGGCGCCGTCCACGCCTCCGCCGCCCAGGAGGGAGGTGTTGGCGGCGTTGACTATGGCGTCCACCCCCTGTCTGGTGATGTCGCCTTCAACGATTTCAACTCTGTCCCGCATGGCACCCCAGTACAGCGTCAACACAGCACTAGATCAGCGACTTGCTCTGGCCGCCGTCAATGTTGATGCAGGCGCCCGTGATGAGGCTGGCGCGCTGCGAGGCCAGGAAGGCCACCAGGTCGCCCACAGGCTCGGGCCAGCCGAAGCGCCCCATGGGCAGGTTGTGCTTGATGAAGTCCTGTACCACCTCCGGCGGGTTCTGCTGCTGGAACCGCTCCCATGACCCGCCCGGGTGGGCGATGGAGCCAGGCGCGATGCTGTTGACCAGTATGCCGTCGCCGGCCAGCGACAGGGCCGCGTGCTTGGTGGCGGCGATGAGCGCCGCCTTGGCCGCCATGTAGCTTATGTTGCCGCCGTGCTCCCTGCCCCAGATGGAAGCGATATTGATGATGCGCCCCCACTTCTGCTGGCGCATGTGGGGAATGACCAGCTTCATAAGCTGGAAGCTGCCGAAGAGGTTCAGGTCGAAGGTGCCCTTGAAGTCCTCCAGGGAGGTGCCCAGGATGTCGGCCCTGGCGCGGCTGCCGCCCACGTTGTTCACCAGGATGTCCACCGGGCCGAGGCCGCTGACCACCTGCTGGTGCAACGCCTCCAGGCCGGCCACGTCGGACACGTCGGCCACAACGCTTATGGCCTTGACGCCGCGGCCCTCGATCTCCTTCACCGCGCCGTCCAGGGTCTCGCGGGTGCGCCCGCAGATAGCCACGTTGGCCCCTTCGGCGGCCAGGGACAACGCCGCCTGTCGCCCCAGGCCCCGGCTGCCTCCCGTTACCAGCGCCACCTTGCCCTTGATGCCCAGGTCCATGCTGCAAGCCCTCCATCTTGATTGCCGGCCATAGGCTAGCACGCGCCAGTGGCGGCGGCAAGCCTTGACGCCACTCCAGGCCTGCCCTACCATTCAGGCTGATGCTGCTGGACCTGCACGCCCACTCGGTATCTTCCGACGACTCCCGGGCCACGGTGGAGCAGTACGCCAGGTGGACCGGCGTGCTGCGGCGCAAGGGCTACCGGGTTGACGGCTTCGTGCTCACAGAGCACCGTAAGTCCGACCTGGACAGGGACTACTCGGCCATTGCCCGGGAACACGGGCTGGTCATCCTCAAAGGCTCCGAGGTGGACACCGACTGCGGCCACTTCCTGGTGTACGGCATCACGCCGGAGATGACCAGGCACATTGACCTGGGCCACGTGGGCATGGACGCGGTGAGGCTGATGAGCGTCGCCGAGGAGCACGGGGCCATCGCCATACCGGCCCACCCGGGGCGCTTCGGCATCGGCCTGTGCGAGTACCTGGAGGGCCGGGCCGACCTGGGGGCCATCAGGATAGTGGAGCTTCTGAACGGAGGCAACCGGCCGGCGGAGCAGAAGCGGGCCGAGGAGCTGGCCCAGAAGTACGGCTTCCTCGGCACCGGCGGCAGCGACGCCCACCTGCCCAGCGCCATCGCCACCTGTCTCACCGAGTTCCAGGGCAATATCGCCACCGAGGAGGACCTGGTGCGAGAGCTCAGGGCCGGCCGCTTTCGCGCCCTGCGCCTTGAGCAGACGGCCGCCCTTCCGGCGTAGCCAGCACCGGCCAGGCATATGCCAGCAGATAACGAAGTCCAGTTCGACCGCAGCCTCCTAGGCGTGGAGCACCACGTCGGCACTTTCCACGTCACCAGGGAGATGCTGCTGAGCTTTGCCAGCTGCACCGGCGAGAGCAATCCCCTCTTCACCGACGAGGGGAAGGCGAAGCTAGGCCCTTACGGAGGGCTGGTGGCGCCGCCCACCTTCTGCAACGTCCTGACCTCGGCCAGCACCCGCCCTGACATCAAGCTGGAGTTTGGCAACGCCAGCCTGTTCGCAGGCCAGTCCATCCAGTGCCTGGCCCCAGTGCGGCCCGGCGACACGCTGGTGGTGAAGACCAGGCTCAAGGACGTGTACGCCAAGACCGGGCGCTCGGGCAAGATGGTATTCATCGTGTGGGAGACGAGCTTCACCAACCAGCGCGGCGAGGCCGTGGCGCTGGTACAGGAGTCTTACGTCAGGAGGCACGCGGGCAGGGCCAATGGCTGAGGGCGAGGTCTACTTCGAGGACGTGGAGGTAGGGGACAGCATCGGCCCCCTGGAGCGGACTGTCACCACGGAGCAGGTGCGGGAGTTCCTGGGCATCTGGAGGCGGGAGCGCAACGACGCCCGCTTCGTGGACGCCGAGGCCGCCCGGCGCGAGGGCCTGCCCGGCCCCATGGTGCCTGGGGCCATCAACATGGCGCTGCTGTCCCAGCTAATCACCTCCTGGTCGCCTTCGGCGAGGCTCAGGAAGCTGGACGTGGTCTTCCGCCAGGTGGTGCTGCACAACACGCCGCTGCTGCTCACGGGCCTGGTCACCGACAAGGCTGTGATGGGCGGCGAGCACCTGCTTTACTGCGACGTCTTCATCCAGGACGCCCAGGGCGCCAGGCTGGTCATAGGCCAGGCGACGGTATCCCTGCCCTCGCGCCGCGCCTGACCGGCTGAGGGCAATCCCTCAGCAGAAGGTGCTCCAGGTCATGAAGGTGGCCTCGCCTACCCGGCAGGAAGTCCCGAAATCAAACCATACCAGTAGCGGCGAAGCAACCAGCGCCAGAAGGGCGCCGACGGTGAAGGCAAGGCTGTGGGCAAGGTGCGCCCTCAGGTACAGGGCAGTAACCACCGAGGCCAGCAGGCCCGCCATGGCCGGTAGCAGGTAGACAAGCCTCCCGACTGTCCGGGCATGCGCCATGAACTCCTCAAATCCTTCAGGGTGCGAGGCCCTGATGGCCCCCTCGTAGCCGTAGTAGCTCCAGAACCACAGGGACGCGCCCGCCAGGAGCAGCATGGCTACGGCCATCCCCACGAGCACAGTCGTCCTGGAAGCCCTGCCAAACCACCTGGCCCTGATGTGCCCGAGGGCCATACCCAGCCATATGCCGTAGAGGGCCAGGACGCCGTACAGGCCAGCAAAGAAGATGACTCCGCTCAGCAGAGCAAGCAGGAACAGGACAAGGCGCAGATAGCCACTGGCGAAGAGCCGGGCAGGCAGTGTCCCCACGGACAGCCACATGACCAGTCCGTGGAACACAATCAGGGGCACTACTGCTAACAGTATATCCCACAGGGCCATCGCCAGCGCCTCGTCATGGCCCCGGTGCCGGGCTGATGGCCAGGGTGTAGGGGGCGGGCTGGAATGTGCCCGGCGTGACCGGCGATATGACCACCACGGCGGTCTCTACCCTGGTGCCAAGGCCCTCGATGACCATGCTGCCCTGGTTCTGGCTGTCCAGGGGCATGTCGCGCACCTGGGCGCTGCCATCGGCGGCCTGCTCTATGACCTGGACAGCGTAGGCCTGGGCCAGCCTGTTGTCGGTGCGCAGGAAGCCCTCGGCCTGCCACCCCTGGTCCTCCTCGGCGTCGTCGAAGAAGCCCAGCTCCGGGATGGCGATGTCGTCCACCACGAAGCCGTCCAGGGACACGGCGTCGTCGGTGACGTACTCGAAGCGCACCAGCACCTTCTTGCCGGCGAAGGGCGACAGGTCCACGGTCTCCCGCACCCAGTCGGCGGAGTTGCCGGTGTAGCCGTAGCCGAAGTTATTCCCGATGGGGTTTTCGGACGTGGTGCGAGTGCCAGGCAGCGTCTGCCAGGTGTCGCCGCCGTCGGTGGATACCACCACGTAGGCGTAGTCCCAGTCCTCCTCGATCTGGAACCACGTCCAGAACTCCAGGGTCGCCCTGTCCAGTCCCGAAAGGTCGAACTCCCGCGTCAGCCTGGAGTCTATGGAGTCGCCCAGGTTGCTCCACCAGCAGTGCTGGCCGCTGTGGCACCGCGTCCCGAACCGGGAGACCTCCTGGCCGCCCTGGAAGCGGACCAGGACATCGCCCTGGCCGGGCCGCAGGTTGACGTAGCGTGCCGCGAACTGAGGGACCGTGCCCGTCTTCTCGCCGTAGACGAAGAGCATCTCCTGGTCCAGCACCCGCACGTCCCTGTCCGGGTAGCCGTAGGGGCCTTGCGGCTCGTCCAGGTAGTTGGCCACTACCCAGTCCTCGAAGACCTCGCGGAAGGTCTTGCCGTAGCGCGCCAGGTAGGAGTTGACCCCGTTGATGCCATCGCCCTGCTCCTGGACAAGGTACTTCAGGTTGTCAAAGCCACCGTAGTGCTGGACGACATAGGAGAGGAAGAGTGTCGCGGCCCCGTAGTGGGCAGGGCTGTTCCTCAGGTCATCGGGCCAGAAGTTGAGCTGGATATCGGTGTTTTGCAGGTAGGCATTAATGAAGGAGCCACGGTACCCTGCCATCTCCTTGACGACCTCGGACATGCCCTCGTTGATCCAGGAGTCCTCGCCGGAGTCCAGGTTCCAGTGGACTGCGTGCTGGAACTCGTGGGCCAGCACCCCCAGGTAGGACGGGCTGCCTGGCCTCAGCCTTCTGCCGTCCATGTAGATGATCTCCCGCTGGTTGCTGTGAGGGTGTACCTCCCTGGGGTACTCGTCCTGGGAGCCGAAGTAGCCGTCGGCGGCCTTGATGGAGGTGTGCAGTATGGTAAGGTGCGGGTCATTGTCCACGCCCGGGTCCCAGATGTCGCCCACGGCGCTGGTGATGCGCGGGTGTATCTGGCCCTCGAAGGCATCGGCGGCCCTGCGCAGGTCCTCAGCGGAGAGCTCCAGGTTATCGTCCACGTACCAGTAGGCATGCTCGCTGACCAGCCTGAGCGTGGCCTGTATGGTGTAGGCGCCGCCCTCCACCAGGTCCGAGACCCAGAAGGTCTCCCTGTGGCCTTCCTGGTAGGCTACAGGCGTCGGGTTAACAGTCCGGGACAGTGTGCCTGCCAGGCCGGGCCGAAGCCTGAGGGCCAGGTCGAAGGGGTCGCGCTCGGGCGGCTCAGGCACGACGGCCTCGGTGACCTGGGACACTCCTCCGGGGCGGGCCGGCGTCGGCACAGGGGTGGGAGTGGGCACGGGCGTGGCCGTGGCGGTGGGCACGGCGGCAGTCGCGGTAGGCTGCGCCTGCGGCGTCGGCGGCGCTGGCGTTTGCGTCGGCGCGGCGATGGCTTCCGTCGCCGTGGGCGCGGGCGTCGGCGTGGTCAGCCCTGGCGATGGCCTGGAGCATGCAGCCAGCAGCAACACCATCAGCAGCACCGCGAGACAGACCGTTGGTCTCCAAGCACGCAAGGGACTTCTCCTCCCATCACAGCTATGGCTCCAGCATAGCAGAGTCCGGCGGACGCTTTGAATATGGCACCCACGTGGCCCATGCCCGGGCCGGCGCAGGCGCTCATCCCCCAGCGACCACGCCGGGAAGATGGTGTGGCGTCACAAGTCCTTGACCCTGTTCAGGCATCCTGTTATATTTGCCAAACTAAAACTAGCACAATTGCACTAGTCATTCTGGACTAGCAGGTCATGTCAGGCCCCATCAGCCTGCGCCCGGCAGTGGCACTCCGGGCGAGAATGCCATTTCACAGGAGACGTGACTATGAAGACCATGGCTCTGTTGGGACTGCTGGCTACATTGCTGGCCGTGTTGCTTTTCGATGGCGCGACGACGGCGGTCGCCCAGGGGCCTGCGCCGACGCGCACCCTGGAGCGGGCCGTGGCGCCGGACGGCCTCGGGCCTGATGGCCTGCGACGCCCGGCCAGCGCCGTGGGCCGTGAGTCGGTGGAAGTCATCGTGGAGCTACAGGACAACTCGCTGGCCGCTGAGCGCGTCTCCAGGCGTGGCCGTGGCCTGCCTGACCTGGACAGTGCCCAGCAGAAGGAGTACGTCCGCGCCCTCAAGGGCAAACAGGAAGACGTCAGGGGCAGGCTGGAGCGCCTGGGCGCGAAAGTCACCCACAACTACCAGAAGGCCTTCAACGGTCTGTCGGTGCGGGCCGATGCTTCCAGGCTGGCGGAGATAGAGGCCCTGCCAGGCGTCAAGGCCGTCTATCCCGTGAGGCTGGTGGCCCTGCACCTGGACAATAGCGTGTCCTTTATCTTCGGCGGCCAGACCCACGAAGAACTGGGCGTTGACGGCACTGGCATCACCATCGGGGTGATAGACACGGGCATTGACTATACCCACGCGGCGCTGGGCGGCAGCGGCGACCCCGACGACTACGCTGACAACGACCCGCTGGTGGTGGAGCCGGGGACGTTCCCCACCGCCAAGGTCACAGGCGGCGTGGACCTGGTGGGCGAGTTCTTCGATGCCCGCTGCCCTGACCCCACAGCCCTGCCCACCTGCACCGATGTGCCCACGCCTGACGACGATCCCCTGGACACCAACGGCCACGGCACCCACGTGGCGGGCATCGCCGCCGGCATTGGCGCTGGCGACGTGCCTGTGGGCGTCGCGCCAGGTGCGGCCCTTTTCGCCATCAAGGTATTCAGCGACGCCTTCGGCGATGGCAACGCCTCCACCACCAATGCCATCGTCGTGGCAGCCATCGAGGTCGCCGTTGACCCCAACGGTGACGGCGATACCTCGGACGCGGTTGATGTCATTAACATGTCCCTGGGATCGGAGTTCGGGCGGGACACGGAGCCTGACGCCGTGGCCGCCAACGCCGCCGTGGACCTGGGCGTCATCGTGGTGGCCTCGGCGGGCAACTCGGGCGACATACCCTACATCACCGGCTCCCCGGCTGCGGCCAGCAAGGCCATCAGCGTCGCCGCAGGCAACGACCCGGGCGTGCTGGTGCAGCTACTGGAGGTCTCCGGCTCCAGCGGTGCCGACGGGTCCTACGAGTCTGTAGAGCTCTCCTTCACGCCACCCCTCAGCACCGTTGGCACCGTGAGCGGGCCAGCCACCTTTGTCGGTCTGGCGTGCGACCAGGGCGGCCCCGGCGGCCCGAACCCCTTCCCTCCCGGGTCGCTGGCTGGGCAGGTACCCCTCATCACCCGTGGCGTCTGCCGCTTCGATGAGAAGGTCCAGAACGTGGAGCAGGCCGGCGCCGTCGCGGCGGTCATCTACAACAACGTGCCCGGCGGCGGGCCTTTCGCCGGCGCTGGCGACCCCATCGTCCACATCCCGGCGGTCATGGTCGGCAACGCGGACGGCCTGGCCATCCGGGCGGCGCTGCAAGCTGGCACCACCTTCACCCTGGACCCGGACAATGTCCTGCCCATACCCAACAGGCTCCAGGACTTCACCTCTCGCGGGCCAAGATTCAACGATTCAGCCCTGAAGCCGGACATCACGGCGCCGGGCGGCAGCATCCTGTCAGCCGCCGTCGGCACGGGCACTGACGCTGTCAGCCTGTCCGGGACGTCCATGTCGTCGCCCCACATCGCCGGCGTGGCTGCCCTGCTGCGCCAGCTCCATCCCGACTGGAGCGTGGAGGAGACCAAGGCGCTTATGATGAACACCACCACCAACGCCTCGCCCAATGGCGAGCCGTACCCTGTGTCCCGCATGGGTTCAGGCCGCGTCCAGGTTGACGTGGCCGTGGACACCGAGTCGGTGGCGGTGCCCGGCAGCGTTGCCTTTGGCGTCGTCCAGCGGGACAAGCCCGGCCAGGTCACCCTCAACAGGAAGCTGACCGTCACCAACAAGTCCGACAGGCAGAAGCGGTTCAACCTCAGCACTGCCTTCCTGTTCCCCAGCGACGACGAGGGCAGCATCAGCTTCCAGCATCCAGGCACTCTCACTGTACCGGCGGGCAAGTCCCGCGACTTCACCCTTACTGCCCGAATAAACGCCCAGGCGCTCTCGCCTGAGTCCGCCTTCGAGGAGTACGACGGCTTCCTCACGCTGACGGAGACCACGGCCGGCGGTGATGTGCTGCGCGTGCCCTTCCACGTGGTGCCCATTGCCAGGGCCGACGCCAGGGCAAAGGGCAAGGACAGCGCCGTGGAGCTGCGCAACACCGGGCTGTCGCCCACGCTGGCCGACATCTACCAGCTTGGCGTGACGGATGCCAATGAAGACCTCATACCCGAGCCTGCCGGCGCACCCGAGGAGCCGGACGACTGGTTCGACATACGCTACGCTGGCGCCCACGCCTTTAACGTGCCAGACCTGGGCAGGATACTGGAGTTCGGCGTCTCAGTCCACGGCAACCGCAGCGCCTCCAACCCCATGGTCACCGATGTTCTGGTGGACGTGGACAAGGACGGGACGCCGGACTATGACGTGGTGGCCGCGGACCTGGGCCTGTTCACCACCGGCAACTTCGACGGCAGGATGGCTACAGCCATCTTCGAGCTGGAGACCGGCGCGGGCGTGCTGGAGTTCCTGACCGCCAACGACCGCAACGTGTCCTGGCAGACCATCCCCATCCTGCTGGAGGACCTGAACAGCCTGGGCGAGGCCACCGGTGCGCCCACCATAACTCCGGACAACCCCGACTTCGACTACTTCGTGGTCACCACTGACCTGCTGTCAGAGGCCTTCGACTTTACGGACTCGGTCCGCTTCAACGCGGTCACGCCGGGACTGGAGGCGGTGGTCAGCCTGGTGGAAGTGGCGCCGGGCGACCGCTTCGAGGTGCCCGTGGCCGGCACGGTGGAGGAGGGCGAGCTACTGGTGCTCTTCTACAACAACATTTCCGGCCAGCCCCAGAGCGCGGCGGTGGAGGTGGAACTGGACTAACCCTGTCAAGCCTGCGGCGAAGAGGCCTCTTCGCCGCAGGCTTTCTTTTGCCTCAGTTGAACCTGTTCATGGCGGCGGCGACGCCCTCGGTGAGCACGCTGACGACAGCCTGGGCCGCTTGTGCCACGGTCTCTTCCGTGAGCTTTCGCTCCTCGGGCGACATCTGGCCCAGCACATAGTCCTTCCAGTCCTGGCCTTCGGCCGGCCGGCCGATGCCTATCCGCAGGCGCGGGAACTCCTGGGTGCCAGTGGCCTCGATGATGGACTTGATGCCATTGTGCCCGCCGGCGCTGCCCCTGGGCCGCAGGCGCAGTTTGCCCGGCGGCAGGTCCATGTCGTCGTATATGACCAGCAGCTCCTGAGGCGTCACCCCATAGCGGTCCAGCAAGTACCTGACGGCCTGGCCGCTGAGGTTGACGTAGGTGCGGGGCTTGGCCAGAGCCACCTGGCGGCCCTCTATGACGCCCTCGCCGACCTGGGCCAGCTTGTGGCGGCGCGAGAAGGTGATGGAGTAAGCCCTCGCCAGGTAGTCCACGCACCAGAAGCCCACGTTGTGCCGGGTGTCGGCGTACTCGCTACCGGGGTTCCCCAGACCGACTATGACCAGCGCGGGCCTGAGCGGCCGGCCGCCGCCGCGCCCCAGGAGGGCGCCCAGGAAAGGCCAGCGTGCCTCTGTCATGCGCCCCTCTCCTGCCTCCTCAGGAACTGGCGCAGGAACGCCACTACCTCCTGGTCCAGCACGTTGCCCAGGGCAGACGGGTCGGCCACGTGCAGTAGCTGGATGAACTTCTCCAGTTGCTGCCCCGAAGGCTCGGCCAGGACCTGGTGCGCCGCGTGGAAGCCAAGCCTGCGGTGGTACTCGCGCAGGGCCGCGTCCAGGTCCGCCAGCAGGTGCTCCACGGCGCCGGAGGGTGCATCCTCGCCCATGGGCAGCAGACACACCTGGCAATAGGGGGCCTCCTCCAGGTCCAGGCCCTGGTCAGCCAGGCTGCACGCCCTGAGGAAAGCGGCCACTTCCTTGAAGCGCTCGGGGAGGTCGGTGCCGAAAGGCCCACCCATCTCAGGGATGTCCTGGAGCCTGAGGAAGGCCTCCAGTTGCAGCCTGCCCTGCTCCAGCTTGCCCCTGAGCCTGCGCGCCTCCGCGTGGTAGCTGGCGTGGTGGGCCGAGTAGGCGGCGGCGTACCTGCGCCGCAGGCCCTGGACTCCCTGCTCGATGCTGCCCCACAGCGAGGGATTGAACTCCAGGCTGTCCACGTCCACCCTGGCGGCCAGGGCATCTCGTTCCAGCGCCATGGCCTCGTGGCCGGGGCCGAAGGTCATGCCGGCAAGGTAGCGCCTGGCCCTGGCTATGGCCGGCGCCAGGTCCGCCAGTTGTCGGAGGTAGGCGAAGGTGCCCAGGGCCTTCCTCAGCGCCGACGGCCCGCCAAAGTGGCGCAGCGCCAGCGCATGGAACTCCAGGTAGCCGCCGGCGGCGCAGATAGCCCGCAGGTGCTCCAGGTCCTCCGCGCCAGGGACGAGGGCCGTGGAGTCACCCTGCCGCAGCGGCGCCAGGGCAGCAGCGGTCGCCTCGGCCTGCCGCGACAGCGTGGCCAGGGAGTCCAGGAGGCGCCTTTCCTGCTCGGCGATGTCCCGTGGGTCGTGGGCCTGGGCCAGGTGGGGCACCAGCAGGGCCATGTAGGGCAGCGCCGCGTTCCATGTGGGCGATGCTCCCTGCCTGAGCAGCGCCAGGTCGCCCGCCAGGGCCTCGGAGAAGGCTACCTCCGGGACCAGGTCCCACGTGATGGTGTCGCTGAGGAAGGGCTCCCCATTCACTGACCTGGCCTGGTGGTCGGCTTTCAGGGTGGCCTCGGCGCGGGCGTGGCACACAAAGGCCAGGAGGTACAGCAGCGCCAGCGGCCTGGTAAGGCCGTGGACGCGGATGAGGGAGTCCAGCACCTCGCCCGCTGGGGCCTGGCCGTCCCGCTGGTCCAGTCCGTCCTGAATGATGGGGAAGACGCGGCACCCCTGGGGGTTGAACACGGCCGGAGCATCAGGCCGAGTCAGGCCAAGGCCCGGCCCGAAGGCCCGCGCCGCCTCTGTCCCGTGGGAGTCGCCCTGGAACAGGCCATGGTAAAGCAACGGCACGCTGCTGGCGTCCAGGGCCCTGGGGAACTGGGCGAAGTCCAGCGGCACCGATGGGTGCGCCTGGGCCAGAATAGCGGCGGCCAGGCGGTTGGCCCACGCGTCCATAGCATCGTCGAAGAAGACCTCCCTGGCCGGGATGGTGAGTCCCTGGCTGGTGTAGATGCGGCCCTGGGCGTAGAGGGCCGCATGGCGACGGGCCACCTCCCTCAGCAGGTGCTGCTCGCGCTCCTCCATGGAGCGGGCCAGCGCCTGCATGGCGACGTCCTCCGTGGCCTGGTAGCGCGCCTGGGCCTCGCGGATGGCCTGGGCCTCACGGCTGAGGCCATCCGCCTGCTCCAGCGCACGCCGTGGCACGGCCATGGCTATGCGCGTGTCCCGCACCTGTCCCACAGGAATGCGCCGTGGCATGGTGAAGAACACCAGCCGGAAGTCCAGGCCTTCCGGCAGCGGCATGCCCAGCGCCGGCCTGAAGGCCAGGGCAACAATCACCTCGCCGCAGTACTCCAGCCCTCGGAAATGGACGCTCCACTGCTGGGGCTGGTCAAGGACTTCCGCGCCAAAACGCAAGCTCGGCATGATCGTCTGGTAGGTCGCCTCCTGCTAGAGGGTTTGCAGCGCCTGCAGCGTCATGGAGTCGAAAGAGGGCCGGGTCTCCATGTGGGCCTACTCCTCCAGCACGATGTCGCCACTCTTGCCGCCAGTCTTCTTGACCAGGCGGACCGCCTCAATGCGCATGGCGCGGTCAACGGCCTTGCACATGTCATATATGGTCAGCGCGGCGACGCACACCGCCGTCATGGCCTCCATCTCCACTCCGGTCCTGGCCGTGGTGCTGGCGGTGGCGGTGATGTCCACGGCGCTGCGCTGCTCATCTAGCTGGAATTCCACGGCCACGTGGTCGAGAGGCAGGGGATGGCAGAGGGGTATTAGCTGGGACGTGCTCTTGGCGCCCATGATCCCGGCGACGCGCGCCACGCCCAGCACATCGCCCTTCTCCAGGCCATTGGCCTTGATGAGGGCCAGCGTCTCGGGCTTCATGACCACCGAGCCTCGGGCCACGGCCTGGCGCTGGGTGTCGGGCTTCCAGCCCACATCCACCATCCTTGCCTTGCCCGACTCGTCAACGTGAGTCAGGCCGGGGCCGGCTCTTCTTGCGGACTCCATTTCTCGCCTCCTGATGGGCCAGCCTGTCCGCCATCTCGTTCAGCGGGTGGCCGGCGTGGCCCTGTACCCACTCCCATTTCACATGGCGTTTGCTGACCAGGTCATCCAGCACCTTCCACAGGTCCTGGTTGCGGTTACGCTTCCAGTCCCTGGTCATGGTAAACACCACGTACTGGCTATCGCTGAACACCGTCACATCCGAGGACTCGGGCACAGCCTTCAGCCCTTCTATGACGGCGGTTATCTCCATGCGGTTGTTGGTCGTGCTACGGTCTCCGCCGCTGAGCATCCTGAAGATGCCGTTGTACACCACGATAGCCGCCCATCCACCCGGCCCTGGATTGCCTATGCAAGCGCCATCTGTGTACAACTGGTACATGCAAGTTTCCCTCTTGGCCGACGGTCTGGGCCAATTGTACCGCATGGCCCTATGTTAATAAACCCGTTTATATCCGGCTCTTCCGGATTCCCCTTGACATCTCTGCAAGGGACACGTTTATGATGCCCTCGAATGTCAACCTGCTACTGGCCAGACGAGGCCGCTGGATTTGCCAGGGCCTGCTGGAGTTTATATCTCGCTCAGTGATGCCTGCGGGGCGGCCTGGAGTCCCGGCAAGACCTGGCGCCCGACTGGCTTTCACCTTCCTTCCCTTTGAGGGGTTCACAGGCGGACATCTTTTAGAGTAGCTGGGAGGCGGCCCGGCCGGGCCGACCTCACCCCCAGCGTTCAAGGGCAAGACGCCGGCCAATCTATGGCCCCCTCTACAGCTTGCCCCCTCGACAGGCTCGGGCCTGTCCTGAGCGTGCCGAAGGGACAGGCTCTGAGCTTGCCCAAGGGTGGATAGGAGGCGACGAGGGTGAGGTCTGGACGTCTGCCCTCGCCCTACACACCTATTTTTATGGGACCATGGACGGGTGAGCGGTCTTGTTATGCGCTCTTGAGGAGATGAGAGATGGCCAGGGTCCTCTTCGTGACTCCGGAGATTGTGCCAATAGCTCCAGTCGGAGGCATCGCCGAGTACGTGTACGGGCTGGCCTCGGCGCTGCTGTGCCGGGGCCATGACGTGCGCGTGGCAATGCCGGCCTATGCCTACCTGCTGTCCCAGGACGACTTGAAGCTGAAGAAGGTCAGGGACCGCCTGGTGGTCCAGCTCGGTGTAGGCGCGTCCGAGGTCACGGCTGTCTATGAGACGACGCTGGAGCCGGCCGGCGCTGGCTCCCGGCCACTGCCGGTCATTCTGGTGGGCGACCACAGGCACTTTTCCACAGTGCACTCCCCCTGGGAAATCTACCAGTGGCCCAATCACGAGCCATGGATCGCCTTCTCCCGCGCCATCATTGACCTGCTGGCTGCCGACAACTGGCAGCCCGACGTCATCCACTGCCAGGACGCCCTGGCGGCCCTGGTGCCCGTCTACGTCAGGCAGCTACAGGCCCAGGGCGCTGGCGGGTTTGTGTCGTCGGCCAGGACGGTGCTGACCATCCACAACCTGCTGAACCAGGGCCTCGGGCCGCCGGGACTGGTGGCCTACGCAGGCCTGCCACCCGGCTGGTTCAACGTCGAGGCCTTCGAGTTCTTCGGGCAGGCCAACTGCTTCAAGGCTGGCCTGATGTCCGCGGACGTGGTCAACACGGTCAGCAGGACCTATGCCCGCGAGATCTGCGAGAGCGACGAGTTTGGCTTCGGGCTGGCTGGCGTGCTGCGCCGGCTCAGGAGCGAGGGCAAGCTATACGGCATTGTCAACGGCATAGACGCGGGCCGCTGGCGCATGCCCGGCCTGAAGTACGATGGCCATGACTCCGTCGAGACTGTGGCCCTTGCCAAGAGGGCAGCGCGCCAGCGGTACTTCAGCCAGTGGGGCTGGCAGGAGACTGGCGAGCCGTTGATAGGCTTCCGGGGCCGCTGGGACAACCAGAAGGGCGTCGCCCTGCTGGTGGAGTGCATGGAGCAGCTGACGCAGCGCGCCAGGGTAGTCCTGTGCGCCTGGGGCACGCCAGGTACCACGCCAGGACTGCGCAGCCTGTGGGCGCGCGCCAACCAGTTGGCCGAGGCCAGGCCAGACCGGCTGCGCGTCAACCCCGGCAACCTGGGCAAGCCATCGGAGACGGTCTGGCACTACGCCCTCTCCGACTTTATGCTCATGCCATCGCAGTACGAGCCCTGCGGCCTGGTGCAGATGGAGTGCCAGCGCTTCGGGGCCATCCCCATCGTCCGCCAGACGGGCGGGCTGGCGGATACCGTTTCCGAGTGGCAGGAGCCGGACTTCCCCTCGCCCAACGGCTTCGCCTTCCGGGACATGACGGCGGAGTCCATGCTGGAGGCGGTCCAGCGGGCCATTGACGCCTACCACCAGCCAGGGCGCATGTACCAGCTCATCGCCAACGCCCTGGCGCAGCGCAACTGCTGGGACAGCCGCGTGACAGAGTACGAGGTGCTGTACGGCGTGTAGTCGGTGGCCTGCGTCAGCCGCCGATGTGGTACATCTGGACGCGCTTGCGTCCCTGGCGCACAGGCTCGGTCAGGAAGGCGCGCTCCTCGGAGTAGCGGTCGGTGCGGTTGGCCCACACGCCGCGTATGACGGACTCCAGCTCCTCGTCGGTGGCGCCGGAGCGCAGCGGAGCGCGCAGGTCCAGGCCGTTGCTGGCGAACAGGCAGGTGAACAGCTTGCCTTCCGGGGAGAGCCTGAGCCTGGTGCAGTCGCCGCAAAAGGGCTTTGTCACCGAGGCGATGATTCCTATCTCGCCGCCATCGTCCCTGTAGCGGTAGCGCAGGGCGACCTCGCCCCGATAGTTGCTCTCGATGGGTTCCAGGGGTATCTCGGCACCGATGCGCGCCACGATCTCCTCGGCGGGCACCACGTGCTCCATGCGCCAGCCGTTGAGCGTGCCCACGTCCATGTACTCGATGAACCGGACGATGTAGCCCCGCTCCTTGCAGAACCTGGCCAGGTCCACGATAGTGTGGTCGTTGACACCGCGCTGTACGACGGCGTTGACCTTGATGGGCCTGAGGCCGACCCTCTCGGCGGCCTCTATACCTTCCAGCACGCGCTGCGTCCCGAAGCCGCGCCCGTTCATCTTCTTGAAAATCTCGTCGTCCAGGGTGTCCAGGCTCACGGTCACCCTGTGCAGGCCAGCGTCCTTGAGGGCCTGGGCCTTCTGGGCCAGCAGGTAGCCGTTGGTGGTCATGGTCAGGTCCTGGATGCCCTGTACGCCCGAGAGGCTGGCCACCAGCTTCTCGATCTCATTGCGTACCAGCGGCTCGCCGCCTGTCAGGCGCACCTTGACGGCGCCCAGCTTCACGAAGACCCTTGCCAGCCGGGTAATCTCCTCAAAGGTCAGCAACTCCTCTTTGGGCAGGAAGTGGTAGCGCTCGCCGAAAATCTCGGCAGGCATGCAATAGGTGCAGCGGAAGTTGCACCTGTCGGTGACGGATATTCTCAGGTCTCGGAAGGGCCTGCGGAACCTGTCAAGCATCATGATTATCGTCCCTGCTGCAGGGCTTAAGGGCGCTTGCCCTGCCTGGCTGCGCGCTGCTGGAGCGCGGCGGCAGCCTTGCGGGCCGCTGCTCCACGGTGGCTAATGCGGTCCTTCTCCTCGCTGGAGAGTTCTGCCATTGTCCTGCCATGAATCGGCAGCAAGAATACGGGGTCGTAGCCGAACCCGTTGGTCCCTCTGGGGTGCCGCGTGATCCTGCCGTGGCACTCCCCTGTGTAAAGCTCCACCGGCTCCGAGGGCCAGGCTATGGCTATGACGCAGCGGAACCGGGCAGTCCACGACTCCTCAGGAATATTTTCCAGCTTTTTGAGCAGGAAAGCAATTCGCTGGGCATCGGTGGCTCCCTCTCCTGCGTAGCGCGAGGAAAGAGGCCCCGGCTCGCCTCCCAGGGCGTCCACCTCCAGCCCCGAGTCGTCGGCCAGTGTTGGCAGGCCGCTGAGGCGGGCGTAGGTGGTGGCCTTCAGAACGGCGTTCTCCTCCAGGGTCGCGCCTGTTTCGGCCACCTCCTCGGCCACTCCCACGTCGTCCAGGGAAACCAGGGTGAAAGGGACTCCTGCCAGGAGGGACTTCAGCTCCCGGAGCTTGCCCCTGTTCCTGGTGGCTATCAGCAGCTTCTGTGCGTTCAAGGCTCTTGCATCTCCTGAGCGCGACGCAGCCTGGCTGGGTGGATGGACGGGGCAAGCGGCGCATAGCAGCGGCGGCGCTGGCCTGGGCGACGCCCTGACAGCCTGCGGCCCGCCGGCCTCGACGACAGAGACCAGGCGGGCCGCAGGCCCGGATAAGAAGACTGCTCGGCCCGGCAGCCGGACGCCCCTAGCCGGCGTCGCCGTGTCCGGACGCCACCCTGGACTCGGCCTTGGCGCCGTCCCTGAAGGCGAAGCGGTTCACCAGGTTGGTGACTGTCTCGCGGAAGCCGCCGTACTCCAGCTCGCTGTAAGGCAGCATTGCCGCGCCAGACCAGCCCTGGCTGCGCATCTCGATGCCCTTCTCCTGGGCGCGCCGGCGCACCTCGTCCCAGGCAGGGTTGGCGAAGAAGTCTATGTAAGAGTCGGAGAACTTGCCCTGCTTGCTCACAGAGAAGCCGATGCAGGACACAATGGGCAGACAGTACAGGCCCGTGACCGGCGTGTTCAGGGGCACGGGCATGAGGGGCATGACATGGGAGCCGCGAGCATCGCCGCCCACGTAGTGGGCCTTGGCGAAGGGCGAGATGAGCTCCTCCGGCGCCGGGAAGATGCCCTGGTCGCGCACAATGGCTACCGGGTCGTCCTTGCCGGTGTACTTGCCCGCGATGGAGTGCAACCGCTGGGCCGAGACGGCGGCGGCCTTCATCCCGTGCGTGCGGGAGTAGATGGAGTCTATGCCGAAGCGCTCGTTGTCCCGCAGCAGCGCGGTGATGTGGTAGTAGTCCTCGGGCGCGTTCAACTGGATGATGCTGTCGCCCTTGGTGTTGTCCATGTCTATGATGTGGAAGGTGAAGCCCTTGATCATCTGGGGCAGCATCAGCCCGGCGCAGTACATGGGGTCAGCGAAGCCCAGGAACAGGGGCAGGTTGTAGGCGCCAGGGCCGCACTTGTCGGCGGCCAGCAGCATGAAGGACTCGGCCGGCCTGGCGCCCGAAAGCGTGTGGTCAAACTCGATCTCGGCCACCGCCGGGCCTGCGCCGCGGACGTTGCCCGAAGGGGCATCCACCAGCAGGTCCTGCCCCGCCCCGTACAGGCCGTAGCTGCGGGCAATGTCGGTGGCCTTCAGGAAGGCGTTCCAGGCGAACTGGTGGACATCCTTGTTCCCTTCACCATTGGTGTGGGACATCATGATGGCAATGTCGTCCCCGGTGTGGGACACGAAGCCATCAATGAGCAGCCCCCGCTTGATGGCGTCGGCGACCTCTTTCCGCACCGCCTCCAGCATCCGCTCAGAAGGCTTGGTGTGCCCGCCTATGGACCCTACGTCCGCTTTGATCACAGATAGTGTGAGCTTCATGATATCCTCCTTAGACTCGCCAACTTTCTTCGCCACAAGTGCAGGCTGCCCGACACACCAGCCTTACTGGAGCAGGCGGTACCCTGTACTTCGCGCCAGGACTCGCTAGTATTATACCCTCTGGCCTGTGCCTGCATAACATGGATAGGGGATAGCATAGCACAAGCGTGGAAGGCTCCATTGAAGAAGGCTCGCCAGCCTTGCTCGGGCGAGGTGTGGAGGTGGTAGATGGGCCTGGCCTGAGGTTCAGCATACGCGCCTCACGAGCAAGAGACCCAAGGGCCGCTGGCGTCCTGCTTGAGCGCAAGGGGACCGGCGCTGCAGGGCCGCGCGCCGGAGTGCCGGCACAGTTGAAAGGCGCAAATGGACTGCCTGGTAACGTCAGTGTACCACACAACAATGGGCTGTCAAGCATGTGGCCCGGGACCAGCCGCCCTTGGGGCGAGGCACCACGTCTGTCGCTGGCAGAAAGTCAGCCTTTACTCTGGCTACGACAGGCCTTTATACTTCAAGACAGAAAGGGCCGTTTCCAGCCGGAGGAGGCGTGGCGCTCACTGGGGCCAGCGCCTCCGGCGACGCGCCGGCCCGGGAGGGCCACCATCGAAGAGACTCGCCTGAGGGCACTGCTGCGCCAGTTCAAAGATGGCTCCGTGACAGTGGATGATGTCATTGCCCAGCTAAGGGTCCTGCCCTACCAGGACATGGGCTTCGCCAAGGTTGACCATCACCGGGCCATTCGCAAGGGTTTCCCGGAGGTCATTTTCGGGCAGGGCAAGACGCCGGAGCAGATCGCGGCCATAGCCGCCGCGCTGCTCCAGCACTCGGACCGGCTGCTGGTCACCAGGGCCAGCCAGGAGGCTTTCATCGCCCTCCAGGCCCGGGTGCCAGAGGCTGCCTACGACCAGGCCGCGCGGGCCATAACCGTGGACCGCCGCGAGAATGTCCGCCGCATCCCCGGAGTCCTCGTCCTGTGCGCCGGCACGGCGGACGTGCCCATAGCCTGCGAAGCGGCCATCACCGCCGAGCTTATGGACTGCCAGGTCCAGCGGGTCTTTGACGTGGGAGTGGCCGGGCTGCACCGGCTGCTGGACCACTTGCCCGCCCTTCACAGTGCCCGGGTCATAGTGGTCGTGGCCGGCATGGAGGGCGCCCTGCCTTCGGTGGTCGCTGGCATGGTGCAGGTGCCTGTCATTGCCGTGCCCACCAGCGTGGGCTATGGCGCCAGCTTCGGCGGGCTGGCGGCGCTGCTGGCCATGCTCAATAGCTGTGCCACCGGAGTGGGCGTGGTGAACATAGACAACGGCTTCGGCGCCGGCTACCTGGCCGCGCTGATAAACAGGGGCGTGCTGCCCCCGGAGTAGCCGTTGGCCCCTGCCCCGGGCCTCAGTACCTCTGCCTCAGCAGCGCCTTGAGCTTCTCAGGGGTAAAGCTGGGGGAGTGGCACAGGTCTATCATCTCGCGCTCCCGCTCCTCCACCTTCTTCACCGCTGCAGGCAGGTCAGCGGCTATCTCCTTCGGGACGTTTATGACGCCGTGCTTGTCCCCCAGAATGATGTCGCCAGGCTTGACCGTCAGGCCGCCTACTGTGACCGGCACGCCGATGTCCACCAGGTGTACGTAGGCGCGGGACACCAGCACCTCAGTGGCGAAGGCGTGGAAGCCCAGTGCCTGCATCTCGTCCAGGTCACGCACGCCGCCATCAGTGACAGTGCCGACGCAGTCCAGCGCCTTGTGGATGTTGCTCTGCACCTCGCCCCAGAAGGAGCCGATGACGTTGGGATAGTCCAGGTCCTTCATCACCAGCACCCGGGGCGCTGGCACCTTGAGGATTTCGTCCACCCAGTCCACACGGGACACGTTCATGCGGCTGCTGGGCGGGAAGTTGGCGGCAATGACCGCGGTCACGGCATAGCCGACCATACCTCCCAGTTGCGGGAACATGCACCTGACCTTTGGGGACGTGAAGCCCTGGTTACGGGGCCTGATGTTGAATGTCTCGATGGCGTTGGATATGGAGCAGGTGGGGATGTTGCGCAGCGTCTCCAGAAGCTCGGGAGTCAGGTCTCCCATGGACTCCTCCTAAAGTATGGTCTCTTCCAGTACTACTCCGGCATCCCGCTGTCAATCCAGCGGGCAATCTCGTCTATCTCCTCAGGCTTGAGGTACGGGCCACCCATGGGCATGCGCGGGATGCTCCCGAACCCCTTGCGAAGGGATATGATGAGCGCCGTCTGCTCGGCGGGGACGCCAGGCTCGATGAACCTCTTGCCCATGGCGACGTCGTTGGCCAGTTCCTGGGGAGTCTCCCAGCGGTAGCCGTGGATGCCCGGCAACCCTTTGCGGCCCTCGCGCTTCTCCCAGCGGGCCATGACGCCTTCCAGCAGTTGTCTGACACGCGGCCACCTTACGGCCCTGTCGCCATCTGGCGCCTCCATGCTCGCTGCCCTCCCGCCGTACCCGTCATGTTAGCTGGAGGCGCCGGCTTGCGTCAATCCCTGTGCGCCGCCCCGATGTCCTGGCGTCCAGACGTTCAGCCATCTGGCTGTGCAGCCGCCCGAAATCCCAGACATCAAGACATCCAGACGCCTTGACCCGTTCGTGGGGAGATAGCTACATTGGGGCGCAGTGCAGGTTTCAGGTGCTGGAAAATGCTGAAGATCGCGGTTGCCAACCAGAAGGGTGGCGTAGCCAAGACCACCACCGCCATCACCCTGGGGCACGCCATGTCGGAGATGGGCAAGCGAGTCCTGCTGGTGGACATGGACCCGCAGGGCCACCTGGCCGAGGGCTTCGGCATACCCGCCGAGGATATTGACCTGGAAATCTCCGCCGTCCTGAGTGGCGATGCCCAGATCACGGACATCATCCACAACATCCGCCCCAATCTGGACCTTGCCCCCAGCAACATACGGCTGTCCGCGGTGGAGGCCAAGCTGTTCCTGAAGAACCGGCGCGAGGACAAGCTGAAGAACGCGCTGCGGGCCGTGGAGGACCGCTACCAGGTCATCCTCATTGACTGCCCGCCCAGCCTGGGACTGCTGACGGTGAACGCCCTGTCCGCCGTGGACAAAGTCCTGATACCCATGGCCTGCGAGTTCTTCTCCATGCTTGGCGTGAGCCTGCTGCTCCAGACCATCGAGGACATGCGGGCCGAGCTGAACCCGGCGCTGACCGTGCTGGGCATCCTGCCAACGCGGGCCACGCGCACCATCCACTCCAGAGAGGTCATCCAGCGGACCCAGGCCGAGCTTGACGGCCACGTCCACGTCTTTGGCACCGTCATCGGCGAGAGTGTACGCTTCCGGGAGGCCACGGCCCTGGGCCAGACCATCCTGGAGTACGCCCCGGACATCGCCGGCGCCAGGGCCTACCGACAACTCGCTGAGGAGCTTTGCCATGGCTGATCCCAAGCCGCGCACACTACGCGCCAGGAGCACCATCTTCCGCCGCACCGAAGAGGGCATCCCGGAGATAGAAGAGGCCGCCCAGCAGGCCAGCCAGCCGCCCAAGCGCCAGCGCATCAAGGCCACCTTCTACCTGGAGCCAGAGGACATCCTGGCCCTGGACCACCTCCAGAGCGAGGAGTTCCGCCACACTGGCAAGAAGCCAGAGCGCTCCGTCCTGGTGAGCCGTGCCATCCAGGCCTTCCTGAAGGGCTACCAGGACGGCCAGCCCTCTGCCAACGGCACGGCCTGAGGCCCGTAGCGCCACTTGACCGTACCCTGCCGTTACCTAATAATGTGTTCCGTTGGGCCGGGGGTAGTGCCAGGGCCTCGCGGCTGAGGTAGTGGCCTTCCCGCCGGAACTTACCCTGGACACCCGGCCCGCGCGGCCTGGCAGGGCCATCATGGCCTGCTTCCAGCCCAGGCCAACATGAGCAGTGGTCCCCGGTAACCAGAGCTTGTTGTGCTCCCGTGGGCGCTTCTGGCCAGGGCACCCACGGGGCCAGGAAAGGAGAAGGCAGTGGTCGGACAACGCACAGCGCCCGGAAAGAACGTGGGCTTCATCGGCCTGGGCATCATGGGCAAGCCCATGGTACGCAACCTGATGAAGGCCGGCTACACGGTCACGGTATACGACATCAACGGTGCCGCGGTGGAGCAGATGGTGCTGGAGGGCGCCAAGCCCGCCTCGTCATCCAGGGAAGTGGCGCAACGCAACCCGGTAGTCATCACCATGGTCCCCGACTCGGCGGACTCGGAGGCCGCCATCCTGGGGGCTAATGGCGTGCTGGAGGGCGCTTCCAGAGGCTCCACGGTCATAGACATGAGTTCCATAGCCCCGGCGTCATCGCAGAAGATAGCCAGGGCCTGCGAGGCCAAGGGAGTGGAATTCCTGGATGCGCCGGTGAGCGGCGGTGAGCCTGGTGCCATCGCCGGCACCCTGGCCATCATGGTAGGTGGCAAGAAGGAGGTCTTTGACCGCTACGTGCCACTCCTGCAGGCCATGGGCAAGAGCATCGTGCTCTGCGGCCCTTATGGCGCGGGCAACACCACCAAGCTGGCCAACCAGATCATTGTTGCCGTGAACATCGCGGCGGTGGGCGAGGCCTTCGTGCTGGCCAAGAAGGCCGGCCTCGACCCTAACACCGTCTTCGACGCCATCAAGGGCGGCCTGGCCGGCAGCGCCGTCATGAACGCCAAGGCCCCCATGATGATCAAGGGCGACTTCAAGCCCGGCTTCCGCATCCGGCTCCACCAGAAGGACCTTCACAATGCCCTGCTGACCGGCAAGGACCTGGGCGTGCCGTTGCCCCTCACCGCCCTCATACAGCAGGTCATCAGCGGCCTGATGAACGAGGGCAAGGGCGACTGGGACCACTCGGGCATTGCCACCTACTTCGAGCAGATTGCCCACACCACCATCAGCGGGAAGTAAGCAGCGCAAGTCCCCTCCAGTGCCCCTGGAGGGGACTTCCTGGCAGTCCACGCAATCTTGGTCTATCCCCTCACAGGCCCGCCGCAGTCCGCCGGCCTGTCGGCCTCAACCAGCCGGGGCATTGTCCCCTCTTCCCCCGCGCTCCGACCTCGTGGGTGAGGTGCCGGCCCAGGCTCGCACCTCCCATCAGCCCTTGTACGGCAGGAATGGCAAGCCTGACACTGGCCCCTGCTCCTGCCAGCTTCGAGCCAGCTTGGGCTTGTCTGAATTGACTAGTCCCAACCCGCCAGGTACGGCCTTCATTTGGACTATTGCTTACGAGGCAACGGGCGTCGGATTACGGAAAGGGTTGTGATATATGGCACAATGTTGACAAATACGTGAACAAAGGCTAAGCTTGCCTCAGTCAAGGATAGGTACATAGACAAACTGTAACCTGGGCTTTCCTGGTGGTGTTACTATCTCGGCACAAAGCAGACCTTCAGAGCGACGCCGTCTGGCGGGGGATTTTCAGGCCTGATAAGAGCCGATGAAGCCATGTGCGGCTTCATCGGCTTCTGTCTTTCAATGAGGTGGAAATCAGTCTGAAGGAGGGGAGCCTATGTACCGGAAGATCCTGATACCACTGGACAGGTCCCGAGAGGCCGAGGGGGTGCTTTCCCTGGTGCGCAACGACATAGCCGCCGATGGGGAAGTAGTCCTGCTGCACGTTCTGAAGCCCTTCAGGACCCAGACTATAGGTAACCAGGTCCTGCTGGGCAGCCAGATGGAAGAGGCGGAGCGGGCCAAAGCCATGAGCTATCTCCAGAGTGTCGCGGGGCAGATGGCCGACTTTCCCGGCCAGCGCCGCTGCGAGGTCACGCTGGCAGACTCGGTGGCCCAGGGCATCCTGGACGTCGCCCGGCGCGAGAACGTGGACCTGATTGCCATGTACACCCACGACCGCAAGGGCATAGCCCGGCTCATCAAGGGCAGCATAGCCAGGGACGTGCAGCGCAAGGCCCCCATTGAAGTCAAGGTGTTCAAGCCCGAGGAAGTGGCAGTGGTGGGCTGACGGTGTCTGGCGGGCCTACTCGCCCCCTTCCCTTCGGCAAGCCAGTAATCTGCCTGGGGCCTGTCGAAGAGGCAGGCCCTGGCATTCCTCCTCGCTGCCTGGCAAGGGCTTGTCCCTGGGCCAAAGGCCTGCTGGCCCTTTGAGGCAGAACGTGTGCAACCCGTCACACGTCGTCGGCTGGCCGGAGCGGATGTGCATCCCAGCCTGGGGTGAGTGGCTACGTCTGCCTTGCGGGCCGGCGAAGTCCGGCGCCCTGGCACCAGGAAATGAAAGGGCCTGCAGCCCGCGGCAGGCCGGCCCCATGGCTGAGAACGCTAGCCAGGCGCCTGAGGACATCGGCTTGCCACGGGTAGCAGGGCCTTCCCAATGGCAGACAGATGAGGACGAGGAAAAGGTTCGGACTGGCAGAGTGGGTACTGGCGGCAGGCGTTGCCCTGCTGGCAACGGCACAGGTAATGGCTACCTGGGGCGGCATAGGGCCTTACGCCGCCATTGTTAACCTGGGTTTCCTGCTTGTCTTCCTGTTCGCGTACTGGGTACACCGCCGCATCTGGGCCAGCGAGTCAGGCTGGCCCCTGCCAGCGTCCGCCGCAAATGCCACTCTGGCAGACCTGGACAGGCACCTGGTGCGGTCGGTGGACATCCTCAGAGACCTGTCGGATGAGCAGCTAGACCAGGTGGTATCCCTGGGCCGGCTGGTGCGAGTCCCCGAGGGCCAGGAGATAGGCCGTGCCGGCGAGATGGGCAGGTACGTCTTCATCATCCTGGACGGCAAGGTGGAAATCGTTGCCCACTCCGCCATCGGAGACATTACGGTGCGCGTGGCCGGCCCCAGGGAGTCCTTCCCGCTGGCCGCCATGCTGGGAATAGGAACGCTGATCACTTCAGTCAGGGCCATGACGCCCACCAGAATGCTGGCGTTGCCACGCGCCTCCCTGCTTGCGCTGTGCGCTGAGGACCCCGAGACAGGCATGCGCATCTATGCCTCGGTGGCCGACATCCTGGCGCAGCGCTATCGCAAGACCCTGTCCCAGTTGACTACAAGCGCCGAACGAGCTTTGAGAGAGTCCGAGTTCTGGGCAAATGTTTAGCGGCCTTCCGTGCAGTCCATTTCCAGCACGGCCCGGCCAGCAAGGCTTGCGCGGCGGACGGATGGTGATCCATGCTGAGTGGTAGCGGCCTTTTACACCTCTTGCATCAGAACGAGCTTTTCGAAATGCTTCCCGAGGAGGAGCTGGCAAGAGTCGTCCCTCTGTGCGCCGAGTGCATCTTCCCGGAGGATGCGGTGCTCTTTGTGGAGGGACGTGAGGCCACGCACCTGTACCTCATCGCGGAGGGACAGGTGGCGCTGCAAAAGGCCATGAGGGCGCCGCTGGCCCTCCCCAACTGTGCCCGCCGGACCACCGTGACCGTGTGCAAGCCCAGAGAGATAGTCGGCTGGTCCGCTCTCGTGGAGCCTTACAAGTACACTCTTTCCGGCATATCCTGGGCGCCCAGCAGGCTCATCAAGATCGAAGCCAGCAGGCTGCGGCGGCTTCTTGAGCTGCACCCCGAAACAGGGTACAGGGTCATGACCGCCCTCTCCAGGATTGTCTCGCGCAGACTACGGCAGATAACGGAAACGCTGACCAACGAGCGCATGCTGGCCCTTATCCGCCTGAACCACAGTGCGACTTGACCCTTGCCGCCTCTGCCGCAACAGGGGGCTAACGTGTCAGTTCCATGTTGCGTGCCCAGGAGCCGAGGTGACGTGCATGCCTGGGCTGTAGCCTCAAGGCAAGAGTGTACGTCCCTGCCGCCACTTTCAGCCAGACCTGGTGTGACAGCACGGCAAGGCATTGTCATGCTTCATGGCGTTGGTGGCAACGACATTGGCCGCTCAAGACCCGACCTCAAAGACTTGTTCCCTCAAACGGGCCATGTTACGCTCTAAGTGCGTCATTTGCCAGTTCCCGTGGTATGCGCTCCACCTGCCTTCAGGGCATGGGCAAGGTGGTCCCCCTGAGGAGGGTCTGAGACCCTCTCCTATATTGGCCGCATACCATCGCCGCATCTGGTGAATGAGGCACTGAGCGCGCCTCGCATGACCTCGCCCCTCTCTGGCTCCCCACATCCAGGGCTGACCGGGGCCACGGTCTGCGGGCGGTGACCAGTACTGTGTCAACGTAATTCTGAAGAGACGTTTCACCCCCACCCCGGAAGCCCTCGGCCCGAAGGCCCAGGGCCTGCCCCGAGCGGAGTTGAGGGGAAAGGGACTGCCTCTCTCCCTTGATGGGGAAAGGCAGAGCGGGGTGAGACGCGCCATCAGAAGCAAGTTGACGCGGCACTGGCTGTACTGGAGGCTGGCCTGGTACCAGGTGGGACGGCAATGGTGTTCGGGTTCCTGCGGCGACGCGACAGGGAAAAGGACAGGGAAAAGACCGAGCAGGCGGTCAAAAAGACCCGGCAGAGCTGGTTTGGCCGCGTGACGACCCTCTTTCGTCGCGCCCGACTGGACGATGAGCTATGGGATGAGCTGGAGGAGCTTCTTATCTCGGCGGACGTGGGTGTCGCCACCACCGAGAAGCTGCTACAGCGCCTGCGGGAGCGCATCCGGGAAGAGGGCGTCAGCAGCCCAGCGGACGCCCTGACGCTGCTGAAGGAGGAGATGGTCTCCATCCTCAGCGTGGACGGGACAGGCCAGGACATGGATGCCCAGGAGCCTCCGCTGGTGCTGCTCATGGTGGGCGTCAATGGGGTCGGCAAGACCACCAGCGTCGCCAAGCTGGCCCAAATGTACATGGAGTCGGGGAAGCAGGTGGTGCTGGGCGCGGCGGACACCTTCCGGGCAGCGGCCATAGAGCAGTTGCAGGTCTGGGGGCAGCGCCTGGGGGCCGAGGTCATCGCCCACAAGCAGGGCGCCGACCCGGGCGCCGTCGCCTACGACGCTGTTCAGGCAGCCAGGTCCCGGGGCGCCGACGTAGTAATCATAGATACGGCGGGACGCCTGCACACCAAGTTCAACCTGATGGAAGAGCTGAAGAAGATACGCCGGGTCCTGTCCCGCCAGGTGAGCGAAAGCTCCCAGCGGGTGATACTGACGCTGGACGCCACCACCGGGCAGAACGGCCTCATCCAGGCCCGCTCCTTCCTGGGCGCGGTCAAGTGCGACGGCGTCTTTCTGGCCAAGCTGGACGGCACGGCCAAGGGCGGCATCGTCCTGGCCATCGCCGATGAGCTGAAGCTGCCTGTGCTATACATCGGCACCGGTGAGCGGCCCGACGACATGGCTCCCTTCGATCCCAGGGACTTCGTCGAGGGCCTCTTCCAGTCGCCGGAGTCCGAGTAGGACGCTGCGGTATGCCTCCGTGGCACCTTCCATCACTTCACAGACCCCGCGCCTGGCACGCCAGGCGCGGGCTGTGCCTGCGCGGATAGCTTAGCAATGCTCAACACCATCTGGTGGCTGCTGACAGCCGAAGCTGTGGGCCTTGTGGCTTTCCCTCTGGCGTATTCCCTGTTCCCAGCCCTCAAGGACAGGGGGTACTGCGTCACCAGGCCGCTGGGCATCCTGGTGCTGGGGTACACCACCTGGATACTCAGCGTGCTGCACATCATCCCCAGCGTGCGGCCCACCATCGCCGGCCTGCTGCTCCTCATGGGCGCTCTCTCCGGCTGGTATGCCTGGCGACGCAGGCAGGAGCTGAAGGACTTCTTCGCCCGGGAGGGCAAGACCGTCCTGATGATGGAGGCGGTATTCCTGGTCTTTTTCCTCGGCTGGGCCCTGTACCGTGCCTATGACCCCTTCATAGACCACACCGAGGAACCCATGGACATGATGTTCCTCAACGCGGCGGTGCGGTCGCGAGCAGGCGCGCCCGAGGACCTCTGGCTGAGGGGCGAGCCGGTGAGCTACTACTACTTCGGCTACTGGATGATGGGCGCCCTTACCGAGCTTACTGGCATCACGTCCAGCATGGCCTACAACCTCTCCCTCGCCCTCATCCCGGCCATGGCCGCCGCCGGAATATTCGGCCTGGTGTGGAACATGGTGCGGGCGGACCAGGCCAGGCTACCCTACGCGGTGGTGGCCGGCGTCGCGGCGACTGTCCTGCTGGTGGTGGTAGCCAACCTGGAGGGCGTCCTGGAGTTCATGCGGGCCAACGCCATGGGCCCCCAGGGCCTCTACGACTGGGTACGCATTGACGGCCTGGACGGCCCCAGCCAGACGCCCACCCAGACCTGGCGGCCCCAGGAGTTCTGGTGGTGGTTCCGCGCCACCCGCGTCATCAACACCTTCCAGGGCGAGACCGGCGTGGACTATACTATCCAGGAGTTCCCCTTCTTCAGCTTCATGCTGGGCGACCTTCATCCCCACGTCATGTCCATACCCTTTGGCATCCTGTTCCTGGTCATCTGCCTGAACTTTTTCTGGTCAGAAGAGGACACACAGCGGCGCGTCCACAGGTACGTTTACCTGACGGTGGCTGGACTGGCCCTGGGCGGGCTGGCCTTCGTCAACATGTGGGACCTGCCTACCTACACGGCGCTGTTCGTGGGCGTGGCGGCGCTGCGCGCCTACAGGCACCGCGACGGCGACGTCCGGACGCTGGCCAGGGAGGCGGCGCCGGCCAGCGCGCTGGTGATAGCCCTGGCCGGCCTGCTCTTCCTCCCCTACTACCTGCAGTTCAGGGCGGGAGTACAGGGGATAGGTACGGTGGAGACCGCGACCAGGCCGGTGCATATGTTCATAGTCTGGGCAGTGCTCCTGGCCGCCGTGGCGCCCATGGTCATCGCCGCCTTCTGTCAGACCATAGTGAAGCCTGACTGGCGCAGGCTCTCGGCCATCGGCCTGGCGGTGGGCTTTCTGCCTTTTGTGGCCTGGGCGTTCCTGCACCTGCTGACAGGCGGCACCAACGACCTGCTGGCGGGCAGGCTGCTGCGCGTCCTGCCCTTTGGCCTGCTCATCGGCTTCGCCACTTACAGTGCACTGTGGCTGGTCCGGCACCAGGAGAATACCGGCGGCAAGGCTTTCGCGCTGCTGCTGGCTGCTCTGGGCCTGCTGCTCATCATGGGGCCTGACCTTATGTACGTGAACGATGGCTTCGGGCCTCCTAGCGAGCGTATGAACACCGTGTTCAAGCTGTACTACCAGGCGTGGGTGCTGCTGTCCGCCGCCGGTGGCTTCGCAGTCTATTACTGGGTCTCGCTGCGCTGGGCGCTGCCCCGGCGGGCCAGGGTATGGACTTCGCTATGGGCCGCCGTGTTCGTGGCACTGCTGGCCGGGGCGCTGTACTACCCGCCCGCCGCAGCGGCCAGCAAGGCCGAGAACTCCAGCCAGGGCCCCACCCTCGATGGCCTGGCCTTCCTATCCGGCGCGAGGCAGGCCGAGTACGAGGCCATACGCTTCCTGCGCCGCACCGCCGGGCCTGATTCGGCCATCGTGGAGGCCGTGGGCGAGTGGTTCGACTGGGGCCTCATATCTCGGGGCGCGGGGGTGCCCACCATCCTCAACTGGCCCGGCCATGAGGTCCAGTGGCGCGGCTCCAGCGCCTCCTTCGAGGGCCGAGAGGCTGACGTCGCCCGAATTTATCAGACCCTGGACCCGGAGGAGGCGAAAACCCTGCTGGCGAAGTATGACGTAGACTATGTATATGTGGGGCCGCGAGAGCGGGAGAAGTACGGAGTCGAGGGCCTGGACAAGTTCTCGGCCTTCATGGACGAGGTGTTCCGGCAGGGTGACGTGGTCATATACCGTCTGCGGCAGTAGGGCCGGGGTGGCCGTGGAGGTTTGTGAATCATGGCACACAGGATGTGTTGCAGAGCTGGGGCGGTAGTTTATGATAGGAAGGATGGGACTGGCAGGGTAGAGCGCTACAGATGGAGACTGAACGCAGGACAGAGGCCCCCGGGCCGACGGATATAAAGGCCAGAGTGGCCAGGTGGTGGCAACGTGGCGCGACGGCCACCGCCGAAGGCGCTCAGGTGGGCGCGGAGGCGGGCGCCCTGGCCCGCTGGCTGGAGCTGGCGGCCTATGGCACGCTAGTGCTCATGGCGGCTGGCCTGCGCCTGTGGGAGCTGGGCGCGCGGGCCATGCACCACGACGAGAGCCTCCACGCCTACTACTCCTGGAACTTGGCCACGGGCAAGGGCTACGAGCATACCCCCATGATGCACGGCCCCTTCCAGTTCCACGCCAACGCGGCCATCTACCTGGCCTTCGGCGACACGGACTTCACGGCCCGGCTGCTCTATGTCATCATGGGCACGGCGCTGGTGGGACTGCCCTACTTCCTGCGCGACAGGCTGGGCAGGCTGGGCGCTCTGCTGGCGGCGGTGATGCTGACCTTTTCGCCCGCCATGTTCTACTTCAGCCGCTTCGCCCGCAACGACATCCTCATGGCGTTCTGGGTGCTGGGGCTGGTAGCCTGCATGTGGCGCTACATAGACGAGGGCAAGCACAGGTACCTGTACATAGGCTCGGCGCTCCTGGCCCTGGCCTTCGCCACCAAGGAGACGGCCTACCTGGCCACCTTCATCCTGTGTCTTTTCCTTGCCCTGCTGCTCGTCTCCAGGGGCTGGCCTTCCATGCAGGGCCGGATAGCAATAGAAGGGGTATCGCCGCCCGTGGCCCTGGGGCGAGTCGTGGGCGCGGTGTGGGCAGCCCTGCGGGAGCTGAAGCTGTCGCAGGTGTCGCGCCCGGCCGGCTTCCTGGTGCTTATCATCACCCTGATGCTGCCCCAGTGGTCGGCGGCGGTGAGCCTGCTGCAGGACACGCCGCTGCTGAGCTGGTCCCACCTGGTGCTGGCGACGCCCGAAGGAGGCGTTGGGTTCGGGCAGATTGGCGCGCCGTCGGGCGGCGGGCTTGTCGTCGCCTTCCTGGTAGTGCTGGCCCTGCTGGCCGCCTCCATAGTTATCGGGGCCAGATGGGACTGGCCTGTGTGGTGGCGCTGCGCCATCATCTTCTACGTCATCTGGGTGCTGCTGTACACGACCTTCTTCACCAACATCGTGGGCATCGGCAGCGGCATGTGGCAGTCCATGGGCTACTGGATTGTGCAGCAGGGCGAGGCACGGGGCAACCAACCGTGGTACTACTACTTCGTGCTGACGTCCATCTACGAGTTCCTGCCCCTGATTTTTGGCGTGGTCGCCGGCGTGTACTACCTGAGGCGCAGGGACGTCTTCGGTCACTTCCTGGTCTTCTGGGCCGGGGTGACGTTCCTGCTGTACACCATCGCCAGCGAGAAGATGCCCTGGCTGCTGGTCAACATCGCCCTGCCGCTCATAGTCCTGTCGGCGAAGTTTATCGCGGACATTGTGCAGAAGGTGCAGTGGAAGCGGCTGGTGTCCGGGGGAGGTCTCTTCCTGCTGCTGGGCGTGCCATTGTTCCTGGCGGTGGCCTGGCGACTGGCCTTCTACGGCGTGAGCGGACAGAGCGGCAACGTGGGCGTGCTGCTGTCCCTGCTGGTATCCCTCCTGGCGCTGGCGGCCCTGGGGGCCTACCTGGCGAGGCGCATCAGCGCACGGGACCTGGCCGCCTTCGCGGCTATACCGGTGGCGCTGGTGCTGCTGGCCCTGACCATCCGGACAGGCGCGCGCGCCGCCTACCAGAACGGCGACGTGCCGGTGGAGATGATTGTGTACACCCAGACCTCGCCGGACCTGCTACGGCTGTCCAACCACATCAAGCAGATAGCGAAAGACACTGGCAGAGGCATGCAGTTGCCCGTTCTGATAGACAGCACCAGTGGCTTCACCTGGCCCTGGGCATGGTACCTGCGCGACTACACGGGCGTGGGCTACGCTGCCTATGACACCTCTCCCATGAACGAGGCCCCCAATACCTCCGTGCTGCTGGTGCATGCCAACAACTACTCCAGGTCAGACCCGCTGCTCAGGGACCTGTATACTGAGGGCGTCAGGATAAAGCACCGCTGGTGGTTCCCCGAGGACACCTACCGGGGCCTCACGCCAGGGAAGTTCCTGCGCTCCTTCGGCGACCGGCAGGCATGGCGCAGGGCCATGGACTACTTCCTGTACCGAAAGCTTGGCATGCAGACCGGCAGCGAGGACTCATACGTGTATTTTGCCAAAGACCTTAACACCAGCTTCACGCCGGTGTGGCGGTAGACAGCATTCAGCTATCAGCCGTCAGCTATCAGTGCCCCACCACCCTGGGGCAGGGTGCAGAAGCTGAAAGCTGACGGCTGATGGCTAACTCAGGGGGTGCTGCCGAGAGGGAAAGGGGTACATGGCGTGAATGGGAGTCTGAAGTTCTGGGCGGGTGTCGGCCTCAGCATACTGCTGCTGGTCCTCTTCCTGCTCACCGTTGACGTTGGCCGCATGGCCCGGGCGCTGTCCGATGCCAACTACATCTACCTGGTGCCCGGCATCGGGCTATACCTGGTGTCCGTGCTGTTCCGCACCCTGCGCTGGCAGGTGCTGCTGCGCCACATGAAGCGCGTCAGTGTCCGGCGGCTGTACCCGGTGGTCGTGGTGGGCTACATGGCCAACAATCTGCTGCCCATGCGGCTGGGCGAGCTGGTGCGCAGCTACTACCTGGGGGAGCGGGAGGGCGTCAGCAAGACCTCGGCGCTGGCGACCATCCTGGTGGAGCGCGTGCTGGACGCCCTGACGCTGCTCTTCTTCATCTTCGCCATTGCCCTGTTTGTGCCCATGGTGGGGCTGGCCGAGGGGTTCCAGGAGAGGTCTGGCGTCGCCTGGCCCCTGCTGGTGGCGGCGGTGAGTATCCCGTTCCTGGCGGCCTTCGGAGCGCTGCTGCTCTTCGCCTTCTTTCCGGCCAGGACGACGACGGTGGCGCTGGCGCTGCTCAGGCCGCTGCCCCGGCGGTTCGAGGAGGCCATACGTAACCTCATCGCCATGTTCCTGCAAGGGCTGATACCCCTGCGCAGCCCGCGCACCCTGGGCACGCTGTTCCTGCTTTCGGTGCCCATCTGGCTCTTCGAGTCGTCGCTGTTCTTCATGGTGGGCTTTTCCTTCGACCTGGACGACACTTACAACTCTCCAGGCCAGATGGCCGTGGCCAGCGTGCTGGTTACCGCCATCGCCAACGTGGGAAGCTCGGTGCCGGCTGCCCCTGGTGGCATCGGGCTGTTTGAGCTGATAGCGCGGGAGACGCTGGTGTTGATGCCCTTCGCATCGGTGGACCGGGCCGTGGCAGGCGGGTACGCCGCCGTGGTGCATGCCGCGCTGCTCCTGCCCATGATAGGGCTGGGCCAGCTATTCCTGTGGGCGGAGCACCTGTCGCTGCGCCGGCTGACGCAAGCGGGAAAGCGGCTCTCAGCCCAGCGCCAGAAGGAACTGGCCTCTGCGGCGGTGGCCGAGGAGGAACGGGAGTGAGGGTCGGAATCATCGGGGCGGGCGCGGCGGGGCTGGCCGCCGCCTATGAGCTGGGCAAGCGCGGGCACAGGGTGGCCGTCTTCGAGCGGGCGCCCTTCCTGGGCGGCCAGGCCTCCACCTTCGACGTGGGCGGCGCCCGGCTGGAGCGCGGCTACCACCACCTGTTCACCAGCGACACGGATATCGTGGACCTCATCCACGAGATCGGCCTGGGCGACCGCATGCGCTGGATCGAGTCCAGGGTGGGGACCTTCCACGGCGGCAGGATTTACAACTTCGTCACGCCCCTGGACCTGCTGAAGTTCAGGCCCCTGCCGCTGGTGGACCGCGTGCGCCTGGGGCTGCTGACGCTGTACCTCCAGCGGGTGAAGGACTGGCGCCGGTACGAGCCAGTGGCTGCCGCCCAGTGGCTGCGCAGGTACGCCGGCCAGCGCGCCTACGATGCCTTCTGGGGGCCGATGCTCCGGGGAAAGTTTGGCGAGGAGTACTACAGCCAGGTGGGCATGGCCTGGGTCTGGGGCAAGGTCCAGACACGGGTCAAGTCGCGCAAGGGCCTGGTGAAGGAGCTGCTGGGCTACCCGGTAGGCAGCTTCGGCGAGGTCTTCGACGTCCTGGCCGAGAGGGTCAGGCAGCAGGGCAACGAGGTGCACATCTCGGCGGCCGTGCGGCGCGTCGCGGTCGAGGACGGGCGGGCCACCGGCCTGGAGGTGGAGCTTCCCGGGCAAGCTCCCTCGGTGCGGGAGTTCGACGCCATCATAGCCACCACGCCTTCCTACGTGTTCCCCAGGCTGGTGCCGTCGCTACCCCAGGACTATCTGGACAAGCTCACCGGCGTCAACTACATGGCGGCGGTGCTCATCGTGCTGGTGCTCAAGCATCCGCTGTCCCACGTGTACTGGCTGAACGTGGCCGACCGCTCCATACCCTTCGTGGGGGTCATCGAGCACACCAACTTCATCGGCCCGGAGCACTACGGCGGCAAGCACATTGTGTACCTGTCCAACTACCTGGCCACCAGCCATCACCTCTACAAGCTGGGCCACGAGGAGCTATTGCAGGAGTACCTGCCCCACCTGAAGAAGATCAACCCCCGGTTCGAGCTGTCCTGGATCGAGACCAGCTATCACCATCGGGTGGATGCCGCCCAGCCCATCATCGGCGTCAACTACTCGGCGCGCATCCCTGACCACCGCACGCCCATCAAGGGCGTGTACCTGGCCAACACCACCCAGATATACCCCGAAGACCGGGGCACCAACTACAGCGTCCGCATGGGCAAGCGCGTCGCCCGGATGGTGATGGAGGACTTCGGGTGAGGGCCCCCCGCGGAGGTACTTCAGGAGAGCTGCGGCCTGCAGCTCCAGGCTGGCGGCAACCTAATTGAGTCCTGCCGTCTTCAGGGCCATCTCCTCGATATCTCTGCGGCTATCCGCGTGCTTGGCCAGTACGCTCTCCGGCACTGCTTTACGCCACTTCGAGTACTTCTCATAGATGGCCAGGCATAGATGGTAGTGCTCAGAGGCTTTCTTCTTGACGTCCTCGGAGATATCGGGTGTACCCATAAGCATCTTCAGCAGATACTTTGCCGTCTCGGGAAAGCCTTCCATGTCAAAAGGCCCCCCGCTCAACATGTCATAGTCGCGGTAGACCTCGTCGAGGAAGCCCGCGAGGACAAGATAAAGGTCTCGTAGCGGGTTCTGGAGCACAGGCATACCACTGCTCTCGCGATTCATTGCCTAGGGAATGGCTACATCGAACTGCTCTTTACGCACAGAGTAGCCTTTAGCCCTGAATTCTCGCCTGTCGCTGCCGGTGGGGACTACCTCGTAACAGTCTTCCGACCACTCCTCCAGCTTGATCCTCCAGACCTGCGGGGCGAAACGCTCAAGGGAGGCATCGTATACCTGCTGAATGACGTAATGATATTGTGCAGGGTTGCGCCTAGCAAGATAGCTGGCCGCTGTCTTCAAGAGTTGTTCTCGCACCGTCCTGACCTTGGTGTTGTCACTATCGCCTTTCTTGATAGCCTCGTCCAATTCCCTGTAGATTTCCAGGGGGTTCGAACTTGCTGGATTGTAGAAAGCGTTAAAGTCCAGCGTAAAATAGACGAAATAGCCCTGCTGCCCTGAGGGACTGACGATGACGGATATCTGCTCGTCCACCCAAGCAGCGAGGAGGGTCTTGGTCGTGTATGCTTTTCCCCCTCCTGAGTAACCTGACTGTCCAGAATTGAAACTGCCTACCATGATGTTACGCGTGGAGCGGTGCTGCGGTTCTTTCCGGTACTGCCTCTGCGCCTTTGCAGGGCCTGCTTGCTACAGGCCCGCTAAATACTACATGCTGGTCGTCAGGGCGTCAACACGTTTATGCGCCGTGGGAAAGACACGACACTGGACCGCTACCCATGGCTGAGGCAAGGCAAGAATAGAAGTTGTGACCACCCCGCCTTTGTGCTATCATTCTTTGGAACGATTGTGATGATTTTTGCAAGTTGCGGAGGCCGCGCCATTGACCGCCGGGCATGAGGCCATCATCGAGCGGGTGAGGAAGGCCATAGCCTCTCAGGAGCAGCCCACCGTCACAGTCCTTTCGTCCCTGCTGGCTATCCAGGACGAGCTGGGGTATATCCCCCAGGAAGCCATCGAGGAAGTGGCGACGCGCATGAAGACCACTCTCAACGAGGTGTGGGGCGTCGCGTCCTTCTATACCAACTTCAGGTCCACGCCCCCGGGCGAGCACACCGTGGAGGTCTGCTGGGGGCCGACCTGCCACATGGTGGGCGCCGTCAATATCCTCAAGCAGGTGCAGGACGACCTGGGCCTTGAGGGCGAGGGCGACACGCCGGACGGGAAGGTGACCCTGAGGTACAATACCTGCCTCGGCGCCTGCTCGCAGGCCCCTGTCATCAGCGTGGACCACCGCCTCATGGGCCGAATGACCCCGGAGAAGGCCCACGAAACTGTCTCCGCGCTCAGGAGCGGCGAGGCCAGCCACGACGGGAGGAAGGCCCACTAGGCGGGCCACGGACAGCCGGGTATCCCTCTTCGAGGAACAGCATGCCAACGTACCAGGAGTTGAAGGCCGAGGCAGACCGCAGGTGGCAGGCGCTGGTAGCGGGCGGCAAGCCCTGGATCAGGGTCGGGACGGCCATGTGCGGCCACGCCGCCGGCGCCTACCAGGTCATAGATGCCCTCAAGGCCGAACTGAAGCGCCACAAGGTGGACGCCGAGATTGACGAGGTGGGCTGCCTGGGCATCTGCTACGCCGAGCCGCTGGTGGACATCCTCAAGCCGGGCCGCTCCCGCCTGTTCTTCAGGAACGTCACTCCCGAGGATGTCCCGGCCATAGTGGAGAGCTACCTGGCCAGGGACAGGCTGCCCAGGGACAAGGTGCTGGGCTACCTGGGCGACACGCCCATAGACGAGGCCCCCAGCATCGCCGAACTGCCCGGCATCAAGTACCAGCAGCGCATCGCCCTGCGCAACGCCGGCCACATCGCCCCCGACGACATCTACCAGTACATCGCCAACGGCGGCTACGCCGGCCTGAGCAAGGCGCTGTCCGGGATGCAGCCCGCCGACGTCCTCAAGGAAGTCACTGACTCCGGCCTGCGGGGCCGCGGCGGCGCCGCCTTCCCCACCGGCACCAAGTGGAGCTTCCTGGCCCGCTCCCAGGCGCCTGTGAAGTACATCCTGTGCAACTGCGAGGAGGGAGACCCCGGCGCCTACAACGATAAGGGCATCCTGGAGAGCGACCCCTACACGCTGCTGGAGGGAATGACCATCGCGGGCTACGCCACCGGCGCCACCAACGGCTTCGTGTTCATTCGCCACGGCCACGATGGGCCTATCAACAGGACCAGGAAGGCCATCGAGCAGGCGTACAGGCTGGGGCTGCTGGGTGAGAACATCCTGGGTTCAAAATTCAGCTTCGACATCGAGGTGGCCCTGACCGGCGACTCCTACGTGGCCGGCGAGGAGACGGCGCTGATGGAGGCCATCGAGGGCAAGCGCGCCATGCCGCGCTCGCGCCCTCCCTTCCCGGCGGCGGTCGGCCTGTGGGGCAAGCCCAGCAACATCAACAACGTCAAAACGCTGTCCTACGTGCCGGAGGTCATCTCGCGGGGCGGCGCGTGGTTCGCCTCCATAGGCGTCAACAAGAGCAAGGGCACGGCCATCGCCTGCCTCAGCGGCAACATCACCTATCCCGGACTGTACGAAGTACCTTTCGGCCTGACCCTGGGCCAGATTATCAACGACATAGGCGGCGGAGTGCCCGGCGGCAAGAAGCTGAAGCTGCTCCAGACCGGTGGGCCGCTGGGCGGCGTGCTCAGCGCCCAGAGCGTGAGCATAACCCTGGACTTCGAGGAGATGGCCCAGGCCGGCGCCATCTTCGGCTCTGGCGGCATCATCGTCGGGGACGAGACGGTGTGCGCCGTGGACCTGACCCGTATCCTGGTGTCCTTCTGCCAGTTCGAGTCCTGCAGCAAGTGCTTCCCGTGCAGGCTGGGCATGAGCCACCTGCTGGAGATCGTGGAGCGCGTGGCCCGCTGCGAGGCGCACCCGGAGGACATCGAGAAGATGCGCGCCGTGGGGCGGGACATGCAGGCGGCGTCGCTCTGCGGCCACGGGCAACTGGGCTTCAACCCCATCCGCTCGGCCCTGCAGCACTTCGAGGCCGACTTCAAGGCCCACATCGAGGAGAAGCGCTGCCCCACCGGTAGCTGTCTGAGGCCCATGCTGGCGCCCAGGAACACCCGGCCCTACGCCTGGGCCACGGGCAGCACGCTGAGCGTCTGGGGGCGCACACCCGCGGCGCGGCATTGACAGCATCTGACTCCAGGCCGCTCCCAGCGCGGGGGCCTGGGGCCATTCCCGTCCAGGGCAGTTAGAGAAGGGGCCTCCGCCCTGACTCATGGAGCATGATATGCCAGACCAAGTCACCCTCACCATAGATGGCGTCGAGGTCAAGACCAGGCCGGGGACCATGGTGCTCCAGGCGGCCATTGACCACGGGCTGTACATTCCCTACCTGTGCTACTACCCGGGCATGAAGCCCTGGGGCGCCTGCCGTATGTGCGTGGTGGAGATCGAGGGAGGGCGCGGCACGCCAGCTTCCTGCACCACGCCGGTAACCGAGGGCATGGTGGTGCGCACCAACACGCCCAATCTGGTGGGCCTGCGCAAGGGAATCCTGGAGATGCTCATCGCCGAGCACCCCCACGGCTGCCTGAACTGCCACCGCATCGAGCTGTGCGGCCCCGGCGACATCTGCCTCCGCCACAGGTCTGTCAACGACCGCTGCGTGATGTGCCCCAAGAACGAGCGCTGCGAGCTCAAGGACACCGTGCGGTTCCTTGAGATGAAGCTGGAAAGCCCCTTCCCTTACAACTACCGCAACCTGCCCATCAAGGTTGACGACCCCTTCTGGGACATGGATCTGAACCTGTGCATCGTCTGCGCCCGCTGCGTGCGGGTGTGCGACGAGGTGCGGGGCGACTACGCCCTGTCCCTGAATGAGCGCTCCGGGCGCGGCATCATCGGCACGGCCCACGGCACCTCGCTGCTGGAGTCGGGCTGCGAGTTCTGCGGCGCGTGCATAGACGTCTGCCCAACGGGCACCCTGGTGGAGCGCCAGTACAAGTGGGAGAAGGCCGCCAGGACCGTCAACACCATCTGCCCCCACTGCCCCGTGGGGTGCGAGATGAAACTGGAGGTCAACCGGCGCAACCGCGTCATCCGGCCAACGCCCAATATCCACTCGCCGGCCAACCGGGGCCAGTTCTGCTTCAAGGGCAAGTTCGGCCTGGACTTCGTGAACCGCAAGGAGCAGCTCAAGAGGCCGCTGGTCAGGCGCAACGGCGCCCTGGAGGAGGTCTCCTGGCTGGAGGCCCTGGACTTCACCGCCCAGCAGTTGGCCCTGTACAGGGGCAGCCAGTTTGCGCTGCTGGTATCGCCCCGCGCCACCAACGAGGAGAGCTACCTGGCCCAGAAGTTCGCCCGCGCGGTCATGGGCAGCAACAGCGTGGACGTCTCCTCCAACGTGCGCCCGGAACTGGTCCAGCCCCTGGGCGAGATGCTGGGCTACCAGGCGGGCACCAACTCCATCTGGGAGCTGGAGAGGTCCAGGTGCTTCCTGGTGGTCTCCAGCAACATCACCGAGGAGCAGAACGTCGCGGCGGTGCCCATAAAGATGGCGACAAGGCGCGGCGCCTCCCTCATTGTCATTGACGAGCGGGAGACAGAGCTGACGCGGTACGCCACTGTCTGGCTGCGCCCCAGGCCGGGCACCACCACGGCGGTCATTGGCGGCATGCTCCGCGTCATTTTCGACGAGTCCCTGGACGACCATGACTTCCTGTCTGAGCGCTGCGAGGGCGTGGACGCACTGCGCAATTCCCTCTGGAACTTCGACCTGGTCAAGGTGGAGCGCATGACCGGCGTCCAGCAGACGCAGGTGCAGGCAGCCGCGAGGCTTTTCGCCAGGAACAAGCCGGCGGCGGTACTGTATGCCCTGGAGACGGTGCCACCGGAGCGCCGCGCCGAGTGCGTGCGGGCGCTGGTAGACCTGGCCCTGGCCACGGGCAACGTCGGCAAGCCCTCCGGCGGCCTGTACCCCCTCTACCTGGGTGCCAACGAGCAGGGCGCTAGGGACGTGGGTTGCACGCCGGAGTACCTGCCCGGCTACAAGCCTGTGTCCGACGAGAAGGGCCGCAACGCCCTCAAGAGGACCTGGAACGCCGACGTGCCTGCGACGCCGGGCCTGTCGCTGCGGCAACTGACAGCGGCCATCAACGAAGGGCGGGTCAAGGCCCTCCAGGTCATGGGCAACAGCCCTCACTTCAGCAGCGGGGAGTTGGGCGACTTCCTGGGCGCCCTGGCGAAGCTCGATTTCCTGGTGGTACAGGACACCTTCGCCAGCGAGCTTACCGAGCATGCCCACGTGGTGCTGCCATCGGCGACCTTCGCCCAGAAGGACGGCACCTACACCAACATGGAGCGCCGGCTGCAGTTCCTGCGCCCCGCCGTCCTGCCCAGGGCGGAGGAGGAGCCTGACTGGAAGACCCTTTGCCAGATTGCCCGGCGCATGGGGGCCAGCGGCTTCGATTATGAGACGACAGAGGACATATTCGCCGAGCTAAGCAGTGTGGTGGACATCTACGGCGGCATTTCCTATGAGAGGATGCGTGCCCGCACGGTGCAGTGGCCCTGCCTGGCCGCCGACATGGACGATACGCCCATCCTCTATGCCAGCGGCTTCCCGAGCGGCAAGGCCCGGCTGGCCGAGGTAAAGTTGGGCGAAACGCAGCCCCGCCAGGACCGGAGCTACCCGCTGGTGCTGGCCAGGGGCCGCGTCCTGCACCAGCCCGAGCGCCAGGTGACGCTGGAGAAGCTGGACGGCAGGAACGTCATACGGCGGGACGAGGTAGTAGAGGTCCACCCCGAGGACGCCCGCGCCCTGGGCGTCGCCGACGGCGACTGGGTGGAGGTCGTGTCAGCCAGCCAGCGCTTCCGGGCCAGGGTAAGCTTGACGGGGCCTAATCGCGGCATGGTGTCGGTCACAGGCCTCTTCGGCCAGCTAGCCACGGAGCTGGACCGCAGCACCGACGTAGACCCCATGCTCAAGGTGCCCGGCCTGCCGCTGGTGCCAGTGCGGCTGGAGAAGGCGCCCGTGCCCGCCGCGGCGGACTAGCTATCGGAGGCCCAGCAGCCTGAAGACACAGGGAGCGCTGGCGCTCCCTGTGTCTTGCGCGGTCGAAGGCGCTCTATGAGCAACGCGTGACCTCCTCAGACTTCCTTATACCAGGCTGCCATGATGGTGCCACGATTTTGTAGGGGCAGGCCTTGTGCCTGCCCCTTAGGCATCAACCCAAGATAGATATAGACAGAACAAGCCAGGATACCTGGCTGTACGTAGCCCTGAACACCCGCTCGTACTGAGCCCTTCGGCAAGGCCTGCCCCCACGAAATACGGCGTTATCGCACAGGACCGGTAAAGAAGGGCGTGGAAGCACTCTGTCACTGGTACTGCTCGGTGTCCACCGGCACGATGTACACGCCGGTAGCGCGGGGCAGCAGCGAGTCCTGGAAGCTCAGGTTGGCTTCGACGGCCACCAGCGACGTGTGGTCGCCCAGGCGCTGGATGGCAAAGGGGACCGGGTTCCAGCCGACCATCTGCAGGATGCGCTGGGCGCGCTCAACGCTGGACTGGAGGCCAGCCAGCTTCACCCGCAAAATGTTGGCGGTCATGGCGAAGTCGTCGGCCACCTCCTTGCCGGTCAGGAAGATGTACATGGCCCTGTGCGAAGCGCCTTCCTCCACCTCCAGGACAAACCAGCTCAGGGCATGGTCCCAGGCTATAAGCCGGGAGAAGGCGCTCGGGTCCGTGAAGAAGTCCCGCCTGGAAAGGTCCGTCACCCACAGCCCGCCGCCCTCGTCCTTGAAGCCATAGAGGGTATTGAACATAAACTTTCCGTCGGCGGTTACCAGGACTGACGCTCCGTAGAGGCCACCCGCTGGCGCCCTAGGGAACTGGGACAGAGGGTAGCTGACGACCCGGTACTCCTCCGGAGAGGCCATGTTGACGATATAGACTGACTGCCAGCGCGGGTCGGCGGGGCTGTTCTCGCCAGGGCCGCCCCAGCCTTCCACGCTCATGACCCAGCGGTCTGAATCGAAGGGCAGGGGCTGGGACATGAGGATGATGCCCGGCGCGGTGTAAAGCACGCGGCCCGAGCCATCGCCAGCGATGGACACCACCTGGTACCTGCGCTTTATGTCAGGCTCCAGGGAGCGCCGGACGGTGATGTAGTGGCCATTCTGGCCGGGGGCCGCCTGGTAGCTGGCCATGCCGCCGGCGGTGTCGCACTCGCCTATCCACGACGCCTTCAGGTCTCTCAACCGGTCGGCTATCCAGTAGCCGTCGAAGCCGAAGTAGCGCGTCTGGCGGCCAGCGCCCTCCCACAGCAGCAGCGATAGCTCTTCGGGGAATGATGCGGGCGCGGCCTCGGCCCTGCTGATGGCGTGCGCGGGGGTGAACCGGTAGCCGATAGCCGAGAGTATGTCCTGGTAGGCCTGCCCTTCGCGGCCCTGCCGGTAGAGGTCGCACTCCTTCCTGGTAATGGATGCAGGTGGGTAACGCTGGTCGTTAAAGGGCAGGGCCAGGATTTCCCGCTCGAACTCGGCGGCCAGGGCCGAGTCCCCGGCGATGAGCGCCCTGGGGTCCACGTGGAAATGCGTCGGGGAGGCGATGGACGGCTGGCTGCTGCGCCACTCCTCTGGCGTCTCGAAGGGGATGACCAGGAACGTGCCGTCATGGAAGACCTCGGCGATGACGCCGGACGTCTCCTTGCCCTGGAGGTACTGGAAGCGCAGCGTGTGGAACAGGCTGTCGTCGAAGTCCTCCGGCTGGAGCCTCCTGGCCAGCCTCTCCTCCAGGCGCACGCCCATGGCCTGAAGGCGGAAGACCTTGTGGACCGGGTGCTCGCCCAGGGCCTCGGACTCCAGGGCCAGCAGGTCCAGGTAGCGCTCCTGGCCGCCGTCCCGCAGGCGCACCTTGACCTTGCCTTCGCGGACCAGGACCAGGTCAGGCTCTCCGCTGGCCTCCACCAGCTCCCCACGGCTGGACGTGGCGTAGAAGTGGGGCTTCACCAGGTCGCGGAAGGGGCGAGAGGTATCGTACTGGGGCCTGGGGACTACCATGTCCTGGGGGACGTGCATCACGGCGGCCTTCTGCTCCGGGCCGGGGCGGCCACACGCCAGGAGTAGCACAGCCAGCAAAGCGATGACAAGAAGCCTCATTCCGGGCCTCCGTGTCAGCGGCGCCGTCTACTGTGCGTTGGCCCACTCCTCAACGCGCACCACGTTGCCTATCTCATACACCACGTCCAGCCCCTGGAGGAGGCGCAGCGCCGTCTGCACGGCGGCCTCCCTGGCGCGGTGGGTCATGAGCACGATCTCGGCGCGCTGGGCCTTTTCGTCCGTCTCCTTCTGGATGACCGAGGCGATGCTTATCTGCCGGTCGCCCAGCACCCTGGCAATCTGGGCCAGCACACCCGGCCTGTCGGCCACGGCGATACGCAGGTAGTACTTGGTCTCCAGCTCGTCAATGGGCCTGATGCGCACGTCCTCTGACAGCCTGAGGGGCGCAGGCGGCACCACGTTACCCGCCACGTTGCGGGCGATATTGACCACGTCGGCCATGACGGCGCTGGTGGTGGGCAGCGAGCCAGCACCCCGCCCGTGGAACAGCACGCGGCCGGCCAGGTCTGTCTCCACCTCCACGGCGTTGAGGACGCCGTCCACCTTGGCAATCATGACTTCAGAAGGCACAAAAGCCGGGTGGACGCGCAGTTGCACAGCCCCATCATGTTTGCTGGCGATGGCCAGCAGCTTGATGGCATAGCCCAGCTCCTGGGCGTACAGGAAGTCGCGGGCAGCCAGGCGGGTGATGCCCTCACGGTACACGTCCACGTCTTTCACCCTGGCGCGGAAGGCCAGGGTGGACAGTATAGCCAGCTTGTAGGCGGCGTCAATGCCCTCCACGTCGTTGGTGGGGTCGGCCTCGGCGTAGCCAAGCTCCTGGGCCTGCTTCAGGGCGACGCCGAAGTCCAGGCCCTCGTAGGCCATCTTGGTCAGGATGTAGTTGGTGGTGCCGTTGATGATGGCGTGGATGCTGAGGATGTCGTTGGCTACCAGGTCGCGCAGCAGCGGCGCGATGATGGGCGTGCCGCCGGCCACCGTCGCCTCGAATAGCACCTGGACGCCCTTCTTGCGGGCCAGCGTCAGAATGTCCGGCCCGTGGCGGGCCATGACCTCCTTGTTAGCTGTGACCACGTGCTTGCCCAGGGAGATGCTCTTGAGAATGTAGTCCAGCGCCGGGTCCTGGCCGCCCATGACCTCCACCACGATGCGGATGTCCGGGTTGTTCAGGATGTCCTCAATGCTGGTGGTCAGCAGGTGGGGCAGGTCGTAGGCGCGGGGCTTGCGCGGGTCCCGCACCAGGACGCCCTTGAGGGAGAGCGGACGACCCACCAGCCTGGCCAGCTCCTCCTGCTTCTCGCACAGCACCCTGGCCACACCGCTACCCACCACGCCCATGCCCAGAAGCCCTATGCCTATGTCAGCCGAGTCCCCCATAGCCCTGACCTCGCTGCCTCTAGAACCCGAACAGGCTGGGCTCGGTGGGAGTGGGGGTGATGGTGGAGGATATGCCCAGTTGCTTGATTATCCAGGTATAGATGTCCGAGTTGAAGACGGCGTACACGTCGTTGCTGTTGCGCTCGTTGTTGATCCACTCCTGGAGGGCGCGGGTCTTGAGGGCATCCCTGTCCTCTGGCTCGACCTCCCGGGCCTCCTGCTTGTCCGACACCAGGAAGAAGATAAGCTGCCTGGGGTTGTCCACGCTGGGCACCGGGGCGCTGAGCTTGCCCACCTCCAGGTCGAAGATGACATGGTCATAGTCACTGTATACGCCCCTGGGCACCCAGCCCAGGTCGCCACCCTTCCTGATGACCTCGGGGTTGTCCATGGAGAACTCGCGGACCAGGGCCTTGAAGGCCTCCCGGCGCTCGTCGTCGGTCTGCTTTGGGGCGACAGTGTCCTTGAACTTGATCTGCATGACATCCATCTCGCCATCGGGCGTCATTATGAGGCGGTTGAGATGCACCTGGGGCGCCACGCTGGGCACGCTCTCGCCGATGACCTGCCGCAGCCTCTCCCTGGTGAGGGACTTCCGGACAAGCTGGCGGTGCTCGTCCTCGCTGAGCTGGATGGTGTTAAGGTAGGCCCGGTAGCGCTCCCGGAACTCCCGCTCCACCTGGGCCGGGTCCTGGGAGTCGCCCAGTGGAGGCGCCAGCAGCGTCCTGATGTACTGGTCTATCTCCTCGTCCGGTACAATGATGCCGTACTTGGGCGCCGACTGGGAGATGATCTCGTTCTCAACGATGGTGTTGAGGGCCTGGAATACCTCGGTGCCGGCGCTGAACTGCTGACCAAAGAACTCAGCACCCCGCTGCTGGACACGCAGCAGCTTCACCATGTCGCCCCGGGTATAGCGGACGTCGTTGACCCTGACCACCAGTTGCCTGGGCGGCATGACGAAGATCATGACGTACCCGGCGATGATGATGCCCAGTATGAGAAGCAGCAGCAGGCCCATGAGGGCCATGGCGACACGTTGCCTCTTCTGCTCGCGCAGCCGGCGGGAGAACTCGCGGCGTCTGTCCATTCTGGCAGGCCGCGCCCGCGTTGGGGACTTTCTTGCTTGCTCCACACTTCCCCTCCGGAAAGGGTGCGGCGTGCTCCCTTGGTGCATGCCCGGGTGAAATCAGCCGGCCAGGGCGTGGCCCTGTCAGGTCGGCCTGGAGCGCGGGGAGGCCCGCGCTACCTGCTCCAGCCGCCGACACGCATGGTGTTCTCAGGGCTGAAGGGCAGCATGGCCAGGTGCCTGGCCCGCTTGATGGCTGTCGCCAGCGCCCGCTGGTGCTTGGCGCAGGCGCCTGTCTTGCGCCTGCCCTCGATCTTGTAGCGGTCCGAGAGGTACCTCTTCAGGCGCTCCACGTCCTTGTAGTCAACCACTTTGATGTGGTCAACGCAGAAAGAACACAGCTTTCGGCGGGCATAGAAGCGCGGCCTGCCGCCTCTTCTGGCTGGCCCTGGTCTGGGCGCTCCTTCGTGTCTTGGTGCGGTTGTCATTGTAGATAGTCCATCCCTAGAGTATTACGAGTAGCTACCAGGGGAGGTTTTCGACCTCCGCCGAGTCCTCGGCGGGAACGCCGGCATCCTCTTCGGAGGTGGCAGGGGCTGTCCGGTCCAGGAAGAGCACGCGGCTGGCGATGATTTCGTTACTGAACCGCTGCTGGCCGTCCATGCCTGTCCAGGTGCGGCTCTTGAGTCTGCCCTCCACGTACACCCGTCTGCCCTTGGTAAGGTACTGGTTGCACTGCTCGGCCAACTGGTTCCATGCCACAACGGTGAACCACTCCGTCTCCTGGCGACGTTCTCCGTCAGAGGTGGTATAGGTCCGGCCGGTAGCCAGCCGGAAGGACGTGACGGGGTTGCCGTTGGGGGTATAGCGCATCTCGGGGTCGGTGCCCACGTTCCCGATGACGATCATCTTGTTCAACCCCACCATGTCAGCCACCTCCTTTTCGGCAAGAGGTCCTTTGCAGCATAGTCCTTCACTCCGGCAAATCAGCGCTTTACTACCAGATGTCTCAGCACATCCTCTGAAGTCTTGAGATTGCGGTCCAGCTCAATTACATCCCTGGGGTCCAGGCTGAACCTGGTCAGGATGTAGTGTCCCTCGATGAACTTCCTGATGGGGTAGGCCAGCTTGCGCACACCCCAGTTCTCGTGCTCTCCTATAGTCCCACCGCGCGAGGTGATGAAATTGTCCACGCGGCTGATGGTGGCGTTGATGTCCTCTTCGTTGGCCTCGGGCCTGAGGACCAGGACCAGTTCGTAATCGCGTGTTCGCTGGATTACCAAGCTTGTCTCCCCTGGCTCTCAAATGAATTCAGAGAATTATAGCATGCCCAGGGAACACGCTACAACGCGGACTCGCAAGAACAGATCACGCCTCTTGAGCAATAAAAGAGGACAGCCCTCCCACCCAGTCCAAAAGCGGACGGTATTTGAGGGTAGCTGGGAGGCAGCCAGGCCAGGCCGACCTCACCCCCGGTCTTTAAGAGGGTGTGTGAGAAGCCTTGTTCTAGCCCTTACCGGGAGAAGTGGGGACGTGATGCATATTGATGCTGGGCTGGTGGCAAGGCCAGCCCCCTCTCTGACTCTCCCCCAGAGGGGGCGAGAACCCTCCCTTCCCCCTGTGGGGGAAGGCCAGGAAGGGGGCCAGGCGCCTTGCCTTGACCAAGTCCCAGCCCTGCGGGGAACGAGTTCTCACACACCCTCTAAGGGCAATACCTCGGCCAATCTATGGCCCTCTCTCCAGCTTGCCCCCTCGACAGGCTCGGGCCTGTCCCCTAATGGACTGTCCGCGCCTGTCCAGCCGTACCTGCAACTCGCCGGGAACTTTTTGCCCAATGGGCGCGTCTTAATATCAAAACACAGCGGGAGGAAGGCCTATGTCCACCCCTGCCAGGCTGCTTACCCTCGCGTCCCTGGTACTCGTATTCATGGCTGCGTGCATGCCACCTTTCACGAAGCACGTGGATGTTTCACAGCCTGCTACGCCGGAGCCTGAGCCGTCCAGCTATCCGCAGCCTGACAGCTACGTGGCGCTGGCGCCCAGCGTGCTGCGCTCCGGCCATACCGAAAACGTGTCCCTCTCGCTGCTCAGCGGCAACGCGCCCGCGGCCGGCCTCGTGCGCCTGGCGCTGCTCAAGGACGGCCAGCGCGTGTCCGAGTCCTACTCCGTTGTCAGGGGCACCTCCAGCGTCCCGCTGCAGGTGCCTCGCATGGCCCGGGGCGACTACGAACTGGAGGTCAGCGGCCCCGGCTTCGCCGACAGGGCCAAGCTCAGGGTCGAGGACGGCACCCTAGCCTTCGTGGAGACGGACAAGCCCATCTACAAGCCCGGCCAGACCATCCACATCCGCGTCATAACCCTGGACATTGACCTGAAGCCCTGGCCGGCCGACGTCACCGTGGAGGTCCAGGACGCCAAGGGCACCAAGGTCTTCAAGAAGGACGTTTCCACCGACGACTACGGCATGGTGTCCCTGGACATGCCCCTGTCCACCGAACCTAACCTGGGCACCTGGAAGGTCACCGCCAGGCTGGGCGACCGCGTGGCCGAGGTGGACGTGCGGGTGGAGGAGTACGTGCTGCCCAAGTACGAGGTGGACGTCCAGACCGAGAAGGACTGGGTGCTGGCCAGCGAGCCTGTCCGGGGCAAGGTGGCCGCCGAGTACACCTTCGGCAAGCCCGTGGTGGGCGAGGTGGAGATTGTCGCCTCCCGCTACGTGGGCCAGTGGGAAGAGTACGCCCGCCTCACCAGGGACCTGGACGGCCAGGTGGAGTTCGAGCTTCCGCCGGTCCATTACGTGGCCGGCGTACCCGGCGCCCAGGGCATGGGCAACGTCACCCTGGAGGTCACGGTCAGGGAGAAGGCCACCGGCTACGAGGAGAAGAGCACCCACCTGCTGACGGTGGCAGCCACTCCTGTAAGTCTCCAGGTGATACCCGAGAGCAACGCCTTCAAGCCCGGCCTGCCCTTCTCCTTCCTGGTGGTCACCGAGACGCCCGACGGGCAGCCGGTGGACGCCCAGGTGCAACTCAACCTGTCCTACATGGACAGGGACTTCGATAACCTGGAGCAGGAGACCGTCCGGGTCACCACGGAGCAGGGCAAGGCCATAGCCAGGACCACGCCACCGGAGGACAGCGTCTCGCTGAACCTGGAGGCCACGGCAACCAGCCGCGTCGAGGGCGAGGAGGCCCAGGCCTACACCACGCTGGCCCTCCAGGCCGGCTACTCGCCTTCGGGCAACTTCATCCACCTGGAGCAGGTGAGCGAGGGCACCCCAAGGGTCGGCGACGCCATCAGGTTCCACGTCCACTCCACCCGGGAGGCTTCCAGCTTCTACTACGAGGTCATATCGCGGGGCCGGGCCATCTTCTCCCAGGTCTCCCGGTCGCCGGACATTGCCATCACCGTGACGCACCTGATGGCGCCTTCGTCGCGCCTGCTGGTGTACCAGGTGCTGCCCAACAGCGAGGTCGCGGCTGACTTCCTGCCCTTCGAGGTCGAGGCCGATTACCCCCACCAGGTGGAGGTCGCCTTCAGCCAGGAGCAGGTCAGGCCCGGCGACAGCGTGGGCATCCAGCTCCAGACGCAGGGGCCGGCCAGGGTCGGCCTGGTGGCCGTGGACAGGTCGGTCTTCATCCTGGCCGAAAACCGCCTCAACCTCCAGCAGGTCTTCGACGAGCTGGAGCGGCTATACCAGCAGCCCCAGGTGGAGCTGCACGAGGCCAGGCCCATCGGCCCCATCACCACGCGGGGCGCCAGGGAGACCTTCCAGGATGCCGGCGTGGTGGTCATGACCAACAAGACGGTGCCCGAGGGCGAGAAGCTGGCGAACAATAGATGGCCCTTCATGGAGCGGGCGCTGGCCGATGCGGTCGCCGCGCCGGCCGCGCCTCCGATGGCCACCCCTGCGCCAGCGCCGACCATGGCCGCCGGCCAGGCCCCCGAGGGGCTGGCCGAGGTGCAGCGCGTCCGCCAGTTCTTCCCCGAGACCTGGCTGTGGCTGGACGTGGACACAGACGCCGACGGCACCAAGACGGTGCCGGTGGAGGCCCCCGACAGCATCACCACCTGGATGCTCCGCGCCGTGGGCATCTCCAGGGAGCATGGCCTGGGCGTCGCCGAGGGCCAGCTCAGGGTCTTCCAGCCCTTCTTCCTCCAGGTAGACCTGCCCTACTCGGCCATTCGGGGCGAGGAGTTCCCGGTGAGGGTGGCCCTGTACAACTACCTGGACAGCCCCCAGGAAATCTTCGTGGAGCTGGAGGAGGCCGACTGGTTCGACCTGCTGGATGAGCCTGCCAAGTCCGTCACCGTGGGGGCCAGCGACATTGGCGGCGTGGAGTTCCGCATCCGGCCAAAGGAACTGGGCAGCAACCCATTGAAGGTCACCGCCCGCAGCCGCGAGGCCGCCGACGCCGTCATCAAGGACCTGCTGGTGGAGCCGGAGGGCGTGCAGCGTGAGGCGGTGCAGAACCTGGTGCTGGCCGCCGGCAAGTCCCACGAGTTCGACCTGGGCGTGCCGGACGACGTCATCGAAGGCTCGGCTCGGGCCTTCATCGCCGTGACGGGCAGCTACCTCACCCAGACCATCGAGGGGCTGGAGGGGCTGCTCCAGATGCCCTTCGGCTGCGGCGAGCAGAACATGGTACTGTTCGCGCCCAACGTCTTCATAGCCCGCTACCTGAAGGAGACCAACCAGCTCAAGCCCGAGGTCATGGCCAGGGCCGAGCTGCTGATGATGACCGGCTACCAGCGGGAGCTGACCTATCGCCGCGCCGACGGCAGCTTCTCGGCCTTCGGCGACAGCGACGAGGAGGGCAGCCTGTGGCTCACCGCCTTCGTCCTCAAGACCTTAGCCCAGGCCAGGGGCCTGATGTTCATTGACCAGGCCGTGCTGGATGACGCCGCCGACTGGATTACAGACCACCAGTTGCGGGACGGCTCCTTCGAGCCAGTGGGCTTCCTGCACCACCAGGAGCTGCTGGGCGGGCTGCAGGGCAAGAACGCCCTGACCGCCTTCGTGGCCGTGGCCCTCATGGAGGCCGGCGAGGCGGACGCCGCCGAGAAGGCCGTGGGGTACCTGGAGGGCCAACTGGACGATATCGAGGACGCCTACACCATGGCCATTGTGGCCTACGCTCTGGAGCTGGCCGACAACCCCAGGGCCGACGACGCCTACGAGAAGCTCATGGGCATGGCGAAGGAGAGCGACGAGGGCCTGTACTGGGGCGATGAGCCTGCCATTCTGGAGCCTGTGCCGCAGCGCTCCGGGCCGCCCATGCCCTACGACATGCAGCCTGGCCGCAGCGCCGCCGTGGAGACCACCGGCTACGCCACCCTGGCGCTGCTGGAGCACGGCGACAGACTCAACGCCTCCCGCGCCTCGCGCTGGCTGGCGTCCCAGCGCAACGCCTTCGGCGGCTTCGGCTCCACCCAGGACACGGTGGTGGGCCTCCAGGCCCTGACCACCTACGCCACCAGCTCCAGGAGCGACGTGGACATGACGCTGACGCTGGAGGGCGACGGCTGGAGCAAAGAGGTCAGGGTCAAGCCCGAAAACGCCGACGTGCTCCAGGTCATCCAGGCGCCGGTAGGTGGCAAGGTGAGCGTCCAGGCCAGGGGCAAGGGCGACGTGGTGCTCCAGGCGGTGCTGCGCTACAACCTGCCCCGCGCCAGGGAGGCCAGCCAGAGCATCTTCGACATAAGCGTGGAGTACGACACCGACCGCGTGGAGGTGGACGACCTCATCACCCTGAAGGTGGAGGTCGGCTTCAACCCGCCGGAGCCGATGGAGGCGGGCATGGTGGTGCTGGACATCGCGGTGCCCACGGGCTTCGCGCCGGTCACCGAGTCCATCGAGGCGGTGCTGGAGGACGAGCCGAAGGTGAAGCGCTTCGACGTGGCCGGGCGCAAGGTCATCTTCTACATCGAGGACATGGGGCCGGGCGAGTCGCTGGCCTTCCAGTTCCAGGCGCGGGCGCTGTACCCGGTCCAGGCCAGAGGCGTGGCCTCCCAGGCCTACTCCTACTATCGGCCAGAATGGAGGGGCGAGACGCTGGGCGTGCCCGTGACGGTGGCGGAGCAGGGTAAGGGCAACTGAGGGGAGGGGTGAAAGGGCGGCCGGCGACACGACGCCGGCCTGTCGGCGCACGCGCCTCCTTGTGGCACGGAGGGCGTTCGGGCCAGGCTCCCGGCCCGGGCGCCCTCCTTCGTATTTGCATGCCCCTGGCACGCCTGGCGACGAATATGCTATACACATAGCCATCACGCCAGCGGAGGTCTGCAATGCGCCGGGGCACCAGGCAAGTACACGGGACGATGCTGCGCCTTCTGCTCGCCCTGACGGCCGCCGGGGCGCTGCTTGCCCTGGCGTGGGCCTTGCCGTGGCCCGGGGGCGGCCCTCGGCCCGCCGTCGTGTCGGGCGACCCGGAAGGCGGCCTGCTGGTCCTGGACACCTTCAAGGGCCGGGACAGGACGCGCCTGGCCGACCACGCCCCCGACGAGGCCCCTGAGGGCAGCGCCTGGACCGAGGTCCGGGGCGTGTGGCGCATCTCGGCCAGCCCTCCCCAGGCAGCAGGCAAGGGCCGCGTGGTGGAGCTGACGGGCGCCGACACCGACCAGCGGGCGGTCATAGACTCAGGCGAGGCCGATGTGATGGTGGAGGCCGAAATAACCTGGCGCAGCGGCTACGCCGGCCTGGTGGCCCGCTACCAGGACGAGGCCAACTGGCTCATGGCCTGGTTCGACGGCGTCGGCGACGTGGTCGTGGGCCAACGTCTCAATGGCGAGTTCAGTGAGCTTGGCCGTACAGCCTACCACTGGGGCGCGCCAGGCACCACGCGGCTGTTCCAGGTGGCGGCCATCGGCCCGGCGGTCGTGGTCGCCGTGGACGGCGCGACGCTCCTCCGCCGGACGGCCCCGGAGCTACAGGCCGGTACATCCGTGGGCCTGTTCTCCAGGGAGTCCGTGAATACCTCCTTCGATAGCTTCCGGGTGCTCTCGGCGGCCGGGCCGAAGTCCCCGCCCAGGCCCAGCGGCGTGCTGGTCTCTGACGACTTCAAGGACAGGGATGGCACCAGCCTGTCGCTCCACGCGCCCGACGTCGCCCCCGAGGGCCGCGCCTGGTGGGAAGCCAGGGGCATATGGAAGATTGCCACGCACCCGCCGCAGGCCAGCGGCACGGGCATGCTCGTCGAGACCACCGCCGCCGACACCGACCAGCGGGCGGTCATAGACTCAGGCGAGGCCGATGTGATGGTGGAGGCCGAAATAACCTGGCGCAGCGGCTACGCCGGCCTGGTGGCCCGCTACCAGGACGAGGCCAACTGGCTTATGGCCTGGTTCGACGGCGTCGGCGACATGGTCGTGGGCCAACGTCTCAATGGCGAGTTCAGGGAGCTTGGCCGCACAGCCTACCACTGGGGCGCGCCAGGCACCACGCGGCGCTTCCAGGTAACGGCCAGGGGCCACCAGCTAGCCGTGGCAATAGACGGCGAGACCATCCTCCGCGTCACAGCCAGCGACGCCAGCGGCGCCACGCAAGTGGGCCTCTTCTCCAGGGAGTCCAGGGACACCCTCTTCGACCGGCTCGAGGCCAGCCGCGCCAGGTAGAGTCCAAAAGCGGACAGATTTGCCCATAAGGCTGCTCGTGGTGAGTCCTTCGGCAGGCTCAGGACGGGCTTGTCGGACCACGAGCGCGCCTTTCCACAGGCCCAGAGCTGCCCTGAGAGGAGCCGAAGGGGCGAGCGGAAACCTGTCACTTTCAGGCAGGGCCGGTGTCAGACCAGGTTGATGAGTCCTGGGACTGCTCCACAGGCACCCCGCAGGCTGGCTACTCCCCGCGCCTGGAGTGGAAGATACCGAAGGAACTGGTGTAGCCGTGCAGGAAGGTCATGCCTCCCACCGGGCCGATCTCGCCGTTGCAGAAGAAGCCGGTCAGGGGGAGGTTGCCCACCTTCTGCTTGAACATCTCGGTATCGTGGTCGGGCCGGCCATAAAGGTATGAGCCGCGGCCAAGGCAGGAGAACAGCAAGGCCCCGGCGTCCTGGTGGCTGGGATGGGCCTCCACGTACCTGCTGAGCATGGCGTCCAGGTCCTGGGACGAGGTCAGGGCGTCCCTCAGGTGGAACTGCACCGTCTGCCCTTCCCTGAGCATCTCGCCGATGGCGAGGATGCCACGCTGGGGATCAACGCCTATGATGTTGCGCACCAGGAAGTCGCCCAGTTGCGGGCTGTCGTTGAACTCGTCCATGACCACGCCCAGGAAAAGGGAGTGCTGGGCCAGTTGCCGGTCCCGCTCGCTCAGTCCCTCGAAGACCTCCTTGAGTGCCTCGAAGGGCGTCTGGCCGTCCAGCTCCAGCAGCAGGTTGCGGTGGCATGCCGTCACCTGCATTGGCTTGCCGATGGGGCGGCAGCCCTGGGCGACGATGGTGTCCACCTCAATATCTCCGTATAAGGCCACGCCGACAGCGCCCACGCGATAGACCTCGCTGTCCAGGTACAGGGCGTTGCCGCCAGGCTGGTGAGCGCCGCTGGCGAGGCCACCTATCTTGACGCTGCGAGGGAAGGCGTAGTCCAGCCCAGAGAGCATCACCTCGCCCCGGATGCTGAAGGGGTCGGCCAGGAGCAGGAAGTGTGGCGCCTGGCTGGCCTGCACGCCCAGCAGGGCCTCCCAGCGTTCCGGCGCGGCATCTTCGTCGGGCAGCGCCGCGTCCTCCATGCGGAGCGGCACCAGGCGCACGTTGGGCAGGTGCGCGGCGGCCAGGGCGAACCCAGGGCGGTGCTCTATCTCACGTCCAGCGCCAATAACGCCTCCGCCTGAGCAGCCCACCAGCAGGCCCGTGCTGACGTGCTGGCGCACCAGTTGTGGGACTCGGCTGTACTCCTTCGCGTGGTGGGCCGAGGGAAAGGCAACCAGGAGGTCGGTCTTGAGGCCGCCTAGCTCCTCCTGGAGCCGGGCGGCGCACTCGGCAACGGCATCAGCTAGAGAAGGCCTGTCGGACACTGCGGAAGTCCACTTCATCTGTTCACCTCCGTCCTGAAAGCGGACCTGCTCTGCTTCCCCGGTCCCAACCGTCGTAGCTTTGGGTCCCATATATTGTAGCAGAAGGCACCGGAGCGGCTTATAGCTGCTGGCAGGATACCAGCCTCCTCAAAACTGGCCATCCTCCTCCTGCAACTGGAAACCCAGGCGCTCCAGCTCGGCCTGCAGCGTCGGCAGCCACTCTCGCGTGGGCACCTGGGCCGGGACCACGATCTCCACGCCGCCCGAGGCGTCCTTCCTGACGGCGCCCAGCCCGGACTTCTCCAGGAGCACGCTTATCTGCTCCCGGTCTATGCCAAAGCGGTCTGTGACCTCGAATACGGCCATCATGTCGTCCATGCCGATGATATCGTCAGGCATAAGGTACACGCTCCCGCGTAGCAGGGACTGCGGCTGCCGGCGTGCATACCCCGCGAGGCGCCTCGCGGGGACGGCACAGGCCCAGCCCCTGGCCAGCAATTGCGGTCTGAGGGGCTTTGTGCAAAGATGTTGTGGCAAAGTCGCCAACTATTATCACATGGAGTACCTGAAGTGCAAAGGCTAAAGGACAGGGTCGCCATTGTAACGGGAGGGGCGCTGGGGATAGGCGGCGCCACCGCGCGCCGGCTGGCCGAGGAGGGGGCCAGGGTGCTCATCGCCGACATAGAGACCAAGGCAGCCGAGGCCAACGTCGCGCGCATACGCGAGGCCGGCAACACGGCGGTAGCCTTCCACGCCGACGTGTCCAGGCACGCCGACATCAGGGCGATGGTAGAGAAGGCAGTGCAGCTCTGGGGCAGGCTGGACATCCTGGTGAACAACGCCTACAGCCCCACCGCCGGCGGCCACGGCAGCGCCCTGGAGGTGTCCGAAGAGACCTGGGACGCCGGCATGACGCTGCTGGTGAAGTCCATCTTCCTGGCCGTGAAGTACGCCGTGCCGGAAATGCAGAAGGTCGGCGGCGGCAGCATCGTGAACATCTCGTCTGTCCACGGGCTGCTCATGGCGCCCGGCTCCCTGGTGTACGAAGCGGGCAAGTCGGCGGTCATAGGGGTCACGCGGCAGATGGCAACTGACTTTGGCCCCATGGGCATCAGGGTCAACGCCATATGCCCAGGCCACATAGTCACCGAGAGGATGCAGGAACGCTGGGCACAGAACCCCACCGGGCTGCGCTTCTTCGAGGACCAGTACCCGCTGCGCAGGGTCGGGCGCCCCGTGGACATCGCCAACGCCATAGTGTTCCTGTGCTCTGACGAGGCATCCTTCATCACGGGCCACGCCCTGGTGGTGGATGGCGGCCTGAGCATTCAGCTCCAGGAGAACTTCGGCGTCCACCAGGCGCACTACATACGGGCGCACCCCGAGACCCAACTGCCCTACTGAGCAGACAGGGGTAGGTGTCTTCCTCCAGCACGCCTGTGCAGTCTTGTTGAGGCAAACGTGGCTTTTCCCACCCTCCCACCCTATGCCTCACTAAGTCAAGAGGCAGGCTGCCACTGGACACCTGCCCCTGTCGGCCCTCCATTGAGCAAAGGGTGTAACACGCTCCCCTGATTGCGCTAAGCAAACATGGTTAGACCGCTTGTTTAAACCATGGTAATTCTTTTAAACTTGTGCTTGAGGGCATGTGTTCACCGGCATAGGGGTGGCAGATGAATACCCTGCCCGACTACCTCGCCCCAGGGCTGGACATCGTATTCGTGGGCATTAACCCGGGGCTGTACTCGGCGCAGGTAGGCCATTACTTCGCCTCTCCCAGCAACAGGTTCTGGCCGGCCATCAACCGCGCTGGGCTGCTGGCCTGGCCACTGGATGCCAGCAGGGACTGGATGGCGCTGCAGCAGGGGATTGGCTTCACCGATATCGTGAAGCGCCCTACCCGCAGCGCCTCTGAACTCAGGGCCAGCGACTTCCGCCAGGGAGCGCCGGTCCTCCAGGCCAAGCTGGAGCAGTCCCAGCCGCGCATAGTCTGCTTCAATGGGTACACGGCCTACCGCAGCTACCTCAGGTACGCGGAGGAGGTGGAGGAGGCACCACGCACAGGTCTTCAGCCGCACGCTATCGGAGGCTCAAAGGTGTTCCTTGTGCCAAGCCCCAGCGCGGCCAACGCCAGCACTTCCCTGGACGAGTTGGCCTCCTGGTACAGGCGGCTGAAGGACCTGAGAGATGAGCTGAAACGCCAATGACGGAGCAGGTGCGCGCTTTCGTTGCCATAGAGCTTTCCACTCAGGCCAGGGAAGCCCTGGGGGAGCTGGTGCAGGCCCTTTCGCGGGCTAGGCTGCGCGGCGTCAGGCTGGTGAGGCCCGAGGGCGTGCACCTGACTCTGAAGTTCCTGGGCGTTGTCCAGGTGGCCCAGGTGGATGCCATAACCAGTGCCCTGGCCCGCGTCGCCAGCGCTCACACGCCCTTCGTGCTGGGGCTGTCCGGCGCTGGCGTGTTCCCGGAGCGCTCGGCGCCAAGGGTCTTGTGGGTGGGCATCGAAGGGGATGTAGGGCCGCTGCGCTCCCTTCAGCGGGACGTGGAGGCAGCCCTGGAGGCACTGGGCTTCCCCAGGGAGGAGAGGGGCTTCCAGCCGCACCTTACCATAGGGCGCATCAAGGAGGGGACTCCTCCCGCCGAAAGACGCGAGGCGGAGCGGGCGCTGATGTCAGCGTGGGCCAGCCCCAGGGTGCCCATAGAGGTAGGCTCGGTCAGCCTGATGAAAAGTATCCTGAAGCCCGATGGGGCCATTTACCAGCGACTGGCGTCGGTGACACTGGGCAGCGGGTCGGGCGAGGGAACACCTAAATAGGACTTGTTTAATCTCATATCATAATGCTATACTTGCCGCGCCCTTACCCAAGTGGGGTGGAATTAGAGGAGGAATCAGTGGAGCAGAATACTTGGCCACAGTGCCGCAGGTGTCTTAGTGGGAATTTGCTACCTTTATCCGACTTCGGAAGCCAGGGTGCGCCGATCCACTATAAAGCGTGGGTATGTAGCAATCCGGAGTGCGGGTTCAACATCAAGATCCGTAATGGCGATGTATACCTGAACGAACCCATCGCCAGCGGGGCGATGCACTCTCCTCGCGTGCGCTGATTCGGGCTGGGCACCCTGGGTGAGAGCGGGCTTCGTTGGAGGGGTCCCACAAGCACAGTTGGCGGCTATCTCCCCGGTCTGTTAGACTGACTTTAGCCACTCATTCTCCTGCCATATAAAGCCGCCGGCTGACTCAAGGGTTGTGAAGAGGTGGGGCAGCAGGTAACGATTGCTTTGGGAAAGACGGTGCCGATAACAGCAGTCCGAGGTCAAGGACGTCTCAGCGGAATCATAGGCCTGGTGTTGGTTTTCACCGGCCTGCTGCTTTTGCTTGGCGTCGGCGCTTACCACGCTTACGGGGCCTATACTGGCGCACAGCTTGATAAGCTTAACGTTTCCATAGAAGGCCCCGTACCCTCCTTGCCCGTACCGGTCGGGGCTGGTGCCTGGGAGCAATGGCCTCAGCCACCAGCCTCGGCCCACTCTTCCCCTGAAGGTGGCGTCACGCCACCGGAGCACGAGGCCCAGCCATCCCCCGGGCAGCCAGGCTCCCAGGCCCCACAGGCAGGGCCTGATGCGTTGGACTTCCCGGCTAGCAGCTATGCATCTATATATCCCGGGTACCTGATCCATCCCAAGGACTGGCACCAGCCGCTCTGGGCCGGCACGGATGTTTATGTGCCCCAGGAGCGCGGCCTGCCCGAGGGCTACAGGCCCGTGACCCCCGCAGACGTTGGGCTGGCCCACGGCGACAGGTCGGCCGGGGTGCGCATCCGCATTCCCCTTATAGACGTGGACTCGCCTGTCAAGCCTCTGGCCATCATCGAGCGCAATGGCCGCAAGGAATACGAGACCCCCAAGCACGTCGTCGGCCACATCCCGGTCACGGCCAACCCCGGAGAGCTTGGCAACGGCTGGCTTTTCGGCCACCTGGAAAGCCCCTTCAAAGGAGAAGGCAACGTCTTTCACAGGCTGCCCGAAATCCCTCAGCTACTGGTCAACGGGACGCCAGTCTATATCATCCTCAACAGTGAGGACGGAGAATACCTGTACCAGGCTGTATCGTCCAGAGTAGTCCACCAGGACGAGTTGACCCTCTACGACTCTGACGAGGCTACCATCACGCTGGTGACCTGTGCCCGCAGGCCCTACTACGACCACCGGCAACTGGTGACGGCCAGGCTGGTCGGCGTCAGGAAGTGATAGCCAGGCAGCCCGCCTTCCAGACCTGGCTACCCCGGTCATGAGGCACAGGCCTGGCACCTGCCCCATGAATAGGGACTTTCCGTGAGGACTCCCTTTGTCGGCGTGGCGCTGCGCTGGTCTTATCTCCTGCTGGCGACCGGCAGGGCCGGCATAAGGGTATCGCGCATCACCTTGATGAAGTTCTGGGCTGGCGTGGAGAGGGTCTTGCCCCGCAGGACCACGATGCCAGCCTGCTCCACCGGCAGCAGGTTCGCCATGCTGAGGACGCCCAGTTGCTCCTCGTCCTCAGGCTCGATGGCCAGACTGGGCCCCACGGACACACCCATGCCCAGGGAGACATAGCGCTTGATGGTGTCCATGTCCCCCAACTCCATGATAATGTCGTAGCTCAGGCCCTTGCGTCGGAACTCGGTCTCCAGCAGTGTCCGCGTATAGGTCCGCGGTCCCATGAGGATGAGAGGCCAGCGGGCGATCTGGTCCAGTGACCTGAGAGGCTCCTGGGTGAGGAGATGGCCCAGGGGGGTGATGAGCACTCTTTCGTACCCGAACATGGGCAGGAAGTCGAACGCGGGACTTTTCTCAGGGCCAGGCACGATGCCAATATCTACTTCGCCCTCCGCCACCATGTGCAGCACGTCCGTCCTCAGGCCGGAGCGGATGCGCAGGTGGACGTTGGGATAGAGAGAGCGGAAGGCCCTCACTACTCTCAGGAGCGTGTGGGGGATAATGTCGTGAGGCGCGGCAATGTAGACCGGGCCTTCGGCTTCGGCCAGCGTTGTCCTGGCAGCCAGAGCGTCTATGCCCTCCACCAGAGGGGTGGCCAGACGCGCCAGCGTGGCGCCCGATAGGGTAAGCTGGATGGGCCGCTTGATCCTGTCGAACAGCATCACCCCCAGCTCTTCCTCCAGCTTCTTGATGTGCATGGTGACCGTGGGCTGCCCGATTCCCAGGTACTCCGCTGCCTTGGATATGCTCCTCAGCTTGGCCGCCGCGCAAAAACTTCTCAGCTCGCGTAGCTCCAAAATTCTTGCCTCCCAGTGACTATCATTATCTCTGATGGCCTCTATTATACTATATCTCTTTACATGATGTCATCTAAGAGGGATAATCAAAACTGTGGAACAAGTCACGCCGGCGCAGCAGCACTCCCGGCGGGACAGTTCACAGCACAGGAGGTGTAGACCAAAATGCTGAACCGGTTTATACATAGCATCCGTGGTCTGAATCAGCTCAGCGGGTTCGAGCTCTACCTGGCCAACGTCCAGCGCCATTGCCCCTCCGTCGCTCCGACGGTGGAAGAGGCCAAGAGGGACTACCAGGCTATCGTGCGACTCGATCTGCCCTTCGCTCTCTAGAAGTGCAGCAGGATTTGTGAAGCCGCTGTTAATTGGTACTATTTATTCTACTCCAACTCACAGCGTTTCACATAGATAACCAGGCGCCGGCCCCATAGCCGGCGCCCTCCCCGGCCGGACAATACCCGGCCGAACAGGCCACAGCAGGGGCGCCTTACGCGGCAGGCGCCCCTGCACGTTTTCAGGGCGAGTGAGCAGGCAGCCCCTGCTCCGCCACGGGCAGGCTGGGCTTGCGGGCCAGCGCGAAGGCGATGGCGCCGATTATGTACAGGGGTATGAAGGTCACCATCACCAGGTTGTAGCTGCCCGTCTGGTCCTTCACCCAGCCACTGAAGATGGGCGAGACCATCATGCCCACGTTGTGGGCCATGCTCATCAGGCCCATGATGCTGGCAAACCGGCCACGGCCAAAGTACTGGCCCACCAGTATCCAGTTGACCGAGGTGATGCCTTCCACCAGGGCCAGCCCCAGCATGAACACGGCCACCCCGGCCATGCCCTGGAAGAGCAGCAGGGCCACCAGGCCCAGCGTCACGGCCCCCATGCCTGTCACCAGGACCTTGCGCGGCGACAGGAAGTCACCGGCCACGCCCAGGCCGAACCGCAGGGGGATGGCCAGGAAGAACATGCCGGACACCAGGAACGCCGCCGTCTCGCTGGGGATGCCTTCGCCCTCCAGCATGGGGAATATGTGGATTATCATGGCGTTGGTGGCCGAGATCCGGGCCGTGAGGCCCACCAGCAGCAACCAGAAGGCGGAAGTCCGCACCGCCTGCTTTAGCGTGAACTCCTGGGAAGCGTGGCCCGCCCCAGCCTTCTCCCCTGGCTTCGCCGGCGCAGGCTCGTCATCGCCATCTGGCCGCAGGCCCAGGTCCTCCGGCCTGCTGTGAATGACCAGCGAAATGGGCAGGGTCAGCAGCAGCACAAAGATGCCGGTATAGAACACCGTGTCGCGCCATCCCAGATGGGTGATGCCCTGGCTCATGAGGGGCACCACGATGGCGCCACCTCCGGCGAAGCTGGTCATGAGGATGGACATGGCCAGCCCCTTGCGCCGGATGAACCACTGGTTGACGGCGGCCATCAGCGTCTGCCCCAGGCCCGAGGACTTGCCTACGGAGACGATACCAGCGAAGAGCACCAGCAGTTGCCAGTAGGCGCTGGCGCGGGAGATGGCTATAAGCCCCAGCCCGGCCATGAGTCCGCCCAGGAACACCATGCGCCTGGCACCGAAACGGTCCACCAGCCAGCCCACCAGTGGGCCGGCTATGCCTCCTTCGGCGCGGGCCAGGCTGAACACCAGCGACATGGCCGTGTAGCTGATGCCCAGGTCTTGCCGGATGGGCTGGAAGTATATGGAGAAGCCGTTAGATACAACGCCATTGCCAAACATCCCCTGCAGCGATGCCGCCGCAACTACCCACCAGCCATAGAACAGGCGGCCCTTTTTCCGGGTCTCTACCCCCCTGGTGCTTGTGCTCATAGCTGGCCTTTCGATGGGGCAGCCAGGAGAGTGTGGCTCTCCCTGACAGGCCCCGCACAGTCTCCGCGCGCCCCGCGCGGGTAACAGTATACCCTTTGCCCCGGCGCGTCATCGCAGGCTTCGCGCCAGCGCCATCACGTGCGCCGGCCACTGACCACGCCAGGAGCCGCTATTTCTCCGCTGGCCGGCGCCGGGACCCGGCGTAGCGGTCGCCGTGGATGAACTCCTCTATGTCCACCTTCTCGCCGCCCAGCTCATTGGACGCGTTGGCGGCCAGCACCGCCGCCAGGGAGTTGATGGAGGAGTGGAAGGTGTTGCGCAGCAGCTCGGGCCTGCCCAGCGTGACGGCCTCGGCGAAGCTACGGGACAGCGCCCTGGTGTTCTCGGCGCCCATGGCCACCGTGTGGGGGCCTTTTGAGACGACCTTGCGGACTTCGGCCCGCGTCGGTTTCCTGGCTGGCGGCCAGTCAGCGCCGTCGTAGTGGTAGTCCACATAGTCTTCTTCCAGCTTTATGGTGCCGTGGGTCCAGATAATGCCATCGAAGCGGCCTGTGTAGTAGGAGCGGGCCGGCTTGGTGAATATCAGGTTGCCCACCGCACCCTTCCTGAAGCCATAGGTGACCGTGTAGAAGATGGGGTTGTCGCCCTCGGAGTCCCATAGCTCCCGTGGCCTCTCCACGTAGTCCGCCCGGACCCAGGCCACGTCATCGTCCGACCAGTAGCGCATGATGTCCGTCTGGTGAATGCCCGCCTCGACGATGGACGTCCCCGACCAGCGCCGGTCGGCCGTCCAGACGCGGTCCCTGGGGCCGCCCAGCTTCTCGGTGTGGGTGTGCTTGACGCCGTGGCCTTCCACCGCGCCCTCCGAGACCATGACCATGGATGCCACCCACTTGCCCGCCAGGTAGTCGCGAATGTCCGTGTAGCCCCGGTCGTAGCGCATCTGGAAACCGACCATGGACAGCACACCCGCCCTGGTGATAGCCTCGTCCTGGCGCAGCACCTCGTCCAGGAACAGGGACTGGGGCTTCTCGGCCAGGATGTGCAGGCCATGCTGGGCGGCGTACTCGACCTCGCCCCGGTGCTGGTTGGGCGGGATGGCGAACCAGATGGCATCCAGATTGGCGTCGTCAATCATCTCCCGCACGCTGGTGTAGAGCTTAACGTCCCTCTGGGAGTAAGAGGGAGCGGCCTTGCGTATCTTGTCCTCGGCCAGGTTGTCGGGGAAGGGGTCCGCCAGCGCGGCGATGCGCACCACCTCCTCCTGCTGGAGCTGCGCCAGGGCGTTCAGGTGCTGCAGCCCGCGCTGCCCCACGCCTGCCACGCCTACTCGAAGCGGCCCTGCCATAGTCTTGCTACTCCTTGTCAGATCTGGCATACCGGAAGGCGCTGGCCTGGTGCCAGGCCCTCGCTGAAATATAGGGATGCCCCACGGGCCTGTCAACAGCAGCCGGCATTGCCTCCCGCTCGTCCATTTGCTACCATCCTCTGGGGGTTTGCCATGGCCCAGGTACGATTTTACACCTGGAAGCGCTGAACCACCTGCCGCGACGTAAGAGCGTTGCTCTTACAGAAGGGCGCCGAGATTGTCGAGGAGCGGGACTTTTTCCAGGAGAGGTTCAGCGAGGATGAACTGCGCCGCCTGATAGGCGGCCGCTCCCCCGCCGAGGTCTTTTCGTGGAACAGCCCGTCCTTCAAGGCGCTGGGCCTGAAGCGAGAGGAGCTTGACGACGGCCAGCTACTGCGGCTGATGCTGGGTGAGCCACGACTTATCCGCCGGCCGCTGGTACAGGTGGGCGAGCAACTCATCATTGGAGCAGACCGGAAGGCGCTGGAGCGTCTGCTGGAGGGCCACTCCTGATCCCCGGGCAGGCCCAGGCCCGGAGTGACGACAAGGCTTGCCCCACCGTTTGCCAGAGCGCATGCTACTGGTGCGAGCGCCGTTGACAGGCATGCTGGCGGAAAATATAATTGCCCTTACATCCCGGGGCTTTCCCGGGCATAGCGTGCGCGGCGAGTACGCCGCGCTGGTACAAGATAAAAGACATGTCTGTTCAGCACGAGCGCATTGCCAGCAACCCCCAGGACATCGTCGCCTCCGACACCGCCTCAGTAGCCAGGCGTAGCCACAAAGGTATCAACCTCGCCACCTTCACCGCCCTCCAGCACACCGATTTCCGCCTCCTCTGGGGCACCACCATGCTCAACGGCGCGGCCCAGTGGATCCAGCAGGTCACCGTGGGCTGGCTGGTGTGGACCCTGTCCGAGTCGGCGGTGCTGGTGGGAGTGGTGAGCGCCACCCGGGCGCTACCCTTCCTGCTGGTCGGCCCGCTGGCCGGGGTAGCCATAGACCGCGTGGACAGGAGGAAGATGCTGATGGCCGTCCAGGGCATCATGGCCCTGTCGGCCATAGCCTTCGCCGTGCTGGTCATGGGCAACTGGGTGAAGGTCTGGCACGCCGCCATTTACATGCTGGTCTATCCTGGGGCCGCTGCGCCAGTCCCTCGTGGCTAACACAGTCCCCAAGCAGGACCTGATGAACGCCATCGCCCTGCAGTCCATGGCCTTCAACCTCACGCGGACCATCGCGCCCATGATAGGCGGCTTTCTCATTGTGCTGGCCGGCATGGGCGGCAACTTCGTCATCCAGGCGTCCCTGTACATCATTATCATCCTGCTGGTAGTGCCCCTCAAGATGCCTTACCGAGAGGCCGGCCACAAGGCAGGCGCTCACTCCGTGGGCGGAGACCTGAAAGAGGGCTTCCAGTACGTGATGAAGGACACGGTGCTGCTGGCGCTTATCGCCATGGCCTTCATACCTTCCTTCTTCATCATGCCCACCATCCAGCAGTTGCCGGTGGTGACGGCCAGGGTCTTTGACGCCGGGCCACAGGTGCTGGGCCTGCTGTCCTCGGCCTTTGGCATAGGTGCCCTGGTGGGGACCGTGGTGCTGGCCTCGGTCAGGGACGTGTCCAGGCGAGGGCCGCTGGCCCTGGGCCTGCTGGCGGGGTCAACGGTGGGACTGGTCCTCTTCGCCCAGTCCCACTGGCTATGGCTGTCAGTGATGCTCCTGGGCCTGCTGGGCCTCTTCGAGATGGGCTTCCGGCTCACCAACAACACCCTGGTGCAGACCCTGATACCTGACTACATCAGGGGCCGGGTCTCCGGCATCTACATGGCGGAGCACGGGCTGATGCCCGCCGGGGCGCTGCTGCTGGGCATTCTCATGGAGCTGTCCGGGCCACGGCTGGCATTGTCGGTCACCGGGGCCTGCGGCCTGGTCCTGGCGCTGGTCATTGCCCTCCGCGCCAGAAAGCTGCGCGAGGCCTAGCGCCGCTCGTCCAGCCGCTGCCGCCGGTGGGTGCTGGCGTAGCTATCCCACAGCAGAGGGCCTTGCCCTTGAACGTGAAAGCTACCCTTCAAGAGCTTATAGCCGAAGCGAGAGGCATCTGGACGCTGGATGCCTGTGGCGTTACCCGCTCCGAGACTCCCATACCTGCCGTGCTGCACCAGGAGGCCTACGCCCCTTCCACGAGCAGGGCCAGAGTGCTGCTGGTGGGCGGGCTTTCCGGGAGGCCGGAAGATGCACAGCAGGCCATCCGGGCGCTGGAAGCTTACCTGGACGCGGCCGGCATCAGCGACAGGATCGCCCTCAGCGGCGTTCCCTGCGTCAACATGGATGGCCTGCGGCTGGCGGCCGCTCCTGGCAATGGCGCGGGCGGCAATCCCAGCGCCGGCTATCCACCCGAGGGCAACTTCTACAACGATGCGCGCAACCCCGAGGCCCGCTACCTCTGGCGCTGGGCCTGCTTCCAGGCCCCCGACCTGGTGCTGGAGGTGCGACAGGGGAACGCCCTGACGTGGGAGGCTTCGGCTGCCACGGCGGCCATAGCGTCTGCCCTGGGCGCCACCCCCGTCAGGGACGGGGACTCCTTCCTGGCGGCGCTAGGCTCTGGCCATCCGTGCGGCCTTGGCCCTATACCCGGCCTGCGCCTCACCGCACCGGGGGAGGCCCTGGCCAGCGAGCTGGGCAGGCTGTGGGGCCTGCTATCCGGCGCCCGGGGCGTGGCACCCTCGCCGGCCCGCGTGGCCCTGGACCGCCGACGCGCCCGCGCGCCGCTGGACATGGCGCGGCTGCTGGCCCGTGCCTACGGGCAAAAGCTGGACTCGCCGCTGAACTACACGCAAGGCGTGGCCCTCAGTGGCAGGCTGCGGCTGGCGACGCTGGAGGGCGCGCCCGGTCAGCACGTCCCGGACGTGGCCCGCATCGTGGAGCCTTACGTGTCGGGCCTTCAGCCCATGTTCGGTGACAGGGCCGGCACGGCTAACCTGGCTGGCGTCCTGTGGGCCGACGAGCTGTACGACGCCACAGGCGACCGCCGATATGCTGACTTGCTTATCGGCATCGCCGACCACTACCAGCCGGCTGGGCCTGGCGCGGCGCCACCGCCGTCTGACCCCGACTTCCGCACCGAGGATATGTTCATGGGAGGCACGCTGCTGGGCCGCGCCTTCAGACTCACCGGCGAGTGGCGCTACATGGACTTGCAAGCGCGCTTCCTGCTGGACGCCGGCGTGCAGCAGCCCGGGGGACTGTTCTGGCACAGCCGCTCGACGCCCTTCTACTGGGGCCGGGGCAACGGCTTCGCGGCCCTGGGCTTCGCCGAGACGCTGACCTACCTGCCCCACAGCCACCCTGACCGCGACCCTCTGATTGTGAAGCACATGCGCCATCTGGATGCGCTGCGGGCGCTCCAGCACCCCTCCGGCGCCTGGCTCCAGGTGCTGGACGTCCCTGGCTCCTACCAGGAGTTCACCGTGACCTGCATGGTCGGCTATGCCCTGGCGCGCGGCCTGCGCCTGGGCTGGCTGGACGATACCTGGCGGCCCATGCTGGAGCGCGCCTGGCAGGTCGTGTGCGAGCGCGTCAGCGATGAGGGCCAGGTAGCCGATGCCTGCGCCAGCACCGGCGTCCAGCGCGGCCTGCGCGACTACCTGGACCGCCCGGCCATCCTGGGCCTGGACGACCGCTCCGGCTCCATGGCCATCTGGTTCGCCACGGAGATGGAGCGCCTGCGCCGGGAGAAGGGCTGACACAGGCCTGCACAACCGGCCCTGGAAGGCTGTTTTCAGCCGCGCACACGGTGTGTGACAAGCCTCGTGCGTGCCCTAACAGAACAGATAGGGGCAACCCTTGTGGTTGCCCCTGGTCTGGGCCAGCCGTAGGAGCAGGCGCAGGGTCTGCCCCTACAAGATTGCCTTCCATCTGGTACGTACCTTCATGACCAGGCCCTTTGGGCGGGGCTATTGACAGTCCGCGTTCTGTGGGCATAATATATAGCTCACGTAGATATATATGTTGAATGGGTATTCTGGAACGGAGGAGCGCATGACAACCCTGAACGAGGAAGAGATAAAGAAGCTGGTGCGGGAGCGCTATGCCTCGGTGGCAAGGGGGGCCAGTAGCTGCTGCGAGCCGTCATGCTGCGCCCCGTCCTCGGGCGGCAAGACACTGCCGCTGTACACGCCCGAGGAGGTGGCGGGCCTGCCAGACGAGGCGCTGGGGGCCTCCGCCGGCTGCGGCAACCCTACAGCCCTGGCATCGCTTCAGCCGGGCGAGACTGTGGTGGACTTTGGCAGCGGCGGCGGCATAGACTGCTTCCTGGCGGCCCGTGCTGTCGGCCCGACGGGCAAGGTCATAGGCGTGGACATGACGCCCGACATGGTGTCGCTGGCCCGCAGCAACGCACGCAAGCTGGGCCTGTCCAACGTCCAGTTCTACCTGGCGGAGATGGAGCACACGCCCATTGGCGACGAGACGGCGGACGTGGTCATCTCCAACTGCGTCATCAACCTGGCGCCGGACAAGGACTCCGTCTTCCGCGAGGCTTTCCGCGTCCTGCGGCCCGGCGGGCGCATGTTCATATCTGACATGGTACTGGTGGACGAGCTTCCTGCCGATGTGGCCGCCGATGCCCGCAACTGGACCGCCTGTCTGGCGGGGGCAGAGTTGAAGGACGTGTACCTCCAGCGCATGCGCGACGCAGGCTTCGCGGACGTACAGGTGCTATCGGAGGTAGGACTGGCCGGCGACGGCTGGAAAGCCAGCGTGCGCAGCATGAGCATCGTGGCGGTGAAGCCGGCCTGACAGCCTGAAGCTTAACAATTTGAAAGGGTAATTCAAGGCGGCACCATGCCCCCTTCCCCTCGACAGGCTCGGGCCTGTCCTGAGCGTGCCGAAGGGACAGGCCCTGACCTTCCCTCACAGGGGACAGGGACGGTCCTCGCCCCCTTTGGGGGAGAGTTAGAGAGGGGGCTGGCCTGCCCCCTTCCTGGCCTTCCCCCACTGGGGGCAGGGACTGTTCTCGCCCCCTCTGGGGGAGAGCTAGAGAGCAACTGTCTTGGGTGTCAATCACTTTGTATAGGCAGGGTTCCAGGGACGGTCTTGCTTGAGCAGCGCATTCAACACCACCAGGAGCTTGTGC
>DAOUAM010000088.1:0-38599 GCA_034433305.1 Dehalococcoidia bacterium | reverse complement strand
GTGGTCGCCGAAGGCATCGGCGAACTGCTGGACCCCAGGGAGCTGATGGAGATTCCAGGCGTGGACGTGGAAAGGGACCAGTACGGCAACCTGCGGCTGGCGGAGATACCGCTGGCCGCCATCCTGAAGCGCGAGCTGCGCCGACGCCTGGGGGCGCGTGGGGTGCAGGTACCCATCGTGGACAGGACCATCGGCTACGAGCTGCGCTGCGCCCCGCCCATCCCCTTTGATATTGACTACACCCGCACCCTGGGCTATGGCGCGGCCCGGTTCCTGGCCTCGGGCCAGGCCGATGGCGACTTCCGCTATGGCGGAATGGTCTGCCTGGAGAGCGGACGACTCCGCGTCGTGCCCTTCGACCAGTTGCGCGACCCCGTCACCGGGCGTACCCGCGCCCGCCTGGTGGATACCGGGAGCGAGAGCTACAGCGTAGCGCGGGAGTACATGATCCGCCTGGAGCCAGGGGACCTGGAAGACCCACAGCTCACGTCCAGGCTGGCGGCAGAGGCCAATATGACGCCAGAGGAGTTCCAGCGGGAGTACGCCGGCGTGGTCGGCATCAGGCCCCAGGAGGGAGGATGATACTTTGGCAGTGCACCTTTCGCCGGGAAAGTGGCAGCGCCTGCGCTCGTTGACCGACGAGCAGGGGCGGTTCAAGATGCTCGCCATTGACCAGCGCGGCTCGCTCCAGGCCGCCATAGGCCGGGCCACAGGAAGGAAGCCTGATGAGGTCGGGCGGGAGGACATGGTAGCGGCCAAGGCAGTGATAACCCGCATCCTGGCCCCATACGCTACCGCTGTCCTGACCGACCCCGAGTACGGCTTCCCCCAGACCCTGCCGGAACTGCCGCCCCGCGTCGGCCTGCTGCTGGCCCATGAGCAGTCGGGCTACGAGCGCGCCGGCGCGGATGGCCGGGAGCGCCAGTCGGCCCTGCTGGAGGGCTGGTCGGCGGAGCAGGCCCAGCGCAGCGGCGCCGATGCTGCCAAGCTCCTCATTTACTATCACCCCGACGCCTCGGAGCCGGTGCGTCGCCATCAGCAGGGGCTGGTGGCCCGGCTGGGAGAGCAGTGCGCGGCGCTGGAGATGCCCTTCCTGCTGGAGCTGGTCACGTACCCGCTGGGCGGCGCCAGCGCCGATTCCGCCGATTTCGCCCGCCAGAGGCCCGACCTGGTCATACGCAGTGCCCAGGAGTTCGGCAAGCCGGAGTACGGCGTTGATATCCTGAAGCTGGAGTTCCCGGCCGACCTGAAGTGGACCAGGGAGTTCTGCAACGGCGCCTTCGATGGCAAGGAGCGCCAGGCGGTGTACTCGCTGTCCCAGGTGCGCCAGCACTGCCGCGACCTGGACTCGGCGGCCGGCATGCCCTGGGTGATACTCAGCGCGGGCGTGGGGATAGAGGAGTTCCTGGTGCAGGTGGACCTGGCCACCGAGGCGGGGGCTAGCGGCTTCCTCTGTGGCCGGGCCATATGGCAGGACGCCGTGCCCTTCTACCCGGACATGGCCGCCATGGAGTGGTGGCTGTGTACCAGGGGTGTGTACAACTTCCTTCGGGCCAACGCCCACGCGCACCTGGCAGTCCCGTGGCCCCGGCATCGCAGGTTTGGCCAGTCCCAGGAGCCGGCGCTCAGCGGTGCCCGGCAGCCGGGCGGCTAGGGGCCGGCTATGGCGGAACATGCGCTGCGAGAGCAGACGCGGCAGGTCATAGGGCCGGACCTGGCCAGGCCCGGCCCGTTCCGGTTCATGACGCAGACGGGCGTGGTCTGCTGGGCGGGCTTCATGGCCGACGATCTGCGCTCGCTTCTCCTGGGAGTCCAGCGAGTGCCCGACGCTTCTATCTACTACCACGTACACCACGCGGTGTTCCAGCGGCCCAGGTACACCTGGGCCGAGTACACCAATGACTTCGCCCGCTGGGCCTTGAGCGTCCTGGGCCAGAAGGGCCTGGCCGAAAGGCTGGCCGCTGTTGACCCTCTGGAGTGCCCGTCGCTGCGTCTATGCCGCGAGCGTCTCAAGGGCTGCGTTCAGGAGTACGTGGCCGAGGCGGAGGTCTTTCCCCGAGTGCCGGCGGGGAGGGAGTTCTACTTCCTGGAGGCCAGGAGCTTCGCGCTGCCAGCAGACATCGAGGCCAACAGCCCCGGAGAGCTGGCCCAGGGAATCGCCAGGCTGGGCGCTGGCTGCATCATGTACCACTTCATCCAGACGCGCTTCCTGGACGGCGGCACCAACGACTTCTCCCGCTGGCTGAGGCTCACAGGCCACGAGGCGAAAGCGGTGGAGCTGGACCGCCTGAACCCGTATTTTCATGACCTGGGGGCACTGCAAGAGCAGATATTGAAGGTCCTCTTGGCCTGATGAGCATCGCCTTTGGATGGGGCCAGTGAGACTGGATGATTATACCCCCTACGCGGGGCCAGACGTCGTGGAGCAGATCAAGCTCATGGCGCGCCACCTGCGCGGTGCCCGCGTGCTGCACATCAGCTCGACGCGCCTGGGCGGTGGCGTGGCGGAACTCCTGTCGCGGCTGGTCCCACTGACCAACGAGGTGGGCCTGGAGGCCGAGTGGACGGTGATAGAGGCGCCTGACGCCTTCTTCGACGTCACCAAGGCCATCCACAACGCGCTGCACGGTGCGGCGGCCAGCACCAGCCCGGAAATGTTCAGGCTCTACCGCAGGGTTATGACCGAGAACGCTGTGAGAGTCCGCCACGATGCGGACTTCATCATTGTCCACGACCCGCAGCCCCTTGGCCTGGTGGAGTTCCGGAGCGAGACCAGGTCCAGGTGGATATGGCGGTGCCACATTGACGTGTCCCAGGCGGACCAGCGTGTCTGGGCGCTCATCAAGCCCTATATAGACCGCTACGACGCCGCCATATTCCACATTCCGCAGTTTGTGCGCCCGGACCTGTTCATCCCCCAGTACATCATGCCCCCGTTCATTGACCCGCTGAGCGACAAGAACCGGGAGCTGTCGGGCGAGGAAGTGGCAACGACTTTGGAGCGCCTGGGCATCCCCGCTGATAAGCCGCTCATCGTTCAGGTCAGCCGGTTCGACCGGCTGAAGGACCCGCTGGGCGCCCTGCAAGCGTTCTCCATGGTCAAGCGCTCCATTGACGCGGCCTTCGTCTACGTCGGCAACTTTGCGCCCGACGACCCTGAAGGCAAGGCGGTGTCTGAGGAGGTGCTGGCCAGGGCCAGGCAGGTGCCCGATGCTACCATCGTCGTCAATCCCTCAGACAACGACATCACGGTCAACGCCCTGCAGCGCGCGGCTACCGTTGTGCTCCAGAAGTCCATTCGTGAAGGGTTTGGCCTGGTGGTCACCGAGGCCATGTGGAAGGGCAAGCCTGTGGTCGGCGGCGACACCGGCGGCATTGCCTTTCAGGTCATTGATGGCGTTACGGGTTTCCTGGTGCAAACGGTGGATGGTGCGGCGTACCGCCTGAGGCAACTGCTGTCCAGTCCACCTCTGGCGCAGCTTATGGGCCAGGAGGCGCAGAAGCGGGTGAAGTCCACGTTCTTGTTGCCGCACTACCTGCGCAACTGGCTATGTGTGCTGCTGGCTTTTCGTCACCCGGGCAGGGGGCTAAGCGTTCTTCCCAACAGCGCTGCCCAGGTGGAGCAGAGGGACTAGCGGCCAGCGCCAGGCGTGGGTGCTCGTTCTCACCCATGGCGGGCTGTTCATGGTGCGGCGGAAGGGCTATATTGGTATTGAGAGAACAGGTATCCATACCAGTGCGTACGCGGGCTTTACGGCGTGGCTGTGGGGCACGCGGAGGAGGAGGACGATGGCACAGTTTGGCGACAAGTACCGCGTGGTGCGCATAGATAGGGATGAAGAGGTGGACGACGCATTTGTGCTGCGGGTCAGGAAGGACCCGGCGGGCTGGCTGGCCGCCTGGCACTATGCCGGCTTGACTTACAATGGCGAACTGGCCCATCATCTCAGGCAGTGGCTCCGCGACAACCTGCCCGACGAGGACAGCCTCGGGACTGAAGGGCAGACGAACCGCGAGGCCCTGGACCAGGTCCAGCAGATCGCTGCGTCACCTGTGACCTAGGAGGCATGTTATTGAATGGCTGAGCGTGAACGTCCATGTGTGGTAATCGTGGGGGCGGGGTTCGGGGGCCTCTGGGCCGCCAGGATGCTGGCAAAGTCGCCAGTGGATGTGCTGCTCATAGACCGCAACAACTACCACACCTTTTACCCCTTGCTCTACCAGGTCGGAGCAGCAGAGCTGGAGCCAGAGGATATCGCGTACCCCATTCGGAGCATCTTTCACAAGGCACCCAACGTGCAGTTCGTCCTGGCCGACGTGGAGCGGATAGATTTCAACTCCAGGGTGGTGTACTGGGGCGGGCATTCGAGCCAGTATGACTATCTCATCCTGGCCACGGGCAGCGCGCCACACTTCTTTGGCATCGAGGGCGCGCCCGAGAACACCCTCCCCCTGAGGACTCTGGAACAGGGCGTTCTCGTCCGCAACCACATCCTGGCGCAGTTCGAGCAGGCCGTGCATGAGCAGGACTCGCGCCGCCGCCAGGCCATGCTGACCTTCGTCATCGTGGGCGGTGGGCCGACGGGCGTGGAGTTCTCCGGCGCCCTGGCCGAGCTGGTGTTCGGGCCGCTGAGGAAGGACTACCCGGGGCTGGACTTCGGGGAGGTGCGCATCGTCCTCCTGGAGGCAGGGGATACCGTCCTTCATGGCATGGACGAGAAGCTGAGGCGCTATGCCGTGAAGCGCTTGCGCGAGATGGGCGTGGAGTTGCGGCTTGGCACCGTGGCGACAAAGGTGACTCAGGAAGCCATTCACCTCAAGGACGGAGGCCTGATTCCCACCAGCACCGTGGTCTGGACGGCCGGCGTGCGCGGCAGCACGGTCAGCGGGGCGCCAGGAATGTCCACCAACAAGCGGGGGCAGGTCAGCGTCCTTCCGACGCTCCAGTTGCCCCACCACCCTGAGGTGTACGTCGTGGGGGACTCGGCGTTCCTGGAGCAGGACGGCAAGCCCCTGCCCATGGTGGCGCCAGTGGCCATGCAGGAGGGCGCCGCCGGCCGGAACATTCTGCGCCAGGTCAAGGGCCAGGCACCGGAGCCATTCCGGTACAAAGATATGGGCACGCTGGCCGTCATCGGGCGCAATTCCGCGGCCGCCCACCTGGGCCGCTTCAACTTCACCGGCGTGCCGGCCTGGTGGCTCTGGCTGGGGTTCCACATCTTCAAGCTCATTGGCTTCCGGAACCGCCTGACGGTGCTGGTCAACTGGGCATGGGCATATCTCCTGTACGAGGGGGCCATCCGGCTCATATTGCCCCTGCCCATGCGAGGAGCGCCAGCCATGCCGCAGCCGGAGCTACGGCAGAAGCAAGAGACCACCGTTTCGCCCGGGCCACGCTGAGACAGGGCACGTCACCAGGACACGGGTAGGGAGAAGGGACTTTACCGCTACTTTCACGCAGACTCGACATAGCACCCCAATTCCCTGGAAGAGCCTGGTGTCCCGGTCACCAGGTGCAGCCATGGTATGCGACTAATGCAAAGGCGGGCTTCAGACCCGTCCCTGGGATAGTCCACCTTGCGCTGTTAGTGCTGCTGGCGCTAACGTAGTTATAAGTGCAACTACAGCCCAAGGAGGCACTATGAAGGCCGTCAGGTACTTGCTCGTTGGTGGGGGCGTGGCATCCAGCCAGGCAGCCAGGCAGCTCAAGCGGCGGGACCCGGAGGGCAGCGTGGCGCTGGTCGGCGAGGAGCCTTACCCGCCCTACGACCGCCCACCGCTTTCCAAGGAGTTCATGCGGGGCGAGAAGGCCAGAGAGAAGCTATTCTTCGACTCAGAGGACGCCCTGCGACAGCAGGGCATTCAGCTTGCCCTGGGCGTGCGGGTGGAGCGGTTGGACTTGGGCCATAAGGTAGCCACCCTGTCCAGCGGTGAGGAGGTCTCCTTCGAGAAGGCGCTTATCGCCACGGGAGGGCGTCCCTTGCGCCTGGGCCTCCCCGGCGGGAGCCTCCCTGGCGTTCACTACCTGCGGACGCTGGACGACTCGGCGGCCATTCGCGGCGAGGCGGCGCCTGGCAGGCGGGCCGTCATCATTGGCGGCGGCTTCATTGGCATGGAGCTGGCCGCGTCGCTGACGCAGATGGGCGTGTCGGTCACCGTGATCGAGGCGCAGCCCCACATATGGTCGCGCTTCACCGATGCCACGCTGGCGGGCTTCTTCCAGGACTACTGCACCAGCAAGGGGGTGTCCTTCCTGACCTCGGAAATGGTGGCTGAGATCAGGGGCAATGGCCGCGTCTCCGGCGTGGTCACCAGGTCGGGCAGGGCCATACCGTGTGACTTCGTCTGCATTGGCGTTGGAATCGTGCCCAACGTGGAGCTTGCCCAGCAGGCTGGGCTTGAGGTGTCCAACGGCATCGTGGTCAACGAGTATCTTCAGACGTCCCATCCAGAGATCTATGCGGCGGGCGATGTGGCCAACTACCCGGACCCTGTCTTCGGCAAGCGGCGGCGCGTGGAGCACTGGGGCCATGCTGAGTACTGCGGCCAGGTAGCCGGACTGAACATGGCCGGCGCCGGCCAGAAGTACGGCCTCATGACCTACGTCTGGTCCGACATTTTTGACCTGCACCTGGAGTTCGCCGGCGATGAAAGCGAGCATGATGAAGTCCTCATCCGTGGCCGGCTGGAAGACCGGTCTTTCATCGTGCTCTACCTGAAAGAGAAGGCCCTGAGGGCCTATTTCGCCATCAACACTGACTCTCGCGAGTTCCCTGTCCTGAAGCGCCTCATCCAGCGCAAGACCAGCATCGCCGGCAGGGAGGCGCAGCTCGCCGACCGCTCCTTCAACCTGCGCGGCCTGGTCTAGCGGGCCAGAGGTCCATGCGCCCGCCGAGGCCAATGGCACACTAAAGGCCTAGGAGGAAATGCTGGCTGCGACAGCTTGGCCTCGTCTCATCGGGTGCTGCCCTCGCCACGACACTGGCCTATACTGCGAATGAAGGCCGTGGCGGGCCAGGCCCACAGAGGATTTCGAGTCCCAAAGGAGAGGAGGGGAAGGATGGCCGAGAGAGTCGGTGACATAATGACCACAAGCGTCGTGACCGTGCAGGCCAGGGACTCGGTGCTTGATGCCGCCTGCGCCATGCGTGACGCCGACATCGGCGCCGTTGTCGTCATGAACGGGGACCAGATTTACGGCATCCTGACCGACCGGGATATAGTTGTCCGCGCCATCGCTGAGGGCATGGACACCAACTCCACCAGGGCAGGCGAGATCTCCAGCCACACGCCGGCCGTGATGTCCCCGGATGACACCCTGACGGATGCCCTGGAGGTGATGCGTCGCAAGGCCGTCCGGCGACTGCCGGTGTTGCACGCTGGCAGGCTGGTGGGCATCCTGTCCCTGGGTGACTGGGCCGCTGCCGTTGACCCTACATCCACTCTGGGTGGGATCAGCGTGGCGCCTCCTAACCGGTAGCTGGCCCTCAGGAGCGTGCGGAATTGGACAAGGCGGCCTGGCCTCTGACCGCTTGAGGTGCTGGCGGCTGGGGAGTGCTGCGCCCCCGGCGACGTCGCGTACCCGTTAACCCGGCATGGTAGCTCTGGGCCTGTCTGACAGCCCCGCTCAGGGCGAGACTTTCTAGCCCTGAGCGGGGCTACCGGTCAGGCTGTTGTGGAACGCCCTCTGGGGCCTCCCGTCACGCCCTTTGCTCTGACATCTCCGGTGCCTCGGGATAGAGAGGGGTCTGGTCCATGAACTCCTCTCGCACCATGTAAGCGAAGTCGTCGTCCAACTCGGTAAGCTCCGCCTTTTCCTGCTGGAACACCCAGTGTCGGAGTTCTGCCTCCGAGTCGGCGACATGGGCAAATTCTACCGCGCCCCAGTCGCCTTCCTCTCGCTCGTACCAGCGCCCCTTGGACCATACGAAGACGCGCCCTTCTTCTGGGCCGTCCGGGCTTGTCACAAAGACCCTTGGCTCGGCGCCAAGGAAGAGTTCTCTTTCCATCACCGACTCCCTTGAAGTAACGGTGCTGCTGGAGGCCAGGGGACTCTGGAACGGGTCCCCTGGCCTTACATTTGTGCTAGCTCACGTGGCGCTGGCCAGGGACGGCCGGCGCCCAGCTGCGCCACAGGCTCACGCGCCAGTGGGTGCTTTGATTTCCAGCCGCCTGGCCCGCTTGGACTCTACCTTCGGGAAGCTAATTGTGAGGACGCCGTGCTCGTAGCGTGTGTCGGCCCTCTCCGTGTCCACGGACTCAGGCAGCCGCAGGGAGCGATAGAAGTTGCCAGTCCTGCGCTCCCGCATGAGGTAGTTCTCCTCCCGCTGCTCGCGCTCCATCCTGGTCTGTCCCTTGACGGTCAGCGTGCTGTCCTCGATGGTGACCTGGATGTCCTCCGGCTTCACGCCAGGCATGGTGGCATTGACCACGATTTTGTCTGGCTCTTCTATGACATCCATGGGGATAACCCAGCTTTCGGGGACTTCGCCGCCATCAGGCCAGCCCATGCTCCTCCAGAGGCGGTCCATCATCTCCTGCATTCGGCGGATTTCTCTTGTAGGTTCCCAGCGCTGTAGTACCATATGTCCCTCCGGTCCCTCCTCACCTGCGCCCCTTATGGTACTGTGACGCGGTGGGCATTCTGCCACGCCACCATTATGTGTGGCCTGCCACCGGGCATACATCATCAATATGTATCTCTAGATGCGTCCATAAGTAGTATTCCCGGGTCTGGCCCGTTGAGGCCAGAGAGGGTAGGTAATATGAGTCGGGCCACCGTCGCGCCCCCGCCGCCGGTACACAAAGCCCGATGCAGATGGTAAACTCAGGGCCGCGTCACATACTGTGAAGACGGAGGCCCAGCGATGTACGACTTGCTTATAAGGGGTGGCCTGGTGTTCGATGGCACAGGCAGCCCGCCTTACAGGGCCGACATAGGCGTCAGCGGCGGCGAGACCGTGGCGGTCGGCAGGCTGGAGGGCGAAGCCGCACGGACGGTGGACGCCAGCGGGCTGGCCGTGTCGCCAGGCTTCATTGACCTGCACACCCACAGTGATATGTCCTTCCTGCTGGACCCCACGGCGCAGAGCAAGGTGAGGCAGGGCGTGACCCTGGAGCTGGCGGGCAACTGTGGCTCCAGCTTCTGCGCGCCTCTCCTGGGCGCCGCCGAGGAGATGCTCAGGGCCAGGGCCGCCCAGTACACCAGGCCGCTGGATGTGACCTGGACCGACTTCGGCGGCTACCTGGATGCCGTGGAGCGCGCTGGCTCCACGGTGAACCTGGCTGTGCAGGTGGGCCATGGCACAGTGCGGGCGTGCGTTCTGGGCATGGCGGCGCGGGCGCCCACGCCAGAGGAGCTGGAGCGCATGAAGGCGCTGGTGGCCGAGAGCCTGGACGCCGGGGCTATGGGCTTCTCCACGGGCCTGTTCTACGCCCCCGGGAACTACGCCCGGCTGGAAGAGGTTATCGCGCTGGCTTCCGTGGCAGCCCAGCGCGGCAAGCTCTACTCCAGCCACATCCGCGACGAGGGCACCCAGAACATCGGCCTCTTTGTGGCGCTCAACGAGGCCATTGAGGTGGGCCGCAGGACTGGCATACGGGTGGAGGTGTCCCACGTCAAGTGCAAGGGGCCGGCCGTCTGGGGCCGCGCCGGCGATGTGCTGGACCTGCTGGACCGGGCCAGGCAGGAGGGGATAGACGTCGCTGGCGACCAGTACCCCTATACCGCCAGCAGCACCAGCCTCACAGGCGCGCTGTTCCCGCGCTGGGCGCTGGAAGGAGGCCGCGATGCCACGCTCCGGCTCATGGCCGACGCCAGGGCGCGTGGACGCCTGCTGGACGGCATCAATAAAATGTACGAGGAGTACGGCACGCCGGAGGTGGTGGTGATGGCCAGGTACGTGCCTGAGCCACGCTTCGAGGGCATGAACATGGCCCAGGTCGCCGGGGAGCTGGAGTGCGAGGCGGCGGAAGCGGTGCTGCGCCTGTACGAGCGAGGCGACGGCCAGGTAATCGTCCATGCCATCCACGAGTCGGACATGGAGCTTATCGCCCAGCACCCTCTCATCTCGGTAGGCTCCGATGGCTCGTCCCTGTCACGGGAGGGTGTGCTGTCGGCAGGCAGGCCGCACCCGCGCAGCTACGGCACCAATCCCCGCTTCCTGGCCCGCTTCGTGCGGGAGCGCAACCTGGTGCCCCTGGCGGAAGCCATACGCAAGATGACGCTGCTTCCGGCCAGCCGGTTGGGCCTGGCCCGGCGTGGCCGCATCGCGCCTGGATTTGTCGCCGACCTGGTCGCCTTTGACCCTGCCATGGTGGCGGACACAGCCACCTTCGAGCAACCGCACAGCTATCCCGTGGGCATTCCCTACGTGGCCGTCAACGGCGTGCTGGTGATAGACGGCGGCCAGTTCACAGGCAAGACTCCCGGCAAGGTACTGAGGGACTTGGGAGACTGACATGGCAACCACGGCGGACGTAGTCATCATCGGCGGTGGGGTAATGGGGTGCAGCACCCTCTACAGCCTGGCGGTGCGAGGCGTGACCAGGGCTATTCTGCTGGAGCGGAACGTCCTGGCCTCAGGCTTCACCAGCCGGTCCCAGGCCATCCTGCGCATGCACTACTCCAACGAGGTTACCACCCGCATGGCGTGGGAGAGCCTCAAGGTCTTCAGGGACTTCCAGGAGCTAACGGGCGGGCCTTCGGGCTACACCAGGACCGGCTACTTCCTCATCGTGAGCCACAGCGACAGGCGCGCCCTGGAGCAGAACGTCGCCATGCAGCGGCGCGTGGGCGTGAAGACCAGCGTCGTCTCGCCTGAGGACGTCAGAGAGATTGCTCCCATGCTGTCCCCCGGCGAGAACGAGGCCTTCGCCTACGAGCCTGAGTCTGGCTACGCCGACCCCTACCTGGTGACCACGGGCTTCGCCCGGCGGGCGCGGGAGCTGGGCGCCCAGGTCCGCACAGGCTTGGCTGTCAGCGAGATCGAGGTCTCCGGCGGCAGGGTCAGGGCGGTGGTCGCCGCCGGCGAGCGCATTGAGACGCCGGTAGCCGTGGTGGCCGCCGGGCCGTGGTCGCGGCACCTGCTGGGCAAGCTGGGCATAGACCTGCCCCTGGAGACGGTGCGCCACCAGGTGGTGGTGCTGCGCCGGCCCCAGGACATAGTGCCAGACCACCCCATCATCGGCGACGTGGTCAATGGCCTGTCGGCGCGGCCAGACATAGGCGGCCTGACGCTGGTCGGCGTCGGCGAGGAGGAGCGCGTCGGCCCGGACGAGTACAACCAGGGCCTGGACATGCCGGTGGTGGAGTCCACCTTTGCCCGGCTGGCCGCGCGCATGCCCGGCATGTCCCAGGCGCTGTTCCGGGGCGGCTGGTCTGGCCTCTTCGATATCACGCCGGACTGGCACCCTGTCCTGGGCCAGGTGGGAGGCATCGAGGGCCTGTACTGCGCCGCCGGCTTCAGCGGCCACGGCTTCAAGCTGTCCCCCATGGTGGGCGTCGTCATGGCCGAGCTGGTCACCCAGGGCAGGGCCACGACCATAGACATCTCCATGCTGGGACTGGAGCGCTTCCAGACGGGCAGGCTGCTCCAGTCCCGGTACAGCATGGCGGTGCTGGCCTAGCCGGCCACCTCAGCCACCAGCTCGATCTCCACGGGGATGTCGTTGGGCAGGCTGCCCATGCCCACCGCCGAGCGCGCGTGCCGGCCCTTGTCGCCGAAGACCGCCACCATAAGGTCCGAGCAGCCGTTGGCCACCGCCGGGTGCTGGTTGAAGTCCGGCGTGGCGTTCACCATGACCAGGAGCTTGACCACCCGCTTGACCCTGTCCAGGTCGCCCAGCTCGCCCTTGAGCCGGGCCAGCAGGTTGAGGCCCGTCAGCCTGGCGGCCTCGTAGCCCTGCTCCAGGGTCAGGTCCTTGCCCACCTTGCCCCTGGGCGCTGTGCCATCGGGCCTGGCGGCCGGCCCTACGCCCGAAAGGAACAGCAGGTTGCCGGTCCTTACGGCCGGAACGTAGTTGGCTACCGGCGACGGAGTCCTGGGCAGTGCTAGCCCCAGTTCCTTGAGCTTGGCTTCCACAGCAGGCATGGCATACCTCCAGCGTATGGTTGCGCCGCGCCCCTGGCCCCGATGCCTCTCATGGCAGGCAGGGGCCTATGGCGAGCAGCGTATGAGGGCAGCAAGCATTCTAGACCATCGGGCGGGGTCTGTGCACGCCCCCCTTCATTCCTGGTATGATTTCCCCTGTCAACCCACATCAAGGCGCAGTAGCCCCAAGGAGAGGAACAGATGTCGGACAACAGCGCGATACGTTTGAAGGCGGTCAACCACCTGACCTATGCGGTCAAGGACAAGGAGCGTGCCCTGCGGTTCTGGGAGGACGTCCTGGGGGTCAAGCAGATACCCAGCCAGGTGGACGCCCCGCACATCATCTGGCTACAGCTCCCCAGCGGCACCATGGTGCATCTCATCGAGCACCCCGAGGCCCCATCCAGGCCCTCTCATCACGGCGCCTTCGAGGTGGATGACATCGAGGCAGCCCAGAAGGCCATCCACGCCAAGGGGGTCGAGACCACGCCCATCAGCACGCGCAAGGATGGCCAGCGCTGCTTCTTCCTCAACGACCCCGACGGCAACCGCATCGAGATCTGCACCAGGTCCGGGTTCGGCGTGCTGGTGTAGCGCGCCGGCGTGCCCGGCGGTGCGACAGGCGTCAGGCCAGGGCCAGGACGCGGGCCGGGTTGTCCACCAGGATGGCCTGGATGTCCTGATCGGACACGCCCTTGCGCCGCATGCGCGGGACGATGTTCTCCAGGATGTGCCCGTAGCCGTGGCCGCCGTACTTCACCAGGCGGTGCTTGGTGCAGATGTCCTGGGCGATGACTATCCTCTGGCTGTAGCCCTCGGCTATGAGGCGCATGATGTAGCCAAGGCGCTGGGCGTCGCTGAGCATGTCGAAGTCCGAGAGCGGGTAGTAGGAGGACTCGTTGCCGAACAGGTCGTACTCCAGGTAGCAGCCGGTCTGGGCGATCCTGAGGAGCGTCCTGAAGTCCGCCACCGTCCTGTCCAGGTGGCCCATGATGGTGCGGCCCAGGTCCGCGCCGGCCTCGGCCAGCACCTCCAGTATCTCCTGGGGGGCCTTCTCGTTGCGCCCCGGGTGGATGAGTATGGCGGCGCCGGTCTCCCGCTGGGCCAGGGCCGCTGCCCGCAGCACCTTGCGCTCATTCTCCGTCAGCGGCCAGGTGCAGCCTATCTCCCCGATGATGCCCGCCTTGACGCCCGTATCGCCCACGCCGCTGGTGACCTCGGCGGTGATCTGCCTGGCGATGTCGCCTTCAGACCTGCTCTTCATGTCCGCAGGGTGGACGGCGTCCACGTAGTAGCCCGCGCCCATGACGATGTTCAGGCCGGTGGCGCGGGCTATGCGGGCCAGGGCCAGCGGGTCGCGGCCTATACCCAGGGTGGTGGCGTCCACGATGGCGCCGCCGCCAGCCCGCCTGTACAGCAGGGCCTCGGAGATGGCTGTCTCCTCGTCCACCAGCAGCAGGTTGTCCAGGCTGCTGAGGTAGTTATACCGGACCCAGCCCAGGTTCTCCAGGGTGATGGGCTGGTAGGCCCTGTGCCTCACCGACGCCTCGGCCGGCGGTTTGAACATGCAGGTGAAGTCAATGAGCAGGTGTTCGTGGGTGCTGACCGGCCCGAGGCTGGCTGGCTCCACAGGCCCCAGCACCGTCTGGACCTTGCCTGAAAGCTCCTTGTTGGGCACGGCTCTATTCCTCCCGGGGGCCAGCGCCGTAGCGGCTGGCTGCTAGTCAATCTTGCGAAAGCTGGGATAGGCGATGGCGAAGGCGATGGTGAACAGCGTCAGCAGCACTCCGCTCAGCAGCAGCGCGTCGGGAGTACCGGTGCGCTCCGCTATGGCCCCGAAGGGCACGGCGCTCAGCGGCATGACGCCGAAGGTCATCATGCCGATGCTCATGACGCGCCCGCGCATCTCAGGGGCCGAGTACACCTGCATCAGCGTCATGTTCAGGGACATGAAGACGGCGCTGAAGAGGCCGGTAAGCAGCAGCAGGGGAATGGCCGTGGCGTAGGTGGTCATCTGGGAGAAGGCGGCCAGTCCAGCCCCCCATGCTACGCAGGAGGCGATGAGGAGCATGCCGCGCCTGCTGGAGCCACGCAGCGAGGCCAGTATCAGGCTGCCGGCCAGCGCCCCTATGCCCATGACCATCATCAGCGCCCCCAGGTCTTTCGATTCCACGTCCAGCGCCTCGCGTGCCCAGGCTGGCAGCAGCGCATGGTAGGAGAAGCCGAACAGGGACGGGATGAAGGCCATGATGATAAGTCCCAGCAGCGTCGGGTTGCCAGCGGCGTAGGCAAACCCAGCCCGGATGTCGCTTGTCATGCTCTTGCGCGAGCGGCTTCCCGGGGTGTTGCCAGCGCGGATCATGGCCGTTGACACCACAGCGAAGGCGTAGATGCCCGCGATGAGGAAGAAGACGCCGGACGTCTCTATGTACCCGATGAGGACGCCGGCCACCGCCGGGCCGACGATCCTGGTCATGTTCATGCCCGAGTTGTTCAGGGATATGGCGTTCATGAGCTTGTTTTCTGGCACCATCTCGGAGATGATGGCCTGACGGCTTGGCATGTTGAAGGCATTCAGCGAGCCATTGACAACCCCCAGCACCAGCAGGTGCCAGAACTGCACCAGGCCCGTGAGGTCCAGCACGGCCAGCAGCAGCGTCGAGATGGCATTGCCGCTCTGGCTGAGCATTACCATGAGCCGCCGGGGTATGCGGTCGGCCATGGCACCGGCGACGATGGACACCAGCGTCATGGGCACCGCGAAGGACATCATGACCAGGGACAGGGCCAGGGGTGAGTCGTTGGCCAGGCGCAGCACCAGCCAGCCCCGAGTAATCATCTGCATGTTCATGGCCATGAAAGAGGCGAAGGAGCCAAGCCACAGCCAGCGGAAGTCCCGGTACTGGAGCGACTCCAGGGCAGGTATGCGCTGGAACCAGGGAGCGGAAAGCCCTCTGGCGGGCCGGGCCTGAGTGGCCTGGCCTGCCAGCTCTGCCCTGGCGAGCTTGGCCTGGGAGTGGATGCGCAGGCGCAAAATGCTGTCCCTTCTTGCCGGGCGGCGCCACCACAAGTATGGTGTAGTGCAGTGAAGGTTACACCGTCCATCCCTGTGGCGTCAACCTGGGCTGCTGGCTGCCTCGCCAGGCAGCCAGCAGGGGAGGGAGCGGTGTTGGGGGGCCTACCGTGTGCCAGGCCAAACGGGGTGCCCGGGCCGGAAGAGCCGGAAGGACAGGACCATCACCCACAGCATCTCGGTGCCGAAGGCCACCCGCTCGAACAGGCCGGCCATGCCGCTCCATATGGGCAGCTCGAACAGCACCGAAAAGGCCACTATCAGGCACGCGGCGGCGATGGAGAACCAGCAGAACCGCCGCCAGCGTCTCCGGGGCCAGGTGGCACGCACCACCAGCAGTATGACCAGCAATACCGCCGACAGGGATGCCCTCGCAGCCTGGGCGTGGACCAGCCCCGCTGTGACCCTGAGGGCGACAACTTCACGGGAGTTCTCGTAGAACACCGAGGCCACCATCACAGCCAGCCCGTTGATGACCAGCAGCGCGAAGCACAGCACGCCGCTGGGTTCCCTCCCCAGCGTCCGCAGCAGCGCCCAGGCGAGGGAAATCACCATCAGTCCGAACAGGATGAAGGATGCCGTGATTAGCCTGGTGTAGGGCATGTCCGGCCCTGCCAGGGCGCTGATGGACTGTTGCAGGGGGTCGTAGCCCGGAGTGAGAAGGGTGGCGTATACCACGAGCGCGGCACACCCCACAGGTGTGAGGAGACCGCCAAGGGCTAGCCAGCGTGTCAGGTGGTCTATTTTTGCCCGCATTACCAGCCAGGCCTGAGGTTGGCCTGCCTGAAGACTCCTGCTTGCTACCGTCTCCCAGGACGGCGGATGATGGACAAATATGGCGCAGGCTGCTTTACAGCTCAGGCCTCCACTACCATACTACCGACGCCGGGCCATATGTCGCCAACATGCGGAAAGCCTAAGCAGTGCCGTCGCTCAAAGCTAAGCGGCCCGGGCATGGAAGGCAGCGGCTGCTAGGGAACAACCACAGCCCTGGAGACCCTTATGGGGTCCCCAGTCCTGAGGCTGCCGCCCTGGACCACCCTTGCCAGCACGCCCCGCCGCCCTTCCAGCGCCGCCCGCAGGCCAGGCCGGACCTCGTCCATGCGCGAGCAAGGCGTGCAAGGGCCGGTTATCTCCAGCACCACGCTATCGCCCGCCGTGAGACGCTGGCCTTTCTTGAGGGCGCCGAGGTCTAGTCCCGACGTGGTGATGTTCTCGCGGACAACCCCGTGCTCCAGGCCGAAGGCCACCAGCGTCTCCTCGTCCATGAGCAGCACCTGCCGGGCCTCGCGGCCGCCGGTGCTGCTGGCGTGCCTGTCGCCCTCGATGCCATATCCCGCCACCAGTGAGGCGCTTTCTACGAAGCGCATGGGCTGGCGGTGGCCTGTACATAGCTGCAGCGAGACGATGCGTGCTTCTTCTGCCATTGCTCTGTCTCCTGTAATTGTCCAGGGTGCCGCTGCCCTATAAACGTACATCTTCAGCAGCCAAAAGACAATATGTGCCAGCAGCCCCGGGGGCCAGGACAGGGCCTTGCACCGCCGGCGCCAGCGGAGTGATATAATCCGCGTAAGCATCGCCGGGGCCTGTGTGGCCCGGGCTGCAATCCTGCTCAGGAGGGTTAGCCACATGGTCAGCACGGTGAAACTGGGGAGCGGCAGGTTTACCTACGAGGTCGCGGTGGGCTGGGAGAAGCTGCCGCCGGGCTACTCCTGGCGCGAGGTCGCGGCCGTGGCGGTGGACTCCCGGGACAGGGTGTACGTCTTCAACAGGGGTGACCACCCTATGATAGTCTTCGACAGCCAGGGCAACTTCATCAAGTCCTGGGGCGAGGGCGTCTTTAGCCGGCCCCATGGCCTCACCCTGGGGCCTGACGACACCCTCTACTGCACCGACGACGGCGACCACACGGTGCGCCAGTGCACCCTGGACGGCAAGGTGCTCATGACTATCGGAGTCCCCGGCAAGCCCGCCGAGCCATACAGCGGCAGGCCCTTCAACCGCTGCACTCACGTGGCCCTGGACCCGCAGACCGGCGACCTCTACGTGTCCGATGGCTACGGCAACGCCCGGGTCCACAAGTTCTCGCCTGATGGCAAGCTCCTGCTCTCCTGGGGCGCGCCTGGCACCGACCCCGGCGAGTTCAACATCGTCCACAATATCGCCACTGACAGGGACGGCTGGGTGTACGTCGCCGACCGCGAGAACCACCGAATACAGGTCTTCGACCGCAATGGCAAGTTCGAGACCATGTGGGCCACGGTGCACCGGCCCTGCGCGCTGCACATGTCCAGGGAGCAGCACCTGTACGTGGGCGAGCTGGGCTGGGGCATGGCCGTAAACCGGAACACACCCAACATAGGGCCGCGCGTAAGCGTCATGACGACGAAGGGCGAGCGCCTGGCCAGGATCGGCAACGGCTACGGCCTCGGCGTGGGACAGTTCATTGCTCCCCACGGCTTGGCCCTGGACTCCAGGGGGAATATCTACGTTGGCGAGGTGGCCTGGACTAACATAAGCCACTATGAGACACCGCCCGCCAGTGTCCGCAGCCTTCAGAAGCTGGTAAAGGTAAGTTAGAGAGCGAAGGCGCCACGGCGCCCAGGAGCGCATAATGGATGAACTTATTTTCGCCTCAGCCAGGGCGATAGCTACTGCCATCCGACAGAAGAGAGTCTCGGCGGTGGAAGTGGTGGAGGCACATCTGCGGCGCATAGAGGAGGTCAACCCCAGGCTGAACGCCGTTGTGCAGCTTGCCGCCGACCGCGCCCGCGACGAGGCCCGCCGCGCCGATGCCCGGCTGGCGCGGGGAGAGGCCGTGGGGCCGCTCCACGGTGTCCCCATGACCATCAAGGACTCGCTGGACACCGAGGGCGTCATCACCACGGGCGGGACGAAGGGGCGCGCCAGGTTTGTGCCTCCGGCGGACGCCACTTGCGTAGCCCGGCTGCGCGCCGCCGGTGCCATCCTCCTGGGCAAGACCAACACCCCGGAGCTTACCCTGGCCGGTGAGACTGATAACCTGGTGTACGGGCGCACCAACAACCCCTATGACCTCTCCCGGACGCCAGGGGGCAGCAGCGGCGGCGCCGCCGCCATCATCGCCGCTGGAGGCTCGCCCTTCGACATCGGCAGCGACACTGGCGGCAGCATACGCGGGCCGGCGCACTACTGCGGCATCGCTGGCATCAAGCCCACCTCCGGGCGCGTGCCGCGCACAGGCCACATCGTGCCCTACGGCCTGGGCGCCACAGACTCCCTTACCCAGAATGGCCCGATGGCCCGGTTTGTGGAAGACCTGGCCCTGGTGCTGCCCATCATCTCCGGGCCGGACTGGCGCGACCCTGCCATCGTTGACATGCCACTGGGCGACCCGGCCACGGTCAACGTCAGGAAGCTACGCATAGCCATGCACTCTGATAACGGCATGCTCACGCCGCCGCCGCAGACAGTAGAAGCCGTTAAGGCCGCCGCCAAGGCGCTGTCCGACGCCGGGGCCGCGGTGGAGGAGGCCAGGCCCTCCGCCCTGGAGAGGGCGCCGCGCATTAGCCGCGACCTCTCCGCCGCCGATGGCCGGGCCTGGGTCAAGCGCCTGCTGGCCAGGGCCGGCACAGCGTCCACGGACATCCATCCCTGGCTGTCCAGGCGCATCTACGAGGCGAAGGTGCTGTCCACGGAGCAGTTCACCGCGCTGCTGGAGGAGTTGGACACCTTCCGCAGCGACATGCTGGCCTTCATGGAGAAGTACGATGCCATCCTGTGCCCTGTGAACGCCTTCGCGGCCCTGCCCCACGGCGTTTCCATGGAGATGGACGACGAGAAGCGGTCGGCCGCGGGCTACACGGGCACTTACAACATGACCGGCTGGCCTGGCGCCGTGGTGCGGGCCGGGACGTCGGCGGAGGGAATGCCCATCGGCGTGCAGGTTGTGGCCAGGCCCTGGCGAGAAGACGTGGCGCTGGCCATCGCGGCCCATCTGGAGCAGGCCCTGGGCGGCTGGAAGCGGCCACCCCTGTAGGGCTGCGTAGGGGCCTTTTACCGGGGCGCTCTTGCCCTCACCGACTCGACCTCCAGTAGGGCGAGGATAGACCTTTTCCTCTGTGCGCCAGGGGAGAGAAAATACCTCTTCTCCCTTGACGGGAGAAGGTTAGGATGAGGGTGAAGCCCTCCATCAAAACTATGTTGACGCGCCCCTAGCCGGTCTGCTCCGCCAGATAGTTTGCCCTGGGCCGCAGGAAGCTGTCTACCACCACCGCGTCAATGATGAACACCGTGGCCTCGGTGCTGTTCCTCACGTAGTAGGAGATATCGTCCCGCTTGATGAAGTCCAGGCCAACGGAGGGTAAGCCGCTGTTGCTGCGGGTCGCCACGTGGACCGAGGCGGTGGGCTGGTCGAAGTTGAGGCCCCTGATCTCGGACTCAGTGGCGAAGCTCCTGGCCACCAGGCCCTCCAGCGCCCTCAGCAACAGGTCTACCTGGGCCTGGTTTGCCGGCCTTTCCTCCAGTCCGCTCTGGACTGTCCATCTCGACTCCCTGAGCACGATGGTGAATTCGTCATCGGTCAGCCTCAGGCGCACCGACTCGATGACCTGCCTGGGGATGCTGGCCGCCACAGGGTTGCGCCAGCGGTCGGGGTTGGCGTCGAAGACGTTGCCAATGGGGCAGTGGATGCCGTAGACCTCGTTGCGGGCCGGGCGGCGCAGGTAGCACAGGCCCGCATCAGGCGACCACTTGCCGGCGATGAACTGCTCCTGAATGGATGGGCCAAGGTAGAACTGCACCGTGGCCCCCTGGCCGTCGCCGACGCCCATGCGCTGGTGATTGGCCGGGTTGGCGGCGATGAGCTGCGCGCCGTCAATCTCGGCCACTGCCGCCCAGAACTGCTCCAGCCGTGGCGGGAAGGCCACGTTATTGCCGACCATCCAGGTCTCGCCCACCTTCCTCAGCTCCGCCTGCTGGTCGCCGGCAGTGATGACCACCCGGTCCACCACGTTCTCGGTAATGGGCAGAATTCCTGAGAGCACCAGTTCGTCCTGACCAGCGGACACCAGGCGCGCCACCAGTCCCGCCACGCCGATGACAATGAGGGCTATCAGGACGAGTCCGACCTGCCTACTTTTCACGACCGTACACCTTCAGGGTAATGCTCCGCCTGCGGAAGGAGCGCAGCATGCCCAGGGCTATGAACAGCAGCGGCACGCCGACGATGTTGCCGTACTGCACCAGGTTCCTGTGCGTGGAGGAACTGAAGAGTAGCTCCCGGGAGGAGACCACCTTGGAGCGGATGCTGGCCAGGGTCTCCTCCTGGGCCAGCCAGTCCACCAGGTTCAGCGCCAGGGCCATGTTCTCCTGGGACTGGCTTACCACGCTGTCCTCCAGCCAGTCCGAGTCGCCAATGACCAGCAACCGGAAGGAGGACTCAGGGCTGTCCTGGCCGCCAGGCTCCGGGGCCGGCTGGCCTATGACGGCCACGCCCACCAGCGTGCGGCCCAGGTCGTCCTGGTACCGGGAGAAGTCGAAGGCCGGGCTGACGCTGTTGTAGTCGAACTGGAGGGCCGCGAAGGGCGTGGTCTCCAGCAGCGGCACCACTTCCACGCGGCCTACCTCGGCCTCGCTGATGCCCAGGGAACTGGCCCAGGGAAGCACCACCGACTGCACCTCGCCAGCTATCTTGGAGTCTATCACCGGGACGCGCATCCACCAGGGGTATGGCCTCAGTATGGTGCCCAGCGGCGTCGTGAAGGGCAGCGTCTCGTGGGAGCGCAGGTCCATGACCAGGTTGTTGTCCACCGTCACGCCGTACCGGTTGACAAAGGAGGCGAAGCTGTGCTCGTTGGGCAGGGCCATCAGGTTCTGCTCATCCACCAGTACCGGGTCAATGAGGAGCATGGCCTTGCCGCCGCTGTCCAGGTAGCCGCTCAGCGCCTGCTGCACACTGGGCGGGACTTCCTGGGTCGGCCCTGGAATTATGAGCACGTCCACGCCGCTCAGGTCTGGCGCAGTGTCGCCGGTAGCCGCTATCTCCCGGACGTTGTACTGCTCCTCCAGCAGGCCGGCGAAGGCCCGCATGTCGGCGTCCTTGCTCTTCTCCCCGTGGCCGGACAGGAAGGCGACCGTCTGGCGCTGCTCCCGCACCATCTTGTAGGCCAGGCTGGCGACCCTGTACTCGAAGCCGTCAATGGTGTCAATAAAGGGGACCACCTCCTGCCGGTCGGCGTAGGTCATGGCCAGGCCCAGGTAGCCCACCTTCACCTGTAGCTCGCCCTGGCCCTGGACGTTGAACTGCACAGGCGGTATGCCGGTAAGCTGGGCCTCGCGGGCGGCGTCCTCGTCGTCGTCTGGGAAGCGCTTCACTATCTTGACCTTGCCCCCGGACTTGGCGGCGAAGTCCTCCAGGAAGTCGTTGACGTCCCTTGCCACCAGCGACACCTGTACTGGCGGGTCCTTGGAGGCGAAGAGCTTGATGGTCAGGTAGTCGTTCAGACCGGCGAGTAGCTGCTCGGTGGCCGGGCTGAGGGTGTACAGCTTGTCCTCGGTGACGTCCCAGCGGCCTGCGATGGAGTTGCCGAACCAGCCCACCAGCAGGCTAGCGACCACCAGCCCCACGACGCCAAGCTGAAGGTTGCGGTACAGCGGCGAGTGGTGGCTCAGCGTCTTGCTACGCATGGTCAGGTAGGTGGCGCTCAGGAAGGTGGACACCAGCGCCACGAAGTACAGCACGTCGCGCAGGTCCAGCACGCCCCTGGAGATGCTGGAGAAGTGCGTCAGCGGGCTGAGGTCCTGCACCAGCACCGAGGCCGCCTGCGGCAGCGTCGTCGTCACCAGTTCCATGCCCATGAGCAGCAGGAACATGTTGATGGCAAGGGCCAGGATGAAGGCCACGATCTGGTTGCGCGTGAGGCTGGAGGTGAACAGGCCGACGGCGACCAGGGCCGCGGTCAGGAACAGGCTGCCCAGGTACTGAGCGGCCACGGCACCCTCGTCCAGATTGCCGGCCGTGGCAAGCAGCGCCGGCACTCCCAGAGTAGACAGGATGCCGATGCCCACGAAGACCAGCCCCACCAGGAACTTGGCCAGCAGCACGCTCCAGCTCCTGATAGGCTGGGTCAGGAGTATCTCCAGCGTGCCGTCCCGCTGCTCCTCAGCCAGCAGCCGCATGGTGGACGCCGGCACAAACACCGCCAGCAGCCAGGGCAGGATGGAGAACAGGGGACGCAGCGACGCCTCGCCGGTCAGCAGCGCCGTGCGGAAGAAAAGGTATGACAGTACACCCACGAAGATGACTATCAGGATGTAGCCCGTGGGTTGGTCAAAGTAGCCCTTCAGGTCTTTCCTGATGAGCGCGAAAAAGGAGCGCATGGTGGTCCTACTGGTCGTTGCTGTCCTCGTCTGCGGCCATGGTCAGGGAGTGGAACAGGTCTTCCAGGCGTGGCGTAACCTCGTGCAGCTCCCACAGGACCCAGTCGCGCTTCCTGGCGAGGCTGTAAATCTGGGGGCGCAGGTCTTCTTCGCCCGTGACGGTGAGGGTGTAGCGTTTGCGGCTGTCAATGGACTCGTGCCGGTGGACAGCCTTGACGCTGGGCAGGTCCCGCAGGGCGGACTCGATCTGGTTGCCCTCCGCTTCGACCTGGATGGACCTCACCTCTCGCGCCCGGGCCAGCAGCTCTGGTATGGTGCCGTCGGCCACGAGCTTGCCGCGGTTGATGATCAGCAGCCGGTCGCAGGTGGACTCGACCTCCTGCAGCACGTGGGTGCTGAGCAGCACCGTCCGGTCCTTTCCCAGCGACTTGATAAGCTCCCGGATGGTCACCCTCTGGTTGGGGTCAAGGCCCTCGGTAGGCTCGTCCATTATCAGGATTTCTGGCCTGTGGAGGATGGCCTGGGCCAGGCCCACGCGCTGCCTGTACCCTTTGGAGAGCTGGCTGATGGGGCGGAAGTAGACCTCCTGAAGGCCAGTCTCCTCCACCGTCTGGGCGATATTCTCCCGCCGCCGCGCGGGTGGCAGGCCCCGCAGGTCAGCCACGAAGGCCAGGTACTCGGCCACCAGCAAGTCTCCGTAGAGGGGGTTGTTCTCCGGCAGGTAGCCTATGCTATGCCTCGTGACGGTGTCCTGCTCCTGAGTGTCCACGCCGCTGATGAGGATGTTGCCGCTGTCGGGAGTGTAGTAAGACGTCAGAAGCCGCATGGTGGTCGTCTTGCCGGCGCCGTTTGGCCCCAGAAAGCCCACCACCTCGCCCTTGCGGACGTTGAAGGTGAGGTTGTCCACGGCGGTCCTGGTGCCGAACCGCTTGGTCACCCCTCGCGCCTGGATAGTATAAGTAGCTGTAGCCCTGCTCTCTGTCGCAACCATGGGCTGTACCCACCTTCACTAAGAATACGTCAGGCACAGATGGTCAGATGTGTGCCTGCTGGGCAGGCCGTGAGCATTTTAGCAGATGCGGGCCAGATGTGTAGACCTCCAGACAGGGAATTATCGCCCCCTCAGCTAATCGGGGGTGGATTCCCTGGGGCGCGCCTGTAATGCCTGGTGGAAGCCTCGGCAGGCCGCGTCATACCAGCAGGCGGGGCTGGGGGTGAGCGGTAACGAGGGCGGGAGGGTGTGACACACGTCCGCCTTGATGAGTCAGGAAGGCGTGTGCCTCGGTGTTCATGGCGCAGTCCATCAAAAATGGTGTAAGGCGATGCAGGTGGCACGTCTGTGTGGGAGAACGTGAGAGCGAAGCGTGCAACACGCGCTTCGCTCTCACACAAGCCTGGGCGCCGCTGGTTCCGGCGGTGCTGGTTGCTGCTAATCGTCGTAGGGTGGAGGCAGCTTCTTGGGATTGAGCTCCGTGATGAGCGACTCGGTGGTCAGGACCATGCCGGCGACGCTGACAGCGTTCTCCAGGGCAGTCCTGGTCACCTTCAGCGGGTCCATGATGCCCATCTCCAGCAGGTGGCCGAACTTGCCAGCCTCGGCGTCGTAGCCCCAGTCACCCTCGTGGGCCTTGACGCTCTGAAGCACCACATCGCCTGAAGCTCCTGAGTTCTCGGCAATGAGCTTCAGTGGCGCCTCGCAGGCCCTGGCGACCAGGCGGATGCCTGTCCAGTCGTCGCCATCGGCCTGGGCCTTCTTCAGCATAGCCTGGGCGGCCCTCACCAGTGTCGTGCCGCCGCCAGGCACCACGCCCTCCTGCATGGCCGCCCGGGTCGCCGACAGCGCGTCCTCCAGCCGCTGCTTCTTCTCCTTAAGCTCCACCTCGGTGGCCGCACCTACCTTGATGACGGCTACGCCGCCGGCCAGCTTGGCCGCCCGCTCCTCCAGCTTCTCTCGGTCGTAGTCCGATGTAGTCTCGGCTACCTGGGCCTTGATTTGCTGGATGCGGGCCTTGATGTCCTCGGGCCTGCCGGCGCCCTCCACGAAGGTCGTCTCGTCCTTGTTAGACACCACCCGGCGGCAGCGTCCCAGGTCCTGGACAGTGGCCGACTCCAGGGTGCGCCCGGCCTCCTTGCTGATGACCCTGCCTCCGAAAAGCACGGCCATGTCCTCCAGGATGGCCTTGCGCCGGTCGCCGAAGGCTGGGGCCTTGACGGCGAGACAGCGCAGGACGCCGCGCAGCTTGTTCACCACCAGCATGGCCAGGGCCTCGCCCTCGACGTTCTCGGCCACTACTACCAGGTTCCGGCTGCGGGGCGTCACACGCTCCAGGAGGGGCAGCAACTCCTGGACAGAGGAAATCTTCTCGGTAGTGAGAAGGATGTACGGCTCTTCCACCTCGGCCACCATCTTGTCTGGGTTGGTGACGAAGTAGGGCGAGATAAAGCCGCGGTCAATCTGCATGCCCTCCACGTACTCCGTCTCGTTCTGGAGGCCCTTGGACTCCTCCACCGTGACCACGCCATCGGCGCCGACCCTGTCCAGCACGTCGGCGATGAGCTTGCCCATTTCCTCGTCGTGGGCCGCCAGCGCCGCCACCCGTGCGACCTGCTCTTTGCCATGGATGGGGCGCGCCATGCTCTGGACTTCGGCCCTGAGCATCTCCAGGGCCCTGTCCATCCCACGCTTCATGCTCATGGGGTTAGCGCCCGCCACGATCTGCTTGATGCCTTCGTGGAGCATGCTCTGTGCCAGGATGGTGGACGTGGTGGTGCCATCGCCCACGACGTCATTGGTCTTGCTGGCGGCCTGCTTGAGCAACTGGACGCCCATGTTCTCGAAGGGCTCCTTAAGCTCTATTTCCTTGGCGATGGTGACGCCATCGCTGCAGACCTGGGGCGGCCCGAATTCCTTGTCCAGGATAACGTTTCGGCCACTTGGCCCCAGGGTCACCCCGACAGTCTTCGCTAGCGTGTCGAAGCCAGCCATGAGCTGGTTCCTGGCATCATCTCCAAACTGGAACTGCTTGGGCATCTATCGCACCTCGTCCTCTCATTGATTGCTGGTTTCCAACTTCATCGCCGACATCGTCCACTGGCCGGCCAGTGGCATGGCACGGGCCTGAAAAGGCAAGTACACAGGGGCCTGCCTCTCCCTGCTGCTCACGGGAGGGCGAGTGCGCCTGGGCTGGCGAGTCCTTTGCCTGGTGGCCTTGCACCAGGGCACCGACGCGTCGGCGCCCTGGTGACTTCGTGTGGCCTGGCCTCTACCTCTTCCTGGCGCCGTCTTCCTGGCCCAGCGCCTTGAGTATGGCGCCCGGCGACATGGGAAGCTCCTGCATCCTGACGCCGATGGCGTTGTATACGGCGTTGGCCATGGCAGCCAGCGGCGGGACTATGGACGCCTCGCCCACGCCCCTGACGCCGAAGGGATGTCCTGGGTTGGGGACCTCGATGATGACCGTGTCTATCATGGGGACGTCCAGGCTGGTGGGCATTCGGTAGTCCAGCAGGCTGGTGTTCAGCATCTGCCCCTTGTCGTTCATGAAGTACTCTTCGTGCAGCGCCCAGCCTATGCCCTGGACAGTACCTCCCTGCATCTGGCCTTCCACGTAGCTGGGATGGACGGCCTTGCCGGCGTCCTGGAAGGCTGTGCAGCGAATGACGTCAGTCTTGCCCGTTTCAGGGTCCACGGCCACGTCAACGATGAGGCCGCTGTAAGAGCCGCCAACGCCCCGTGGGTTGACGCTGGCCCTGCCGACCACCGGGCCGCCCAGGTCGTTGAGCCTGGGCGCAATCTGCTTCAGGGTCATGTGTAGCTCCGGGTCGGACTTGTGCCGTAGCACGCCGTCCTCGTAGACCACCTGGTCGGGCGTGGTCTCCCAGATGCGCGCGGCACGCTCCATAAGCTGGCGTTTGATGTCCTGGGCGGCCTCGTAGGCGGCCCAGCCGGTCTTGAAGGCCACGCCGCTGCCGCCAGTGCTGGACGTGTAGCCGATAGTGTCGGTGTCGGCCACCTGCGGCTTCACGTCCTCCACCGCTATGCCCAGCACCTCGGCGAGCTGCTGGGCCACGGCAGGCCTGGAGCCGCCGATGTCCACGGAGCCTTCCACCAGACTTACGGTGCCATCGGGCAGCACGGTAGCCACCACCGCCGAGGGGCCGGTGTTGTTCCGCCAGAAGCCCAGGGCGATGCCTCGCCCTACCTTCCTGCCGGGGATGGAGGGCAGTGGCGCCTTGTAGTGAGGATGGGACCTCATGGCCTCGATGGTCTCGATGCAGCCGATGCGCCCATTGAGGACGCCGTCGGCGCGGCGCGTGCCTTCCTTGGCCGCGTTCAGGAGCCGGAACTCCAGCCGGTCCATGCCCAGCTTCTCGCATATCTCGTCAATTACCGTTTCCACACCATAGGCGCCGATGGGAGCGCCGGGGGCACGGTAGGCCGTGGTCTTGGGCTTGTTGGTGACGACATCGTAGCCGTCAATGAGGAGGTCCTCGATGTTGTAGGGCGAGAACATGCAGGCAGTGGCGCCGCCGATGGGCGAGCCTGGGAAGGCGCCGGCCTCGAATGCCAGGTAGCCCTGCGCGGCGGTGATGCGTCCCTCGCGGGTGACGCCTATCTTGATCTTCACATGGCTGCCGCAGGTGGGGCCTGTGGCCTCCAGTACCTCGGCGCGGGACATGGTCAGCTTCACCGGGTGGCCGCTCTTACGGGAGAGGACGGCGGCCAGAGGCTCCAGGTACATGGCGAGCTTGCCGCCGAAACCGCCGCCTATCTCCATGGGTACGACCTTGACGCTGGATACAGGCAAGCCCAGCACCTTGGCCACGTTGTCGCGGATGCCGAAGTGGCCCTGGCTGCTGCACCAGATGGTCACTTTGCCGTCTGGCGACCACCACGCGGTGCCGTTCTGAGGCTCGATGTAGCCCTGGTGGACCGTCCTGGTGCGGAACTCCCGCTCGACAATCAGGTCGGCCTTCTTGAAGCCCTGCTCGATGTCACCCAGCTTGAACTGCTGGTGGCTGGCGATGTTGGTGCCTTTGGGCACCTCGTCCCCGAACCTGGCCGTGGTCATGTGCTCGTGGAGAATAGGCGCGCCCGGCTTCATGGCGTCTTCCACGTTGGTGACCGCCGGCAGCACCTCGTACTCCACCTCTATCAGCGACAGGGCCTCCTCCGCTACGTGGGGATTGGTGGCGGCCACAGCGGCCACGGGATGGCCCTTGTAAAGCACCTTGTCGGCGGCCAGGACATTGTTGCTCAGGTACTTGAGGCTGGTGACCACGTCCTCGCCCAGCTCGGCCAGCCTGTCGGACACTGCGGCCAGGTCTCTGGAGGTGGCCACTGCCTTGACGCCAGGGAACGCTTCAGCCTTGCTGGTGTCGATGCGCTTGATGCGGGCGTGGGCATGGGGGCTTCTTAGCACCTTGCCGTAGAGCATTCCCGGAAGGTGGATGTCCGCTCCGTAGAGGGCCTTGCCCGTGACCTTGTCCACCCCATCATGCCGGATGGGACGTTTGCCTATAACCTTGTACTCCTTGGTTGACAGCACGATGTTAGAAGTCATAGTCCTCCTCTGACGGTGGCCCGGGGTGCAGTATGGCACGGACCTGCATTCAAGCGAGACTATTGTACCACACCGGTCGCCAATGGGGACTGGGGCGTTCTGAACAGCCAGATGTTGACAGGGCTAGCGGTGTGCTATAGCATGCCCCATCATCAGGCGCGGCTAGCCGGAGTCCCGCTGCCGCGAGCCTGGGCCGCCACAGCGATAGCTGGAGCAAAGGAGGGAACACTCAGATGAGCGCAATCATTGGCAGTGGCAACTTCCGGTACGAGGCGCTGGACAAGTGGGAGAAGCTGCCCCCAGGGGTGAGGCTGATTGAGACGCCAGGTGTTGCCGTGGACGCCAGGGACAACGTTTACGCCCTGACACGCAACCCTGAGCACCCGGTCATGGTCTTCGACAAGGACGGCAACTTCCTGCGGTCCTTCGGCAAGGGGACTTTCAGCGAGCGCACCCACGGCATTCTTATCGGCCCTGATGGCTCGGTCTTCTGCGCCGACGACGGCACCCATACCATCACCAAGTTTACGCCCGAGGGCAAGCTGCTGATGACCATCGGCACGCCTGGCAAGCCCGCGCCCAAGTGGAGCGGCCAGCCCTTCAACCGGCCCACCCACGCGGCTGTGTCGCCCAGGACCGGCAACATCTACATCACCGACGGCTACGGTAACTCCCGCGTCCACAAGTACACTCCTGATGGCAGGCACGTGCTGTCCTGGGGCGAGCCTGGCATTGACCCGGGCCAGTTCATGCGGCCCCACAACGTGGCCGTGGACGCGGACGACCGCGTGTACGTGGCCGACCGCGAGTGCCACCGCGTCCAGGTCTTCGACGCCAATGGCAAGTTCCTGACCATGTGGAACAACATCCACCGCCCCGACGGCATGACCATCGGCCCCGATGGCAACGTGTACATAGGCGAGCTGAACGGCATGCCTGGCGTGGACGATGCTCCGGGCCTGGGCCACCGGGTGAGCATCCTGGACCGCAAGGGCGACCTGCTGGCCCGCATCGGCGACCCGCTGGAGGGCGAGGAGCCGGGCAAGTTCATCGCGCCGCATGGCATCGCTGTGGACTCCAGAGGCAACATCTATGTCGGGGAGGTCTCCTTCACCATCCGCGGGAGACATATGAACCCCCCTAAGGAACTGAAGAGTCTCAAGAAGCTGCGCAAGGTGAGCTAGGAACCTGTCACTTCTGGATTGACGGGCTTTGGTCCCCTCTGGCCCCCCTTGAGAATGGGGAGGACTCGGCGCAGTCCCTCCTCTCAAGGGGGACTGCCGGCAGTGGACACCATCTGGACACAGGAGCGCGCCGCCGCGCGCTCCTGCCCTTTCCTGGGACACCTAACAAGGGGCCATTATTGTCCTGGCGAATAGAGTTTAGTAAAATTGTGGTGCTGAGAGCCTCTACCCAGATGGCGCGTGTCAGGCGCGCCAGTGGCCCTGGCAGCCTCGCCGGGGAGGGTCAACATGGAAGTGTGGCTCTTTCTTGGCATCGCCGCTGTTGGTGCGCTGGTCCTGGCCAGCGCCATCCTGGTTGACCTGCTGGGCGACACCGATGGGCTGCTGGACAACCTGTTGCCCGACCATGGGTTTGATGGCAGCCCCTTCCTGGTCAAAGCCCTCTTCGCCTTCCTTACCGCCTTCGGCAGCGCCGGGGCCATCGCCTCCGCCCTGGGCCTGCCACTGCTCCCGAGTATGGCCATCGGACTGCTGAGTGGTAGCCTCTTCGGTCTGGCTACCTTCCAGTTGCTCAGGTTCGTGAGCACGCAAGAAGCCACCATCACCATCACCCCGGAAGACCTGCCGGGCCGCACCGCTGAGGTCACGGTTGCCATACCTGGACAGGGACTCGGGGAAGTCCGCTGTGTAGTTGGACAGACCACGCTGACCTACCTGGCCCGGAGCAAGGACGGCGCGCCCATACCCAAGGGCGTCAGCGTGGTCATCGCTGACGCCGACGGCAGCAGGGTCATCGTGGACTGGCCCCAGGTGCCCCACGAGGTCGGCCAGGCGTCGGCACGGTAGACTTGCCGCCGGCCCCATGGCGCGTCGCAGGCGGGCGGGTGGCCGCGCGCCCCCTGGGCCTGTCCCCAGGGAGTGTTGATTCCAAAGGTCAAGCGCCGGTCATGTGCCGGGCCAGGAGAGCACCATGTCCACTCTAGTCCCCATATTCGTAGCCACAGGACTCCTGATGCTGGCGCTCCTGGGGGTCTTCGCCCTGGTCGCCCGGAGCTACGTGAAGGTGCCGCCCAACACCGTCGCGGTCTTCTCGGGGCGCAAGCGGGTGGTGGTAGACCCCTCCACCGGCGAGCGGCGCGTCATCGGCTACCGCTTCGTGCGCGGAGGCGCCAGCATCAAGTGGCCTGTCGTGGAGCGCGTTGACCACCTTTCCCTGGAGCTTTTGTCCATTCCCATCAAGGTGGACACCATCTACACCAAGGAAGGCGTCCCCGTGACGGTCGAGGCCGTAGCCAACGTAAAGGTAGCCTCGGACGACATCTCCATTGGCAATGCCGTGGAGAGGTTCCTTTCCAAGCCCAAGTCTGAGATCGAGAAAGTGACGCGGGAGACCATGGAGGGGCAGGTCCGCTCCATCCTGAGCAACCTGACCGTCGAGGAGGCCAACCGCGACCGCCACGCCTTCCAGGAAAAGGTCGTGGAGCAGGCATCGGCGGAACTGCGGCAGATGGGCCTCACCGTGGACAACATAGTCATCAAGGCAATTTCCGACAGCCAGGGATACCTGGACGCTCTGGGCCAGCGGCGCACTTCCGAGGTCAAGCGCGACGCCGAAATAGGCAAGGCCGAGGCCGAGCGGGACGCCAAGATCAGGTCGGCGCAGGCGTTGCGCGAAGGAGAGGTGGCCAAAGCCAGGGCTGAGGCTGAGATAGCAGAGGCCAAGAAGGAGCGGGACATCAAGCTCGCTCGATATGAGGCGGAAGTGGCCGCCGAGCGCGCCACGGCCGCCCAGGCCGGGCCAAAGGCCCAGGCCATCGCCCAGCAGCAGGTCGTCGTCCAGCAGGTCAAGGTGGAAGAGGAGAAGACCAAGGCCAATATCGCCGTGCAGGAGCAGGAGGTACTGCGCAAGAAGAAGGAACTGGAGGCCACGGTTCGAGCCTGCCCGCGCCCAGCGCGAGGCCCAGGTGCTGAAGGCTGAGGGAGAGAAGCAGGCGCGCGTCGTTGGGGCCGAGGGACGGGCCTCAGAGGAGGAAAAGCTGGGCCTTGGCGAGGCCGCGCGCATTCTGAAAGTGAGCGAGGCGGAGGCCGAGGTCATGAAGCTGAAGGCCGAAGGCAGAAAGGCCGAGTTACTGGCCGAGGCCGAAGGGGAGAAAGCCAGGCTGCTGGCCCAGGCGGAGGGTGAAAAAGCGCGTCTGCTGGCCCAGGCTGAAGGCGAGCGGGATCTGGCCGCGGCCCTCAGCTTCTACCAGGAAGTCGGTGTCCGGGTAACCCTGTCCAAGCAGCTCATCGAGCGGCTTCCCCAGATGATTGAGGCAGCCGCCAGGCCCCTTAGCGCGGTGGAGAAGATTACCCTGATTGACACGGGCAACGGGGCCGACGGCAGCACCATCACACGCCTGGTGGACGCTGCCCCTGGCACCATCGCCAGGTTCCTGGAGACCTTCGCCGCCGCCACCGGCGTGGACATTCGGCGCCTGCTGGTGGACCTGGCCTCCAGGCAGAACGAGACGGACCAGCACCCTCCCGCCGATGGGGAGAAGCCCCAGACATAGCAGACTATACCATTTTTGCTTAAAGGAGGCGGTTATTTTCTTGACGGGAGAGTGTACCGGGATGGAGCGAGAGTTTACGGCGTCGGGTCAGGCTCGTATACCACCTTCTTCCCGTCCGGAGACCAGTGGAATGACCAGCTCTTTATATCCAGCGGCTCCGGCTCCTGGCCGCTACAGGGGAACATGGTGAACCTCTCCTCAACGTAGTCAGGACTCCGTACCAGGAAGGCCAGTCGGCCGTCCGGAGTCCAGGTGATGGCGAAGGTTGTCCCACCACGCACAGGGCACACCTTCTTCGAGACCAGGTCAATTACCTGATTGTTAAAAAGCAGGTAGCGGCCATCGGGCGACCAGGCCATATTGCAGCAGAAGGCCTCGGAGGGCACGCCGACCAGTGGCACATTTTCGACCTCGCCTGTCTTCGGGTCTCCCAGGAATAGCTGCCTCTTGTGTAGGAAGGCTATTCGTGTGCCGTCAGGTGACCACCGGGGGGGAAAGCCCCTCCCACAGCACCCGTCGCTCACTGCCATCGGGCGAGGCCAGCACCACCTGGCAGGTGGCGTGTTCGTTGTCCCACCACGAGAAGGCCACCCACCGGCCGTCGGGGGACCAAGAGGGTGAGTACCCATCGCCCAGGTGCACCGGCGCCGACTCCCCGGTGGCGGGGGCAACGTACACGCCGCTTTCCCCGTACCTCTCGCCGATCTGGGTGTTGTAGGCCACATACCTGCCGTCGGGCGACCAGGCCGTGGTCATGCCCATAGGGCAGGGCCACGGGGTATCGGAGATGGCCACCCTGCCCAGGCGGCGCAGGTCGGTGCCGTCGGCGCGGACTGTGTACAGGTGGCCGAAGACGGGGAAGTCGTAGCCCAGGAAGGCGATGCGCTCTCCCGTGGGCGACCACAATGGTTCATGGCCCTCAGGCACCAGCAGCCTTTCGGTGCCGGACTCCATATCGCGCACCATCAGGCCCCGACCAAAGAGGTCCAGGGTGAAACGAAGGTACTTGCCGTCTGCCGACCAGCCCAGGTTGTCCACAAAGTCCAGAGGCACCTCCAGCACCAGCCGCGACTACCCCCTCTGGGCCGAGGCCACGTAAAGCCTGCTCTGGTGCAGGTATGCCAGGCGCTGGCCGTCGGGCGACCAGGCGATACCCGCGTCAACTGGCCCCAGGGGAACGCTGCTGCCCGTCTCCATGTTAAGCAGCGAGAGTGCGCCCGATTCGGCGCTGTCCCCCTGCCAGAGCAGCAACCTGCGCCCGTCCTCTGACAGGACGCGAGGGTCTGACGAGGCCAGCAGGCCGTCCGCCACTTTGCGCGCCTCGCCCTGGCCGTCCGCCGGGACAAGAAGCACCCGTCGGGACTCATTGGTGGACTCGGCGCTTTCCTGGAATATGGAGACGGCCAGGCTCCTGCCGTCATGGGACCAGGCCAGGTGTGTGGCATTGAAGTAGCCAGACATGTCATCGCTGGTGTAAATCGGTTTCTTTTCTCCGGACTCCACGTCCACAGTGACCACGTCCAGCCTGGAAGTCCTGCTGTAGCCCTGGGCCGTCCTGGTAGGAACGATGGCGAGGCGCTTGCTGTCGGGTGACCAGGCTATGGGGCTGTCACGGGTGTACTCGCGGCCCAGGGCCAACTCCAGGGCCGTCGTGCCTTCCGAGGTCAGCACCAGCAGCACCGTCTCCTCGGGCCTGCCGGCCGATGAGTCCAGGAGGGCGAAATAGCGGCCATCGGAGGACCAGGAGTAGACATCCGGGCCCCAACTGTACTGGCTGAGGTCCTTTTCCCAGGCCACTGGCGGGTCGGCCTCCGGCGTCAGCATCACCAGCTTGACGCGCTCCGGCGTGCCCTGGCTTTCCAGCAGCGCGGCCAGGCGACGGCCATCGGGTGACCAGACGATGCGCTGGACATACCCGTTCCGGTCCACGGAGAGCAGCTCTCGCTCCTGTCCAGCCTTCGCGTCGTAGAGCCTGACCGAGTACTGCTCTGTCCTGCGGTCGTGGCGTACGTAGGCGAGTCGCTCCCCCTCCGGCGACCACTCTCCGCTGTGGCCTACGAAGCCCTCGAAGAGGAGCTGGGGGGTGCCGCCCCCGGCGCTGACCTGGTATATGCCGGCGGTGCGCAGGTCGTGGAAGGTCTGACTGGCCTGCGTGGCTGCCTCGCTGCCTGGGGCGGAGGCAGTCGTGCAGGCGGCAGCCATAGCCGCGAGGCCGGCCACCACCTGCCAGCGTAGCACTCCAGCCAGGCCCTGAAGCACCTTCATTCCACTCTGCCTCGCTCAGAGGATGTGCTGGAAGTCTTGTCTTACCCCTTAGCAGGGGACGTGATGCCCATCGGCGCCGCGCCGGTGGTAAGGCAAGGCTGGCCCACTCTCTAGCTCCCCCCCCAGAGGGGGCGAGAACAGTCCCTTCCCCAGTGGTGGAAGGTCAGAGCTTGTCCCTTCGGCACGCTCAGGACAGGCCCGGGCTTGTAGAGGGAATGGGGGCATGATAGCCATGCAGCCACAACTCGCCCATGTGTACCATGAGTCCTGCCAATGGGCGAGACTTTGGGTACACCCTCTCATATATACATACGTCAGGTGCGGAGTGAGAGTTGAGTGGCCATTGCACTGGCGCCCAGGTAGCTGGCCCTGTGGCGCCCGCCAGCAGTAGGGCCTTTCCCATTCCAGCCTATTCCACAGCGTACTTCCTCAGCGCGTCCTCGTCGAACTCCAGGCCCAGGCCGGGCGATTGGGGCAGCACCAGCTCGCCCTTCTCCACCCGTGGTACTTCTTTGAACATGGGGAACGTCCAGGGCATGTGCTCCACCGTGAGGCCGTTGGGCACGGCGGCGATGCAGTGTGCCAGCACCTCCGTCGCCAGGTGGCTTACCACGGGCAGGTTGAAGGCCTCGGCCATGTGGGCCACCTTCATCCACTGAGTGATGCCACCGGCCCGCAGCAGGTCCACCATGACGATGTCCACCGAGCGGTGCTCCAGCATGTAGCGGAATGGGATAATGCCATAGTGGTACTCGCCGGCGGCGATGGGCGTGTCCAGGGCGTCGGCGATGCGGGCCAGGCCCTCGTAGTCCTGGTGCTGGATTGGGTCTTCCAGCCAGAAGATGTTGTACTTTGCCATCTCGCGGCCAATGGTGATGGCCTGGTTGACATTCCAGCCCTGGTTGATGTCAATCATCAGGTCAATGCCGTCGCCCACGGCCTCGCGCATCACCCGCATGCGGGCGATCTCCTTGGCCGGGCTGTCCTCGGCACCCAGGCGGAACTTCATGGCGCGGAAGCCCTGCTCCACCAGCCGGGGCGCTGTATCCGCCAGCGCCTTCAGGTCGTAGGTGCGCCACAGGTGGCCGCTGGCATAGGTGGGCACGTGGTCGCGGAAGCCCCCCAGCAGCCTGTACACCGGCTGGCCCAGGGCCTTGCCATTGATGTCCCACAGGGCCACGTCAATGGCGGCCACGGCCCGGGTGACCAGGCCGGCAGGAGCGCCACCGCCGCCCAGCGACAGCAGCCTGGCGCCGATGGCCTCGACCTTCAGCGGGTCCTGGCCAATGGCAAGCTCGGCCAGCGCGTCCACGGCGGCCTTCAGCGCCTTGCGCATCACGCCGCTGGCAAACCCGGCGTAGCCGATGCCCTCAATGCCATCGTCGGTCCTTAGTTTCAGGGTCACAAAGCTGGAAGCAGCGGAGCCGGGGCCTTCGCCCAGGGGGCCTCGCTCACGAGGTATGCTCACCACACGGGTGCTGAATCCTGCTACCTTCATAGTCCCTCCTCGCGCCGGTTGCTTTCTTGGGCTGGGTATCGTGGCCGCAGGCCACTTCGCACGTGGCGTTGCGCATGGTATAACATATGGCTTGGCGGCGGCCCATGAGTAGGGGGCTGCCTCTCTTATGTCTCCCTCAGGGCCATGATGAGGATGAACAGGGTCACACCCAGCACCACCAGCCACCAGACCGCACGGGGCGAGATTCTCCGTCGCATCCTTGTCCCTTCTCTCAGGCCACACTCCAGACAGACGCCAATTCTACCACAGTCCCGGTGCCCAGCACTGCCGTGGGCCAGGGTTACTCCATGGGCTACAGACTCATTGCACTGGACATAGATGGCACCATCCGCAGCCAGGAGCACCCGCTTTCGGAGCGGACGCGCCAGGCTATTGCCAGGGTGAGGGAGGCGGGGGCGTACGTCACCCTGGCCACGGGCCGGATGTTCCGCTCCGCCGTCAGGTCCTGCGCCGACCTGGGGCTGACGTGTCCCATTGCCTCCTTCCAGGGGGCACACATCGCCGACCCGGTCACTGGCAAGGTACTGTGGCACCGCCCGCTGACGGCGGATATGGCCCGGGAGGCGCTGGATGCCCTGGAGTCCTGGGGCCTGGAAGTCGTCGGCTATCACGGCGACCAGGTGTACACCAGCAAGCTCACGCCCTGGGCACAGGGCTACGGCCAGCGCAACCAGGTGACCGTCAACGTGGTGGACCTGCGGGCGTTCGCCGCTAACGGGCTGACGCGCCTGGTGGTGGTGGGCGACGAGCAGGTGGTCTACCGCCTCGAACTGGAGCTGAGGGGTACCTTTAACTCCCGGCTCCACGTGACGCGCTCCCTGCCCCACTTCTGCGAGATACTGCATCCCGATGGCGGCAAGGACAAGGCGCTGGCCTGGCTGTGCCGGTACCTGGGCGTCCGGCAGGAGGAGACCATAGCCTTCGGCAATGGCTATAATGACGTCCACATGCTGCGCTGGGCCGGCCTGGGAGTCGCCATCGGCGGCGCGGTGCCCGAAGTGCTGGAGGCTGCGGACAGGGTGGCGCCGCCCATCGAGCAGGACGGCGTGGCCCAGGTCCTGGAGGAATTGCTGGATAGGGGCCTTGTGGGTAGCAGGCCAGCCAGAGGGTGGGAGGCGCCATGAGCGCACGACGCAGGCAGCCCACCATCGTCGTGCTGGGTAGCATCAACATGGACCTGGTCGCCATCACCGCCAGGGTGCCGGTGGCAGGCGAGACAGTGGTGGGCCAGCGCTTCTTCACGGCCCCTGGCGGCAAGGGCGCCAACCAGGCTGTAGCCGTCGCCAGGCTGGGCGCCAGGGCCAGGATGGTGGGCCGCGTGGGCAGGGACGCCTTCGGCCCTGTGCTGAAGGCCGGCCTGGAGGCCAGCGGCGTTGATGTCAGCGCCGTCGCCGAGGACCCGTGGGCCTCGTCGGGCATCGCCATGATAATTGTGGACGCAGCCGGGCAGAACCGCATCATCGCGGTGTACGGCGCCAACATGGCCTGCGACCAGTCCCAGCTTGAGGCCGCCAGGGCCGCGCTGACCAGCGCCGATGGCCTCATGCTTCAGCTTGAGGTGCCGCTGGAGGTGTCGCTGGAGGCGGCGCGTTACGCCAGGGCCAGGGGCGTGCGGGTGGTCTGGGACCCGGCGCCGGCGCGGGCGCTGCCGGCGGAGGCTTACAGGGCCGTGGATGTGCTGACGCCTAACCAGACCGAGGCCACGGTACTGACGGGCATTGAGGTCGTGGACGTGGCGTCGGCCAGAGTCGCGGCGGAGGCGCTGCTGGAAATGGGCGCGGCAGCGGCGGTAGTCAAGCTGGGCGAGCAGGGGGCCTGCTATGCGTCCAGGGACGATAGCGGCTATGTGCCGGCCTATCGGGTGACAGTGGTGGACACAGTGGCCGCCGGCGACGCCTTTGGCGGCGCGCTGACGGTGGCCCTTGCCGAGGGCCGAAGCCTGAAGGAAGCGGTCCGCTTTGGGGCTGCCGCCGGCGCCCTGGCTGTCACGCGGCCCGGCGCCCAGGAAGCCATGCCCACGCGCCAGGAAGTTGAGGCGCTGATGGCAAGTCAGCCGGGGTGAGCTATCAGCCATCAGCAGTCAGCTTCCCTTCCCAGCTCGTGGGGGGTGCGCTGAACGCTGATGGCTGATAGCTGAAGTTCCAGTCTTGCTGGCTGCTAGCGGTCCTTGCCGCCGCGCTCCTTGCCGCCGTGTCCGTGGCCGCCGTTGTCATTGTCTTCGCCGCCCTGGAGGGCCTGCTGGCCCTTGTGGCGCAGCTTTTCCAGCGCCTTGTCTATCTCGGTGGCGGTCTGGTCAGAGGCGCGGGCGCGCAGCTTCTCCAGGCGCTCCTGGAGCTGCTCCTCGTACTTCCTGGCCTTCTCTCTGATGCGCTCCACCAGCTCTTTCTTGCCCTTGGTCTCCATGCGCTGGGCGTACTCTTGCAGGCGCTCCTTGAGGTCGCTGGCGCGCATGGCGCCGCGCACCTCGTACTGGCCCGGACGGCCGTCCTTGCTGCGGACTATCAGCACCACGTCATCGCCGGACTCCACCAGGCCGCCCTGGCCCGAGGTATCGTCCAGCAGGACGATCTGGCCGTCCCTGCCTATGACCTGGAGCTTGCCCTTCTCTATGCCCTTGACGATGGCGTGGGCGTGGGTCCGGGTGGCCTTGCCTGGCACCACCAGTACCTTCAGCGCGGTGGCCGAGCGAAGCACCAGAGGCTGCTCATCTTCTTCGCCGGCGTCCTCGTCTTCCTCGACGTCCTCAGCCTGGTCGCCCTCGCCGGCCTCAGCTTCCTCGTCCGGGCTGGATGTCTCGCTGGCCTCCTCTGAGCTATCGTCCTGGTCAGAGGAGTCGTCCAAGGCTTCTTCCTCGCTGGAATCGCTGGACTCATCCCCCTCACTGTGCTCCTCCAGCTCGCCTTCCTCGTCCGAGTCACCAGCGCCCTCTTCTTCCGCTTCCTCGTCCTCTATCTCGGACTCCTCAGAGTCCTCGTCCTCCACTTCATCGGC
>DAOUAM010000087.1:0-114096 GCA_034433305.1 Dehalococcoidia bacterium | reverse complement strand
AGACGGTGGGCGCCGTGGACAGGACCAGGCCGGCGATGTAGTAGCTGCACAGGAGGGCCGCGACGAGCAGGCCAGCGGCCAGGCCCGCTGAGGTGGGAAGCATCGCCCGAAGGTCTTTTGCTCCCTGGATCCGCGCCAGCCTGGCCAGGTAAAAGATAGCCACGTACAGCGCGGCGCAGAGGCCCACGATGTAGGTGAAGGGCAGGATGGTGGAGGATACGAAGGCAGCCAGCACCACGCCAAAGGCTGCTATGTTAATTGGCCTGCTCTGCCTCAGGAGCCTGTCCAGGGCCAGAAAGACGAGGGGAGTCAGGGCGTAGCCCGCGGTGAAGGCCAGTTGCCCCTGGAAGGGAGCGCCCCGATTGAATACGTACACCACAGCGGCGAGCACGCCTGCAACGTGAGAGCGCGTGAAGTGCAGCACCAGCAGGTACATGGCCACCAGCGCCAGGAATACCAGCAGCCCCTCCAGCAGTCGCATGGCAGCCGTGTAGTCGCCCAGCGCATTGGTGAGGCCGACCACCGCGAACTGGGTCCAGGTCATCCTCGTTGCTGGCTTGGTGGTCCCGGGAAAGCGGAGGTCATCCCATATGGACTGCCACGAGCCTGTGCGGGCCTCGTAAGCTGCGTAGGAGCCTACGAACATATCGTGTCCTCGCAGCACGCCCGGAGTGGTGACTATTCCCCAAAGCAGCACCAGGGCCAGGACAACCAGGGCGCCCAGGCTCAGTACCCTCTTGTCTCGGTACACCTTCTCGTCCTTTCGTATCCAGCGCCAGGGAGGCCGGCCAGCGCGGCCCGAGGCCAGCCCCGGTAAAGTCGTACCGCTCCTGCAGCTACCCGCTGAGAAGCGGCTGCTGGCGTGTGGGCCAGGAGGCCTGGCGCGGATACTCCCGAGGCGCCCACGTCAGTCAATTGTCGGCCCTGGCTGCACTGGCGAGTAGTTGTCGCGCGCCTATTGACGCGGGGGTACTCGCCCTGTGGCTATCCTCCAATTATAGTGAGTGTACCATACATTTGGACTAGGTGTTGACGCCTAGTCAATTTTGTGGTATACACGTATCTTACAGTGCTTTTCCGGTATGTCGAGTTGGTGCGTTTGCATCCCGGAATCAGGTTATGGGGCATCAGACGTTGTGACGCTCCCTTGTAGATTGCACGGGGTGGTGGAAGGAGCGCTGCAGGTTGCCGGATAAGTCCGGACTCATGGTCCCGGTGAGCTGCACGGCCCTTCTCCTAGTGGTTGGTGTGGAAGCGGGTGTCGCATTGCGGCAACGTAGCACAGGCCCCTGCTCAACCGCCAGGAGGAGTGCCGAGAGTGAAGCTACTCGTTGTTTCTCGAGGTGTGCGCCCCATCTCGCCCAATCTGGCGGGAGGAGCAGAGTACGCCCTCTTTAACCAGGCCTGGCGTCTTGCCCAATCGGGCCACGAAGTCCACGTCATTTCTGACTCCGAAGGCAGCCCTCAAGAGGCATATCCCTTTACCCTTCACCCCGTAGGCGTCCCTCTGTGGTTCTCCAGCTACTGCCGTGGCGCGGGTTTTGCCCTCTGGACACTTCTGCACCTGCTGGGCAACTTCCTGGCCTTTGTATCTGCCCTCCGGGTCCTGCGAAGCTCCAGGGGTAGCTTCCAGGTAGTCCACTGCCACGGAAACCTTTCCGGACTTCTCCTCAGCTTCCTTTGTCGGGACATCCCCATCGTCTACACCGAGCACGATTCCACTCCCTGGGCCTGCTCATATCCGTCCCTGTACGAGCGTCTCGTTCGGCGCGCCATCTACAGGCTGTTCAACGTGGCCCTCTTCCACCGCGCGGCCATGACGCTGGTGCTGTACCCGGAGCACAAGAGCGAGTTGGTCGCCAGGTGGGGCATACCTGCTGGCAGGATCGCCGTGGCGCCCAATGGAGTGGACCAGGTTGCCTTCCAGCCCCTGGGCGACGGACAGGACAAGGCCAGCGTCCCTGGTGTGTCTGGCTTCTGCCTGTTCGTCGGCCGGCTGGAGCCGCGCAAGGGCGTGGATGTGCTGCTCCGGGCGCTGACTTGCTGCACGGTCCCCTGCATAGTGGTGGGCGATGGCCCAGAGCGGCCACGGCTGGAAGCTCTGGCCTCGCAGCTTGGGCTAGCATCCCGCGTAGTCTTCACTGGAGCCATGAAGAATGGCAACCTTCTGGCCTACTACCAGAAGGCAGACTGCCTGGTCATCCCCTCACTCAGTGAGGCTTTTCCCCTTACGGCCCTGGAAGCCATGGCCTGCGGGGTCCCTGTGGTCGCGTCCCGAGTCGGGGCGCTCACCAGCCTTGTCCAGGAAAACGATTGCGGGCTGCTTTTCGAGCCCAGGGACTCTAGGGACCTGGCCAGGAAACTTCAAAGCCTGGCGGACGAGCCAGGGCTGGCCCGGCAACTGGGCGCCAACGGCCGGCGGGCGGTGCTGCGCTCTTTCACCTGGGACGCTGTGACCTCGGGCGTAGCTGGGCTGTACCAGGACCTGGGCGCCGCCAGGTCTGGCGTGCCGGTCGGCATGGACACCCAGACTCCCGTGCCCGTGGCGCCCGAGAGCGATTAGGTAAAGGTAGAAAAGCAGGCTTTTATGCGGGTGCCTCCTGTAGTCCTGATGCTGGTGGACGGCCTGGGGTACGACTTCGTATCTCCTGGCGCGACGCCATGGCTTGCCAGCCAGTCCCATGAATTCCCGCTGCGCCCCTTGCGGCCAGTTTTGGGGTACAGCGATTGCCAGCGCGCTGTCCTGTTCACGGGCGAGAGGCCGGACCGCATGGGGTACTGGATGCTGTACAGGTTTGCCAGGCCGTCAGAGTCGCCTTGGCGCCGGCTGGGCAGCCTTGCGGCGCTGGATGCCCTGCCTGTTGACCTTCCCAGGAAGGCCCTCAAGTTCGGGCTGAGCGCCAGCGTACTGAAGCTTGCCTCACGGCGGTCGGGACAGGGCGACCTGGGCATTCACGATATGCCTTTCCGGGCGCTGCCCTGGCTGCGTCCCACCCTCAAGGACTCCATGTACTCGCCGGGTGTCCTGGGCGCCACCCCCACCATCTTCGACAGGCTGCGTGCGGCGGGGCTGCCCTTCGGCATTGTCCGCAGTGATGTCTTTGGCACCTGGGACCTCCTGAAGCCATCGGACCAGTTGCTTCCCCGGCTTCTGCGCCGCATAGACAGCCTGCCCACAGACCTCGCCTTCCTCTATGTTTACCTGCACACACCGGACATGTACGCTCATCGCCACGGCATCAGGAGCGCTCGGTTCCAGGCTGAGCTGTCCCGGGCCGACGGGGCCATGGCCGCCATGGTGGGCGCTATCAGGGACAGGCTGGGCCAGGACACCCAGATAGTCGTCGTGTCCGACCACGGGATGGACCATACGGAGAAGTTTATCAGCTTCCAGCACCTTGTCCGGCACAGAGGCTTCGGCAAGGACTTCGTGGTCGCGCTGGACTCGACCATGGTCCGGGTGCTATACCTGACGCCATCGGCCAGGAGCACCGTGCGCGACCTCATCCAGTCCAGCGGCGTGGGACGGTTCCTGGAGCCTGAGGAGCGCCGCCATCTTGGAGTGGACTTCCCGCCAGAACACTACGGCCAGGACATCTATCTCCTGGAGCCTGGCTCAAGCATATACCCCAACTTCCATTCTCTGATGCGGCCCCTGGCTATGCACGCCTACCACCCTGACGTGCAGGACCAGCGGGCAATAGCCCTGTTCCTGGGCGACAGGGTCGCGGAAAGCGCCCACGCCCGGCACGTGCTGGACATGCCCGACATCTTCCCGGTGCTGTCCACTGTCCTGGGGCTTGAGGCCCCAGTCCTCTCGGGTTAGACCCCGACACTGGTGGTGAGCAATGGCCCTGCCCCAGACAGCCTCCAGGCTGGAGACAACTCGACTCAATGACCCCGTACTGAGTGCTATCCTTTACAGGGTGGTATCCAGTATCCCACAGTGCAAGGCCGTACTCCTGATGGGTAGCCGCGCGGTAGAGTCAAATGCCCAGCCTTCCCCATTGCAGGACTACGACATCGCGGTGGTCTTGCCAGCGCCATCAGTGCCACTGGCCATGCCCCGGCTCAAGAAGATCGCCGCCGAGGTGGAGGAACAGTACAGAGCGCACGTGAGCCTGAACCCGCTGCCCGCTTTCAGGCTGCGGTTTTGCGGACCCAACTACATGCTGCTGAAGCTGGGCCGCGAGGGCGTGGTGCTTCATGGGCAGGACATGCTGCTGCGGGCCAGGAGCATCTCGCCCCGCTCCATCCGGCCATGGTGGTACTTCTTCTTCCTGGCGTCCCAGGCCAGGAGGCTGCTGCTGGCCTACCCGGCCGGCCGCTCGACCGAACGCGTGGCCTACGCCGCGGCCAAGGCGCTCCTGGGCTGCGCGGAACTGCTGGTCCTGCGTGGGGGGGTCTACGACTCGCGCCCGGCTTTCCTCCATCAGGCGCTGCTGTCACTGGGGCGGGCCGATGTAGCGGCGGAGGTCGAGCAGGCCATCGCCACTCTGGAGGGCAAGCCGGCGCAGCAGGCGGCTGTGCCCCTGTGGTGGACGGCGCGGGCCAGGCTGCTGGAGACCCTGCGCGAGCTTTCCCAGGAATTCCTGGGCGTGACGCCCTCGGACCGGCGGAGTTTCACCAGGGTATTCCTGCGGTCGGGTGGACGCCGGCGCCTGGCCAGAGACCTTCAGTACGCCGCCATGCTGGCCCTGGCCCGCCGGCCAGTGCCTCCCAGGGCCTTGCTGGACAGGCGAGGCGTGCCGGAGCGGGTCAAGCTGGCGCTTTTCTGGCTGCTGGAAGCCTGCGCCGCCGAGCAAGCGCCGGACATGGCCCTGCTGGAAGCCGCCAGGGCATGCCTGGCTGGTGCGCTGCCCCTGGAGCGTCAAGCACACGGCTGGGACGAGTGGGCAGCCTTGCTCCGGGCCATCGAGCGCCATTACCCCTTCGCCTGCGTGGCGCTGGGCGTCTGACCAGGGGCGCCTTCTAGCGTCTCTCCAGCACGCGCCTTACCATCGGCGCCAGCCCAACGCCCAGCACCAGAAGGAAGCTTACCCCAGAGATGACCAGCCCTCGCTGGTAGGCCCCCTGGGGCGTGAACCTCAGGCGCAACTGGCGGGGGGCATCGCTGGCCTGCACCCAGAAGCCGTTGAGCGTGCCGAAGGTCCGCACGTGGCCCAGCATGTCACCGCCGGCGCGTGCCTCCCAGCCATCGTGGAAGGACTCCTGGAACAGTAGCAGGCCGCCAACGCCAGCCGGGATGGTGCCCTGGTAGGAGGTCGGGGACTGACGGGCCAGTCCGATGCGTGTGGGAGTCTGGCCGGCCAGCAGCAGGTCCACAAGCTCACGGCCCTCCACCATGGCTGTCTGCACCAGCGCCATCGCCACTATCCTGCTGCCCTCTCCGTGGACACCGGCGAAGACCTCCGTCCTGCCTCCCTTCAGGTCCAGCGGCCCACTTATGTACCAGGTGGTCCCGTGGTGCTGGGGGGTGGGAGAGGGCTGGCGCACCAGTCTCTGAAAGACAGGCTTGACCTGGTCGGCGCCGTCATACACGGTGCTCAGGAGGAAGGCATCCTCCCCTGGGGCAACGCCCACGGCCAGCCGGTACTGGCCAGGCAGGGCGGGGTTGAGCGGTGCGCTGACGCTCTGGACATTGGGGAACAGATTGAAATGGTCGCGCCCCAGGCTGGGGAACTGGTCAACGGCCCGCCGGACATCGAAGCCCTGCGCGCCCAGCACCTGCCGGAGCGCCTGCGAGTCCCTGTCCGCGGCCACGCCAATATCTTTCAGCACCACGCCTGGCGCGTCGGCGGAGACCTGTATTGGCCCAGCATCCCCGTACCTGTCGTCGCTGGCCGTCAGCACCTGGACGTCGTCAACATAGACAGCGAAGCTTTCGCCCTCGGCGGCGATGCGCAGCTTGAGTGCCGACCGCGTGGCCTGGAACTCGGCTTGTGCCAGCACCTTGGCGTCGGCCCCGGCGTGGCGGGACAGGAACATCTGCCCGCTGGCAGGCGCCATAGCTACCGAATAGTAGCTGCTTTCTCCGGTGCCCCTGAACCTGAAGGTAGTGCTGGGCAGGCCATCGGCCCCTGGCACAGGCTCCATCACCGTCTCCAGGACGAAGTTCCTTGCTCGTGGCATCACGTTCACCAGCTCGGTCACGTAGAGCCTGGGAGGCGTCTGATAAGGCCGTGGCAGGACGACTCCTGATGGGGCACCCAGGTCCCACAGGTACACCAGCGGCGGCGTCCGAGGCAGCCCGGCCCTGGCGAGGCCCTCGGCCTGCCGCGCCGGAACTACCAAGAAAGCCGCCCCACTGACTACCTGCTCCCTGGCTTCCTCGGGGATGTCACTGTTGCCCACCAGCCCAATCTTGCCCTGGGCGACCCCATCCATGTGGTAAAGAGGCAGCACCGCTTCCTCAGGCCGGCCGACAAAAAGGCCATACGTAGGTGTCAGGAAGGCCTTGCCAGGGGCGTGGTACAGGTTGTCATACAGCCTGGCGTCGCCCCAGGCGCGGGCCTCCCGCAGCCCGGGCATGGCGGCGATACGCCGGCGCTCTATCTGGGCGGTATGCGGCTGCACGACCACGCTCCCCACGTTGAACAGGCCCAGCAGCTTCGCCATCTGCACGTCTGGGTAGGCCGGGCCACGGGTGACCGCGGCAACCTCCACGTCCGAGATTACAGCATCCACGTTGCTGGAGAAGGCTTCGACGCTCCCGGTCCCGAACTCGACATCGTTGACCGTGAGCACGAGCTGGTCGTCCAGCCAGACTCGCAGCTCGCCAGCCGCCAGCTCGACCTCCAGGGCGTAGTCGCGGAAACTGGCCGGCCTGACGTAAGAGGAGGCCAGCACCGTCCGAGTCTGAGTGCCCTCGCCCTGGAGCGCGGCTATCCTGCCGATGGCGGGGTAGAGGGCTACCGCGTAGGTCACGTTGCTGTTCTGCTGGCGGAAGCGCAAAGCCACGTAGCCATCGGGCGCGTCCACGCCCACCAGCTCGACGATGGCGGCCACCCTGAAGTCCCTGACCGGCCCGCCCACCTGGACGGGCCGCGCGCTCAGGACACTGCGTTCCATCTGGCCGACCAGACTGGTGCGCAGGTGCTGTACCAGTCCCAGGACCTCGCCGCCCGTCTCCAGGCCCCCAGCGCGGAACCCGCCCAGCGCCGTGCGGCCACTGATGCCAGGCCCCAGGGTGCGCCCGAAGTCAATGGCTGTCAGGAACGGCTCGCCGGAGATGCGCTCCGCCAGTAGCGGCGCCGTGGCGAAGGCCGTCTCGCTAGAGGCCCCCGCTACCTGCTGGAAGGGCGCAGTGTTGCTCTCGCCCAGCCTGTAGGGAGTCGTCCACTGGCGCAGCGCCGGAAGCTGTACCCAGATGTTCCCAATCACTACGCCGACTATGCATAGCCCCATTGTCACTGTGACGGCCATCAGGAAGCGAGAGCCTGCCATACAACTCTGAGCAAGCTGGCCCACGCGTTTCATGGCCCCTGCCAGGCCCAGGCCCAGCAGCACCGAGTAGGCGAGCAAGGCAATCCCCAGCCAGCGTGAGGCGCCGCGTACCAGGGAGAAGTAGGGCAGGTAGTCGCTCAGCAGCCGATAGCCATATGAGTCCACCTCTGCGGCGAAGTAGGTCGAAACCAGGCCGATGAAGACCAGGGCCGGGACACGGAAGTCGGCCCACCAGGACGCGCCCACCACGGCCACGGCCACCAGTGCCCAGCCTGCGATGTCCATCGCCCCGGTGCCTAGCTGGAAGCCTGGCAGCGACAGGGCAAAGGCCTCCGATAGTGTGGGCAGGTTGGTCGCCACGGTGAGCAGGTCGTAGCCGCCGGTCTCCTCCACAGTCGGCAGCGTCGAGAGCGTCAGCCCCTGGATGTAGTACCACGCCAGCGGCAGGGCAATGGCGACGCCCGCCACCATGGACAGGACATGTTTGCCAAGTACAATGGCCCCCTTCTGGCCCAGTCCGTGATGGGTAAGCCTCCCCACGAGGAATGCCAGGGCGTACACTATCACCGCCAGCGCGGCGATGTAGGTGAAGCCGGGCACGGTGGCCGTGACCAGCAGCGCGGCGCACAGCCCCAGGAGCAGCACTCGTCGCAGTGCTGGCTCGTGCAGCGTGCGGTCAACCGTCAGGAACAGCCAGGGCAGCAGGGCATAGCCCGCTGCCAGGGGCAAGCCGATGCGCAACGGTGCCCCCCGGCTGACCACGAACACCATGGCGGCCAGGACGCCCGCCGCTCGTGAGCGCGTGATGTGAGCGACCAGGGCGTACATGCCCAGTGCAGCCACCACATTGAGGCCCCACGCCAGCAGTCGCATGGACAGGAAGAGGTCGTTGGTGGCCTCCACCAGCCAGGTCAGCACAAGCTCTGTCACTGTGGACCTGGAAACGTGCCTGGTCATGCCCGGGAAGCGGGAGTCGTCCCATAGCTGGTGCCACGAGCCGTTCTCGGCCTCGTAGCCTGCCAGCAGGCTGGCGTTCATGTCCATGCCCTTGGGCAGTCCGCTGCCCCACAGCAGGGGCCCTATGAGGGCCAGGTGAAGGAACAGCAAGAGTATAAAGACCGGGTGCCTTGCAACCTTCGAGGCAATGAGCAGTGCATCTTTCATATGGCCCAGCACTCTGCAACCAACTTGGAGTCTCCTGGGGAGGCGCCATCTCCCATGGTGGCAGTCCCTCTTGGGGAAGAGCGTGGAGGGCAAGCCTGCTTCTCATAGCAGCAGGGAGGGCTTGTGCGCTCATCCCCTATTTATTACGTTAGCTGCCCCTCACCTGGGGCTAAGAAACCGGCATTGTCTGGCAAGGCAGATGGTGCCTGGCGCAAGCCGACCGTGGCAACGGCAAAAGTGAGGTATGGACACCCACTGCCACGTGTCGGGACTCTTCAGGTCGGACCAGACTGGATGGTTAAGGGAGACGCAAGCAGTACAACTATATCCTGGCAGGGTCTTTTGGTCGGGCCAGCAGTGGGCGGGACCAGGCGGAATTATACTAGGCGCCAAGCCCTTGCCACAATGCACCAGTTATGCATCTGGGGCCTTTTCAGGCCCAACGTGGGCAATGGCCAGACTACTATACCATGGCAACCTGGAGGTATGTGTCTGCCTGTCCCATTGTTGCGGTATAAAGAAGCAACAAGGAACACCGTAAGAGCGCCCTGGCGGAATTGAAAGGCATCCTCTCTGCGGCTACAATGGCACGAATGGCATGCGTGCAGCGCGACCTGCCTTGCTCTGGCCCTGAGAGGGCCAACGTGCCGGGTATGCTTGCCGAAGCTGATGCACCGCCAGTTGCAATGTCCTGGGCGGCATGGTTCCGCGCCAGGTCACAGAAGGAGATAAAGTGTCCGCGCGAAAGCTACTCATCATAGGCCTGGACTCGGTACCCGCGTCGTTGCTTTTCCACAAGTTCAAGGACGAACTCCCCAACCTGAAGCGCCTCATGGAAACCGGCGCCAGCGGGGTGCTCTGGACATGCGATCCTCCCATCACCATTCCCGCGTGGATGGTAATGATGACGGGCAAGTCGCCGGGCAGGCTTGGTCTGTACGGTTTCAGGCACCGGCGGAACAACTCCTATACCGACGTGTCCCTCCCCACCACCGCCTCGGTCAAGGAGCCTGCCGTCTGGGACATCCTGGGCGCGCAGGGAAAGCATGTAACAGTGGTGGCGGTGCCGCCAAGCTACCCGCCCAGGCAGGTCAATGGCGAGATGGTGGGCTGCTTCATGACTCCAGACACGTCAGCCAACTACACCTATCCGGCCAGCCTCAGGCAGGAGATCCGGCAGCACGTGGGCGAGTACATCGTGGATGTCACCTTTCGCCACGAGGACAGGGATGCCATCCTGGCACAGCTTCGAGAGATGGCGGAGCGCCGCTTCGAGCTTTTCAAGTACCTCATGCGCACTCGCCCCTGGGACTTTTTCATCGGCCACGAGATAGGCATAGACAGGGTGCAGCACACCTTCTGGAAGTTCTTCGACCCTGAGCACCACCTTCACGAGCCTGGTAACAAGTACCAGTCGGCGGTCCTGGACTACTACCGGCTAGTTGATGCCAAGGTGGGCGAGATGCTGGAGCTTGTGGACAGCGACACCGTGGTGCTGGCGCTATCCGACCACGGTGCCCAGCGCATGACAGGGGCCTTCTGCGTCAACCAGTGGCTGGCCCGAGAAGGGTACCTGGTCTATAAGGAGGCCCCAGCTCAGGTCATGCCCCTGGAGAAGGCCAGCGTGGACTGGGCCAGGACGCGGGTATGGGCCTGGGGAGGCTACTACGCGCGGGTGTTCTTCAATCGCAAGGGCCGCGAGCCCCTGGGACTGCTGGACGACGCCGCCTACAAACGGCTCCGCCAGGAGGTCACCGACAAGCTAAAGGCTGTGCGCGGGCCGAATGGCGAGCGCTGGGACACGCGGGTGCTGCGCCCTGAGGACATCTACGACCAGTGTAACGGTGACCCCCCTGACCTGATGGTGTACTTCGATGACCTGCGCTGGCGGGCCGCCGGCACCGTCGGCCACCCGACGGACTACCTCCAGGAGAACGACACAGGGCCGGACGACTCCGTCCATTCCAGGGACGGCATAGTTGTGCTGGCCAACGCGGGCATCAGGGGCCAGATTGAGGACGCGCACCTGACAGACATAGCTCCCACGGTCCTGAAGCTCATGGGGTCGCCGGTGCCGCCGGATATGCCCGGAAGGCCACTGGTGTAGCCCATCAGGCCCTCATCAAGGGCCAGGGGTACTCCGCGCGGCAGGGCCATCAGAGGTAGCCCAGGTTCCGCAGCCGCTCCTTCACCTTCTCCTCTTCCGCCGGGCTGAAGACGGCCTCGTCGCCCTGGAGTACCTCCTCCAGCACGAAGGCAACGTAGCTGTCCACTGAGGGAAAGTCGGCCTCCCTGGCCAGCTTCTCTATCTTGAGGTAGATTTCCTCGGGAACCTGGATGCTTCTCATGGGCGCTCCACTGGGGGGCGTCGTCATTGCGTACCTCCGGGCCGGGCCTGGCTTGGCGCGTCTCTTGCCCATTCCTGCGGGATGCGCTCCACCCGCCTTCAGGGCATGCGCCACGTGGTTTCCCCAAGACGAGTTGGAAACCCGCCTCCGGGTCAGCCGCATGTCATCGCTGCGTATGGTGAAAGACGCACCTGGCTGCGCAGGTATAGCGCCAGGCTCGGTCTTCAGTGTGTGGTCCGGCCAGTCCTGGCGCTGCTGGTGGCGCTCTTTGCTAAAGGCAGGCCACCCGGACAGAGGGCCTCTACCCGAGTGGCCTGTCGTCAGTGGGCCGGCCAGCGCGTCAGCGCAACTTTGTCTCGCCGTATATGGTCTTGAATGGGTACACCCTGAAGCGGAGCCGCAGAGTGGGACTCTTCATCTCCAGCTTCCATACCTCGGTGCCGTCGCGGGTCACTTCCACGGCTGTGATGGGAATGGCTACCACGTCGGGGGTCACGCCGAAGTTGACAAGGGTATTGCCATTCTCCAGCCGGAAGGCGCTGCTGATGAAGGACGAGTAGATGTCAGGCTTGGCCCTGTACTCCCAGACTTTGGTGGCCACGCCGTCGTAGTCGTCTATGGAAAGCTCCAGCGCCCTGGAGTACAGGCCGCCTTCATCGGCGGGCCGGTCGGCACCGTTGTCAAACACCAGGATGTTGCCGTTTTCCAGCTCTGAGGCGGAGTGCTGCCGGTAGAACTTGTCCGCCGGGTTGGGGAAGCGGAAGTCGCTTCCCGGGCCGTTCAGTATCCAGTTGATCTTCTTGAAGTCCGGGGAGAAGGAGATCACCTGGTTCCTGTTACGGGAGGATACTATAAAGTCCCCGCGCGGGCCGACCTGGATTGAGTTGAAGTGAGTCCAGCGCTTGGGGTCCTGGTTGGCCTGCCACACCACGCGGTCGGCAATAGACCAGGCATCGAAGGCGTTCCACAGCTCTCTGGTGGTGCCAGACCGCTGGTCCCATACGCGTATGACGTCGCCCGTGACCCTAGTCTGGGCCGACCCGCCGTTGGCGGTGTCGTCCACGACGCGTGTCTCTTCTGACAGGAAGACTACTCTGCCGTCGGGCAGCAGCACCAGGTCGTGGTGCGACGTGCCGTCAATGTTGTTGTACACGAGCTGGTCCACTACCTCGCCCAGAGGCGTGATCTCGCGGATACAGCATGGCTCGCTGGGCGTGCCTATGGGGAACAGAAGGTTGTAATTGGGCTTCTGCCTTATCCCCTGGATGATGGGCGAGTTGCCCGGCGTGGGCTCCCGGTTGACATAGTACCAGACAATCCTGGAGTCCTGGTCCAGCGCCAGTATGTAGGCGTCGTTGGCGTCGCGGTAGTCCATCAGGACAAGCTCTGACGTGGGCTTGCCCTGGACCTTGAACTCGATGGAGGCCAGCCCTGAAGGAAGCTCTCCAGTAGTGAAGGTGCCGCTGCGGCCTGCGGAGGTTCGCCCTTCCGAATCAACGGCATACACTGTGTAATTATAGGCCGTGGAGGGCCGGAGCCTGACCACCGGCACCACGTGCTCGGTGGCGCTGGAGGTGGTGGTCATGGTGCGGAAGGAGCCTGCCTCAGAGTTCTCGTACTCCACGTAGACCTGGGCAGGCTTGTCCAGGGTGGCCTTGACCTCCACGATAAGAGGATTGTCCTCGCGCACCGACGCCGAGGCGCCGATGACCGACGGCGGCGGGACAGGCGTGGGCGTGGCGGTGGGGACGGGCGTCGCGGTCGGCCTGGGGGTCGCCGTGGCCGTGGGTAACGGCGTCGCGGTCGGCGGCACGGGCGTGCGAGTGGGTGTGGGCACCGGCGTCAAGGTTGCCGTCGGCGTCGGAGGCACGGGTGTCGCCGTGGGCATGGCTGCAATAGTGGCCCTGACGGCGGCTGCTATGGTGCCCTGCACGTCAATCTGGGCCGGCGGGCTTTCGCCACATGCCGCCAGTGCCAGCGTGAGGGCCGCGGCCAGTATGCACAGCAGGAGACCGGCATACTTCTTTTGCCTGACCATGGCCGTCAATGGACGGCCTATACCTGTCATACGTTCCATTCTCCCTTTTGCTTGCTTCAGTTCCCGCATTTCGTTCCGTGTACAATACTCCAGGTATTTCGTGCATGACGTAAATAAACATCAGGAGGGTCCCTACCTGAGCCTGACCTCTCCGTAGATTGAGTCCAGCGCGTAGGCCCTGTACCGCCGGCGCAGCGGAGGAGCAGGCAGCTCGCTCTTCCACAAGACCTCACCCGAGGGGCTGACCTCCACCAGCGTGATAGGCAGTCCCACCAGGTCCTGAGAGCGGCCAAAGTTGACCAGCCGGTTGCCATTCTTCATGACGAACACGCCACAGATGGAGCGAGAGAAAATGTCCGGCGTGTTCCTGTACTCCCAGACCTTGGTGGCCGTCATGGTGTCGAAGTCCAGGGCCAGCTCCAGCGCCCTGGAGTACTGGCCGCCCTCGGCATCCGGCCTGGTGTTGCCGTTGTCGAACATCAGAATGTGGCCATTAGCTAGCTCGGTGGCCGTGTGTTGATGATAGAACTTGTCAGAGGGGTTGGGGAAGGTGAAATCGCTGCCGGGCCCGCCCAGCCGCCACTCTATCTCTCCCCAGCCTGGCGCGATGGAGATAATCTGGTTCAGGTGCCGGAAAGACACGATGGCGTTGCCCCGTGGGCCAATGTACAGGGAGTTGGTATGTACCGCTCGGTCCTCCAGGTTGAGGGTCTGCTTCAGCCCGGCGGCTATCTCGCTGAGAGGTATGTGGTCGAACATGTTCCAGAGGATGCGCGTCTGGCCGGTGGCCGGGTCCCATTCCCTGATGGCCAGCGCCGTTATCTCCGTGCCCTGGGGTATCCCTAGTGAGGCCTCGATGGCGGCATCGGTCACCTGGGAAATGTTGGAAATGTAGGCAATCTTGCCATCGGGCAAGAGCAGGAAGTCGTGGTGGCTGTTGCCCGCTTCCTCGGACTTCTCCAGCCTCCCGGTCTCCACTCCCAGGGGCGTTATCTCCCGGATGCCAAGCTCACCCTCCATGAAGACGATGTTGTAGTCTGGCTTCTGTTTGATGGCCCGGAGGTTCTCGGCGACGTCATCGAAGTACCAGACGACCTTCGAGTCCCTGTCAATGGCCACCATGTAGTGGGCGTCATCCTGGTCTATGTCCATGAGGGCCATCTCGAAGGTGGGAGTGCCCGTGGCCCTGAAGTCCAGGGCCTGTACGTGGGCTGGCACAGCACCAGTGGTGAATGTGCCGCCGTTCCTGGCGTCGGTTATCTGCCCCTGGGCATTCACCACAAAGACCTGGAACTGGTAGGAAGTGGAAGGCCGCAGCCGGACTACGGGCACCACGTGGTCGAGGCCCGGCGCCGTCCTGGCGGACCGGAACAGGCCCGCCTCGTGATTGGCGTACTCCACATAGACCTGCGCCTCGCCGTCAAGCCTCGCCCTTACCTCGGCTATAAGCGGGTTGCTCTGGCTGATGGAGGCGGAGAAGCTGACAAGCTTTGGCCCTGCCACCACCGTAGGCAGCGGGTCAAGAGTGGCGCCCGGCGTCGGCGTGGCATGGGGCGTGGCCGTGGGGGACGGTGTCGGCGTGGGCAGAGGCGTTGGTGTGGAAGTAGGCGTAGAGGTAGGCGAAGGCGTTGGCGTAGCCGTCGGCGACGGCGTGGCGGTCGGCTTAGGCTGGGGAGTCGCCGTGGGGGTGCCCTGCTCTGCGGCCGAGGCTGTGGCGGTGCGCGTCCGGGCGATGGCGGTCTGCGTCCGCGCTGGCCGGGGCGTAATGGGCCTGGGCGTCCTCACTATGGCCACGACGGTGGGTGTCGGGGCGTCGCTACCCTGGCCGCTGCAGGCCACCAGTGACGGCCACAGCCCCAGTACGCACAGGGCCAGCAGCCCCATGCGCACCGCTACCAGACGCCGACCACACCCTATCGCCAGGGCAGCGGCCCAGTGCAGTCCCACCAGGCATTCCTCCATAAGAGCGCCACATCCTGCTCACCTCACTCCCACCAGCAGGGGCCGGGAACTGGCCCCTCTAGCAACCACCCCGCGCTTACTGCCAGGACGCGCTCAGCCTTCAATTGTGACTGATTGTTACCAATGGAACGGTAGTGTAAACTTAATTGTCTGTTACAGTCAACAACTTCACCACATCTATTAGCGACGGTTAGGCCCAGAAAAGTGGCGCTGCCCGAAGCCAATCGCCCTCGCGTCCCTGCAGCAGGTCCAGGTAGTGCCATTGGCGCCGCCCTGGCATTGGCCTCAGTCCTGGTGCTGTCCATCCTGGCGTGTGGCAAGCCGGGGCCTGCCCCCTCTCCGACGCCGCCTATGGAGGGGAGTCCCGTCCCCGTGCCGTCTCCTGGCGGGACAGTCGCAGTGACGGCCATACCGTCTGCCCAGGCCACGGCGACGCCGTCAGCCGAGGCCACCGCGACCCCTGTACCCTCGCCTGCTACACCCACGCCCGCCCCCCGGCCAAGGAACATCATCCTTCTGATCGGCGATGGCATGGGACGCGGCCATATTGACGCGGCCCGGCTATGGAAGCACGGCGCCGACGGCCAGCTAGCCATGGACTCCATGCCCCAGCGTGGCGCGGTGACCACCTTCTCGGCCAACGACGAGGTCACCGACTCGGCGGCGGCCGCCACTGCCATGGCGACGGGCTACAAGACCAATAACGGCTTCCTTTCCGTTGCCCCTGACGGGACGACCGTGCTGGAGACGGTGCTGGAGCAGGCGGAAGCACGGGGCAAGGCCACCGGGCTTGTAGTCACCTCCAGTGTTACCAACGCGACGCCAGCGGCCTTCTTCGCCCACGTGGACGACCGTGACCGGAACAATCAGATCGCCGCCCAGGCCGTGAAGTCGGGCATTGAAGTCCTGCTGGGCGGCGGCCTTCGCCATTTCCTTCCCACCCATGCGGCCAGGACTACCGCCGCCGAGCCGGTGGAAGGCGGCTGCCGGGGCAACCGCCGGGACTCCAGGGACCTGTTGCAGGAAGCAGGCCAGGCTGGCTACTGGGTGGTGACGGACCGCGCCGGGCTGCTGGCGGCGACCTCGTCCCCGCTGCTGGGCCTCTTTGCATGCGGCAACATGGACTTCGACCTGGACCGGCTGACAGAGGAGCCATCCCTGGCTGAAATGACCAGCAAGGCCATCGAGCTGCTGGCGAGGGATAGGGATGGCTTCTTTCTCATGGTGGAGGGCAGCCGTATTGACCACGCCTCGGACGATAACGATGGCTGGAACGCTCTGGGCGACACGGCAGCCTTCGACCAGGCAGTCCAGGTGGCCCTGGACTTCGCCAGGGGGGATGGCCAGACCCTGGTCATTGCCACCGCCGACCACGAGACGGGTGGGCTGAGCGTCCGCAGGCTGGTGCGGGCCGATGGGCAGTCCAGCACTCTGCTGGGGCAGCGGTTCCCCATCGTTGGCAGGCCCGACGAAAGCCTGGTGCTCACGTGGTCCACCAATCGCCACACAGCGGAAGACGTGCCGGTGTTCGCCTATGGCCCCATGTCAGACCAGTTTGCTGGCCTGCTGGACAACACCGACATTTACCGCATAATGGCCGGTACGCTGGGTATTCAGGTGGCGGCCCGGCCCATTCCCACGCCCACGCCTGCTCCCACGCCGGTGCCCACCGTCGAGCCTGTGTCGCTGGAGCAGACCTGTACCTCCAGGGTGGGGCCTGTCTTTCCCAACCCCAGCACCCAGCACCCCAATGGGGATGGAGTGCTCAAGATCGGGCTTACGGGGCATGCCAACCTGTGGTGGATGGGCAGGAGCCACGGCCTAACCAACGTGGAGCGGGCGAAGCTGGTGGCCGGCCTCATGGACCAGCAGCAGGTGGACTTCACTGTGTGGCTTGGGGACGACTTCAGGCTGTGCAACCAGGAGCAGCTTGCCAGGTTCGTCGAGAGCGCCCGGGCCTTCAGCCAGCCGGTGTTCAAGGTCCTTGGCAACCACGACCTGGACGACGTCCATGGTCAGCTAATCACCGAGTTCCAGCGGGAGAGGTTCAGGCAGCTTTTCGGCCACGATATCTACTGGTACATGGACGTGCAGGGCTTCCGGCTGGTCTTTCTGGCCAACGAGGTGGGCCAGGGGCAGAGCTACATCTCCGAGGCGCAGGTGACCTTCCTCCAGGACGCCCTGGACACGTCGCCTTATCCTGTACTCATCTTCGCCCACCACTCTCTGCCACTGGCCGGCAGGGAGCAGATGAGCGCCATGATAGGCAACGAGTCCCTCAACACCCGCAAGCTCCTGGACATGGTGACAGGCTCCGGCAAGGTCATCTTCTGGGCGTGGAACCACCACTTCACGCGGGGCCTGCCGCCTGCCCAGGCGGATGGCATAGTTATTCACGACCCGCACTTCATTACAGGCTACGTGGACGAGGCTTTCGTGGATACCCTGGAAGCCTCCGTTCTCACCCTATCGCCAGAGGGCCTCACCATTGAGGTCTTTGACGTGCTTACCTCCAGCTTGCTGGAGTCCTACGTATTTGCCCTGCCGTAGCCCCGGGCAGCAGGTCCCGCCCGTATTGCCACTTCACCCGCAGTCCGGCGTCCGCTGAGCTGCCAGTCCACGCCAGGTGCCTCTGTCCGGGCGAGGGCCGGCGCTGCGCGGCACACAGCGCATGGCTGCGCACCCGTCTCTCTGGCCTGACGTACGGGACGGGTTGCCCCAAAGTACCACCCGGGCCACCCCAACGGCCTCTCCAGTCAGTCCCATTCAGGTTACCTGAATAGACAGGGGCATCTTTTGGGCCACGACCTGGGCGGCCTTGCGTCGCTCCGGGCGTGCGCCAGACTGGAGGACATAGCACAATGGGACATCGCCTGCGCCATGGCTGGCCGCGCGGCGCCGGACTGCTGCTGGCTCTCGCTGTCCTGGTGGCCGCGCTCTTTGCGGACTTCTCCACACCCGCAACAGCCGCTTCGGTCGTCAACCTGCGCGACGGCAACTGGTCGGACAGGACAATATGGCCTGGCGGCAGGCTGCCAGGCACCAGTGACGCCGTCGAGATCGCGGCGGGGACAGCCGTGGTCTACGACGCGCCTGGCGCTTCGGTGGGAAACCTTGTCATAAAGGGCGCTCTGCGCTTCGACCGCCACCGCGACACTGCTCTGGAGGCCAACTCTATCTACGTGGCGGCCGGTGGGCTGCTGGAGATGGGCACCCCCGAGGCCCCTGTGCCTTCCTCTGTCCGCGCTGTCATAAGCCTTGTGGGCAAGAAGGGCGTGGACAGCAGCATCATCGTGGCCGGGGAGTGGCAGGTGCACGGCAGCCCGCTGCGTCACGTTTACACCAGCCTGGCCGCCGATGCCATGCCCGGCCAGGACTCCATCACTGTCGAGGCCCCCGTGGACTGGCAGCCCGGCGACCACATCGTCATTGCCTCGACCACCAGGCAGCCCTCGGACACCGAGGCGGGCTTCATCAAGTCGGTGTCGGGTAACAGGATTGTCCTGAAGCGGCCACTGGCCCACTGGCACAGCGGCACCGGCCCTGCCAAGGCCGAGGTGGCAGACCTGACCCGCAACGTCATTATCACCAGCAAGGACACCAAGCAGCGCGGCCACACCATGTTCATGCGGGGCGCGAAAGGCTCCATCAGCTATGCCGAGTTCGCCCATCTCGGCGTGCGCGAGGAGTTGGGCAAGTACCCCATCCACTTCCACATGGTCGGCGACACCATGAAGGGGAGCTATGTTAAAGGGGCGTCCATCTGGGACTCGGCCAACCGCTTCATAACCGTCCACAGCACCCAGCATGTCACTCTGAGCGATAACGTGGGCTTTGGCGCCGTGGGCCACGGCTTCTTCCTGGAGACAGGGGACGAGGCTTACGTTACCTGGGAGCGCAATCTTGGCATCGGCGTCAGGCGGGGCAAAGTCCTGCCATCCGACGACCGGCCGGCCGTGTTCTGGGCGCAAACTCCCCTCAACACCTACGTGGACAATATCGCTGTCGGGAGCCTGGATGGGGACGGCTTCCAGTTTGTCCTGACCGACAGGCCCATGGACATCCCACAGATAGGCGTCAGGGCCAGTGTGCGTAGCCTGCCGCTGCTGCGTTTCGAGGGCAACGAGGCACACAGCAACGCCCTGGCCGGGCTTCGGACCTACCCGCTGAACCAGGGGCTGGCGGATGCGCCCAGCCTTCTCAAGGGCCTCACCCTCTGGCGCAACGGCATGACCGGCGCGTCCCTTCGCAGCAACAACGCCGTGGTGGAGGATGCCCTGGCCTTCGGCAATGGCCTGGTGGACCTCGCCATCCACGGCCAGGGCAACCTGGTCAGGGCCAGCCGCGTGCTGGGCGAGCTTGCGCCTTTACCTGATGGCATCGAAGGCGTTTCGCCTAGCCCTCGCGGCATTACTATATGGGGACAGGACAACGCTATCGAGGACACCACCCTGGAGGGCCACGTTGGCATGCCGGAGGTCACAGGCTCAGACATCAGCCTGGATGCCGATGTCATGCGCCAGGACATGCTCAAGACCACGCTGACCATTCGCGACTCGGAGATGAAGAGCGAGCGGTCCATAATTTTCGGCTATCCCCTGAACAGGGAGAGCTTCATCAAGGTGTATGGCTACCAGCGGCAGCCCGGAGTGGACTTCCTGCTGTTCCGGCTGGATGAGCAGCCGCCGGTGCCCTGCGACTACTCGCCAGACCTGTACTTCGTGGCAAACCGCTGCGACATCCAGGGGCAGTAGCGGCAGCACCCCTCAGGGCTGCCACAGACCACGAGGCCCCTCACGCAGGTGGGACGTGAGGGGCCTTGTGGCAGGAGGATAGGTGTCAGGGCGGATGACGGCTGACACGGCCCCAGTATAGCAAGGGCAAGGTGGTAGTATTGCAGGAATCTGGTTTAGATAGGGTGTGAGTCTGGTGGTCGCGTCCCTCAGAAGTCAGGCCAGGCAGGCTGGGCGTAAAGCCCCAGGTGCGTCCCACCGATGACGTGGACGTGGGCGTGAGGCTGCGTCTGCAGGGCGTCGTGGCCGAAGTTGGACAGGATGCGGAAGCCATTGGGGCAGTACTGCTGGCCCAGTCCCACGGCCAGCGCCGCCACCTTCGCCATCAGCGGGCCGTTGCCCCATAGCTCGGCCTGGCCCATGTGCTGTCTTGGCACCACCAGGAGCATCACCGGGAACCAGCGCAGCTTGTTGTCGAAGGCCACCACCTCATCATCGCGGTAGCGGACGCTGGAGGGGAGCCGCCCGGCGATGATGGCGCAGAAGGTGCAGCTACTTCTGGACACGCCCCTGGCCTGCTAGCCGCGGCTGCCGCCGGGCCTGCCACCGGCCTCGCGCCTGCCCTTGCGGCGGTAGTCGTTGGCGTCAATGCGTACCAGGCTGCCTATGGACGGGTCCTGCACCCGGGAGCTGATGGGGCCGGTCTCCCTGGTGAAGTCCCTGGTGCTGGTTATAACGGTGGGCAGCCTGGCGTCGTGCCTGTGGACGATGATCTGGTACAGCTTTTCCTCCGCCCAGGGGCTGCTGTGTTCCCGCCCCAGGTCGTCCAGGATGAGCAGCGGGGTGTTCTTCACTTCCTCGAAGATGGTGTCGTAGGCTATGGGGCTGTCGGGGCTGAAGGTGTAGCGCAGGTAGTCCAGTAGCTCTGGCACAAAGACGTAGAACACAGGCTGGCCCCTCTTGAGGCGCTCGCCCGCGATGGCGACGGCCAGGTGCGTCTTGCCCGCTCCCGTGGTGGTGCTGAACAGGGTAAGCCAGCCATCAGGGTCTGCGGCGAAGTTGCGCGCCGCCTTGTAAGCGTGCTCCAGCGTGGCCCTCTGCTCGGCGGACAGGTCGAAGCCGCGCACGTCGAAGGACTCGAAGGTCATGCGCTTGAGCATCTCGGCGGGGACCTGGCCCAGCCTGTGTGGCCTCTGCGCCGACGGGCCAGGTAGAGTCACCACTCGCGACAGCCCTTGGGCCAGGAGCCGGGCGCGGATGTAGGGGTCCAGGTCCTCCAGCCGGCTGGCCGTGGTCACCACCGTGGGCGACTGGGCGTTGTAGCGGTGGTTGATAATCTGCTGCAGCTTCTCCAGCGCCCAGGGCGTGGTGGTGTGGGTGCGGAGGTCGTCCAGCACCAGCAGGGGAGTGTTCTTCACCTGCTCGAACAGGTCACTGTACGAGATGTCGCTGGAGGGCGCGAAGCTGGAGCGCAGGTGGTCCAGCAGGTCCGGCGCCTGGACGAAGAAGACGACGCGGCCCCTTTCGATGCACCGGTTGGCGATGGCCGCGGCCAGGTGGGTCTTGCCGGCGCCGTTGGGGCCGACCAGCACCAGCCAGCCCACGGGGTCTTCAGCGTAGGCGGTCGCCGCCTGGCACGCCTCCCGGAACAGGCGCTGGCTTTCGGGGTCGCCGCCGCGCCCCTCCGGTCTGAGGCTGGCGAAGGTGAAGCGCGTCAGGTAGCCCAGGTTGCTATAGCGCAGGAGCCTGGTGGACTGCTCCTCCCTGAGCTTGTCCTGCCGGCACTGGCAGGTGATGATGCGCCCGAAGTCGGGGTGGCCCGCCGGTACGGAGCGCGTGTACCAGCCTCGGCCCTGGCAGGTGGAGCAGGCCGGGGTCGGCGGCTCCGGCTCCACGGGCTGCTGGGGCTGCTCGCCGTTGGAGGACTGCCTAGTAGTAGCCAGCCTTCTTAGAATATCTCCCAGGTTCTCCATTGCTCCGTCCCTCACGCTCCCAGCGCTCCAGGATGCGGGCGATGTAGCGCCAGTTACGCTTGTTCTGGCCCACCGCCTCCCTGAAGGCGTCTTCTATCCATTCCTGGGGATAGCGCTGCTCGGCCTGCCTCAGCTCATCAGCTATCATGGGGCTGAGCATGCCAATGTTGTCCTCGTAGAGGGCGTAGATATTGGGCCGAGTGGCTGGCCCCTCCCACGGGTTGGCCCGTGGCAGCGGCCCGGTGGCAAGCTGGCCCCCGGCCATGGCGGCCAGCGCCTTCCTGTCGGCCTCGGTGTTGAGGGCGTAGAGCTTGTGCGTCTCGCCGTCCTTCTGGACGGAGGCGAACGCCAGCGTTCCCCGCCTGACGGCCCTGGCGAGGGCCTGCTCTATCTCTTCGGCGGGACTGGCGCCACCCACGGCCCGCGCCAGGGTGGAGTCGGCCTGCAGCTCCCTCAGGGTCACAAACCTGGGATAGCCCCGCTTCTGGTGCAGCAGCCAGATGGCCCGCAGGGTACACTTGAGCTCGGCCAGGCTGTCTATCTCTTCCAGCAGCGTGCCAAAGAGGGGGCCTGGCACAGGGATGGACCGTACGCCCCTGGGGAAGCCTTCAAAGGGCATGCTACGCGTACTCCACCGACGGGCTGGGACTCTCCAGCGTCGTGTTCTCAAAGCGGGAAACGTCGCTCCGGAAGTACAGCGGGACGGTGCCTACCGGCCCGTTACGGTGCTTGGCCACTATTATCTCGGCGATGTTCTGTGGGTACGGGTCACTGGGGTTACGCTTCTCCCACTCCTCGCGGGTTATATAAACATCTTCCCGGTAGATAAAGGCGACCACGTCGGCGTCCTGCTCGATGCTGCCGCTCTCTCGCAGGTCCGAAAGCAGGGGCCTGTGGGATGGGCGCTGCTCCACCGCGCGGCTGAGCTGAGAGCAGGCGAGGACGGGTATGTCCAGGTCACGGGCCAGGCCCTTGAGGGAGCGGGAGATCTCGCCCATCTCCTGGACGCGGTTATCGGTGCGGCCTGTGCCGCCAATAAGCTGGAGGTAGTCCACGATGAGCAGGTCGAGGCCATGCTCGGCCTGGAGCCTGCGCGCCTTGCCCCGCATCTCCACGATAGTCTGGACAGGGGTGTCGTCAATGTACACGGGCAGGTCGGACAGCATGCCGATGGCGTCCAGCAGCCGCCTCTCCTCGGACTCGCTGAGGAGGCCCAGCCTCAGGCGGTAGCTGTCCACGCTGGCCTCGCTGGCCAGCAGGCGTATGCCAATCTGCTCCCGGCTCATCTCCAGGCTGAAGATGCCCACGGTGAAGCCGGCGCCCGCGGCGTGCCTGGCGATATTGAAGGCCAGCGTGCTCTTGCCCAGGCTGGGCCTGGCCGCCACCACGACCATATCGGAGCGCTGAAGCCCGCCGCCCAGCAGCTTGTCCATATCCGTGAAGCCAGTAGGCACCGGCGCCAGGTTACGCTCGGCGGCGGAGTGGATGGCCGCGCTCTCCTCCATGTAGGTGTCCAGGATTTCCCTGATGTGAACGAAGTCGCGGGAGAGCCGGCCCGACCTGATGCCAAAGAGGATTTCCTCGGCGGCCCTGAGGGCCGTGTCGGTATCGGCGGCGCCCTGATAGCCAATGGCCGCTATGTCACTGGCGGCGCGGATAAGCTGCCGCATGGTGGAAGTCCGCTGGACGATGCGGGCATAGTACTCCGCGTGGACGGAGGTCGGGACTTTGGCCACCAGGTGGCTCAGGAAGGACGCGCCGCCAAGCTCCTGCAGCCGGTCGCGCAGCGACAGCTCGTGGGCCACGGTCACCTGGTTGATGGCCTCGCCCCTCTCGAAGAGCGCCAGGCACGCCTCGTAGCACCAGCGGTTCTTTTCTCCGTAGAAGTCCGACGGCTTCAGGAATGAGGTCACCCTGGTGATGGCTTCCCCATCTATAAGGATGGAGCCAATGACTGCTTCCTCGGCGTCAATGTCATGGGGCGGCAGGCGCTCTGCGTACATGGTACAAAGATGTCCTAGGCTTTGCCTTCTTCGGTCTCGTCTTCTACGCTGGCTTCGGCGGGCGCTGCGGCCTCAGCAGTATCCTGGGCTGTCGGCTCAGGCTGGGGGGCTGTCGCCTCGGCGGGCTGGCCCTCGCCCTGGGCCAGGACGGCATTGGGGTCGGTGCCTGACGGGTACACCAGCACCTTCACGCGGGCGTCCACCTCAGGGTGCAGGTGCACATCCACCTCGTACAGGCCGACCTGGCGGAAAGGCTCGGCCATGGCCACTACACGGCGGTCAATCTCCCGGCCCGTCATCTCCGACAGCTTCTCGGCGACGATGGCATTGGTAACCGAGCCATACAGCCTGCCGTTGGTGCCAGCCCGCATCTCTATGTTGACCTGGGCGCTGTTCAGCAGTTCCGCCAGCGTCCGCATGTCCTGTATGACCTTGATACGGTCCTCCTCAGCCTGCTTCTTCAGGCGGTCGACTCGCCTGAGGGCGTCTTGGGTCGCCGGCACGGCCAGCGACCGGGGTATCAGGTAGTTGCGGGCGAAGCCGTCCTTGACCGTCCTGACGTCCCCGCCGTGGGCTACTCCTGGCACATCTTGCAGAAACACGACTCTCATCGCAAGGTAACCTCTGTACTGGTTTTGGTGAGGGTGCGTGACATAGCCTCGCACCCAAACGTAATAGAACGCTAGTACGATATGTGAAATTATAACACAGCTTTCTCCAGTTCCATAGATATGCGGGCCATCTCGGCGCGGCACAGGGCATCACTTAAGGCATGGGCCGGCCGGGCCTGTAACAAATGGGGGGCCACCAACGTTTACTCTCGTTGGAGTAGCCACGGGGCAGGTACCCCTGGAGACCTGGCATTACCCTGATCAGGGGCGACCTCGCCCCCGTCAGCGTGCTGGAGAGGTGGAGCGTCAGGGTCTGCCGAAGGAGAGGGCATGAAAGGCCGGCCACTCCCGCCGGTCGGTGCCTCGATACAGCTTGTATACGTGTCCCGGGCACACCTGTGGACGGGACTTTGAAATCTTACAAGTTCTCAGTATCGTTGACAAGGAACAAGATGGCAAGCTAGAATTTTGCCTAGCGTTCCCATAATTTCCCTATGAAAGCGGTGTTTCCAGATGCTGAGAATACGGCTTATGCGAGTGGGGGCCAAGAAGCAACCCTCGTACCGAATAGTGGTGGCTGACTCCAGGGCGGCACGGGATGGGGCCTTTGTGGACCAGGTCGGCCATTACAACCCTCGGACGGACCCGCCGACGATAGTCGTCGACGAGGAAAAAGCGCTGAAATGGCTTCGCCAAGGAGCCCAACCCTCCGAGGCGGTCGAGCGCATGTTCAAGAAAACCGGTACTCTAGAAAGAGTCAAGGAGACATGAAAGAACTAGTCGAGTACATCGCGAAGTCGATCGCCTCCCATCCCGACGAAGTCAAGGTCACCCAGGAGGACGGAGACGGGCGAATTATTCTGAGACTGGAGGTCGCCCCGGACGACAAAGGCAAGATCATCGGGAGGCAGGGCCGAGTCGCCCAGTCCATCAGGGTGCTGCTGCGGGTTGCCGCGGTAAAGCAAGGGACCAAAGCTGTCTTAGAGATAGTTTAGCTCAAGGTAGCAAGAGGCCCCTGAGAACCAGGGGCCTCTTGCTAAATGCCACAATAAACGCAGCCTCACAGTGAAACGAGAAGAGCCCACGGATGCTGAGGGACACGTCATTGTAGGGCGTATCTCAGCCCCGTGGGGCGTCAGAGGCGAACTACTGGTAGAAGTCCTCACGTCTCTTCCCCAGCGTTTCTCCCCAGGGAGTGTTGTTTACCTTGAAGGGCTACCTGTGCGCGTGGAACGCTCACGTGCCCTGAGAGGCCGGCTTGTGGTTAAGCTGGACGCCGTCGGAGACCGGACCACCGCCCAGCGCCTGCGCGGCAAGGAGCTTACCGTGCCCAGGGCCAGCGTCATGCCTCTGCCCGAGGGGACTTACTATCACTTCCAGTTGCTGGACATGGCGGTCTGGACGGACCAGGGAGAGTACCTGGGCGAAATCAAGGAAATCTTCAGCACGCCGGGCAATGACGTGTACGTGGTGCGTGGTCCGGAGGGCCGAGAGGTGCTGGTCCCCGCTCTCCAGGACGTGGTCGTCGAGGTAAGGCCACAGGAGAAGCGCATGGTGGTGCGCCTGCCGGAGGAAGTCTGACGCGGATTTCAGCGCATCCCGGCCCGAGTCATGGGGACCGTATCGTCGCCGTCATGGCCTTCGGGTGCGGATATGCGCCATTTTGACCATTCTGGAAGCGCATGTTAGAATTGGCTATGGAACTGTCACCGCAGTTTCAGGAGTCCTTGCCATGTCGGGTCATTCCAAGTGGGCAACCATAAAGCACGCCAAAGCTGCTACCGATGCCAGGCGGGGCCAGCTTTTCACCAAGCTCACTCGAGAGATAATAGTTGCTGCCCGCCAGGGAGGCGGTAACCCGGAGACCAACTTCCGCCTGCGCATGGCCATCCAGAGGGCCAAGGACAACAACCTGCCCATGGACAACATCGAGCGTGCCATCAAGAAGGCCACGGGCGCGCTGTCCGAGCAGGACCGCCTGGAGGAGGTAAGGTACGAGGGCTACGGGCCCGGTGGCGCGGCCATTATTCTCCAGGCCCTCACCGATAACCGTAACCGCACGGCCTCCGAGGTACGCTCTACCTTCGCCAAGTCTGGCGGCAGCCTGGCCGAAGTCGGTGCGGTAGCCTGGCAGTTCGAGCAGCGAGGAATGATCATCGTCGAGGCGGACCAGGACAGGCGGGATGAGCTGGCGCTGCTGGCCATTGACGCCGGTGCCGACGACTTCGACGCCTCTGACTCGGTCCTGGAGGTGTACGTGGCGCCGGACAAGCTGGAGCAGGTCCGAAAGGCCCTGGCGGAGCACAACGCCAGCATCCGCACCGCCGAAATTTCCCTGGTGCCCAAGACCACTGTGCTGCTGGACGAGAAGTCGGCCCTCCAGACTCTGCGCCTGCTGGACAGGCTGGAGGAACTGGACGACATCCAGAAGGTGTACTTCAACGCCGACTTCCCCGACGAGGTAGTGCACCAGTACCGGGGCGAGTCGCAGTAGCAGCCTCCGGGGTAGGCTCCAGCTTCAGTCAGCACCACGTCCAGAGGTGGCCGAGTGCGCATTCTGGGAGTTGATCCCGGCACCTTGCGGATGGGCGTGGGCATTGTGGACGCCCAGGAAGGCAAGCTCGACGCCGTGCACTACGATGTCCTCACCTGTGGCCGCAGGTCTTTGCCGTCCCAACGGCTCTACGAGCTTTACCAGGGCATAATCAAAACCATCGAGACGTGGTCGCCCGATGAGGTCGCCATCGAGGAGCCATTCGTGGCGCGGAACGTCCGCTCCGCCATGGCCGTGGGGCAGGCGCAGGCGGTCGCCATGCTGGCCGCGGCCCACTTTGGCCTGCCTGTCTCCACTTACTCACCCCCTGAGATAAAAAAGGCCGTGACGGACTTCGGCGGCAGCGCCAAGTCCCAGGTCCAGGAGATGGTCAGGCTGCTCCTGGGCCTGCCTGAATTGCCCCAGCCGGACGACGCGGCGGACGCGCTGGCGGTGGCTATTTGCCACGTCAACGCCAGCCGGGTACAGCAGCTCGACATGGAGGAGTAGCCACCAGGGCCGACATGATTACATCCGTCAGAGGCAGCCTGGAGAAGGTCGGGCCGGCCTGGGCAGAAATTGCCCTGGGCGGCGTCACCGTTCGGGTGAACGTGCCGCCCTCTGAGGTGGAGCGCCTGGGTGGCCTGGGCGACCAGGTCAGGCTGTTCACGTCACTTCAGGTGCGGGAGGACAGCCTGGCGCTTTATGGCTTCCTCACCGAGGAGGCGCGGCAGGCCTTCGAGGCCCTGCTTGGGGTGAACGGCATTGGCCCGAAGCTGGCGCTCAGCGTGCTCTCGGCGCTGACTCCAGACGAGCTGGCCTCCGCCGTGGCCTCTGAGGATGCCGATGCCTTCAAGGGCATACCAGGAGTGGGCAAGAAGACGGCCAGCCGCATCATCCTGGAGCTTAAGGGCAAGCTGGGCAAGGACTGGACTGTGGAGCCGGCCGTCGCAGGCCAGGGCGAGGTCATAGAGGCCCTGACTGCCCTGGGGTACACGCTGTCCGAGGCGCGGGAGGCAGTGTCAAACCTGCCCGCCGCAGCGCCTATGACCCTGGAAGAGAAAGTCAGGCTGGCCCTCCAGCACATAGGAGGGCGCTAGCACTGCCATGTCCTCCAGCTATGACCAGTGGGCCGGGCTGTACGACGCCATTTACTCCTACGTCCGCGACGATATACCCTTCTACGTCCAGGAGGCGGTGCGCTCTGGCGGGCCTGTCCTTGAGCTTGGGTGTGGCACTGGCCGGGTGTCCATCCCCATAGCCCAGGCCGGGGTGGACATCGTGGGCCTGGACTTTTCGCCCGCCATGCTGGACGTGGCACTGAGCAAGCTGCTGGCCCTGGAGGAGTCCCATGGCACGCTGACCCTGGTACAGGGAGACATGCGCGACTTCACCCTGGACCAGAGGTTCAAGCTGGCCATCATTCCCTTTCGTGGCTTCCTGTCCCTACTCACCGTCGAGGACCAGGCCAGGGCGCTGCTAAACATCAAGCGGCACCTGGCACCCGGCGGCAAGCTTGTTTTCAACATCTTCGTGCCTGACCTGAACATGCTGGTACAGGAAGGGGACACCGCCTACCACTTGCGGGACGTGGCTGACCCGGAGAGCGGTCGGCGGTTCGTGCTGTGGCACCAGAGCAGCTACGACAACTTCAACCAGATCATCAGCGCCCGCATCATAGCCGACGAAGTGGACAGGGAAGGCGTGCTCATCCGGCGTGTGTACCGGGACTTCCAGTTGCGCTATGCCCATCGCTGGGAGATGCACCACCTTCTGAGACTCTGTGGCTACGATGTCCTGGACCTGTACGGCGACTTCGACAGGTCACCCTTCGACGAGACCAGCACCGAGATGGTCTGGGTCGTAGCGCCCCGGCGCTAGCAATTCTCGGGCGCTTCGCGGCCCCCGGCCAATTAGCTCACCCTCAGGCCTTCCAGCAAGTCCCGACCCAGCCCGCTGCCAGCGCCCATGGCTGCTTCATGAGCTGCGGCGCAGGCACCGCCTCTGTGGACTCCCGCTGTCACTGTGTGGCCTCATGGCGCATACCCTGCTAGTCCATTGGAGTGCCAGGGCTATCGCCGTTCTGGGCATGGTGCCGTGCCACGCGTCCACCTACCCTGGGGGCAAGGTAGTACCCCTGCACAGCGTAGTGCGGGGCGCGACCTATGTATTGCCTCCAGGGGCCTGCAGGCCCTGGAAGAGGGAAAGGGGAAGGGCGGTGGTGGTCAGCCGAAGTCGGGTCATCAGGGCACGCCAGCGCGTGCGCATAGGTGAGCTTTACCTGGACAGGGTGGGACTGGCAGAGGCGATGCAGCAGATCACCAGCGCTGTGGAGGACAGGACGCCCCTGCATGTGGTCACCGTTAACCTCCAGTTCCTGAGCATCGCGGCCAGAGAGCCCGGTTTCGCCCGGGTAGTCAACACCGCCGGCCTGGCAGTCCCCGATGGCATGCCGCTGCTGTGGCTGTCCAGGCTTGGCCAGGCGCCGCTGCCAGAGCGCATCACCGGACACGACCTGCTCCACCACTGTGCCGCCACCGCCGCTTCCAGGGGCTACTCGCTGTTCTTCCTGGGCGGCTCCCAGGAGGTGGTGCAGGCGGCCAGCGGGCGACTTGTGGCCAGCTTCCCTGGGCTGCGTATCGCCGGAAGCTACCACGGCAGGTTCGGGCACGACGGGCGTGGCCTTACTACCGCGGACGAGCGCGGCGCTCTGGACGCCATTCACGCCTGCCAGCCAGACATCCTCTTCGTCGCGCTGGGCTGCCCCAAGCAGGAAATGTGGATATACCTCCACCAGCAAGAGGCCCGGGTGCCCGTATGCATCGGTGTGGGAGGCGTACTGGACGTGCTTGCCGGGAACCTCAAGCGTGCTCCAACCTGGATGCAGCGTGGCGGGCTGGAGTGGCTATACCGGCTCAAGCAGAAGCCGGGCAGGCTCTGGAAGCGCTACATTGCCCAGGACGCTGTCACCGCCCTCAAGCTGGTCAGCTCTGCCTTCTTCCAGCGTGCCTCTGTGAACAGGCAGGCCGAATAGCCCGTCAAGCCCTGCACGCGTGGTCCTGTGGCCTGTCCTCGACCTGGCCGGTGAATGAAATCTCTCCTGCTTTTGCCACTACCCTGCCGGCGGCCAGCTTCGTTCTAGTAGGTGAGACCAGCAGACTTTAGAATGCAGCCTGGAGTCAGCTTATGATAGGACGATATGCAGTCGGCAAGAAGGTTTCATGGCTAGTAGCGGCGGCCCTATCAGTGACAGCCCTGGCGCTGGTCGCCTGCGGCGGGATAGTCAGGGCAGTGGAGCGGGACGGGGCACAGCCGGCGCTGCAGGAGCAGCCAGCCTCTCAGGCTGGAAGCGCGCCAGGGCAGGTGGCCCAGCCCCTGGGCCCGGATGACATCGTGGCGGCGCAGGAGCAGGTCCTCAGCCGCATTCACGAGCAGGCCCTGCCCTCTGTGGTCCACATTCGAGTTACGCAGCAAGTCCAGAGCGACACTTCGGGACGTGGTTTCGACTTACCCTTCGAGTTTGGCCTGCCACGCCAGTTCTTCCAGGAGGGTGAAGGCTCAGGCTTCGTCTGGGACGACCAGGGACATGTGGTCACCAACCACCATGTCGTCGCCGGCGCCGACCGCGTCACGCTGATATTCGCCGACGGGACGATGTCCGAGGCCAGGGTAGTGGGAAGCGACCCCGACTCCGACCTGGCGGTGCTGGAGGCCGACCTGGAGCCGGACAGGATGCGCCCCGCCGCGCTGGGCGACAGCGCCCAGGTGAAGGTGGGCCAGATGGTAGCTGCCATTGGTAATCCCTTTGGCCAGGAGTTCACCATGACCAGCGGCATAGTGAGTGCCGTGGGGCGCACCATCTCCAGCGGCGCCAGCCAGTTCTCCATACCGCTGGTCATCCAGACCGACGCGGCCATCAACCCTGGCAACAGTGGCGGCCCGTTGCTGGACAGGCAGGGCCGCGTCATTGGCATAAACACACAGATTGTTAGCAGGTCTGGCGCCAGCGCGGGCATAGGCTTCGCGGTGCCCATCAACATGGCCAAAAAGGTCATTCCCGAACTGATAGCCGATGGCAGCTACGAGTACGCCTGGCTGGGCATCCAGGGCACTACCCTGACACCGGACATCGCCGAGGCCATGGGCCTGCCCACGGATACTCGCGGCGCACTGGTCATAGAAGTGGTCGAGGGCAGCCCGGCTGCCGCCGCTGACCTCAGGGGCAGCGACAGGACAGCCCGCATCAATGGGATTGAAGGGGAGGTCGGCGGCGACGTGATAACCGCCATCAATGGGACAGCTATACGCACCATGGATGACCTTATAGCTTACCTGATTGAGCAGACCAGGCCCGGGGACCAGGTAACCCTGAATGTCCTGCGGGACGGAGGCCAGCAGACGCAGGTGGCGGTTACCCTGGGCACTCGCCCGCAGTCCAGAGTCTGACATTCACTCTTCCTCCTTCCGGAGCGGGCCCCTCCAGCCTCTGGAGGGGCCCATTCTATTCATGGCACCGGCTCTGCCCGACATTGGCGGTAAAGTCCCTTCTCCCCTGGCTGGCCAGAGGACATAGCTCGCCCATTCCTTGCATTCGCGGGCTGCCACAGTCCCCTCTCTCCTACCCCCGGGACCGGCAGACCATGCCTCAAAGTGGCTGCACAGGCTTCCATGGCTATGCAGGCTGGCGTCAGGGAGATACGTACCCCTGCCAGCCAATCGAGGGGGAGGAGCTAAGCGCCTCTACCGAGCAAAACGGTGTAACAGTGGGATAGTCCCAATGGCCAGGAAATCCGCAGCAACTTGCATGACGTCTTGCGGTGAATTTATGTAGAATGGAGTAATCAACAGTAAACAGGTAGAGGACAGTGGCAGGGTTCAGGATAGTCTCTGAGTTCAGACCCACAGGAGACCAGCCACAGGCCATAGCAAGGCTGGTGGAGGGCATCAACGGTGGCCTGAAGCACCAGGCCCTGCTGGGTGTTACCGGCAGTGGCAAGACCTTTACCATGGCCTGTGTCGTAGAGCAGGTGCAGCGGCCTACCCTGGTCATCGCCCATAACAAGACCCTGGCCGCGCAGCTTGCCACGGAGTTCAAGGAGTTCTTCCCCGAAAACGCCGTCGAGTTCTTCGTGAGCTACTACGACTACTACCAGCCTGAGGCCTACGTCCCGCACACCGATACCTACATCGAGAAGGACGCGGACATAAACGAGGAGCTGGACAAGCTGCGCCACGCCGCGACGCGGGCGCTCCTCACCCGACGGGACGTGCTTATTGTGGCCTCGGTGTCCTGCATCTTCGGCCTGGGTTCGCCGGAAGAGTACCAGAGCTTTGTCGCCTACGTGCGCGAAGGGGAGCGCCGCAGCCGCAACCGGCTGGTGCGCCAGCTTGTGGACATGCAGTACGAGCGCAACGACGTGGAACTGACGCGCGGCAAGTTCCGCATCCGGGGCGACACTCTGGAAATCATGCCGGCCTATGACGAGGTGGCTGTCAGGATAGAGTTCTGGGGCGACGAGGTAGAGCGCATTCTCCAGCTTGACCCCGTGACCGGAGAGGTCTTCGCCCGCCGCCAGGATATCGAGATCTACCCTGCCAAGCACTTCGTCACCTCCAGGGAGAAGTTGCTGGAGGCCATCCGCGACGTGGAGCAGGAGCTTGAGGAGCGGGTGGCGGAGCTCAAGGCCCAGGGCAAGCTGCTGGAGGCCCAGCGGCTGGAGTCGCGCACCCGGTACGACATGGAAATGCTGCGGGAGACCGGCTACTGCGCCGGCGTCGAGAACTACTCGCGGCACCTGGCCCGTCGCGCCCCAGGCAGCACGCCCTACACGCTCCTGGACTACTTCCCGGAGGACTACCTGCTTTTCATAGACGAGTCCCACATGACCATACCCCAGCTACGGGGCATGTACCACGGCGACAGGTCCCGCAAGGAGACGCTGGTGGAGTACGGCTTCCGGCTGCCCTCGGCGCTGGACAACCGCCCCCTGAACTTCGGCGAGTTCGAGGAGCGTGTCAACCAGGTAATCTACGTCTCGGCCACGCCAGGGCCTTATGAGTACGAGCACAGCCAGCAGATAGTGGAGCAGGTCATCCGGCCCACGGGCTTGCTGGACCCTGTCATTGAGGTGAAGCCCACGGCGGGCCAGATTGACGACCTGCTGCACCAGATCAAGCTGCGGGTGGACCGGGGTGAGCGCTGCCTGGTGACGACGCTGACCAAGCGCATGGCTGAGGAGCTTGCTGACTACCTCAGAGAAATGGGTGTCAAGACCCACTACCTCCACTCGGAGATAGATACCCTGGAGCGCAGCGAGATACTCCGTGACCTGCGGCTGGGTGTGTATGATGTCGTAGTAGGCATCAACCTGCTGCGGGAGGGGCTGGACCTGCCGGAGGTCAGCCTCGTGGCCATCCTGGACGCCGATAAGGAGGGCTACCTGAGGTCTTGGACATCCCTGGTCCAGACCATCGGCCGGGCGGCCCGCCACGTGGACGGCCACGTCATCATGTATGCCGATACGGTCACAGACTCCATGAGGCGCGCCATCGAGGAGACCGAGCGGCGGCGTAGCATCCAGCAGGCCTACAACAGCGAGCATGGCATCACGCCCCAGGGTATCCGCAAGACTGTGCATGACATAACCGAGCGTGTGAAGGCCATCGCCGAGACCCGCGCTCCCTACGTTACACAGGGCCAGGTGCCCAAGGACGACCTGGTGCGGCTTATCAAGGACCTGGAGTCCCAGATGAAGCTGGCAGCACGCAACCTGGAGTTCGAGAAGGCGGCCCTGCTCCGCGACCAGATTGTGGACCTGCGCAAGCTTGTGGCCGAGTAGCCCTCTTCCTCCCTCGGCGGGGACTCAGGACAGGCGACAGGCCGGCCAGACCAGACTGGAGGAGGTGAGAGCATAGCGCTGAGACGGCACATAGTTTCAGACGAGGACAGCCAGATAGCGGCGAGGAGGGAGGGATTGAAGAGAATAGTTCTTTTCGTGTTTCTTGTTTTTCTGGCGCTGACCGGAATGGCCTGCTCGTCCGCTGCTGACCTGGGAGGCGCATTGCTGCCCGAAGGGATTGATGATGCCCGGGTCCCGGCGGTGGACGCCAGCGGCTACGTGTTCATCAGCAGCAATCCGCCGCTGCCACTGCCCACGTCCTACTTCGGCCAGCAGTCCCAACCCGGAGCACTGGCGACGCCCCAGCCTGCCCAGCAGCTTGCCATGAGCAAGGCCTCCATCGTCGCGGGGCCAGCCATCCAGACATTTGGAGGCACGCTGACGCTGGCTTCGGAGGCGGAGGCCCAGCTTGCACAGCAGCTCCTGCAGGAGCGAATGATGTCCCAGCCAGGCACCACCTGGAGCAAGGCCACGGCAGACCAGCTTTCGGTGGCAAGCGGCGCGGGCGAATGGGCCGAGTTGCTGAAGCAGACGCTGGACACCGACAACCTGCTTCCCCTGAACGAGCACAACCCTCTGGCGTACCAGCTTATCACTAACCTGCCGGCGACTCCCCCTTCTCCGCCGCTGGGAGTGGGCTTCCTGAAGCTGGAGCCTGGCACACTGCAGGCCCTGGCGGCCAAGGCAGACATGGACGTGGGAGAGGTGGACTCAGCCTTCGGGTTTGTAAGGGTGGACATGGTCGCCTTCGGTATATACGCCCAGAGGCCAGTGGCGGTGCCAGCAACTATTGACCAGTCTTTCCTGGAGCAGTCCGGGGTAGGGGCGCTGATAGTCAGCCACTCAGGCTACCCGGGGGCCATCGTGTCCTTCATGCTCAGCGTCATTGCTGAGCGGACGAGCATGGAGACGATCAAGATCGGCAACACCAATGCCCGCTACCGGATGATCGGGGACCTGCACCTGGTGCTGAAGAACAAGGGCAGCTTCCTGTACGCCGCGCTTTCGGGCGACCGGGCATACGCCGAACGCCTGGTCCTGAGCGCCATCGGCCAGTAGGGCGGCCCCGCGCCGGCCTGTGGAATGGGCGGGCCAGTCCGGCGGTCCAGCCGTCGTAGCTGGGCTGGAAAGGTGCTAAAATGCAGTATGTGCGCAAGGGTGTGCCGTGGTGACTGGAACTTGAGAGCAGTCCCCAGCAGGGGACCAGCCAGGAGGCATGTATAAATGGTGCAGCGCCAGACTGTCACACGTGAGCAGGTGCTGGAGGCCCTGCGCGACGTTTACGACCCGGAGATTCCCGTCAACGTGGTGGACCTGGGCCTGGTCTATGGACTGGATGTCAAGGATGGCAACGTATCGGTGAAGATGACCCTGACATTCCCCGGCTGCGGAATGGGGCCTTACATTGCCCAGCAGGCCGAGTGGCGCATCGCCGAGCTTGAGGGTGTCGAGGACGTGCAGGTGGAACTGGTCTTTGACCCGCCCTGGACGCCCGACATGATCTCTGAGGAAGGCAAGAAGCTGCTGGGCCTGGACTAGATGCCCCGGCGCTGACAACTCCGGACGCCAGGGCCAAGGAGCACCAGTATGAATGAGCAGCAGGCTGCCCAGGCACGCGCACGCATCGAGGCTATGAAGCGCAGCTTCGAGCAGAAGCGCGCCATCGCCGAGTCGCTTTCCAGGGTCAAGTACAAAGTCGGCGTTTACAGCGGCAAGGGTGGAGTTGGCAAGACAACGGTGGCCGTCAACCTGGCCGTGACTCTGGCCCAGGAGAAGGCCAGGGTCGGGCTGCTGGATGTGGACATAGACTGTCCCAATGTGGTCAGGGCCATGAAGGTATCCGACCTGCCGGTGATGGGGGACGACCGCCGCATGCTCCCGCCCGAGCGCTTCGGCGTCAAGGTCATGTCCATGGGCTTCTTCCAGGAGAATGAGGAAGAGGCCATAATCTGGCGCGGCCCCATGGTACACAATGCCATCAACCAGCTACTCCAGAGCACCAACTGGGGCGACCTGGACTACCTGGTAGTTGACCTGCCCCCTGGCACCTCCGACGCACCTCTGACAGTCATGCAGACGCTGCTGCTGGACGGCTTCGTAGTGGTGACTACTCCCCAGGAACTGGCGCGCATTGACGCCAAGCGCTCCATCAACATGATCCGCAAGCTTCACGTGAACGTCCTGGGCGTGGTGGAGAACTTCGCCGGGCCGATGTTTGGCTCAGGCGCCGGCGAGGAACTGGCGCGCGAGATGGGGCTGAGGTTCCTGGGCAGGCTGGAGATGCGCTCCGACTACCGCGACACTTCCAAGCCGACCGTGCTGACCAGCAAGAAGGTGATGGCGGAGTACCAGCACGTCGCCAGCGAGCTCAAGTCGGCGCTGGAGAAAGTGGCCGCCGGGACAACCTAGCCACTCGTGGGCTTCGCTTCCAGCGGCGGGGTAAGCCTGGGCGCAGAAGAATCAAGCACCTGGCAGGGCCATGGCGGAAACCTCAGCACCACTGGGTGACCTGGGCAGACCGCCTCAGCACCGCATGTACTCGCGCCACAAGCTCACGGATCCCGAAAGGCTTCACCAGGTAGTCGTCCGCGCCGCCTTCCAGGAAGCCCCGGATAATGTCCTCAGGCGTCCCCAGCCCTGTCACGATGATGACAGGGCAACTGGACACCATGCGCAGCCGCTCCAGTGTCTCCCAGCCGTCCATCTCCGGCATTATGAGGTCCAGCAGGACCAGGTCGGGCAGGCGCTGGTAAAACTGCGATAGCGCGTCCCTGCCGTTAGCGGCGACGCAGATAGAGAACCCTTCGGTCCTCAAGGCGTCGCACAGGAGGTTCCTCAGGGGCGCGTCGTCCTCTACGACAAGCACAACGGGGGAAACTTGACTCTGTAGCATACCTTGCGGTTCACCGGGGTCGGCTTTAGCGATTACAATAGCGCCACGTAGACAGCGAGTCAAGGCCCTGCTAGCGAAAATTTTCGGCTCCGCCATGGCGGGGACGGTCTGTTTCCGGCGGGTTGCTGCCGCGTCCTTGACATGGCCTGTCCCGCGAATACAATGGACTCATGCCTGTGCGGGCTTCGCGGAGGTTGCCCATGGTTACTGTCGGCTCCGGCAAGTACACCTACTCAGTGCGGGATAACTGGGCAAGTTACCCCACGGACTTCCAGCCCGCCATGGCTGCGGTGGCTGTGGACTCGCAGGACCGCGTGTATGGCTTCCACCGTGGCGACCCTGCTGTAATCATCTTCGACCGAGAGGGGCGCTTTCTTGGCTCCTGGGGCAGCGGCATCGCCTTCGCCCACGCTATCACTATTGACCAGCAGGACAACGTGTGGCTGGTTGACCGCAACAATTGCCAGGTGCTCAAGTTCACCAGGGAAGGGAAGCCCCTCATGGCCATCGGGACCAGGGGCTACCGGTCGGACACCGGGGTGGACCCTACCGACTTCAGCTCTCAGGCCTACAGGAACGTGACCCGTGGCGGCGGGCCTTTCAACCTGCCGGCGGGCATCGCCATCGCGCCCTCCGGCGACATCTTCATAGCGGACGGCTACGCCAACTGCCGCGTCCACAGGTTCTCGCCCGATGGCAAGCTACTGCTCTCCTGGGGCGACCCGGGCGATGGGCCAGGCCAGTTCCGGCTACCCCACGGCGTCTGGGTTGACAGCAGTGGCCGCGTGCTGGTGGCGGACCGCGAGAACGACCGTGTCCAGGTGTTCAGCCAGGAAGGCCAACTCCTTGCCATCTGGCCCACTCGGCTTGTTGGCCCGGCGGCCTTCTATGTTGACGCGGAGGGCGTTGCCTATGTGCCTGAGCACAACGGGGGCTATTTCAGTGTGCTGACGTTGGACGGCCAGCTCCTGGCCCGGTGGGGAGAGGAAGCCTTTCGGTCGTGCCATGGCGTGGCAGGCGACTCCCACGGGGACATCTACTTTGTCCAGCCCGTCAAGGGCGGCAGGGGAAGGCGCATCGTGAAGTACGTGCGGCAGCGTTGATGCTCCAGGGGAGGGCAATAGTGGAAGGCAGTCTGTCCAACATCGTCGAATCGCGGGATGTCCAGGTCAGGGCGTCCGGCTTTGTGTTCACGGAAGGCCCCCTCTGGCACCCGGACGGCTATCTGCTCTTCGTTGACATAAGGCAGTCGCTCATACTGAGACTTGGACACGAGGGCCAGGTGGAGGTGGTGCGGCGTGATAGCGGCGCCTCCAACGGGCTCACCTTCGACCTTAGTGGGCGTCTGGTGATGTGTGAAGGCGACAACCGCAGGGTGACGCGCATGGAGGCCGATGGCCGAATCGTCGCCCTGGCGGAGCGCTGGGAGGGCCGGCGACTGAACAGGCCCAACGACGTGGTGTGCCGCTCCGACGGCAGCATTTACTTCACCGATCCGGCGGGCCGCCTTTCGGAGGCCGAAAGGGAGCTGGGCTTCAGCGGGGTCTTTCGCATCGCCCTGGACGGTAGCCTCAGCCCCGTGGCGACGGACCTGGAGTACCCCAACGGACTGGCTTTCTCTCCCGATGAGAACGTCCTCTACGTGGCCAATACTCGCCAGGCCATGTACATTCAGGCCTACGACGTGCGGCCCGATGGCTCGCTCACCAATGGCCGTACCTTCGCGGAAATGTCTGCCAGGGATGCCGAGGGGGTACCTGATGGGATGAAGGTTGACCTGCTGGGCCGGGTGTACTGCACCGGGCCAGGTGGGTGCTGGGTGTTCGACCCCTTCGGCAACCACCTGGCGACCATCCGGCTGCCGGAGGTGCCGGCCAACTGCGCCTGGGGCGGCCCGGACAGCCGTACCATGTTCTTCACGGCCCGCACCTCCGTGTACAGCCTGAGGATGAAGACCGCTGGCGTCGTGCCGCCCTGGGTGTTCCTCAGGGGCACTCCACAGGTCCCGGGCGGAGGGTAAAGGAGACTATATGCCTGACCTTGTCAGCATCGGCGAGTGCATGGTGGAGCTTTTCTCCGACAAGCCTCTGGGCGAAGCGGAGACCTTCCGGAAGTCCCTGGCCGGGGACTCGCTCAACATACTGGTGGCGGCCAGCCGCCTGGGCACGTCCACCGGGTACATCACGCGAGTGGGACGGGACCCCTTCGCCACCTACCTGCTCAACGCGTGGCGCAAGGAAGGCATAGACGTGAGCCACGCGAAGCTGGTGCCGGGCTTCAATGCAGTCCATTTTGTTTCGCTGCTGCCCGGGGGAGAAAGAGAGTTCACCTACTACCGGAAGGGCAGCGCGCCCAGCACCATGGCGCCCGAGGACCTGGACCCGGCTTACATTGCCTCCGCCCGTGTGCTGCACGTCTCCGGGATCACCCAGGCCATTTCGGCCAGCGCCAGGGCTACAGTCCTTCAGGCGGTGAAGCTGGCCTCCGAGCATGGCGTGGCCGTGTCCTATGACCCCAACTTTCGGCACCAGTTGTGGACGCAGATAGAGGCACGCAAGGCCCTGGAGGAGGTGCTGCCCCACGTCACCTACTTCCTGCCCAGCTCTCCCGCCGACTGTGTGGCGCTATTCGACAAGGCTGAGCCTCGCCTGGTGGCCGAATCCCTACGTGCCAGGGGAGTGCCCGTGGTAGCCGTGAAGTGCGGTGGGGACGGGGCGCTGGTGGCCGCCGGTGACGAGGTCTTTCAGGTGCCGGCCTATACAGGCGTGCAGGTCGTGGACACCACCGGAGCCGGAGATGCCTTCAGCGGCGGCTTTATCCATGGCCTGCTCAGCGGCATGGACTACAGGGACGCAGCCCTGCTGGGCAGCATCGCCGCTGGTCTCAAGGTGCGTGGCAGGGGCGCCCTCACCACCATGCCCACCGGTGAGGAAGTCTACTCGGTCTTTCGCTCCCTGAAGCAAAAAGAGGGGAGTTGATGGGCTGACCCCTCCCTGCTACACTCGCTGTTACTATTCAGCACCAGGAGGTATTCAGCCATGGCCAGGAAGATAGCTGTCCTGGGCGCGGGGGCTATTGGCGGAGTCATCAGCGGCTACCTGGCGCGGGCCGGCCATGACATCACGGTGATAGACCAGTGGCCGGAGAACGTCGAGGCCATCCGCAGCAAGGGGCTGACGGTCACCTCCATGGAGGAGGAGTTCACAGTACAGCCGCCGGCGCTGCACCTCTGTGACGTCTCGGCGGCCCAGCCCCAGTTCGACACGGTCATCCTGGCGGTGAAGTCCTACGACACCGACTGGATGGTGAGGTTCATCCAGCCATACCTGTCGCCCACGGGCTTTATCGTCTCGGCGCAGAACAGCATCAACGATGACAGGATCGCCGCCGTGGTGGGCTGGACCAGGGAAATGGGCTGCGTGATAACCCTGGGCGCTGGCATGTACGAGGCCGGCCATGCCCTGCGCACCAGTCCCGCCAGCCGGCCTGCCTTCACCCTGGGCGAGCCTACTGGCATGGTCACGCCGAGGCTGAAGGAGATGGCCGAGGTCCTGGGAGCCGTGGGCACCACCAAGACCACGGCAAACCTGTGGGGGGAGCGGTGGTCCAAGCTGGCCGTCAACAGCATGGCCAACGCCATCGCCGGCATTACTGGCCTGAAGTCGGCGGAGTTGCGCGAGAACACCGACGCGCGCCGGGTATCCATCCGCATCGCCGCCGAGCTGGTGCAGGTTGGCACCGCGCTGGGCGTCAGCATCGAACCCATAAGCGGCATACCGGCCCAGATGTTCGTGGACGCCACCAGGGATGGCTCGACGCTGGAAGAGGTCGAGAGCCGCCTGATGGAAGGCAGCCGGCAGATCGGCACAGGCAGGCCCTCGCTGGCGCAGGATGTGATGAAGGGCCGCAAGACCGAGGTGGACTACCTGAATGGCTACGTCGTGGAGAAGGGCCGGGCCGTAGGCATCCCCACGCCGGTCAACGAGGCAGTCGTCAAGCTGACCAAGCAGGTCGAGGGCCGCCAGTTGCCCCAGTCGCTCTCCAACCTCAAGGGCCTGGTGTAACGCTTTGCAGGCGTTCACCTCTGGAGCGCTTCACGCCAGGGGTGTGCAGACCGCCCATGCCATGCAGCCTGGTGCTGGCACTGGGGAGCAGGGGGATTGTTCCCTGCTGGGTGGAGCCGACAGGCCCGCCTCACAGTGCCAGCCCAGGCTTTCACCAGGCCATACAGGCTGGCAGCAAGCAAATACCCAGGCCTGTCAGCCCGCCGGGGGATAAGGACACAACCGCCTTCCTCAGGCACAAAGGTGACGCAGTGGCTCCCCTGGCCAGAGGTCCTTACACCGCTGCCTTCTCCAGTGCCTCGCGAGTAAGCTCGATGCCGAAGCCGGGCGCGTCGCTGGGGCGAAGGTAGCCTTTCTCCGGCAGCGCCATGCCTGGCGTGCTGCGTCCGCCTTCGCTCAGGGGGACGCCTGGTGGAGTGCCCACGAAGCACTCGCCCCATGGGATGCTGGGCATGGCATAGCACACGTGCTGGCCGTAGGCGTCGTTCATGCCGCCATGGGGAATGACGGACATCCCGGCGGCCTCGGCGATATGGCAGACCTTGACGGTGGCCGTCACCCCGCCGACCCACTGGATGTCAGGTTGCAGTATGTCGACCACGTGCTGGCTGGCGGCGAAGAAGAAAGGCAGCATGGTGTACCAGTGTTCGCCGGTAGCCAGCGTCTGCCAGGGCAGCCGCCTGCGCATCTCCACGAAGCCCTGGAAGTCCTCGGGTATCAGGCAGTCCTCCATCCACTTCAGGTTATAGGGGCGCAGCCGCTCGCCCAGGCGCACGGCGAACTCCAGGTCGAAGGCCATCCAGCAGTCCAGCATCAGCTCCACGTTTGGCCCGATAAGCTCGCGGGTCCTGGCGACCAGCTCCTCGTTCTTGACCAGGGCGTCCAGGCCGTCCGCCGGGCCGTAGGGACATGCCAGCTTGGTGGCCTTGAAGCCCAACTCCATATACCAGTCGGTGTCGTTGCCCGTGGCGTAGCAGAAGATGCGGTCGCGGGCCGGACCGCCCAGTAGCTCATACACCGGCTTGTTGAGGAGCTTGCCTTTGAGGTCCCAGAGGGCCAGGTCCACGGCGCTGATGGCGTAGCTGGCCAGGCCGGAGGCGCTATAGGGCGACGTCATGCGGAACATCATGTCCCAGAGCTTTTCGGTCGCCAGGCACTCCTCGCCCACCAGTAGAGGGGCCAGGTGCTCGTTGACGATGGCCGCCACCGGAGAGCTATAGCTGGTAATGCCAAGGCCCCAGGTGCCATCCTCGGCGGTCACCACGCAGGCCACCTGCTGCCAGGGAGGACGCCACAGGCGACGCAGGGGCTTGTACTTGGGATAGCGCGAAACAGGGTTTGCCACCTCAGCGTTTTCGGCCCAGGACGGCCTGCGTGGCTTCGTCCGCGCGCGCGGCTCCGGCAGCTTGATGGCGGCAGCCTTGATCTCCTTGATCTTCATGAATGCACAACCTCGCCAGTTCCAGAATTGGGCCAGCCCAAATTCTGCGCCAGCCGTGGCAAATATGCAAGCAGGGGTTGCGCTACTGGCCGGGCGTGGCGCCATCGCGGGCGTGCTTCATACCCATGTCGTTGATGGCGTGGACCATCTGGTGAAGCCTGCTGGCACTGCGATGGTTGTAAGCGAAGGCAATTCTGGGCTTGGAGAGTAGCTCCGGCTCGTCGGCCTCGGCCGGCAGGGCCGGCGTCTTCTCGATACGGCCCGTGCTGACCAGGTCGCTGAACAGGGAGTTCAGCTCCTCCACCTGGTCGTCATCCAGCTCCCGCTCCAGCCGCAGCACCAGCCTGTCCCTGACCTGACGTAGCGAGTGATAGGTGGAGTAGAAGCGCCTGGTCCACTCCACGCCCTCCTGCACGGAGTGGACTACCCTGTACAGCGACAGGTCCTCGGGAGAGACGTAGCCCCGGGCCAGCATCTGGCGCTGGATGAAGCCGCTCCAGGTCTCCCAATAGTCGTCGCCAGGCTGCTCCATGAGCACCAGGGGCATGGGCGGTGCCTTGCCGGTCTGAAGCAGGGTCAGGGTCTCGAAGCCCTCGTCCTGTGTCCCGAAGCCGCCGGGGAACAGCGCCACCGCATGGGCCTCCATGACAAAGAAGAGCTTGCGGGTGAAGAAGTACCTGAAGGTGATCAGGTTGGGGTGGTCCAGCATGACCTCATTGGGCGCCTGCTCGAAGGGCAGGAGGATATTGACGCCGAAGCTCCGGTCGGCGCCGGCGCCCAGGTTGCCGGCGCGCATAATGCCCGAGGCCGCGCCCGTAATCACCATGAAGCCTTCCGCGGCCATGCCCCTGGCGAAGTCCACGGCCATCTGAAAGTAGGGGTCACTCTCCGGCACCCGCGCCGAGCCGAAGATAGAAATCTTGCGGATGTGCCGGAAGGGCTTGAACACGCGGGCCGCATGGCGGAATTCGGCCATAGCGCGGCTGATAACCTTGAGGTCCAGAGTATCCAGTTCGTCCCGCTTGCACTTGAGGGCGTTGAACAGGAGTTCCCGGTAGAGCCTCACCCTCAGGCTGGCGTCCGAGGTCTCGAAGATGGCGGAGACTTCCCTCAGTACGTCCTCTGTCGTTTCCAGCTTCATTTCAGGCATACTGCACTATCCCGGGGCCACCGTCGGCGGCCTCAGTCCTATTCTACAACACAGTCCTCAGTCGTTGACACGCCTCTGGCCTGACCCTAGACTACACGGTAACGAATGCCGGGATGCGCTGGCTACCAGGTTAGTCCATGCTGGAGGGAGCAAGCAATGGAACGAGATAAGCGGTCCCAGTCACGGCTGCTGGTGAAGGAAGATGAGCCCGCTGCCGGCCCGGCCGTGCAGGCCCGGCGCCATGGACGCGGGCCAGCCATATGGCTCGCCGGAGACCCTGCCGACCTGAAGGAGTGGATGGACTGCGGGGTTGCCGGCATTGTGACCAACACAGTGGTGCTCAATCAGATGGTCAAGAAGTACGGCCACATCTCCCATGTGGTCCGGCGCTACCTGGACATCACTGACAAGCCGGTAGTGGTCGAGATAGACGGGCGCTCCACCCAGGAGCTGCTGCAGGTGGGGCGGTACTTCACTGCCATGTCCGAGCGCGTCATGCTGAAGATTCCCTGCACCACCTATGCCCTGGGAGCCTTCAGGGCGCTGGCAGAGGAGGGCGTGGAGACCTTCTGCACCACTGTCTTCTCTCTGGCACAGGCCGCCGCTGTGGCCGAGGCAGGAGCGCACCATATCTTGCCCTTCTGCGAGCCAGTCAAGGAGATGGGCGGCGACTACACGAAGCTAGTGCGCGAGTGCGTCCAGATGTTCAGTGGCTGGGAGCGTCGGCCCCTCATCATGGCCGCGCTGGTGCGGTCGGTGGAGACTGCCTATGCGGCGCTACGGGACGGGGCCGATGAAATTGTCATCTTCTGGCCCGTATTCCGCGATATGCTATCCCATCCGCTCACTAACACCTGGAACAAGACGTTCATGGACGAGTGGGAGGCGATGCACGCCGCGGGCATGCTGGAGGGCGTGCCAGTAGCCAGCAGCCATTAACGTTGGTCTCTGGCGGTGCCTGTTGCCGCTCCTGGGCCTGGCCTGAGGGTGGCCCCCTGGCGCTGACCGGGGCATGCATTCCTCCGACGCCAGCCTGTGTGGCACGGTGCAAGCCTGGGCGACACCGTGAGGCATAGCCTGCTCGCTCCACCCAGACGCCTCGGCATGTTTGTGCCGCCCGGCCGCGCGGAACGAACGCCTGCCTCACGCGGCGGGGCGGGACGGCGAGCACTCGCCGGCGCCGCAATGGCAGCGGAAGCAGCAGGGTCACGGCTGCCTGGGAGTGTAGACCTGCTGGGGCCTGGTCCGAAGCCCCGTGACAGGCCAGAATACGGAGTCGTCAGGGAATACCTGGCCCTGAAGCTGATAGCCCTGTTCAATATCGCCAGCGAAGTAGGAGTAGTCCTGCAAGGGGCCGTCCAGGATGATGGCGCCGAACTGCCTTTGCTGGATAGCCCGGCGTATCTCCATTATCAGCCGGGACTTTATAGCGCTGTCATCGCCTCGCAGTATGTCGCTGATCGCCATGCTGTGTGCGTAAGTCTTCTTTCCCACACGGCTGGAAAGATAGCCGTGGTCCGGCATGAAGACGTCCCCATCAACTGACCCGACTAAGGCCATGAGCTGCTGGCCAGCCTCTCTGTCTGCTGCGTTGGGCACATAGTTTGCAGGGTCATATATCAGGCCGGCGAACTGCACTGTCGCGGCAATGCCTATCAATGCCAGGCCAGGCCCGACCACCGAGGGTGCTTTGCTCCTCAGCAGGTGCCAGAAAGCGCCAGTCCCCAGGCCGAAGAGCAACGCAATGCCAGCGTATGCTGGTACGAGAACGTTCAGCCAGCCACCTGAGTGCAGGCGGGAGAGCCAGGCGCCACCAATCAGCCCACCGGCCAGCAGGGCATAGAATGCCAGCCCCTTTCTATCGGGTGAGGCCACTTGTGCTACGACGTAGAAGAGGGCCAGGGCTATGGCAATGGGCAGGGGCCTCAGCAGGTCATCGGCCCAGAAGCCCAACAGCAGTCCCTTGACAATGTCGTGCTGTTGGGGCAGCACGTAAACGTAGTAGTTGTACCAGCCACCATGGATGGCGTTCAGGAGCACCGTCCCGCCGCCAACGAAGACGGCCACAGTTGCCGCCAGCGGTGCGCCCCTTTTCCCCTGGAATGCCAGTGACCAGGCCACAAGAGGCAGGGCCACAAGCAGCGCTGACTGCTTCGTGAAGTACGAGAGGGACAGCAACAGGCCTGCCGCGACGCAGGTGATGGGCGAGCCCCCGTGGCGGAGCAGGTATGCGCCTGCCAGCAGGAGGAAGAGGAACAGGGAGTCCACCCGGGCCAGGTCGAACCATGCGCCTCCTAGCTCAAATGTGGCTGCGAAGAGGCCCATGCCCAGCAACGCCGCCACACGGTTACGCGTCTCGCGGTTGATGAAGAGATAAATCAAGGTGAAGGAACCCAGGGATGACAGGAGCGACACCAGCCGCAGAGGTGCAAAACCCTCACCTGTCACCCTGGAGAACAGGGCGGAGACATAGAAGTAGAGAGGCTGATAAATATAGGGCACAAACTCCAGGGATGGCCCGGTATAGAGGGGCTTTCCCTCCAGCACTCTTCTGACGTGGTCTACGGTGCCACCTTCCATCCATTCGAGCTCGAAGGGATAACCGATGCGAGCAATGGCTATGGCTACGTAGCTGACAGTGAATGTGACCGCCAGCAGTACCGCGATGCCCAGAGGCGCGAAGACTGCCCAGCGAGAGGCCACTGGAGAAAGTGACCTGATGCGAAGGGCAGCATCCCGTGCGCGTAGCGGCGAAGGGAACGCCGGGGCTGGAGTGGGCGCTTCATCCCCTCGTGCGCGTCTGTCCAGTTTCATTGGTAGTCTCATCTGCCATGCCTTGTATCGTTCCTGTGTGACAACGCCGTAATTCGTAGGGGCAGGCCCTGTACCTGCCCAGGACTTGGGCATGCACAGGGCCTGCCCCTACGAACTCATGGCACTATCATACGGCCTGGTATTACACGGAGTTGCCGCAAGACGACGAATACGGCCCGCGCCGTTGCCTGCTTATCGGGGCTGGTAAAACCAGTAGTGGAAGGGTGCATAGTCTTCCCCAGTCTTGCTATCGAGCACAAGCCTTATCCTGGTGGAACCGTTGCTTACCAGGCTGCCAGGGATGATGAACACGGGCTCGACCCACGCGTCGCGCTGCACACCATAGTCCCATGTGCCAGCGAACTGGTTATTGGCGAAGACTCTCAGGCTTGTGTCAAAGAAGGCGTCGGTGCGCATGACCAGCTTGAGGTCTTTGCCACCCACGGTGCGGACCCTGAACTCCTCCAGCCCCAACACCGTCCGGCCGCCGTCCAGGATTGCAACGTCAGGGCCTCCCACCGGCCTGTACTCACGCAGGACAGTCAGCTCGCCCGGCCCTCTGGGCACGAGGTCTATGAGGCGGTAGTCATGGCTGGCCTCGTCCTGCAGGTCTGAAATGTTCAGGGTGTCCACCAGGGCCCACTCCCCGCCTTCAGTGTGGTCGCCACTGGGCCTGGAGCTACGCTCGGCGGCGGTGTAGTCCACATAGTAGATAACTATGGTGTCTCCCCCTGTAATGGAGGTCTTTCGCAGTTGCATCCGGAAAATCTCCCTGAAGGTCTCGCCCCAGGGTAGCCCGAACCAGTTGGGGAAAATGGCAAAGTAGTCTGGCCGGTGCGATGGAGGCAGGCGCATTATGCGCTCGAAGACCGCGCCGGTGCCGTAGCGGTAGGGAATGGACGCGCCATTGGTCACCAGTCCCACCAGGTCGTAAACAGGGTGGCCGCCGTAGTATGCGATGGCGCCTGCATCGTTCAAAGCTACTATGCTGCCGGGTGGTATGTTCTCGTTGATCCAGCGTGAGACAAAGGTCTGCTGGTGATAGATGTCGCTGGAGTTCTCGGCGTATATCTGCACCCACCTTGGCAGGTTCACCATCGTGAGCACCAGCACCAGCGCCGCCAGGCCGGCCGTCAGGCCTGTGCTTCTGGCGCCCAGTTGTCCTACCTCCCGTATCCCCAGCACGGCAAATACCATGCCTAAAGGATAGAAAGCCATGATGTACCTGTAGTGATGGGCATGGGCGCTGGTGGACTGGCCCGCGGCCATGGCGGCGATGACGAACATGGCCGCCGCTAGCATTCCCAGTCCAGGGGTGCGTTGCCTGACCTCGCTGCTGATGAGCCCTGCCAGCCCCAGGCCGATGATAGGTAGCAGCACAATGGGCACATAGGTGGGCAGCAGCCCAAAGGGGTCCTGGAGCAACCTGGATGCGTTCTGGAAGACCCAGCCGGCCTTGTCGAACCATGTGGCCTGGGGTGTAAACTGGATGCTCTTGCTCAAAATGGTGTTCATGAGGAAGGTGCCTGTGGTCGCCCTGACGGTGAGCAACATGCCCAGCGACGCCAGCACAGGGAGCAGCACCATTACAACGCTGGCTGGCCGCAGCCATGCCAGCTCGCCATCTGAGGCACCGCCCACTGCCAGCGCCCGCTGGCTGGATGGCCTGTGCAACAGCCAGCGGGCCTCCCGCAGGACCGCCGGGGCCTGCCGTGCCGCGACCAGCAGCACCACCAGCACTGCCATGAACACCCCTTCCGGCCTGCAAAAAGGCAGCAGCGAGCTTGCGGCCAGGGCCTTCCATGGAACGGGGGAGCGCCCCTCAGCCACCAGGAAGCAGCATGTGAGCAGCAGCACGGCGGAGAAGAGGCCGATCTCCATCATGCTGAAGAAGCCCCACAGGACAGGCCCGCACAGAAGGGTGAGGAGTACGGCTACAAGCGCCAGCTTCCGACCGACAAGGCTGGTCGCCAAGAAGTAGACTCCGAAAGCGGAGGCCAGCAGCAGGGCGGCGTTCAGCGCGTAGCCGTACACCAGCGCGCCGGCGTCGTCCAGGCCCAGCAGAAAGGCGGGGGCCAGCAGGAAGGGATAGAGGAGGCTGGTGGCGCCCATGGTAAGCGGTGCGCCAGGCGTATAGGAGAAGGGTTCTCCCCTGGCAATGGCCCTGGCGTACTGGAAGTAGATAAATGTATCATCCAGGGGAGGTGCGGTGCCCCCGGCTGTGGCAACGCTCATGGCCTGCCAGAACACCAGGGCCAGCAAAGCTACCAGTCCAGCCAGGGCAAGGGCCTGGTGCCATGGCAACACGAAGGCCAGTCCAGTGGCCTTGTCAGATTCCATGGATGGCTCTCTCCCGACTACCGGTCATCGTTAGTGTAACGTGCCACACATAGACCTAAATTTAGCGGCGCGATTCGCAGCTTACGTCACCGCAAAGAGTTAAAAAGGGTAGTACAAAAGGCAGAATAGGACGGCGGGACAGCCAGGCTGGCGCTCTTGAAAAGGCCCCTGTCGGGTGCTAGCATGGACAGGCTTATGACGGGGCCAGGGAGGCAGTGGCCATGCAGACCATAGCGGGCGGGCCTGGAGAGTGGTCTTACGTCATCGGCCCGTACCGAGAGCCTGTCGCCAGAGTGAAGCCTGGCGAGACTGTGGTGGTGGAGACGGCGGACGCCTTCGAGAACAGGGTGGACTCGCCAGGAGTTGACATCACCAGGATAGTAAGGCTCCCATACGTGAACCCCCTGACCGGCCCCATCTACGTGGAAGGGGCGCGGAAGGGCGATACTCTGGCCGTGTCCATCCGCTCCATTGAGATAACGCGGGACTATGGCGTCAGCGCTATCATCCCCAGGTTTGGCGGGCTGTGCGGCACCGTTTTCACGCGGACCCTCAACCCGGACCTGCCGCCGCGCGTGATGCTGCACCCCATTCGCGACGGCCAGATTACCTTCTCCCGTGACCTGGCGGTCCCGCCCATCCCCTGCGAGCCTTTCTATGGGACTATCGGCACCGCGCCCGAAGTGGAGGCCATCTCTTCCCTGTCGCCGGGCTTCCATGGCGGCAACATGGATGCCGCCGATGTCTGCCCGGGCAATACCATCTACCTGCCGGTCAACGTGGACGGGGCGCTGCTCTACGTCGGCGACGGCCACGCCGCCCAGGGCGACGCGGAGGTCTGCGGAGTCGCCACCGAAGTGCCTACGCGCGGCACGCTGACACTGGACGTCATCAGGGGGCGCGCCATCGGCACGCCCCGGATCGAGTCACAGGACTTCATAATGACCGTGGGCAGCGCCAGACCCATGGAAGACGCGGCCCGCATCGCCTTCCATGAGCTGGTCACCTGGCTTGAGGCCGACTACGGCATCGAGCGGCTGATGGCCTACCAGCTCTGCTCCCAGGTGGCGCGGGTGCGACTGGCCAACATGGTGGACATCCTCTACTCTGTGGTCGCCAAGTTCCCCAAGAAGTACCTGCCAGCGCGCGCGGCCCGCTAGACGTCCCATGATGGCCTTGCCTCCGCCACAGCACAAATCCATCCGCGCTGGCAGCCTCCGGCTCCACTACCTGGACTGGGGCACCCCTGGTCAGGGGCCGCTGGTGCTGCTGCACGACCTGGGCGAGTGTGCCAGGAACTGGGACTTCTTCGCGGCCAGCATGCGCCAGGAGGGCCACGTCCTGGCGCTGGACCTCCGGGGCCACGGCGAGAGCGCCTGGACCTCTCGCGAAGGCTATACCCTGCAGGGCTACGCCTCCGACGTGCAGGCGCTGATGGACCAGGCAAGGCTGGAGCAGGTCACGCTCGTGGGGCATGGGCTGGGCGGCCTGACCGCTGTGGTGTACGCCTGCGCCCATCCTGAGCGCATCAAGGCGCTGGTGGTAGTGGACGCGGGGCCTGAGACACCCAGCGTGCAGCGGCCGGCCGCGCCGGAGGAGTGGGACTCGGTGGAAGCGGCTATGGCGTGGCTGCGGGGCTGGCAGCCCAACGCCGAAGATGAGGTGCTGCGGCACCAGGCAGTGCACCTGACCAGGGGCCTGCCAGGTGGCAGACGCGCGCTGACACGAGACCCCCAGGTACTCAGTCTGGCTGCATGCCCCGACCTCTGGAAGGAGTGGGCGAAGCTCCGGTGCCCCGTCCTCATCGTGCGTGGGCGCCAGAGCCAGGTGCTGACACATGGGGTGGCGGTCAGGATGAAAGAGGCCATCCCCCGCGTGCGCCTTGCCGAGCTGGAGGGCGTCGGCCACTGGGTACACCTGGAGGCCCCTGGTGCCTTTGAGACGACGGTGCGTTGGTTCCTGGAGAGTCCTCCGGAATAGGACCGTCCCTGCTTGAGGGCTGCGCCATCGGCAGGGGGCCTCTGTTACCTTCCCTTGAACACCGGCTTCCGCTTCTCCACGAAAGCCCTGACTCCCTCCCGGTGGTCCTCGGTCTGGCGGGCGATGTCCTGGGCTGGCCCGGCCAGCCTGAGGCTCTCCTCGAAGCTGGTGTCCAGGGACCTCTGCACAAGCCTCTTTATGAGGGCCATGGCATAGGTAGCCCCCTGGGCCAGGCGGACGGCCAGCTCCATGGTCACCGGCATAAGCTCCTCGTGCTTTGTGACCCGGTTGACCATGCCCAGGCGTAGCGCCTCCTCGGCGGTAAGCAAGTCGCCGGTGTACTGGAGCAGAAGGGTGTTGCCCAGGCCGATCATCCTGGGCAACTGCCAACAGGAGCCGTCGGCGGGTATGAGGCCGTTCCTGACGAAGGCCTCGGAGAAGCGGGCGTTCTCGGAGGCGATACGGATGTCGCAAGAGAGGGCTATGCCCATGCCCAGGCCCATGGCGTAGCCATTGACGGCTGCAATGGACGGCTTCTGGAGGTTGTAGAGCCTCAGGGGCACGAAGCGCACGCCCTCGATTTCGTCCTGTGGCCTGGCGCTCATGTCACGCCAGCGCTGCTCCAGCACCTCCCACGGAGAGAGGGCCGGGTCCAGCGGCCCGGCCTCGTCCCTCTGGCGCACGTCCTGGTCCATGCGCTTGACGTTGGCGCCGGAGCAGAAGGAAGGATCGCGGCCGGTTATGACCAGCGCCCGCAGGTCCGGAACGGCCTGCAAGCGGTCCAGCTCCTGCCCCAGTTCACCGGCCATCTCAGTGCCGATGGCGTTGCGGGTGGGTGGGTCGTTAAGAGTGATGACCAGTACCCCTCTGTCTTGCTGCGCTTCGATGTACCTGTAGGCCATGGTAGTCCTCCGGGCTGTCAGGCCGCCTCGATTTTCTCCTTGATGCAGCCAAAGAACTGGTTCATGAGCATCCTGGACACGCTGCCCATGAGGCGCTGGCCGACCCTGGCTATGACGCCGGTGACCTGGGCCTCGCCCTCTACCGTGAGGTCGGTCTCGCTGCTACGCGCTTGCAGGGTGAGGCGTCCTTCGCCCCTGACCGTGCCGCCTGAACCTGAGCCTTCCACCAGCATCCTGTACGAGTTGGGATAGTCCTTGTCCAGCACGGTGACCTTGCCCGAGTACGTCCCCGTTATGGAAGCCACGCCAATCCTGAGCACCACGTCATAGACGTCATCGGCCACCTGCTCGAACCTCTCGCAGCCAGGGATGCAATGGGCGAGGACGGCGGGGTCCAGCAGGGTCTCCCAGACACGCTCTCGCGGGGCGTTGAAGGAGTAGGTGCCTTCTACTTTCAACCTTGAAGCTCCCTTCCAGATAATCGTACCTAAATCTAACACAGCGCCGAGGGCAGCGCCATCGCACGCGTCCCGGGGGGATTGTAGCTGAAAGCGGACTTTGCTGCTATAATCCACTTGCGTTCGGCCCGGCCCCGCGAATCGGGCTACGTCTCACTTCTGCGGAGGTTTCTCACATGGGCTATCGGATTTCAGTCACAGTAAATGGAGTACAGCACACCCATGAGGTAGAGCCGCGTCTCCTCCTGGTGCAGTACATCCGGGAAGTATTGAACCTCACGGGCACCCACGTTGGCTGCGATACCAGCAACTGCGGCGCATGCACAGTCATAGTCAATGGCGCGGCGGTCAAGTCCTGCACCATGCTGGCGGTGCAGGCGGATGGCGCTGCCATAACCACCGTCGAGGGGCTAGCCAGCAATGGCCAACTGCACCCCATCCAGGAAGGCTTCTGGGAACGGCACGGCCTCCAGTGCGGCTTCTGCACCCCGGGCATGATAATGTCCGCATATGACCTGCTGCAGCGCAACCCCAGTCCTAGCGAGCAGGAAATCCGTCATGCCCTGGCCGGCAATCTCTGCCGCTGCACAGGCTACCACAACATCGTGCGAGCGGTGCAGTACGCCGCCGAGAAGATGCGAGCGCGCCGGTAGAGGCGACTGGCTCGGCAGCCCGGCCGGCGCAGAGTCCAGGACAGCCTCCCGGGCCAGGCCCCAAGCTTTCAATGGAGAGTGTAAGGATGATTCCAGCAACCTTCGAGTACCACGCACCCACCAGCGTCGCCGAAGCCGCCAGGCTGCTGTCCCAGTACGGGGAGAACGCCAAGCTACTGGCCGGCGGGCATAGCCTGCTTCCCCTGATGAAGCTGCGCCTTGCCCGGCCACAGGCGTTGATATACCTGGGCAAGATATCCTCCCTTTCCTATATCCGCGAGGCCGACGGTGGCCTCGCCATCGGCGCCATGACCACCTACCATCAACTGGAGACCTCGGACCTGGTGAAGCGCCGAGTGCCGGTCCTGGCCGAGGCCGCGGGCGCTGTGGCCGATGTCCAGGTGCGCAATATGGGCACCATCGGCGGCAGCCTTTCCCATGCCGACCCCGCCGGAGACCTGCCGGCCGTGGTGCTGGCACTGGGAGCACAGTTGGTCACCAGCTCCACGCAGGAACACCGCACCATCAACGCCGACGACTTCTTCGTGGACGTGTTCACCACGGCGCTGAGGCCCACGGAAATCCTGAGCGAGATTAAAGTGCCCGCGCTGCCGGCGCGGACTGGCACCGCATATGCCAAGTTCGCCAACAAGGCGTCGCACTTTGCGGTGGTGGGCGTGGCGGCGGTGGTAACACTGAACAGCAACGGGGCGTGCCAGTCGGCACGGGTAGCCATCACTGGCGCTGGCCCAAAGGCGGTGCGCGCGGCGGAAGCCGAGGCCGCCCTCAAGGGCAAGAGGCTGGACGATGCCACCATCCGCGCGGCGGCGCAGAAGGCAGGCTCAGGCATAGAGTTCAACAGCGACGTTCACGCCTCCGCCGAGTACCGCGCCCACCTGACGACGGTCTACGCGGAGCGGGCCATTCGCGTGGCGGCCTCCAGGGCCAGGTAGTCCGGCTGCCAGCGGACACCGCCTCTTGTCGGAGGCTGTCCCCGTGGCTGTGCCTGGCCGCGATCAGCGCCCAAGTGGCGCTGAGGCGGCCCGAGGCGCGGCCTCATGATGTGTTGCCGCTTTGGGGCTGGACCCTGGAAAGTGCCTGCCCACGCAGGCCAGGAGGTGAGGCAATGGCCGGGCCATATTCCGTGAAGTTCGAGTCCAACATTCCGGTGGTGCTGAGGGACGGGACCAGGACTTTTGTGGATGTCTTTCGCCCCGACGCGCCTGGCAAGTTCCCAGCCCTCCTCCAGCGGACGCCCTACGACAAGAGCGCCCCTGGCAGCAGGACAGGCACCCTGGATGCCATCCGGGCCGCGATGGCGGGCTACGCCGTCGTCATACAGGACGTGCGTGGCCGCTACACGTCGGAAGGCGAGTTCTACACCTTCGTCAACGAGATCAACGACGGCTACGACTCCGTGGAGTGGGCGGCCAGCCAGCCCTGGTGCACCGGCAAGGTGGGGATGTATGGCGTCTCCTATGTCGGGGCGACGCAGTGGCTGGCGGCCAAGTCCAGGCCGCCTTCCCTGGCGGGCATCGCTCCCGGCGTCACCGCCTCGGACTACCACGAGGGGTGGGCGTGGCAGGGGGGCGCCTTCGAGCTTGGCTTCAACCTGTCCTGGGCCATGGGGCCCCTGGTGACGGCCAACTTCGCCAACCTCTCCCGCCGCCTGAAGCTGGCGCCTGATCAGCTAGACCGGCTCATCGCCGCCAAGGACAGCCTGTGCTCCGGCTATGAGCACCTGCCCATGCGCGACCTGCCCCACCTGCGGGGTCTGGCCGCCTACTACTACGACTGGCTGGAGCACCCCGAGTATGACGACTACTGGAAGCGTATCTGCATCGAGGAGTCCCACTCGCAAATCAGCGTGCCAGCCTTCAACTTCGGCGGCTGGTACGACATATTCCTGGGCGGCACCATACGCAACTACGTGAGGATGCGCCAGATGGGCGCCACCGAGGCCGCCAGGAAAGGGCAGAGGCTCATCATAGGGCCGTGGGTCCATGGCGGCTCGCCCATCAACGTGTCGGGCGAGTATAACTTCGGCACCCGCTCGTCGTCGCTGGTGCTGGACCTGCCGGGACTCATCCTGCGCTTCTACGACCACTGGCTCAAGGGCGAGGACAACGGCGTGACGGACGAGAAGCCAGTGCGCATCTTCGTCATGGGCGAGAACGTCTGGCGTCTTGAGGATGACTGGCCGCTGGCGAGGGCGCAGAATACGCGTTTCTATCTCCACAGCTACGGAAAGGCCAACACCCTGAATGGCGATGGCTGGCTCAGCCCCGAGCCACCCGGCAGCGAAGCGCCGGATGTGTACGTGTACAACCCGCTGGACCCGGCGCCCACGCTAGGAGGCGGCCTGTGCTGCGACCCAGCCTTCATGGCGGCCGGCGCCTACGACCACCGGCCCGTGGAGGCGCGGCCCGATGTGCTGGTATACAGCACGCCACCCCTGGAGCAGGACATGGAGGTGACCGGGCCTGTCACTGTGACGCTGTACGCCTCAAGCTCAGCCCGGGACACCGACTTCACCGCCAAGCTGCTGGACGTGGAGCCATCCGGCTACGCCCGCAATCTGACGGACGGCATCATCCGCGCTCGCTACCGCAGGCCACGGTCGCCGGCCAGCCTCATCACTCCCGGCGAGGTCTATGAGTACACCATAGACCTGTGGGCTACCAGCAACGTGTTCAAGCAGGGCCATCAAGTCCGGCTGGAGATATCCAGCAGCAACTTCCCGCGCTTCGACCGCAACACGAACACCGGCGAGCCTATCGCCAGCGGAAGCAAGTGCGTCGCTGCCTTGCAGACCATCCACCACTCCGCCGAGTACCCGTCCTGCGTGACGCTGCCCATAGTGCCCAGGTAGGCTGCGATGGGCCTAGCCCTGCAGGAAGCGGGCCACCACCGAGGCCGTCTGGTCGGGCTTCTCCAGCATGAAAAGGTGCCCGGTGCCCTGGATGACCTCGACCCTGGAGTGCGGGACGCGCCTGGCTACCTCCTCGCCGTAGACGGGTGGCACGATGCGGTCATGAGAGGCCACGACCACCAGGGTAGGGGACTTTATCCGGGGGAGTCGCCTCTTGAGGCCCTTGTCGGGGATGGGCCAGAGGAACCTGGCGACGGCGCTGAGGGAGCGCACGCGCTCCACGTTCTGCTCGGTGCGCTGCTCGTCGCTGGCCGGGTCGGGCATGGCGGCCTTGGCCACGGCGGATCTGGGGTCAAGGAACAGGACAGAGCGTAGCTCCGACATGGGCGTGGCGAAGTAGTCCACCCCAGGGGCGTCGTCGCGCCACAGGCCGGTGGGCGCGGCCAGCACCAGTCGGCCCACACGGTGGGGGCACAGGGCTGCCATCTCCGCCGCTATCATGGCTCCGAAGTGGTGGCCCACCATATGTGGCCTTTCCAGGCCCAGCGCCTCCAGCAGGTCGTAATAATACAGCACCAGGTCCACCAGGTCCTCTACCTGCGCGTCGGAGGAGTCCTCGCTGAAGCCAGGGTGCAGCGGCGCGTACACGGTGAAGCGCCGCGCCAGCATCTCCAGGAACGGGTGCCAGCCACGGTAGGCGAAGGCCCCGTGAAGGTAAACCAGCGGGTACCCTGAGCCTGCCCGGACTACATGGGCCGTGATGTCGCTCACCTTCACATCAAGCTGTGCAAGCTGCGCTGTTGCCATAGCTTCCCTGGACCTCGCGTAAACTGGCTAGCCAGCGGCAGCGGCGCCGGCTACCGCCCTGTTCTCCAGCGGCCTGGGCCACCAGTGGTCCTCGTACTCGCCCCACATGTCCTGGACATGGGGCAGGACGTGCCTGGCGAATAGCTCGGTGTTCTTCATAGTCAGGGCCTTGGGCATGCTGCCGATGTGCAGCAGCACCATGAGATGGCCGACACGCAGCCCCTCCACGGCTTTCCTGAGGTTCGTAACGACGGTCCTGGGGCTGCCGGCGATGACGTAGCCGCCGTCCACGTAGTCCTTCCACGTCAGGTTCTTGCGCTCGCGCCGGGCGGCATCGCCTACTTGCGTCGTCACGCCCTTCCTGATGGTGCGCACGGTCCGGTAGCCTGGCGCTTCGGCAAAGCCCTCGTACACGTGCAGGCACTTCTTGTAGAAGTACTCCACGTGGGGGCCGTACTCCTCCTCGGCCTTCTGGTCGGTCTCGGACACCGCCACAAGCTGCAGGAAGCCGGCGCGGTAGGGGTTATCATCGGTGCCCAGGCGCTTCATCTCGTCCCAGAAGCCGTTCATCACCAGTGTGCCACGCTTGTAGCCGGAATAGCTCAGGTAGCAATAGACGTAGTTCAGGCGGCTCACCCACTCCCAGGTCTCCACGGAGCCGCCGCCGGGGATCCACACGGGCGGATGGGGCTTCTGAAGGGGCCGGGGCCAGATGTTGACGTAGCGCACCTGGTTGTACTTGCCGTTGAAGGCGAAAGGCTCCGGCGTGGTCCAGGCCTTGACAACCAGGTCGTGGGCCTCGTAGTACCTTTCACGCAGCGTGGCGGGGTTCTGGCCGTAGGCGAAGTTGGTGTCCATGGAGGTGCCCACCGGGAAGCCCGCCACCAGCCTGCCACCGCTGATGCAGTCCAGCATGGCGAACTCCTCGGCCACGCGGATGGGCGGGTTGTACAGGGCCAGGCTGTTGCCCAGCACCACCAGGGCTGCTCTGGAGGTGCGCCGCGCCAGGCCGGCCGCGATGATGTTGGGCGAGGGCATGATGCCGTAGGCGTTGTTGTGGTGCTCGTTGACGCACACGCCATCAAAGCCCATCTCGTCGGCGAACTCCAGCTCGTCCATGTACTCATTGTAGAGTTGGTGCGCCTTCGCGGGGTCGAACAGGTGGCTGGGCACGTCCACCCAGACGCTGCGGTACTTCTGCTCGAAGTCGGGCGGCAGGAAGCGGTAGGGCATCAGGTGGAACCAGCTTACTTTCATGCCAGACCTCCTTATGCTGCTGTGAGGGTACGGGCGGCGCGCCACCAGGGGCCATGCCTGGGGCCGGGGGCACCAGAAGGCGGACCCGGCCCCAGGCATGGCTTTTCTAGTCCTCCTCCAGGGTGCTGGTGTCGCCTTCGGGCAGGCCCAACTCGCGGGCCTTGAGCAGACGGCGCATGATTTTGCCGCTGCGGGTCTTGGGCAGCGACTTGACGAACTCGATCTCGCGCGGCGCAATGGCGGCGGCCAGCTTCTGGCGGGCGAAGCGCATGATGTCCTGCCGGAGCTCCTCGGAAGGCTCGTAGCCGTCCTTGAGGGACACGAAGGCCTTGACGATCTCCATGGCCAGCGGGTCAGGCTTGCCGATGACGCCAGCCTCGGCCACGGCGGGGTGCTCGATAAGGGCGCTCTCCACCTCGAAAGGCCCCACCAGGTGGCCGGCGGTCTTGATGACGTCGTCGGCGCGGCCCACGAACCAGAAGTAGCCGTCCTCGTCCCGCCTGGCCCGGTCGCCGGTGATGTACCAGCCCTTGCGGAAGCGGGAGTTGTACATCTCTGTGTTGTTCCAGTAGGTGTGGAACATGGAGGGCCAGCCCGGCCTGATGGCCAGGTTGCCGTCCCTGCCCGGCGGCAGCTCGTTGTATTCGTCGTCCAGGATGGCCGCCTGGATGCCCGGAATGGGCCGGCCCATGGAGCCGGGGCGCACGTCCATGCCCGGGTAGTTGGCGATAAGGATGGCGCCCGTCTCCGTCTGCCACCAGTTATCATGGAAGGGCTTGCCGAAGACCTCCACGCCCCACACCACGGCCTCGGGGTTCAGCGGCTCGCCCACACTGTTCATGTAGCGCAGGCTGGAGAAGTTGTACCGCTTGGGCAGGTCCTTGCCGGCCTTCATGAGCATGCGGATGGCCGTGGGCGCCGTGTACCAGACGGTCACCTTGTGCTTCTGGAGCATCTCGTACCAGGCGGTGGGCCGGAAGCCGCCCTCGTAGATAAGCTGGGTTATGCCGTTGCTCCAGGGCGCCAGCATGCCGTAGGACGTGCCTGTAACCCAGCCCGGATCGGCGGTACACCAGTAAACGTCGTCGTCGTGCAGGTCCAGGACCCACTTGCCCGTGGCGTACTGCTGCGCGACGGCCAGGTGGCGGTGGACCGCGCCCTTGGGCTTGCCCGTCGTGCCCGACGTGTAGTGCATGACCGAGTAGTCGTACATGCTGGTCCTGACGGTGTCGAAGTCGGGCGAGGCCCTGGACATCTCCTCTTCCCAGCTCAGGTCGGACACTTCGCCCGGGTTGGGGTCGCGGTTGTTCTTGTTGACGATGATGATGTGCTGCAGGTCAAATAGCTCGGGGATGATGCCCGAAATCCTGCGGCGCAGGTCCGGCTGGGTGACGAGCACCTTGGCGCCGCTGTCCTTGAGCCTGTCCCGCACGGGGTCTGGCCCGAAGGCGGAGAACAGCGGGCCTACGATGGCCCCCACCTTGAGGATGCCAAAGAAGGCGATGTACAGCTCCGGGACCCTGTCCATGAAGATGAACACCCGGTCGCCCTTCTGTACCCCCAGGCTCTTGAGGACGTTGGCGAACTTGTTGGTGAGGGTCTTGAGCTGGCCGAAGGTGTATGTCTCGCGCTCGCCGTTCTTGCCCTCCCAGATGAGCGCGACCTTGTCCCGCCGGCGGCCGTTGGCGTGGCGGTCAATGCACTCATGGGCCTGGTTGAGGTAGCCGGCCGGCAGCCAGTCCAACTCTTTGTAGATGTCCTCCCAGCGGAAGCTGGCCCGGGCCTTATCGTAGTCAAGGTTTGGCTTGACCTTGAGCTGGTCTGGGCTCTTCCTGATGACAGGGAAAGTAGTCGTCATGGTTCGCCTCCATCCCGAGTTTCCAACAAAAATAGTGCCAGGGTAGAGGTAAGGTCAATGCCCCCTGGGCACCCCGGTGGCTGTCGCGGCGGGTGCTGGAGCCAGGCCGGCCAGGATGTCGCCGCGCTCCAGCCGGAGCCGCGCGTAGTCCTCCCGGCCCCAGCGATAGGGAAGCTCTACCACAGTGCCCGGACTCCCCGCCGTAAATGCCAGGCAAAGGGCATCCTCAATGATAGTCCTCTGCTGGTCGGCATTGCCAGGCCCGCCAAGTGGTTCGCCGAAGGGGAACCGCACGTACACCGCGCGAGGGGGCCTGAGGGAGTAGGCCAGCCGCCTGTAGCCCATGACAGCCACGGTGGGTATACCCTGCCCCTCAATAGCCCTGGCAATCAGGGCCGCCGACCGGTTGCAGACTGGCGAGACCGCCACGATAAGCGCCAGGTCGGTGCCGGCCTCCTGCATGCGCCCCGCGACCTCGGCGGCGCTCTGCTCCAGCGGTCCGGTGGGCGAGTACACCAGCCCCATGAAGGAATAGTGGACCTGGGCTGTGCGCCCGATAAGTCCCTGGGCTTCCAGCTCCTGGAGGCGGTCCAGGGGCAGGACGCAGTTGATGTCCTGCTGCGCTGGCCCGTGGTCGTATTCGGGGTGCCAGATGCGCAGGCTTGCCTTCAGCGCATCCCTGGGCACCTGGCGGAAGCTGGCGTCGCCCCTCTCCCTGAAGGCCGGCTGTCCCTGGAGGAACACGCCTCCGGTGGTCACGGCGGCCACCTGGCAGGCGCTCAGCGGCTTGCTGGGCGTGGCCCAGGGCGGAGCGCCCAGCCGGGGAGCTGCCATCGTGGCATAGTGAAGGTCCAGCGCCACGTCCTCCCAGCGCTCCAGGAAAGCGTTGAACCCTTCCCAGTCCCCCCTGTGCCGGCAGTCCAGGGCATTCACGTAAAGCTCGTGAATGAAGTCCCGCACCTGGTCGGTGTAGCCGAGGCACCGAAGGAACCTTGTCCTGGAGAAGGCTGCGCTGTCAGGATCATCCAGCAGTTGCTTCAGTTCCAAGGCTGCCCCCCGGCTGGTCCTTCGTCTATCTGCCCGGTGCGACTATTATACACAATCATGCTCTGAATTGAAGCTACCACTACCAGTCGGGTGTATGTTTTGCCCCTGGTCACGCTCAGGTGCTCGCGGCCAAGAGTCCCTGACAAGACCTTGCTGTGAGCGCAGGTCTCAGCCCCATCCCTTCGGCTCCGCTCAGAGCTTGCCCCGAGCGGAGTCGAGGGGGAAGGGATTTTCCTCTCACGGGCTTTTTAAGGCATCCTTCGGGGGCCATTCCTGGCGGCCCATGCGGGTGCATGCCGGGCATGGGTAGGCGCGACTTTGGCTCCATTGACTCACACAGGCACCTCTTCCCGCTTGGCCATTCCGCTGGTGCCCATGTATAGTCTGTGACAGCATCCCGACGTATGGCGCAGCCGGCGCGTCCCTGTGCATCCTGGCGTCCGGGGCGATAACACAGCAGTGGATAGCACGCAAATCACAGACACTAGAGGCCAGCTTCGCAGCCTGCTTCAAGACGACCTGGACTTCCGAACAGATGGTGGAAGTCATCCGTTGCACGCTCTCCACTCCTATGCCGCCAGGTTCCCGCCTCCGCTGCCACGCCACTTCATTCATGGCCTGACACGGCCAGGAGATGTCGTGCTGGACCCCCTGGCTGGATCGGGAGTCACCCTCGTGGAGGGCCTACTGAGTGCGCGAAACGTCATCGGCGTGGATATTGACCCTCTGGCGGTGCGCCTCTGCCTGGCAAAGACCATCATGTACTCTCCGGCGCAGGTCGAAACCGCCGGGTACAGGGTACTCGAGTCCGCCCAACGTTTGACGCAGCAGGATGCTCTGTCCACTTTCAGACGCTCAATTGACGCCAGGACCTTGCAGTTTATTGACTACTGGTTCCAGCCACAGACACAGCGTGAGCTGGCCGCGCTGGCCCAGGCCATCCGGAATGAGCAGGACTCCCGGCTCAAGACCCTGCTGGAGGTCATCTTTTCCTCCATTATCGTCACCAAGTCGGGGGGCGTCTCGACTGCCCTGGACCTGGCCCACTCCAGGCCGCATCGGGTAGATGGCAAAACACCTGGCAGTGCGCTGCAGCGGTTCGGCGCGGCGCTGCGCAGGGCAATTGCCGCCGTTGGGTCCGGAAGGTCTGCTCCAGGGGTTGAGGCAACAGTGCTCATGGGAGATTGCCGGTGGCTGCCCCTTGAAGACGACTCCATTGACCTGATAGTCACATCGCCGCCCTATGCCAACGCCCTGGACTACATGCGAGCGCACAAGTTCTCCCTGTGCTGGCTGGGCTATCCTGCGAAGGCCCTTGCAACGCACCGCAGCCAGTACATAGGCGCCGAGAGGTGGACCGACGCGGAGGGTGCCCCAACGCCAGCGGACGTCGCGGCAACTGTGGGACTGGTAGCCCAGAAGGACCCGCAAAGGGGCCGTGTGCTCCAGCGTTACTTCCGGGACATGGGCCTGGCTATCCGGGAGATGTGCCGGGTGCTTCGCTCCGGCCGGGCCGCGGCAATCGTCATCGGGCCTTCCACGGTGCGCGGCATCGCCGTACCGACTCACCAGCACCTGGCTGCCATCGGCGAACAGGCGGGCTTCGAGGTGGTGGGCACTGCAAGGCGCAACCTCAACCGCGACAGGCGCATGATGCCGGCCAGCGCCCAGGGCAATGGCCGCTCGGCCATCGAACGGCGTATGCACGAAGAGTACGTCGTGGGCCTGGTGAAGCGCTAGGCCAGCCTTCGCTGGCTGAAAGCCTGGCCAGACCTGCCAGGGCAAACACACCTGGTCCTCCTTCGCCGCAGCCACGACGGCGGCTGTGGCACCCCGCCCGAAGGCCCTTCCTTGACCCTCAGCGACGCCCAAACCTATAATTACGCCAATCCATCCCTCCAGGAGCTAAGCTTTGACTTACGAGACTATCATCGTGGAGCGGGAAGAAGGTGTGGCTGTTGTCACCCTGAACCGGCCTGATGTGCTCAATGCTCTCAGCAGGGCGCTCTTCCGGGAGCTGGACGAGGCCGTGACCGGGCTGGAGGCCGATGACTCGGTGAGGGCCATCATCTTCACGGGCAAGGGCGACCGTGCCTTCTCGGCCGGCGCCGATATTCACGAGATGGCGAAGCTGGCCAAGGACCCCAACCCTCCGCCGCCCGACCCCAAGAGGCCCTGGTACCCCTGGCACATCGCCACCTGCAAGAAGCCCACCATTGGCGCCATCAACGGCCTGGCCTACGGCGGCGGCGCTGTCATGGCCTCCAGCTTCGACATCCGCGTCGGCTGCGAGCGTACGCGGTTCCGCTTTCTGGCGGCCTCCTACGGGCGCGTCAACTCCACCTGGAGCCTGCCTATGCAGGTAGGCTGGCCCATGGCCAAGGAGCTGCTCTTCACCGCCCGCGTGGTGGAGGCCGAGGAGGCCTACCGCATCGGCCTGCTGAACCACCTGGTGCCATCGGCCCAGCTCATGGACAAGGCCATGGAACTGGCCAGGCTCATCGCCGCTAACGACCCGCGCATGGTCCAGGGCATCAAGGAGCTACTCATCCAGGACGTGGGCGTCCAGTGGCTCCAGATGTACAGGAACGAGCAGGACGCCCAGGCCGGCAAGCTCCAGCCAACTCCGGTGCTGGAGGGATTCAAGGAGTTCCTGGACCGGAAGGGGCGTAAAGAGTAGCGGAGGCCGCGCCCGCCGTTGGTATAGCCAGACAGACTACTGGGGACTGAGCGAGAGGTAAGCCAATGAGGAATGTTCTGAGCACACCGCTGGAAGGGATCAGGATGCTGGACCTGGGGCGCTACCAGGCCGGGCCGCGCTGCGCCCTCATGTTCGCCCGCATGGGCGCCGAGGTCATCAAGGTGGAGTCCATTGACGGCGACGAGAGCCGCCAGAACGGCCCCATGGTCCGCGGCCAGAGCGCCTACTGGGTCCAGTACAACAGCGGCAAGAAGAGCCTGGCCATCAACCTGCGCACCGAGAAGGGCAAGGAGGTGCTGCGGGAGCTGGTGAAGGTGTCGGACATCTTCCTGCAGAACTTCCGGCCAGGCACCATAGAGGCCATGGGCTTCGGCTACGACGTCCTCAGGCAGCTTAACCCCCGGATTATCATGGTCAACGTGTCGGCCTACGGCCAGTACGGCCCGTACCGCGACCGCGTAGGCTTCGACCCTATCGGCCAGGCCATGGGCGGCCTCATGTCCCTTACCGGCTTTCCTGACGATCCGCCCATAAAGACCTACTTCCCACTCATAGACCGGATCACGGCGCTGCATGCCACCATAGGCGCCCTGGCGGCCCTGCGGGAGCGGGAGATTTCGGGCGAGGGCCAGGCCATAGATGTCTGTCTGGCAGATACGGGCTTCACGGCCAACGAGATCCCCATCGCGGCCTACCTGGGCGCTGGCGTGGTGACGGAGCGGGAAGGCAATGGCGCTGGCCTGAACAACGCCTACCAGACCTCCGACGGCTGGGTGTACATCGCCGCCACCAACGACGCCATGTGGGACCGTGTCTGCGAGGCCCTGAGCAAGCCCGAGTGGAAGCAGGACCAGCGCTTCGCCACGCGGGCGGGCCGTCGCAAGTATGGAAAGGAGCTGGAGCAGGAGCTGGCGGGCTGGTTCAGGTCCCATACTACCAGAGAGGCTGTGGACTACCTGTCCAGGTACAGCGTGCCCTGCGCGCCGGTGAACACGGTGGAGCAGGCGGCCAGGGAGCCGCACCTGCACGAGCGTGAGATAATGATGGAGGTGCCTGACCCCATCGCGGGCAAGATCCACGTCACGGGCAAGATGATCAAGTTCAGCCGCACGCCCATGGTGGTCGGCTCCGCGCCGGTGGTGGGCCAGCATACCTATGAGGTCCTCAACGGCATCCTGGGCTACCCCGCTGAGAAGGTCCAGTCCCTCCAGGCCGAGGGAGTGGTGTACTGCGCCGAGTCGGCCCCGGTGCCAGCGGACAGCTAGCGCTCTGGAGCGCCAGCCCTGCAAACGCTGCTGTAGCCCGTCGAAAGAAGCACAGGGGAGGAAGAGCAGTGGTCCTCGAGGGAAAGGTTGCGCTGGTGACAGGCTCGGGCCGGAACATCGGCAGGGCGACGGCGCTGGAGTTCGCCCGCCGAGGGGCCAACGTGGTAGTCAACGCCCGCGCCAACCGGCAGGAGGCCGAGGCCGTCGCCGGAGAGGCCAGGGAGCTGGGCGTCAAGGCTATCGCCGTCCTGGCCGACGTGGGCGACCAGCAGCAGGTGGAGCGCATGGTGGAGCAGGCCCTGGCCGAGTTCGGGCGCATTGACATCCTGGTGAACAACGCCGGCCTGCGCCAGGCCGCGCCCTTCACCAGCCTTACCGTGGACCAGTGGCGGCAGGTGCTGGCCGTGAACCTGGACGGTCCCTTCTACTGCTGCAAAGCCGTGGTGCCCAGCATGATCGCCAGCGGCGGCGGGCGCATCATCAACGTCTCCGGCCTCAACGCCTTCAAGGGACGCGCCCAGTGGGCGCACGTCTGCGCCTCCAAGATGGGCGCCATTGGCCTGACGCGGGCGCTGGCCGTGGAGCTTGCACCCTACAACATCCTGGTCAACCACATCGTGCCTGGGGCCATAGACACTGCCCGCGCCGGCCCCCAGAGTCCCCACGCGCCCCAGCGAGTGGACGGGATTCCCTTGAAACGGCTCGGCCTGCCAGAGGAGATCGCCCGCACCTGTGCCTTCCTGGCCTCCGACGAGGCAGGCTACATTACTGGACAGACCCTGCACGTCAACGGCGGCGAGTACGCCTACTGACCGCTGCGCCAGGGAGGATGACCGCCAGCGGCCCGCCATCGGCGCCACGCGCGCCGCTCGATCCCGGCTGTGTGTACCAGGTACGGGGGAGACTGGACCAGCAGGAGGAGGGCAGCTATGACGCGAGGGATTGACAGCTACCGGCCTACCATCATGGGCACAACGCACATGGTGTCGTCGGGCCATTACCTGGCCGCGGCGGCGGGCTACCGCATCCTGGAGGAGGGAGGCAACGCCATTGACGCTGGCGTGGCGTCGGGCATCGTGATCAACGTGGTGCTGCCTCACGCCACCAACTTCGGCGGCGTCGCGCCCATCATGGTCTACCACGCGGCCTCTGGCTCGGTGGTCACCATCAGCGGCCTGGGGCGCTGGCCCAGGGCGGCGTCCATTGACTACTTTCGCCAGCACGCCAGGGGCCAGATACCAGTGGGCATCCTGCGGTGCGTGACGCCGGCTGCGCCGGACGCCTGGCTGACGGCCCTGGAGAAGTACGGCACCATGACCTTCCAGCAGGTGGTCCAGCCGGCACTGGAGTTGGCCGAGAACGGCTTCCCGCTGTCCCCCATCGTCCAGCGCTCCCTGGGGCGCTCCGAGGAGACGGGCGAGGGCAACCTGGCCGCATGGCCGTCCACCAGGGACATCTTCATGCCTGGCGGCCAGGTGCCGAAGACGGGCCAGCGCCTGGTGCAGAAGGACCTGGCCCACACCTTCCGTCGCCTCATTGAGGTGGAGCGGGCCAGCGCCCACAAGGGGCGCGAGGCGGCCATCCGCGCGGCGCGGGACTACTTCTACAAGGGCGACATCGCCGAGGAGATGGCGCGCTTCAGCCAGCAGCAGGGCGGCCTGCTGACGCTCCAGGACCTGAAGGACTTCTCGGTGAAGCTGGAGCCGCCGGTGGCCGTCCAGTACCGCGAGTACACCGTGTACACCTGCGGCCCGTGGTGCCAGGGGCCGGTGACAGCCGAGACGCTGAAGCTGCTGGAGGGCGACGACCTCAAGTCCCTGGGGCACAACAGCCCGGACTACATTCACCTGGTGTCCCAGGCCCTGGACCTGGCCTTCTCCGACCGCCATCACTACTACGGCGACCCCGACCTGGTGGACGTGCCCATAGAGGGGCTGGTATCTGAGGGCTACGCCCGGGAGCGGCGCCAGGCCATAGACATGGGCAAGGCTTTTCCCGAAATGCCGCCTCCCGGCGACGCCTGGGCCTACCAGGGCAGGCCAGGCCGGAGGGCCGGCCTGCGGCAGCCGTCGCCTGTGACGGGCGGCTCGGAGCAGGACACCAGCTACACCTGCGTGGTGGACCGCTGGGGCAACGCCTTCTCGGCCACGCCCAGCGATGGCCTGTTTGGCAGCCCCATAGTGCCCGGGCTGGGCCTCCTCATCTCCAACCGAGGCACCCAGAGCTGGCTGGACCCCGAGCACCCCTCCAGCCTGCAGCCCTGGAAACGCCCCCGGCTGACGCCCAACCCGGCCATGGCCTTCAAGGACGGCAGGCTGCTCATGCCCTTCGGCACGCCGGGCGGCGACGCTCAGTGCCCGGCCATGCTTCAGCTCTTCCTCAACATCGTGGAGTTTGGCATGGAACCGCAGCAGGCCATCGAGGAGCCGCGCTTCGTGCCCTGGAATTACCCCAACTCCTTCTGGCCCCACACCTACCTGCCGGGCCGCCTGAACCTGGAGGGACGCATACCCCAGGACACTGTCGCGGAGCTGGCCAGGCGCGGCCACGACGTGCGCGTGGTCAACGAGTGGACGGGCGCCATGGGCGGGCTGGCCGCCATCGTGGTTGACCAGGAATCGGGCGTCCTCAAGGGCGGCGCCGATCCCAGGCGCGACACCTATTGCATGGGGCGATAGCAGGCCCGCCTGGTATAATGGACGGTGAAGCCATCGCAACAGGAGGCCGCGCCCTGAGAGTCCAGGTGAAGCTGTTCGCCGCCTACCGGGAGAGGGTAGGGCAGGGTGAGGTAGCGCTGGAGCTGCCCGAGGGCGCTCGCGTGGGAGACCTGGCCTCGGAGATGGTCCGGCGCTACCCCAGGCTCATCCGGGACCCGGCCCGGCTGGTGGTGGCCGTCAACCAGGAGTACTGTGACCACGGCCACACCCTGCACGATGGCGACGAGGTGGCGCTCATTCCACCGGTCAGCGGAGGCGTAGATGATTGAGATTACCTACCAGCCCCTGGACCCGGAGGCCATCACCGCCAGGGTAAGAAAGCCTTCCAACGGCGCGGTGGTGACTTTCCTGGGCACCACGCGCGACCAGACGGCCAACCGCAAGGTGCTGTTCCTGGAGTACGAGGCCTACCGTCCCATGGCCGATGCCAAGCTGGCCGAGATAGTCCAGGAGATCAGGGCGCGCTGGAAAGTGGAGGACGTGGCTATAGCCCACCGCCTGGGCCGCCTGGAGATCGGCGAGATAAGCCTGGTGGTGGCTGTGGCCGCTCCCCACCGGAAGGAGGCCTTCGCCGCCTGTGCCTACAGCGTTGACCGCATCAAGCAGATAGTCCCCATCTGGAAGAAGGAGTTCTTCGAGGGCGGCGAGGTCTGGGTGGGCAGCCAGGAGGAGGGCTGGGAGCCGGCGCAGGCCGTCCCATCGAGGCAATAGCCGAGGAGGGTGCAAGGTGGATGTGGCCGGCCTGGGCGCGGTGCCGTGGAAGGACATCCTGCTGGCGGCGCCCACCATAGTGGAATCGGCGCGCCGGCTGTACGAGGGCCTGAGCAAGCGCCATCGCCGGCAGACTGAGGCGGCGCCCGGGGCCGACCTGGCCAGCGCCGTCGCTGACCTGAGAGCGCGGCTGGAGGCGCTGGAAGGCAGCCAGACCAGACAGGCCGAGCTTATCGCCCGGATGGCGCAGCAGGAAGAGGCGCTGTCCCAGGGCCTCCGCTCGGTAAGCGCGCGCCTTACGGTGCTGCTCTGGCTTTCAAGCGGCGCCCTTGTGGCAGCCTCGGCGGCTGTGGTGCTGGCGCTGGTAAGGTGACGGTGGTCGCTGCCGTGCCCCAAGCCCGGTGCCATGGGCGTCTCCATGACAGGCGTGGGACTGTCCGCGCCACAGGCCGATTACGCAACGGGCCGCGCGAGGCGCGAAATTTGACGCTTCTTTGTGAAACTTTCTACAAGAGCGTTGCCAATGTGTTCCACCAAAAACGCATGTGTACGGAAAAAGTCGTAAGAGCGGAAAATTTTGTTGAAATCCTAGCTGAATCCGCGAATAGTGCCGAAAATCACAAACTCGCTCCTTGCAGAGTGAGTGCATCTCTGCTATATTACTAGCGAGGCCGGAGGGATCGCATAGTGGTCTAGTGCGGCCGCCTGCTAAGCGGTTGGGGGCAGAAATGCCCCTCATGGGTTCGAATCCCATTCCCTCCGCCACTTTTTATATGTGACAACCTCGCAGAACTGGCCAGCACATGAATAGCTACTACATCTGGACTATTGGCTGCCAGATGAACAAGGCCGACTCGGAGCGCCTGGAAAGCGCCTTGGGCCAGATGGGCCTGCTTCCCACCGACTCCCCCAAGGATGCCGACGTCATTGTCCTCAATAGCTGCGTCGTCAGGCAGAGCGCCGAGGACAAGGTCGTTGGGATGCTGGGCCTGGTCAAGCCCATCAAGCGCGCCCATCCCGAGAAGGTGGTGGCCCTCATGGGATGCATGGTAGGTCCCAAAACGACCACCCTGGAGCGGCGCTTCCCCTTTGTAGACGTGTTCATGCGCCCGCAGCAGTACCAGCCGCTGGTTGACCTGCTGGGCGAGCGCCTGGGCATTGACCCGGAAGGCTGCGTGGGGTCGCTGATGGCCAGGCCGGCCGTCGCCACCTACATTCCCATCATCCATGGCTGCGACAAGTTCTGCACCTTCTGCATCATCCCTTACCGGCGCGGGCGCGAGGTCAGCCGGCCCATCGAAGATATAGTGCGCGAGGCCGAGTTGCTGGCGCAACGGGGCGTCAAGGAGGTCACCCTGCTGGGCCAGAACGTGGACTCCTATGGCCACGACCTGCCGGGCAGGCCAGACCTGGGCGACTTGCTGGCCGCCGTCAACGAGGTGGAGGGCCTGAAGCGCATCCGCTTCCTGACCTCCCATCCCAACGACATGAGCGACCACATCATTGACGCCGTGGCGTCCCTGGACAAGGTGTGCGAGCACGTCAACCTGCCCTTCCAGGCCGGGGACGACGAGGTCCTGCAGCGCATGCGCAGGGGCTACACCAATGCCGATTATCGCCGGTTGATAGACAAAATACGGGCCAGGGTACCCGGCGTGTCCCTGAGCACTGATGTCATCGTCGGCTTCTGCGGGGAGACCCGGGAGCAGTTTGAGCAGACGCTACAGCTTATCCGGGACATCCGCTTCGATAAGGTGCATGTGGCCGCCTACTCCACCCGCGAGGGCACCATCGCGGCGCGCATGATGGCGGACGATGTGCCCCTGGAGGAGAAGAAGGCGCGCCTGGAGGCCATCGAGCAGCTACAGGAGCAGATCGCCGCCGAAATCAACGCCAGCCTGCAAGGGCAGACAGTGGAGGTGCTGGTAGAAGGCAAGAAGAAGGACAGGTGGCAGGGCCGCAACAGGAACGACAAGTTGGTGTTCTTCGAGGACGATGAGGACCTGACGGGCGAGGTCGTGCAGGTCAAAATAGACAAGACGGGCCCCTGGTCTCTGCAGGGCACTCGCGTGAAGTAGGGAGCCGGGGTTAGGAGGAGTTGGCCGCATGGTGACAAGGCTCAAGGTACCTACCGTACCCATCACCGAGATAGAGCAGTCGGCTTTCTGCCAGACGGACGAGCAGCTCAAGTCCAGGACCCTGGAGGAAGAGTTCAAGGCTGGTGTCCGGTGGCAGAAGCTACCCATCTCGTACCTCAAGCTCAAGCCTGAAGAGCTGGAGGCACGCATCGCCGAGGCCCGGAAAGCCCTGGGCGCCCGCGTGGTCATCCTGGGCCACCACTACCAGCGCAACGAGATCATCAGGTTCGCCGACCACCGGGGCGACTCCTTCAAGCTGTCCCAGTTCGCCGCGTCCCAGCGCGAGGCCGAGTACATCGTCTTCTGCGGCGTCCACTTCATGGCCGAGACGGCCTGTATCCTGTGCCAGCCTCACCAGAAGGTTGTCCTGCCCAACCTCACCGCCGGCTGCTCCATGGCCGACATGGCCTACATTGACGACGTCCTGGACTGCTGGGACACCCTGCAGGAGGTCCTGGGCGAGGGCGAGGTCATACCCATCACCTACATGAACTCCACGGCGGCCATCAAGGCGCTGTGCGGCCGCAACAACGGCATCGTTTGTACCTCCACCAACGCGCCGGCCACCTTCAAGTGGGCGCTGGAGCGCGGGCCACGCATCTTCTTCCTGCCCGACCAGCACCTGGGCCGCAACACTGGCCTCAAGCTGGGCATCAAGCTGGAGGAGATGCTGGTCTGGAATCCCTTCAAGCCCCTGGGTGGCCATACGGAGGAGGCGCTGCGGCGGGCCAGGCTCATCCTGTGGCAGGGCCACTGCTCGGTGCATACGCGCTTCACCGTGGCCCAGATACAGGAGGCCCGCAAACGCTACCCGGACATCAAGGTCGTGGTGCACCCCGAGTGCTTCATGGAGGTGGTGCAGGCGGCGGACTGCAACGGCTCCACCGAGTACATCGTCAAGGTCATCAAGGAGTCGCCGCCGGGCAGCAAGTGGGCCGTGGGCACCGAGATAAGCCTGGTCAACCGCATCGCCCAGGAGAACCCGGACAAGCTGGTGTTCTGCCTGGACCCGGTGGTGTGCCCCTGCTCCACCATGTACCGCATCCACCCGGCCTACCTGTCCTGGGTGCTGGACAACCTGCTGCAAGGCGAGGTGGTGAACCAGATCACCGTGGACGAGGAGACGAAGCGCCACGCCAGGGTAGCCCTGGAACGCATGCTGGCCGCGGTGTAGGTGAAAACTCACCGGGACTGACAAGGATGGCCTGCTCTCACTGTCGGCGAGAGCAGGCCATCCTTCTTAGGGAGGACATGCAGGAACAGGAGTAGGGGTGGGGCCGCCCTCCTTGACCAGGCCATGCCCGGCGGTACCTGAAGACGTGGTGCAAGGCAAGGTTGGCATAATGCCTGTCTCATATGGACTCGGCGTGGGGGCCGCTCTTGCCTCCTGCATCCTCCTGATTATCGGAGTCCATCTGGCGCTGGGATGTCCATTGCCGAGCAATTCGGTGCTGAGGACTTCGCCGGTGTCCGCGTCTATGGCGACAGCAAAGCTTGGAGGGGGTTGCCCTTCACAAGATTCAGCTCTCGGGCCGCACGGCACAGTGACTGGTACATCATAGAGGACTACTACCCAGATATTGCGATTGTGGATATCCCACGTTCCATCTTTTGAAAAGCCCCCCTTTGCTCCCGAAAATAGCCCTTGGGCGGACTTCACCACAAGGTTTTCATCTATGCCCATTCCACTGGGGTAGCCATTATGTTCCAGAAAGACTTTGATAGCCGCTGCTTCGGCCTCAGACCTCGATTTCAGGGCGTGGAACCTGGCTGGTCGGACGACGCCGTACGCCGGCGCGAAAAAGGCGCCTATATCTTCAGGCGTTCCTTCTGATGACGGCTGCGCCATGACAGAGGCCAGGGTGGACCCTGCCACGCTACCAATGGCAACTGCGCCAATCAGCAGCCCCAGCGCAGTCTTCGCGCGCCTTGACAGCATCCTGGTACCACGTGGACTGCTCATATTTGAGACTTTAACTCATCAGGGTGATGTAATCAATCAGTCATACCACGCTCTGTTCACTCCAGGACACAGCGTTCTTGGTGCACCCTGAAAAGGTACTCCAGCCTGGTAGTCCTGCGCCCGTCGCACGTTATCACAACTATCTGGGCGTCCAGCGCCCAGCGTAGCCGCTCAACGAAGGCGGACTCTGGCATGCCCCTGTAAATGGTGACTGTGGCAGGAGAGGGCCTGTCAACCTTGTCATAAGTGTCAATGAGATTATCGCGGACCGCAAACTCTCCCCGATACCCAAAGCTGCCGTACTGCTCAGGAGGAAGACCCGGGAGCAGTCGCCCTTCCGCCACTCTGCGCAGGAGCAGGTAATAGGTAACATCCAGGTCCATGCACTTGTGGGAGTCGCGGACTATCACTCTGGGCGAGCCGGGTCCGCCCTTGAACACTTCCAATACCTCTACATGGTGGACTCCCATCAGTGGAATTGCCCTCGTCTCTTCGGGCCTGACCACCTCGCGTCTGATTACTCTCCCCTTTATCACAAGATCAGCACTTCGGACTGCGCTCCCCAGGTCCGGGAAATAGGCGGACTGAAGCACATTCCAAGGCGCGCGTACACACTCAGCGTCCGAGGCGTCTTGCCGAGGCGCAGGGGATGGCGTAGCTGGTTGCGAGGGCGCAGGCTGTAGTCTTGCAGCGGCTTCCCGCTTGAGGGCAAGCGACGATTCAGGTATAGCCCATGGGTCCAGGGAAAGCAAGGGAGTAGCGTATGTTGGACTGGTCGCTGGTTGGTATGACTCTGCCGGGGCGGACGCCATCGTGAGATTAGACGTAAATGGGTGCGCCGCCAATGAGCTTGCGACTCGGGGCAGGGTGCCCAACAGAAAGATAGTACTGACAATAATGTACCACTTCATATTGGTCCAACCTATGCAGCAATGATAGAGCCTGTAATGGATAAAGCCGGGTCATCAATTTCAATTCTGAATATAGCCCTCTAACATCGGCTTAGTTTTATCATACACGGGGGGGGGGCGAACTTCGTCAAGTGATATTTCGCTATTTTAAGCGAGTCTGGCCTGGCCTTCTCTGGATTGGCCTGTCGCAGGCTCTGCCAGACCCTTTGCGCCGCCAGACAGTGCGCTGCACAGTCGCCTGAACTCTCCCCAGCCTCGGCCCGCCATCCGTCGTGGTAGAATGTAAGGCAGGCCAGGCGGGCCGCTACTTCTGGAGGGAGAAGGGCCGTGCTTCAGCTTACACCCGAGATCGAGGGCCTGATTGACCGGGCCATCACCGAGGACCTGTGCATCGGCGACCCCACCACCGAGGCGCTGATTCCCGATGAGCTTACAGGCAAGGCTGTCATATTCTCCAAGGCCGAGGGCGTGCTGGCCGGCGTGGACGTGGCCCTGGCCGTCTTCCGGCGCGTGGACCCGGCGCTGCGCACCACGGCGCTGCTCAGGGACGGCGCGGCCCTGAAGCCCAGGGCCAGCATCGCCGAGGTCGAGGGGCCGGTGGCCTCCATCCTCAAGGGCGAGCGCACGGCGCTGAACTTCCTGCAGCGCCTCAGCGGCATCGCCACCGAGACCAGCAGGTACGTCAGGGCCGTGCAGGGCTACAACGTCCGCATCATAGACACCCGCAAGACCACGCCGGGCCTGCGCACCCTGGAGAAGTACGCCATCCGCGTGGGAGGCGGCCACAACCATCGGCGCAATCTGGGCGATGGCATCCTCATCAAGGACAACCATATCCAGGCCCTGCGCCTGCAGGAGATGAGCCTGGGCGACATCATCCGCAAGGCCTACGCCAACGCCTCCCATACCATCAAGATTGAAGTTGAGGTGGAGGACCTGGACCAGGTGAGGGAGGCGCTGGAGGCCGGGGCGGAGATACTGCTGCTGGACAACATGTCCATCGAGGAGATGGCCCAGGCGGTGAAGCTGGCCAAGGGGCGCGCCATCACCGAGGCGTCGGGCGGCATTAACCTGGAGACAGTGCGGGCCGTGGCCGCCACAGGAGTGGACCTCATCTCCGTGGGAGCGCTGACCCACTCGGTCAGGGCGCTGGACATCAGCCTGGACCTGGTCTCGGTGTCGGCGCCGTGAGGCAGCGTTCGGGCATGGACCTGGACAGGTGATGGCGGGCCTATGCTAGACCGCATGAGGTGGCTGGTCTTCGCCCTGGCGCTGGTGTCCCTGCTGGCGGCCAGCGATATCCTTGGCCGGCTTGGGGGCGCCTTCTCAGAGTCCCCGGCCACTGGGCCAGGCGTCGGGCGCATCGCCTACGTTGACCTGCAGGGACACATCCATACCGTGCAGTCCGACGGCACCGCCGACAGGCAGCTTACCGCTGGCGAGGCTTTCTTCACCTGGCCCACCTGGGCACCCGATGGAGTCCGGCTCGTGTACTCCGGGGTCGACCGCAGCGATGACGGGGCCTTCAGGGTGGGACTGTACAGCTACAACACCGCCAGCGGCCACACCCGCGAGCTGTACATCAGCGAGCCAGGCATATTCGGCCTCCTGGCCGACGGCGTCGTCCACTATCCCATGTGGTCGCCCGACGGCAAGCGGCTGGCCTTCATCGTGACCACCAGCCGCGGCCTGACCCTCTTCGTTGACGACCTGCTGGACGATGCCGGGGCCAGCCTTGTAATGGACTCCGGGCCGCTGTGGATGACCTGGTCGCCGGACTCACGCTTCCTGCTGGTGCACAGGGACCGCGACCATTTCCTGGTAGACACCACCGCCGGCCCTTCCGTGGAGGAGCTGGAGGTCAAGTCGGCGGGCTACCGAGTGCCAGCGTGGCGGCCCCAGGGCGACAGGATCACCGTCGTATCCCCAGGCCAGGAGAGCCAGTCTACGCTGGACCTGGCCGACACTCGGGGACGGGACCGGCTGACGCTGCGGACGGTGCCCCAGTCGCCGGCCTTCCTGTGGTCCAGGGACGGCAGATACCTGGCCGTCGCCGGTTCGGAGCGCGTCTTCTTCGCTCGGGAGCTGGGCGCACTGGTCTATCCTGACATCGTCCTGCTCTCCGCCGATGGCACGGCCCAGGCCGCATCGGTGAAGGGGAACATCCTGGCCTTCTTCTGGTCGCCAGACGGCGCCAGGCTGGCCTACGCCACGCTGCTGGAAGAGGCGCTGCCGGAAGTGGTGCTGCGCTGGAGCGTTCTGGAGGCCGCGACGGGCGAAAGCAAGACTCTGGCCGACTTTGTGCCTTCGGGCGACCAGTTCACCATGTTCCAGTTCTTCGACCAGTACGCCTACTCTCACCTGCTGTGGTCGCCTGACAGCCGATGGCTGGTGTTCTCGGGCAACCTGTGGGGTGGGACGGTGCCGGCGTCGCTGCGAGGGGGCGCCCAGCAGGAGCCGCAAGTCCTCGTGCTGGACGCCGGCGGCCTGTCGCCTCCAAGGGCTATTGCCGACGGCTTCCTGGCCTTCTGGTCGCCCAGGTAGCCAGCGCGGGGACGGACGGGCGACTCAGCCTCGCCGGGGCCTCTCCCTGTCCGCCGAGTCCAGCATGATAGTTACCGGGCCGTCGTTCTGAATGGAAACCAGCATGTGGGCCTGGAAGCGGCCCGTCTCCACCTTCAGACCGGACTCCCTGAAAAGCTCCACGGTGCGCTGGAAAAGCTCCTGGGCGCGCTCTGGCGGCGCGGCGTCGGTGAAGCTGGGGCGCCGGCCCCTGCGGGTGTCACCGTAGAGGGTGAACTGGCTGACAACCAGTAGCTCGGCACCGGCGTCTAGGGCCGAGCGGTTGAACCTGCCTTCCTCATCAGGAAAGATTCGAAGGTTGACCGTCTTGTCCACGATGTAGCGCGCCTCGTCCTCGCCGTCCCAGGTGGCGATGCCAAGCAAAACGACGAGGCCCCGGCCTATCTGGCCGATGACCTCGCCGTCAACAGTGACAGAAGCCCCGGATACGCGCTGGACTAGTGCACGCAACTACTGCTAGGCCTTGGTGGGCTCGGTCTCCTTCTTGGCCTCGCTCCTGGGCTCAGCCTTGGCCTCGGTCTTCTCGGTCTTGTGGTTGCTGGAGTCAGTGGAAGGGCTGGAGCTAGAAAAGCTGCTGCGCTTGCCATAATCGTTGACGTACCACCCGCTGCCCTTGAACATTATGGGGACCGGGTGGAACTGGCGCACCGCCCCGTTGTGGCACACAGGGCATGTAGCCTCTGGCTTGGAGTCGAAGCTCTGCCTCAGCTCGAAGCTATGGCCGCAAGTTGAGCACTTGTAGTCGTAGATTGGCAAGGCGACATCCCCTCCGTTCTCTGTCGCAATGGTTAGCAGTCCAACGGCCAGACTGCTAACTGAATGTACATTAGCATCATGCTGTCCTGGTGTCAAGCATGACCGCCACCGGCGCTGACCAGTGCGCGGGCCAGTCCGTTGCGCCAGGCTTCATCCAGAGCGTCGAGGCCCAGGGCCAGCAGGCTGCCCAGCCTCAGGTCGTTGCCGCCTGTCCTGCCCAGGCGGACCCATGGCACGCCCTCCTGGCGGCAGGTGCTCTCCAGGGCGGCCAGCCTGTCCGGGGCCAGCGATACTATTATACGGGACTGGGCCTCGCCGAACAGCGCCGCGTCCCACCGCCCGCTTATGGCGAAATCCCCTGTGAAGCCGACCCGCCCGGCGATGCAGCACTCGGCCAGGGCGACGGCCAGGCCGCCATCGGAGCAGTCGTGGGCTGACCTGAGCACGCCTTCCCGGATGGCCCGGCGGCATGCCCGCTGCACTGCCGCCTCGCGGGCCAGGTCCAGCGAGGGCCTTCCGGCCACCAGGCCGTGCTCCAGGGCCAGGTACTCGCTGCCGGCCAGCGTGGCGGCGTCGCCTCTCACCTCCGGGGCGCCCAGCAGCACCACCAGGTCGCCTGCGCCCTTGAAGGCGCTGGTGACGTGGCGCTCCACCTTCTCCAGCAGGCCCAGCGCCCCGACGATGGGCGTGGGGTAAATGGCCTGCCCGTGGGTCTCGTTATACAGGCTCACGTTGCCACTGATCACCGGCGCGCCCAGGGCCTTGCTGGCCTCAGCCATGCCCCGGATGCACTCCTCCATCTGGTAGTACACCTCTGGCCGCTCCGGATTGCCGAAGTTGAGGCCATCGGTGAGGGCGACAGGCTCGGCGCCGGCGCAGGAGACGTTGCGGCAGGCCTCCGCCACGGCGATCATCCCGCCGACATAGGGGTCCAGGTAGCAGTAGCGCCCGTTGCCATCGGTGCTCAGGGCAATGCCTTTGCCGGTGGCCTTGATGCGCAACACCGCCGCGTCGCCTCCGGGTGCCACCACGGTATTGGTCTGGACCTGGTGGTCGTACTGGCGGTACACCCACTCCTTGCTGCAGATGTTGGGGGATGCCAGGAGGCGCAGCAGCGTGGCCCCGGCGTCCAGGGGCACGGGTACCCTGTCCAGGTCGAAGGCCTGCAATTCCGAGAGCCAGTGCGGCTTGATGCCCTGGAGGCGGTACAGGGGCGGCTCGGTGAGCAGGCGCACCGGGACCTCGGCCTCCAGCTTCCCACCGTCGAAGACCCGCGCCATGCCGTCGCTGGTGACCCTGCCGATGACCGTGGACTGAAGGTCCCACTTGTCGAAGATAGCCTTCACCTGGGCCTCGCGGCCTGGCTTGACCATGATGAGCATGCGCTCCTGGGACTCGGACAGCATCACCTCATAGGGGGTCATTCCGGCGTCCCGGCGCGGCACGCGGGAGACGTCAATCTCCACGCCGCAGCCGCCCCTGGCCGCGGCCTCGACGCAGGCGCTGGTCAGCCCGGCGGCGCCCAGGTCCTGGATGCCCACGAAGTGGTCTGTCCGGGCCACCTCCAGGCACGCCTCGATGAGCACCTTCTCCAGGAAGGGGTTGGCCACCTGCACGGTGGGCCGTAGCTCGCGCTCCTCCTCGAAGGAGCGGGAGGCCAGGCCGGAGGCGCCATGGATGCCGTCGCGCCCCGTGTCGGCGCCCACCAGCACCAGCAGGCTGCCGGGGGCCGCTGCGGCGCGCACCAGCCCGCCGTGTCGCACCAGGCCCACGCACAGGGCGTTCACCAGCGGGTTGGCCGAGTAGCACGGGGCAAAGCACACCTCACCGCCCACGTCCGGTATGCCGATGCAGTTGCCGTAGCCGGAGATGCCCGCCACCACGCCATTGAACAGGTAACGATTGCGCGGCTCGGACAGCGGCCCGAAGCGCAGCGAGTTCAGCAGGGCGATGGGCCTGGCGCCCATGGCGAAGATGTCCCGCACAATCCCGCCCACTCCGGTGGCAGCGCCCTGGTATGGCTCGATGGCCGAAGGGTGGTTGTGGGACTCTATCTTCATGACGATGGCCAGGCCGTCGCCGATATCCACGGCGCCGGCGTTTTCCGCGCCGGGGCGCACCAGCAGCCGTGGGCTGTCGCTGGCAAACATACGCAGCAGGGGCCTGGAGTGCTTGTAGCCGCAGTGCTCGCTCCACAGGGAGCCGAACATGCCCAGCTCCAGGTTGTTAGGCTCGCGGCCCAGGCGCTCCACTACCGCCTCGTACTCCTTCTCCGACAGTGCCAGCTCATCCAGGACTTGCTTGGTCACAGGCATAGTTTGGGATGTGTCTCCTGAGGTCGTTTAGGTGCCTCCCACGGCGACAAGGGCGACTCCTCCCACCACCAGCAGAGCACCGATGACGGTGCGCCACGTCACCCGCTCCAGGCGTTGCAGGAACAGGTAGGTCAGCAGGATTGAGAAGAGGGGGCTGGTGCCCACCACCGGCGCCACCAGGACTACCGGCGCGGAGTCCAGGGCCATGAACCACGAGGCGACGCCCCAGGCCGAGGCCAGGCCGGCCAGGCCAACCATCATCCATCCCTTCCGTGGGACGCGGGCCGCGTCGGCGGCGGCGTGTCGGAAAAACAGCGCGCCCACGATGACGGTGCCGAAAAGCAGCGAGAAAGCCGAGCTTACCAGCGGCACGGTATGCTCGCTCACTATCTTGCGGCCTATGACGGCCACGACACCATAGCAGAAGGCTGCTCCCAGGGACGCCAGGTACCCCAGGATAAGCCTCTGCCGCATGCTGCCCGTCATCAGGGTCATCGCTGACTCACTATCAGGGCTAGGCCCCCGATTATGGCCAGGGTGCCCAGCAGCACCGGCAGGGTCACCGTCTCGCCGCCCAGGGTTACGGCGGTGATAGTGGCGAAGAGGGGCGAAGCGCCTACAAGGGTAGTGGAGCGCGAGACACCCGCCAGGTGGACGCCGGTGAAGTTGAGCAGGCGGCCCAGCGGGAAGTTGATGACGCCGGCCAGCAGCAGCCACAGGAGGGCGACGCTGCTCAGGGCGAAGACCTCGTCCCATGAGAAGACAAGGGCCAGGGCCAGCGTGACAACGGTCCCCACCACCAGCGACACCAGGGTGCCAGTGGTGGCGCGCATGTGTTCCAGGCCCAGGCGCACGAAGATAGCGCTGGCGCCGAACCCCAAGGCTGCCAGGAGACCCAGGGTTATACCCAGCATCCCGTGGCTACCTCCTGGGTGTTGCCAGCGTGTCTGGCAGCGCCGCCTGGACAATGGACCTGAAGATGGCCGCGCCGTCAGTGCCGCCCAGCAGTGGTTCACAGCAGCGCTCCGGGTGCGGCATCATGCCGAGGACGTTGCCCCTGGCATTGGTGATGCCGGCTATGTTGCGCAGCGCGCCATTGGGGTTGGCTTCAGGGGTTATCTCCCCGGTGGGCGTGCAGTAGCGGAAGACCACCTGGCCGCGCGCTTCCAGGTCGTCCAGCACCGCCTCGTCGGCGAAGTAGTTGCCCTCGCCGTGGGAAATGGGTACGCGCAGCACCTGGCCGGCGCGGCACCGGTTGGTGAAGGGCGTGCTGGCGTTCTCCACCCGAAGGTTTACCCACTGGCACCGGAACTGAAGGTGGGCGTTGGGCCGCAGCACGCCAGGCAGAAGCCCCGCCTCGCAGAGTATCTGGAAGCCGTTGCAGATGCCCAGCACCAGCTTGCCCTGCTCGGCGGACTCCTCCACGGCACGCATCACGGGCGAGAAGCGGGCAATGGCGCCCGGACGCAGGTAATCACCGTAGGAGAACCCGCCGGGGAGTATGACGCAGTCAAATCGGGACAGGTCTGTGTCCTTGTGCCACACATACTCCACTGGCTGCTGGAGCACGTCTTTCAGGACGTGAAAGCAGTCCACGTCGCTCCAGGTGCCAGGGAACACGATAACGCCAAATCTCATGCTCTTCACCATGAAAAAAGCCACCTGTCGTGGCTGATGCACTCATGACACCTGGTGCCGGGCGGTGCGAGACATTAGACCGCTGGCCGGGGCCGCCGGGTGTCCTAGAAAGCAGCGTGCCTCCGCCTGGCACGATGCCGGCAATTACATGATAGCGGTGGCACGGGTTCAGCTTCCAGTACCGGCAAGCAACTCAGACACGATAGCGCTCACGGCCCGGCCCTCGGCCCGGCCACGGACCTGGGGCATCACCTTGCCCATGACCTTGCCCATGTCCCTTGTCCCAGTGGCGCCCGTCTCCTGGATGGCCTTCCGGACAATCTCGATAAGCTCCTCGCGGGACATCTGCTGGGGCAAGTACTCCAGTATCACGCCCAGCTCAGCCGTCTCCTTCTCCGCCAGGTCAGGGCGGTTGGCCTGCTTGAAAGACTCGATGCTGTCGCGGCGCTGCTGCGCCAGGCGGCCCAGGACCTTGACCACGCCGTCGTCGTCCAGGGTGCGCTGCTCGGCGATCTCCTGGTAGCGTATCTCCGAGCGCAGATAGCGTAGCACGGACTTGCGCAACTCGTCGCCGGCGCGCACCGCGTTGTTCAAGTCCTCCTGGAGCTTTGCCTGGAGTGACATTTCAGCGCCTCTCGATGAGTCTGAAGGCCTGGCCTCGCCGTCCCACGGACGAAGTATAGATAGCCCCCAGGGGCATGTCAACCTGTAGGGCTGGAAGCCTCGGGCCAGCAGGCGTCCAGCGGCAGGGGAGTCCAGCCTGCGGCGGCCCGGGCAATGTCAATGATTTCCTGGAATAGCCAGCCTTCCTTGAAAGTGAGGTAGCCACGGTACCCCTCGCCCCGTATATCGGCCACGAAGTCGCGGGCAAGCTGCGTCCAGTTGCGTTGAGTATCGTCAGCAATGGCCGGCAGCGACTCAAGGATGCGCCTGGGCACCGGCACTTCCTCCCACTCCTTGCCGCGCCACAGGCGCAGCGGCCCCTGGGCGTAGGCCCCCTTGATGTGGATGGTGCCCTCCGCGCCGTAGAAGGCCACGTAGTCCTCCAGGTTGCCGGCCCGCAGGCCCGAGTGCTTGAACAGGGCCGAAATGCCATCGCGGTAGTCAGTCCCGGGCGCGCCTATCCTGGCCAGCACCGTATAGGACCAGTCCGAGTCCACCTCGCGCCACTGGGCGCCGGCGGCCTCCTGGGACGACAGGGCCTGGGCGCGCAGCTGCCTGAAGTCGTGGACGTGGGGGCCAACGGGCGCTCGCTTCATGTCATTGCGCGTCTCGCCCGCCGCAGCCAGTACCACGCCTCCCGTGACATGGAGCACGATAGCCAGCTTGTGGGTGAAGTTGTTGTTCAGTCTACCGCCGCCCGTCGCCAGCCGATGGGGCCAGCCAAAGGGCATCAGCGCCGGCAGGTTGTAGTGGGACACGCACTCGACCTCGTACACCTGGCCGATGGTGTTATCCCTGACCAGCTCCCTGGCCAGCAGCGCCGCTGGCTGGTACATGAAGGAGGCGGCGTAGGCCGTCTTGACGCCCGCTGCCCGGGCCTTCACGTAAAGCTGCCTGGCCTCCTGGGCCGTGGTAGCCAGGGGCTTGTCGCAGAAGACGTGGCAGCCGGCGTCCAGGGCGGAACTGACCATTTCCAGGTGCGTGCCGCCGGGAGTACCCACCGCCACCATGTCAGGGCTGACCTGGCGCAGCGCGCCGCGCCAGTCGGTGGTGGCTACCGGTATGCCCAGGCTGGAAGCAACTCTCTGGACCACCTCCTGGGTACGGCTGGCCATGGCGGCCACCTCGACGCCGCAGTCGCGCAGCGCCAGGGCGTGGCCCTGGCCCGCGAAGCCCGAACCCAGGACCAGCGCGCGAAGCCGTTTAGCCATAGTACCTCCCTGGGGGAAAATGCTGTCATGCAGTGCCAAAAGATGAGGAGGCGCCGCTTTGCAGGGCGCCTCCTCGACTTGAGTCAGGTGATGCCTGCTAGCGGGCCAGGACAATGTTCTCCGGCGAGTTCACCACCAGGAAAATGCCAGGCCGCATCTCCCAGGACTTGATGGACTTGGGGTTGTACACCACCGCATCGGGCACCGAGACTACGCCCGGCTCCAGCATCCAGTGGTAGGAGTAGTCTGCGAGCTGGGTGTTCAGCTCAAGGCGCTTCTGCTCGTCCACTTCCTTGCTGGTCTTGAGGTAGACCTCGGCCACGAAGGGAATCTCCATGGCGCAGCCGAAGCCGCCACGGGTGATGCTGGTGTACTCCTCCATCCTGGGCCAGTCCCAGGGCGCGCCGCCGTTGTTCTGGCGGCAGGTCATGACTGGCGGCGTGGTGTTGGCCCGCTGCACCATTCCGGGCCGGAACACCGAATAGTCGAAGTGCAGCACGCTGGTGTCCACGCCGATCTTGCGCCAGTACCCGGCCACTATCTCCGAGACCTCGAAGAAGAGCTGGTTGTTGGTCTGGCCAAAGAGCGGCATGGAGAAGCGCATGCCGTTGTTTCCCTTGGGGAACCCGGCCTCGTCCAGCAGCTTCTCCGCGCCGGCGGGGTCGTAGGGGACCTTCCACTTGTCGTTCCAGTGGGGATCGCTGGGGAAGAAGCTACCGATGTACAGGGGCGTCGCCACGCCGGCGAAGCTCTCCCTGGCGATGGTCTCGCGGTCAATGGCCATGGCCAGCGCCCAGCGCACCTTCCTGGCCTGCTCCATGTCCTGCTCGTTCTTGGGGTTGCCTATCCACGGAATGTTGTTGACAAAGATGCCCGAGGTATCCAGGGGGTTCCCGCTGATGACGTGCTTGGTCTCCCAGTAGTTGCCGGCCATGGGTATGGCAACGTGCCAGGAGCGTCCAGTACCGCTGACCACGAAGCCCGCCTTGGTCACCTCGACCAGGTCCTTGGTGGGCAGGTAGCTGATATCAGCCTCGCCAGTCAGGGTCATGGCGACGCGGGACTGCGTCTCGGGCACCTGGATGATGCGTAGCTCGTTGACCTGGGGGACCTTTTCCCAGTGGTCTTGGAAGGCCTTGAGCACCACCCTGTCGCCACGGCGCCACTCCTGTACCTCGAAGGGGCCGGTGGCCACCACGTTCTCGCGCATCCATTCCACGCCCTTCTCGTCGAAGGCCTTCTTGCTGAAGATGCCGAAGCCGTCGCCCGCCTGGTTCATGAAGTAGCTGGCGAAGCGCACGTCCCAGGTGGCGATGGGTATCTCCAGGGTGGTCTTGTCCAGCGCCCTGGCCTCGCCAAACAGCGCGGCGTAGTCGCCCGCCTGGCCGTGGATGCTCTGGGGGTTGGTGGTCGCGTTGGTGTCGTTGAGGCTCCAGGCCACGTCGGCGGCGGTAAGCTCACCGTAGCCCTTGTGGAACTGGACTCCCTCACGGAAGGTCACGGTGACCTTCTTCAGGTCGGGCGACAACTGGTAGCCCGTGGCTAGCCACGGCGTGGCCGGATTGTCCTTGGACTGGCGGAAAAAAGCTCGGTGACACCCCACCCCATCATGATCTCCGGGGCCTGGGCCGAGTTGATGCCCGGGCCAGGCGCGATGTTGTTCCACGCCATGACGATGGTGCCTGCGGGCGCCTTGGGTGCCGGCAGCTCACCGGCGGCCGCCTGTGTGGGAGAGGCAACCACCGCCGGCGAAGCCTGCTGGGACGGCGTCGCCGTGGTCTGCGCCGGGCGCGCTGTGGCCGTCGGCTGCGTGGCCGGAGGGGGCTCCTCGCTTGAAGCACAGGCGACAGCGACAAGGGCTGCGATGAGGGCCGCCGACCACACCAGAGCGGCCGGCGCCTTCCATGACCTTGACATACACTCCTCCCGTTGACTTGAGATTCTCGACGATGCTTCCAGTCTGCCCCGGGGCTGCAACCGGGGCCTAGAGTTGACGCAGCCTTGGGTCTATCCTGTCGCGGAACCAGTCGCCCAGGAAGTTCAGCGCCATGACCAGGACGAAGATGGCCGCGCCAGGGAACAGAGATGCCCACCAGGCCGTGCGCAGGTACTCCCTGCCCTCAGCCACCATCAGGCCCCAGGCGGGCGTGGGCGAGGGGATGCCGGCGCCGAGGTAGCTGAGGGTTGCCTCGGCCAGGATAAGCTGGCCCACGCGCAGAGTGGCGATGACCACGATGGTGTTTACCACGCCGGGGAGTATGTGCTTGAGCATGATGCGCCAGGTGGAGGCTCCGGCTACCCTGGCCAGGGAGACGTAGTCGCGAGTCTTGAGGGACAGCACCTCGGCGCGGACGTTGCGGACAAAGACAGACCACGCCAGCAGCGCCAGCAGGCCCAGGACCACCACGACGCCGCCCTGGAACACCACGGCGGCCACCATGGCTACCAGGATGAAGGGCAGCGCCAGCCAGATATCCACCACGCGGGTAATGACCTCGTCCACCAGGCCGCCGAAGTAGCCGGATACGATGCCCAGGGCGCTGCCCACCAGCATGCCCGAGACAATGGCAATGGCCGAGACGGTCAGCGATATCCTGGCGCCAAAGACAATGCGGCTGAAGATGTCCCTGCCCACATAGTCAGTGCCCAGCAGGTGCCGCTGCACGTTGGGGTGGCCCTCGTACCAGTCGGTGTACCATATGGGCGGCGCGTTGCGGGCCACGATGTCAGTCTCGGTGGGGTCGAAGGGCGCCACCCAGGGCGCGAATACGGCCATAGCCACCAGGGCCACCAGCATCACGCCGGGAAGCACCGGCCACCTGGTGTTGAACCGCCACACCCGCTGTATGACCGAGTAACGTCGCGCTACTGGAAGCGGCACGCGCACCTGTGTTGAGGCCATTTTCCCCATCTCTATCCGTAGCGTATCCGTGGGTCCAGGTACGCGTAGGCTATGTCAGCGATGAAATTGGCCCCCGCAAAGAGGGCCGCAAATATGAGAGTGATGGCTGTCAGTACCGGGAAGTCGTTATCGAAGACAGCCAGCACGGCGGTAGAGCCCAGCCCCGGCCAGGCAAACACCTGCTCCACCACCACGGCGCCCGTGACGAAGCCGGCCAGTGTCAGTGCTATGAGGGTGAGCGGCGGGATGATGGCATTCCTGAAGGCGTGCTTCCACACCACGACGGTGCTGCGCACTCCCTTGGCCCGGGCCAGCTTGATGTACTCCGAGTCCAGCACCTCCAGCATGGCCGAGCGGGTTATGCGCATGAAGCCCGCGGCCGGGTACCAGCCCAGCACCACGGCCGGCATGATGAAGTACTTGATGTTGGACCAGCTAAGGGGAAAGGCAGGGTAGCTGTACTTGGTGCCGCTGGGCAGCAGGTCCCACTTGACGGCAAACAGGAAGATACCCATGAGCCCTATCCAGAAGGCGGGCATGGCGATGCCGAAAAGGGCGAAAGTCCGGGCCATGTAGTCCAGGAGCGTGCCCCGCTTGACCGCCGAAATCACGCCCATGGGGACGCCCACCAGGATGGAGTACAGTCCCGCCGCCAGGGCCAGTTGCAGGGTATTGCCCCACTTCTACTTGATGATGTCGGTGACCTTGCGCTCGTCCAGGATAGTCCTGCCCAGGTCACCACGAAGGACATTGCCCAGCCACATGAAGTACTGGACCACCAGGGGCCGGTCCAGGCCCAGCTTCTGCCGGATGGCCGCTTCCTGCTCCGCCGTCAGGCCGTAGCCTCCCGGCTTGGCGTACAGGAGGATGGGGTCGCCCGTCATGCGGGACATGGCGAACACCACCGCTGTCGCGCCGAACAGCGACAGGAGCAGGAAGCCAAAACGTCGCAATATGAACTTATGCAAGGCTGCTTTCACCAGCGCCGGGACATAATAAAACGCCTGCGCGCAGCCCCAGTGCGTCGCAGGCACCCTCAATGGAAGATAGAGGGATTATATACGGCCATTAAAGTCCCGTCAATACGCTTCTCTCTCCCTGAAGCCTGGCGATGGCCTCCTCGATGGCGGCAAGAGTACGCTCTCTGCCCAGCACCTCCATGGTCTGGAACAAGGGAGGGGCCACCTTCAGCCCCGTGGTCGCGACGCGCAGCGCCCCGAACAACTGCCCGGGCTTCATGCCCAGCTCCTCGGTCAGCGCCCGCAGGCTTGGCTCGATGGTCTGGGCATCGAAGGCGTCCAGTCCGGCGAGGCGTGACAGCGCCAATTCCAGCGCCCGCCTGGTGCCCTCGGTGTCCATGCCCTTCTGCACAAGCTCAGCCGTGTCGTACTCCAGCCTGTCCTTGAAGAAGAAGGGCACGAGCTGAGCGGCGTCGGCCAGCGTCTTCATGCGCTCCTGGATGAGCGGCACGATGCGGGCCAGGTAGTCCCGGTCTGGCAGCCGAGGTATCTCTGGAGGCGGGAAGCTACGCCAGTAGTCCAGCAGGGCGTCGGCCAGCGCCTGCTGGTCCATCTTCCGTATGTACTGGCCATTCATCCAGTTGAGCTTCTCGACGTTGAAAATGGCGCCCGCCTTGCCCACGCGTTCCAGGGAGAAGTGCCTGACCAGGTCTTCCCTGGAGATGATCTCCGTTTTGTCGTCCAGGGACCAGCCCAGCAGGGCCAGGAAGTTGAGCATGGCCTGGGGCAGGTACCCCATGCGGCGGTACTCCAGGATAGAGGTGGCGCCATGCCGCTTGCTGAGCTTGGACCTGTCGGGCGCCAGGATGATGGGCAGGTGGGCGAACTGGGGCGGCTCCCAGCCCAGCACCCTGTACATCTGGAGATGGCGCGGCGTGCTGGGCAGCCACTCCTCGGCCCGCATCACGTGGGTTATGCCCATGTAGTGGTCGTCCACCAGCGCGGCCAGGTGGTAGGTGGGGAAGCCGTCGGACTTGATGACCACAAAGTCATCTATGAGGCGGTTCTCGAAGGACACCTCGCCCCTGATGACGTCCCTGACCACGGTAGTGCCATCGGTGGGCATCTTGAACCGGATGACCGAGGGCATGCCCTGGGCCTCCAGCTCATGGCGCTGGGCATCGGTCAGGTAGCGGCAGCGGCGGTCGTAGCCGGGCGGCTGCTTGAGCCGCGCCTGCTCCTGGCGCATCTGCTCCAGCCTCTCGGGCGAGCAGTAGCAGCGGTAGGCGGCGCCCAGGTCTATCAGTTCCTGGGCCACGCGGTGGTACAGGCCAAGCCGCTCCGACTGCACGTAAGGGCCACAAGGGCCGCCGATGTCCGGCCCCTCGTCCCAGTCCAGCCCCAGCCAGCGCAGGGCGTCCAGCAGCATCTCAGTGGCGCCCTCCACCTTGCGGGCCTGGTCCGTATCCTCGATGCGGACGATGAAAGCGCCGCCCTGGTGCCTGGCGAAGAGCCAGTTGAATATGGCCGTCCTGATGTTGCCCACGTGCGGCTCCCCCGTGGGGCTGGGCGCGTACCTTACTCTCACCTGCTCGGCCATTCTCGCTTGCTACCTCCCAGGGCATTTTAGCATGGCACCCCTGCCGGCTCAATTGGACGGATTGACACACCAGGCGCTAGATGATACGCTGTATCGCAAACTGGCTGAAAGCATGTCCCGAGTCGCTACTGGCTATGGTACCCGGTATCACAGAGAGAAAGACGCCCTCGAGGCCAGACCTGCTGGCCGCGCTGGAGGACCTTGGCTATCGGCTTACGCCCGCGCGCCGCGACGTCATAACCATTCTGGACAAGAAGCAGGAGGGATTCAGCGCGGAGGAGGTCTCCAGCGAATTGCCCAGGGTCGGCAGGGCCACGGTGTACCGCACCATCAAGCTCCTGCTTCAGGCCGGCGTGCTGTGCAAGCTGTCCCTGCCCGACGGCGCGCCCAAGTACGCCATCGCCCGTGTGGAACACCACCATCACACGGTCTGCGTCAGGTGCGGCACCGTGGGGGAGTTCCGGGACTCCACCATCGAGCGCATGCTGCGCGCCATGCGAAAGGACATCCCCGGCCAGATCGTTGGGCACCGCGTGGAGTTCTACATTATCTGCCAGGAGTGCCTGGACAAGGGCGAGTCCGGAAGTCCCCCACAATGACCACGGAGACCGCTGTGAAGCCCTCGTGCCGTAAATTGAGACTCAGTATCAATATCTGGGCGAGCGTCCTGGCGCTGCCAGTCCTGGCCTTCCTGGTGGGCTGCTCCGGCGCCAGCGGCGACGCCCCTGCGCCCGGCGACACTCTGCGGGTGGTGACAACGCTGTACCCGCTGGAGTACTTTGCCAGGCGCGTCTCCGGCCCCACGGCCCAGGTCGTCAACCTGGTGGCCCCTGGGGTGGAGGCCCACGACTTCGAGCCTGCGCCCGCCGACATACGCCAACTGGACTCGGCGGACCTCATAATCTACAATGGCGCGGGGTTCGAGCCATGGATGGACCGCGCCCTGGCGACGCTGGGCCGCCAGGGCAGGGTGATTGTCGAGGCCAGCCAGTCCGTCGTGCTGGACGCAGGCCGGGACCCCCACGTCTGGCTTGACCCGGTGAAGGCCATGGGCCTGGTGGACGCCATAGCTGCCGGCCTGCGCCAGGCCGGCCCTGGCATGGCCGGCACTTTCGATGCCAACGCCGCCGCGCTGAAAGCTGAGCTAGAAGCACTGGACAGCCGCTTCAAGGCTGGGCTGTCCCACTGCCGCCACCGCCGGTTCTTCACTTCCCATGCGGCCTTCGGCCACCTGGCGCAGCGGTACGGCCTGGAGCAGGTCGCCATCAGCGGCGTGTCCCCGGAGGCAGAGCCATCCCCGGCTGACCTGGCCGCGCTGGCCGACGCCCTGCGGGCCTCAGGCGTCAGGTACATCCTGGTGGAGCCGATAATCAGCCCAAGGCTGGCCTCGACCCTGGCCCAGGAGACGGGTGCGACGGTGCTGCCGCTGCACCCGCTGGAGAGCCTGACGCCCCAGGAGGCCCAGCGGGGCGATGACTTCTTTTCCATTATGGACGCCAACCTTGCGGGCCTGAGGACGGCCCTGGAGTGTCAGTGATGGCCACCAGCAGCAACACAAACGGGGAGAGGCCAGCGCCGTGTCTCGAGTTCGACCACACCTGGTTCTCCTATGATGGCGCGCCGGTGATCGAGGACGTGACATTCTCCGTGGAGCGCGGGGACTTTGTCGCCATCCTGGGCCCCAACGGCAGCGGCAAGACTACGCTGCTCAAGCTGGCGCTGGGCCTGCTGCAACCGACGCGTGGCTCCGTCAGGCTCTTCGGCAGGCCGCCGCACCACTTCCATGAGTGGTACCGGGTGGGCTACGTGCCCCAGGCGCTGGAAGGAGTGAGCGGCCAGTTCCCGGCAACCGTCGAGGAGGTAGTGGCCCAGGGCCTGTACCGTGGCTTCGATCCGCTGTCCATCTGGCGCAGGAGCGGCAAGACGGCGGTGCTGAAAGCGCTGGAGACGGTGGGTGTCCCGGAACTCAGGCGCAGGCGAATTGGCGGCCTGTCGGTGGGGCAGCAGCAGCGGGCCATGGTGGCCCGGGCGCTGGTCAGGGACCCGGAGATGCTGGTGCTGGATGAGCCGGTGGCTGGCGTGGACGTGGCGGGACAGGAGCAGTTCTATGCCTTGCTGCGGCGACTCAACCACCAGCATGGCATAACCATCGTCATGGTGTCCCACGACATTGGCGCGGTAATGCACGAGGCGACCACGGTGGCCTGCATCAACAGGACTATCGTGTTCCACGGCCCGCCCCACAAGCTCACCCAGCGAGAGCTTTCCACCATCTACGGCCTGCCCATGAGCGTGCTGCTGCACGACCTGCTCCACGAGCACCGCTAAGCCATGCCTGCCATACTGGAATACGATTTCATGGTACGTGCCCTCATAGGGGGCGTCCTGGTGGGGGCGCTGGCGCCGGCGTTGGGACTATTCCTGGTCCTGCGCCGCCTGTCCCTCATAGCCGACAGCCTCTCCCACGTGGCGCTGACCGGCGTGGCCATTGGCCTGCTGACGCGGACGTTCCCGCCGCTGGCGGCGCTGGGCGCTACATCGCTGGCGGCGCTGACCATCGAGACGGTGCGGACGCGCCGCATGATGCCGGGCGACGCCGCGCTGGCCGTAGTGCTGTACAGCGCGCTGGCTACCGCTGTGGTGCTCATCAGCCTGGCCGGCGGGTTCAACGTGGACCTGTTCGCCTACCTCTTCGGCAGCGTGCTGACCATGGACCGCATGGACCTGTGGCTGCTGGCGGGCCTTGCCGTCGCTGTGCTGGCCTTCATTGCCTTTTCTTACCAGGAGCTGGCCCAGGTAGCCTTCGACACAGACCTGGCCAGAGTCAGCGGCGTGCGGGTGTTCCAGGTGAACCTGGCGCTGGCGGTGCTGACGGGCGCCACCATCACGCTGTCCATGCGCGTCGTGGGCGTGCTCCTGGTGGGGGCGCTCATCGTTGTGCCTGTGATGGCCAGCCTGCGCCTGGCCACGGGCCTCAGGGCGACCATGGTGCTGGCCATGGCCCTGGGCATCGCCAGTGCGGTAATCGGCCTGGTGGTGGCCTTCTACGCCGACCTGGCGGCGGGCGGCTCCGTGGTGCTCACGTCGGTCGGGTTCCTCGTCCTGGCCATGGTAGGCCCCGAGGCCAGGCGCCTGCTTTGGCGCTGGCGGCTCGGAGGCCGAGAAAGCGCTTCCGTGGGCACCGCAGGCGGCCAGAATGCAGGAGAAGCCCCCTAGGGCACGCCGCTCCCTTCGCCCTCCAGGCCATCCAGGAACGCGGCCAGCTCGGCGGGCAGCTCAGACCGGAACTCCCTGTACTCGCCGGTGGAAGGCATGGTGAAGCCCAGCAGGTGCGCGTGCAGGAAGTGGCGTCGCAGCCTGGGGTCTGGCCTGCCATATGTGCCGTCCCCGGCCAGCGGATGGCCCAGGGAAGCGAAGTGGACGCGCACCTGGTGCGTGCGGCCCGTTACTGGGCGCACCTCCAGAAGGGTGTAGTCCCTGTAGTACCTGATAACTCTGTACCTGGTCACAGCCTCTCTGCCGTGAGAGGCCACGGCCATGCGCTGGCGGTTGCTGGGGTCGCGGCCTATGGGCGCCTCGATGACCGCCTCGGGAGGCGACACCCTGCCGTGGGCCAGGGCCAGGTAGCCCTTGGTGAAGTGGCGCTCCTTTATCTGGGCTGACAGGGCCGCATGGGCCTGGTCGTTCTTGGCAATGACCATGAGGCCAGAGGTATCCTTGTCCAGGCGATGGACTATACCGGGCCGGATGGTGCCTCCAACGCCCTGCAGGTCCGGGCAAAGCGCCAGGACCGCGTTTGCCAGCGTGCGGTCGGGGTGGCCCGGCGCGGGATGTACAGTGAGTCCAGCCGGCTTGTCCACTACCAGCACATCCTGGTCCTGGTAGACCACTCTGAGGGGGATCTCCTGGGCCACCAGCGGGCTCTGGGTGGGCGCGGGGACCTCCACCACGATGCGCTGTCCGGCCTGCACCCTGGCCGAGGCCCTGGCCACTCTGCCGTCAAGGGTTACCAGGCCCTTCTCGATCAGGTGCTGCAGCCTGGAGCGAGAAAGGTCCGGGCAGCGCGCCGCCAGGAACCTGTCCAGGCGGTCGCCACCCACGTCAGCTATGAAGTCAAGGGTGCGGCTCACTGGTGTCCACGCCCTGGCCTTCGCTGGCCGCAGGCTGGCCCGGCTGCCGGGACTCTTTGCTGCTCAGGAGCATGATGGCAACCAGCAAGGACATTCCGAGGACAATGGACGAGTCGGCCAGGTTGAAAATGGGCCACCAGCCCAGGCCGATAAAGTCCACGACAGCGCCGGTGCGTAGCCTGTCCAGCAGGTTACCGAAGGCACCGCCAAGCTGAAGGCCAATGGCGAAGCGTAGCAGCCGGCTGGGCAGGGCATGAGTCCTGTAGAAGTAATACAGGAACCCAATGGCAATGAAGGAAGCTATGACCAGGAGCAGTGTCTGGTTGGGAAACAGGCCGAAGGCCGTGCCCGTGTTCAGCCCGTGGGTGATACGGAAAGTGCCTTCCCCAGGCCACGACTCGCCCACCCTGAGATTGGTACGCACCAGGTACTTGGTGAGCTGGTCAAGGGCCAGGACAGCAGGCACCGTGAGCAGCAGCACCCGGTCCCTGTACCAGACAAACTTCGGCCTGCGCACAGCAGGCCCGTCCTCGCCGGGGTGGGCCTCTGGCTGTTCCAGTCCTGTGTTCATGCTAGCGCGTCGTTGCTCCTCCTGCCCCTTCAGCATAGCATAACCGCCGCCCACTGCCCAAGGGCCGTGGACTCAGATGACACCGGTGCGGAGCCAGCGGCCTCGCTTGAAGTGCCACCAGAGCAGCACCAGCCTCAGTGTCATGCCAATGGTCACGGCCCAGGGTACGCCGTACTGGCCTAGCGGGGTCAGGTGGGACAGCGTCAGGGCCAGGGGTATCTCCACGCACCACATAGTGCCCAGGGTGACGAACATGGGGGCCATGGTATCGCCAGTGGTATTGAAGGCCTGCGTCAGCACCTGTACAGCGCTCAGCGGGATGTACCCCGCCGCCAGGATCATCAGCCAGACTGAAGCCAGCGGCACGAACTCCGGGTCGCTGTTGAAGAAGGACGCGACCGCCCTGGGGAACAGGAAGAACACCAGCCCCAGCAGTATGCTGGCAATAACCACATAGGCGAGCGCCCAGCGCACGGAGCTCCTGGCGCGCTCAGGGTAGCCGGCGCCAAGGTTCTGCCCGGCCAGCGCGCCGGCTGCCCTGCCGAGGCCGCGGCTGCTCTGGTTGACGATGTTCTCGGCCCGTCGCGTCAGGCCGAAGGCTGCCACGGCGCCATCCCCAAAGGGGGCCACAGTCCCCACCATGATAAGTTGTGACACTGCCCGCTGCATCCCCGTAATGCCCGCGGGCACGCCAATCTTGACCAGCCGCCAGATGAGCGGAAAGTCCAGGTAGAAGCCCTTGAAGGACAGCTTCAGGCGCGCCGTCCCTCTGGAAAGAGCGAAGAAGTTCAAGCCCACGCCCAGGAACTGCGCCACGAGGTTCGCGGTAGCGGCACCGGCCAGGCCAAGAGTGGGGAACCAGCCCCAGCCAAAGATGAGCAGCGGACTGAGGACCAGGTGGGTCACTCGCGTTACGGTGGCGGCCTTCAGGGGAGTGACCGCATCGCCGGAGGCCTGGAGCGCCCCGCCGCTGAGACGCTGGTAGGACATGACGGCCATGGCCAGGAACTGCACCCGCATGTAGCCCGCCGCCTGCCTGGCCACCACGTCGCTGAGGCCTACAATACGCAGCAGGTGCTCGGTGAAGACCAGGCCGAAGGCGACAGCTATGGCGGCGAAGATGGTGGTGAGGCTCAGGGACTGCAGCAGCACGTGGTTGGCGTAAGGCACCTGCCTTGCGCCCACGGCCCGGGCGATCATGGACCGCGTGCCAGCGTCCAGGCCCATCCTGGCCGTCATGACCATCATGATGTAGGTCTGGGCCACGCCCAGCCCGGCGATGGCCTGGAAACCCAGGCGGCCTGCCCAGATAAGGTCAGCAAGCTGGTCAACGACGCTCAGGAAGCCCTCGGCCACTTGCGGCCATCCCAGAGACCAGAGGTTCCTGGGAATACTGCCAGTGGTCAGGTCGCGGGAGGCGCGGCGAGAGCGGTGGCTGGCTGGCTTCGCCGCTGCGGCCGGCTCCGGGCTGAGGCCATGCTGGCCTGTGGCCGAGGCCGCTTGCTCGCTCGCGTCCTGAAGCTCATTGTCCATCCACGGCGTCCTGGTGTCCGCTCTCGCGAGAGGGACGATAAGGCAGACGATACTCCAGCCCCGGGTTTTCGTCAACAGCCTCCGGAGTCTTGAAACTGCCCTGGCACGTCGCTATACTTACATGTAATCAGCTTACAAAGAAGGAGGAGTCAATGGACCAGGAGAGCAAGAGGCGCAGCCGGATCATCGAGGAGATCGAGAGCCTGGTGGAGGAGGCGCGGTCGGCGGGTGAGACCCTTGGCGAGAACCTGCGGGAGGCTATCCAGTCGGTGCTGGCTGGGAGGGACAACGTGGTGATGGTCAGGATCAACAAAGAGAGCCTGGCCAAGCTGGACGAGCTGGTGGACGCGGGCATCGTCACCAGCCGTTCCGAGGCCGCCGCCTTCCTCATCGGGGAGGGCATCAAGGCCCGCAAGCCTCTCTTTGACAGGATCGCGGAAAAGACCGCCGAGATACGCAGGGTCAAGGAAGAGCTACGCACGCTGCTGGAGGAGCAACCGCCCCAGGGCTAGCACGGCCCCACCTTCAGCCGCGTCGCTTACAGCAGGCCCTCCAGCAGCCGCCTGGCATCGTCCCGCTCCATGGGCCGGGGCAGCGTCCCCATGCGGTCCCAACGAATGTGCTCCAGTAGCAGGGCCATGTGGCTGTCCGTGATGCCCAGCCCGCCAAGGCGCGTCTCCAGGCCGCAGCGCCGCATGACCTGGGCGATACGCGCCACGGCCTCGTCCAGGTCCCGGACGCCCAGGGCATCCCACAGCGCCGGCAGCTTGTGCGGTATGGCGGGAGCTACCCACCGCAGGAAGCTGGTGAGTGTAACACCGACGGCCTGGCCGTGGGCCACGCCCCAGAACAGGGACAGCGGGCTGCCCACCGCGTGACAGGCGTTGGGCCGGCTGTTGCTGTAGGCGATGCCGGACATGGTGGCGGCCAGGGCGCAGTACGCGCGGGACTCCAGGTCGGCCTGGATGCAGGAGCGCACCAGGTGGGCATTGAACAGCCGGATGACCTCCAGCGCCAGGGCGTCCGAGACCGGCCCGGCCTCCAGAGACCAGTAGCACTCGAAGGCGCTGGTGAAGGCGTCCATCCCAGTGGCGGCGGCCAGCGCCATGGGCATGCTCATGGCCAGCTCCGGGTCTACCACGGCAAGCCTGGGGAACATCAAGGGGCTTGACAGGGCCATAGAGCGGTGGGCCTTCATGTCCCACAGGGCCGCCCCTGCCGTGACCTCGCTGCTGCTCCCAGAGGTTGTCGGCACCGCCACAAAGGGCAGGCCGGGCCGCACCAGGTCCTTCTGGCGCAGGGCGTACTCCCTGGCCGTTCCCTGGTGCGCCGCGAGGATGGCAACTGCCTTACCCACGTCAATGGCGCTGCCCCCGCCAATGGCCACCACCACGTCGGCGCCGGCGTCGCGGCACTCGGCCAGCGCCAGGTCCGCCAGCTCTGGAGCAGGGAAAGGTTCCACCTGGTCGAAGAGGCGGACCCTGTCCACCCCCAGCGACTCCATGACTCGCCGGAGGATGCCCCGTGCTTGCAGGCTGCGCCTTCCAGTGACAAGGAACAGGCGTGCCTTGCTGCCTGCCAGCCCGTCCAGCAGCGGCGCTAGCCTGGACAGCTCGCCCACCCCAAAGACGACCCGGGTGGGATTGGACCACTGGAACGCGGGATAGGCCTGCTCCATGCTCCGGTACCTCGGGTCTGAAGATGACGCCATTCTACCACCAATGGGGCAGGCAAGGCTGCTCTTGTGACACCAGCGCCGTACCTTTACAATTGAGCGCACAGACGAGCCGCGCGGATGGCCTGTAGCAGGGCGTACTGTTTCCCTCGCTACACCCTTTCAAGAGCGGGCAGGGCATGAGACTAGCCTTAAGGAGGGTCAACATGGGTCTTGTATCTGGAGCCCAACTGGTCGTCTCCTCGCTCCAGCGCGAAGGGGTGGACACTATCTACTGCCTGCCGGGAGACCCCGTGGGAGACATTGTCAATGGCTGCGCCAGAGCGGGAATGAAGGTAATATCGGTGCGGCACGAGCAGGCGGCCGCCATGGCCGCCCAGGCCCACTCGTACCTGACGCGCAGCGTGGGGGTGTGCATCGCCGCGTCAGGAGTAGGGCAGACCAACACCCTGACGGGCATCGCCAACGCCTACTCCAACTGCTGGCCCCTGCTGGTCATAGGCGGCTCCGCCGAGCTGCGGCGTCGCGGCTGGGGCGATTTCCAGGAACTGCCCCAGGTGGAGTCCACCGCGCCTTTCTGCAAATGGACTGGCGTGGCCGAGACTACCAGGCGCATACCGGCCCTTATCAACCTGGCCATGAAGAACTCCATTTCGGGGCGTCCCGGCCCCGTCTATCTGGACCTGCCAGCGGAGATCATCCAGGGCAAGGTGGAGGAGTCGGAGGTACCCATCCCGCCACCGGCGACCGGCGCAGCGCGGCCCCTGGCCGAGCCTGAGAAGGTAAGGGAGGCCCTGAAGGTGCTCCAGAAGGCTGAGCGGCCCCTGCTCATTGTAGGCAAGGGTGCCGCCTGGTCATGGGCCGAGGAAGAACTGCTCCAGTTCGTCAACAGGACGAACATACCCTTCCTGACGTCGCCCATGGGCATGGGCATGCTGCCTCCAGACCACCCGGCCAACGTCGCCGCGGCCAGGACACAGGCCCTCCAGGGCGCCGATACTATCCTCATGGTAGGCGCCCGCTTCAACTGGATCTTCCACTTCGGCCAACCGCCGCGCTTCGCACCCAGCTTCAAGCTGGTGCATGTGGACATCAGCGCGGAAGAGATGAGCACCAACGTCCCCGCCACCGTGGGCCTGGTGGGCGATGCCAAGATGGTCATGGGTCAGCTTGTGGAGGCCCTGGACGAGGTGCCCGTGCAATACGGCGAGTCGCCCTGGCTGGCCTCGCTGAAGGAGAAGGGCGCCGAAAACGCCCGGGCCATCGAGCCGATGCTACACTCCGATGACGTGCCCATGGGCTACTACCGTATCCTGAAGGAGATCAGGGACTTCCTGCCCAGGGAGACGGTCATCGTCGCGGACGGCGCCAGCACCATGGACATCTCGCGCCAGGTCATCCCCTGCTGGTACCCGCGCCACAGGCTCGATGCCGGTGTCGCTGGCTGCGTGGGCGTGGGAGTGCCCTTCGCCATAGCCGCCAAGACCGTCCATCCGGACAAGCCCGTCATTTGCCTCCAGGGCGACTGGGCTTTCGGCTTTAACGGCATGGACGTGGAAACGGCGGCACGCTTCAACCTGCCCATCGTCTGGGTCATCTTCCAGAACGGCAACATAGACCGGTGGGTGCGTGCCTACGTCAAGGGCGAGCAGGACCCATCCGACTTCAAGCCCAACCTGCGCTTCGATCTGATGATGGAGGCCCTGGGTGGCCACGGGGAATACGTGGAGCGGCCCGAGGAGGTCCGCCCGGCCCTGGAGCGGGCCTTCAACTCCGGCAAGGCGTCCATAGTCAACATCATCATGGACCCGGGCGCCGGGCGTCGCCAGCAGCAGTTCGCGTGGCTTGCCCGTGAGGGACGCATGGGGTACTAGCAGGCCGGCAGTAGCTTGCGAAACATCGAGGGGCAGCCCGAGTATGGCTGCCCCTTTGTTGTTGGCCTAGCGCACTGGCGGAGCATCCTTGAGGCCGAAGCCTGTGATAGGCACCAGCACCACCTCGGCCCGCTGCACGTGTCCTTCCCTGACCAGCCGCTCCAGCCCTGCGAAGGCCGCCGCCGAGGTCGGCTCCGCGTACACGCCTTCCTTCTCGGCCAGCAGCCTCTGCCAGCGAAGGATGTCCTCGTCCGGGACTGCCACGGCGACGCCACGGCTGTCGCGCAGGACGCCCAGGACCTGCTCTTTGCGCGGCGGAGCGCCCACCGAGATGCCCCCGGCGATGGTGCGGGCGCCAGGCTGCGCCGTCCATCTCTTGCCCTGCCAGGCGGCCACAATGGGCATTACCGCCTCGGCCTGGACACAGTGCATACGCGGCAGCAGCGCGATGCGCCCAGCCCTAGCCATCTCGCAGAACCCTTTCCAGGCCCCGATGAACAGGGAACCGTTGCCTACCGGCACCACGATGTGCTCCGGCAAAGCGTCCGGGAACTGCTGGCACACCTCGTAGGCGAAGGTCTTGGTGCCCTCGATGAAGTAGGGGCTGAGGTTGTGGGAGGCATAGACCAGCTTTTGCCGCGTGCAGAAGTCTATGGCGGCCCTGGTCGTCGCCTCTCGGGAGCCTTCGACAGCGTGGGCCTCCGCGCCGTACACTCTGATCTGCTGGACCTTGGCCTGCGGCGCGCTGGCGGGCGCGAAGATGTGGGCCTTGATGCCCGCCCTGGCTGCGTAGGCCGCCACGGACGCCCCCGCGTTGCCCGAGGAGTCCTCCACGATCTCGGCGACGCCGTGCTCGCGCGCCACCGCCAGCATCACCGCCGTGCCCCTGTCCTTGAAGGAGCCTGTGGGGTTCAGGAACTCCAGCTTGCCATACAGCCTGTCCAGGCCCAGCAGGTGCCCCAGTGCTGGCAGCGGAACGCATGGCGTCTGCCCCTCTCCCAGCGATACGCCGGGTTGGGGCGCGTGAAAGGGCAAGGGTATGTCCCGGTTGTCCCCTGGAAGGCGGCCCTGGCCTTCCAGGTACTCCACGTCCAGTGGCGCGCCACAGCTTCCACACTTCAGAGTGGACATATCCGCCTTATGGGGAGCGCCGCACTGGCTGCAGCGTAGCCTGATATGGGACATCGCTTGCTCCTGGTCGCAGGTCTGATTATAAAAAGAAAACTCGTATCTCTGTCAGCCCTCGATGGAAGAAGTACAGGGCCTGGCCTCCGATACTATCCAGGGCGTCCCTTCGTGTCAACGGGCGTGGCGTTGGCCTCGTCTCCTCGAATTGACAGTGTGCTGGCTGGGGGTTAACATGACGCATCACACATGCCAGTATGCGGGACCGCCCCGGCGAAGAGTCGCGTTGCCAGGAGAGGTGCAGCATGCCAGCGAACCGCTACGAGTTCCGAGACACATGGCGCATTCCCTTTCCCATCGAGGATGTCTGGGATATTCTGGCTGACCCGCTACACTATCCTGTCTGGTGGCATGGCGTGTACCTGAGTGCCAGGGCGGTGAGTGGCGGCGGCCAGCCGGAGGTAGGCTCGCAGACGGCAGTGGTGGCCAAAGGTTGGATGCCCTACAGGCTTCGCTTCACCTTAGAGACGCTGCGCCTGGAGCGGCCCACCCTCATCGAGATCAGGGCCAGCGGTGATTTCAAGGTTGACCGCTCTTCGTGGGCGCTGCGCCAGGTCGAGGGATACACCGAGGCCGTGCTGAACTGGAACCCTCTGGTGGAAAAGGCCCTGGTCAGGCTGTTTTCACCTGTTGCCAAGCCGCTGTTCCGGTCCAACCACTCCTGGGCCATGCGGCGAGGTGAGAAGCTGCTGATTGACTACATGACCCAGCGCAAGAGCATGAAGACTTGAGTGCCTGGCCCGGGCCACCACTGCTATGGACAGCCAGCACAGCCTGGACACGGCGGCTATTCGGGGCCAGGAGGGTCTTTAGCCGGCGACCTGGGTGACCCCGCGTTCTTGTACAGGTCGGCGTACAGCACCCGGGCACAGTCAGGGCAAATGCTGTGGCTGAAGTCCGCGTAGGAGTGCCTGCGGATGTATGCCTCGATCTGGTTCCAGTAGCCGTTGTCGTCGCGGATCTTCTTGCAGTTGGCGCAGATGGGCAGCAGGCCGCTCAGGGTCTTGATCTTCGCCAGCGCGTCCTGGAGGTCGTGGATAAGCTGCTCGCGCTCCTGCTCGACTCGCTTGCGCTGGGTAACGTCGCGGGCTATGCCCTGGAACCCTGTGACATCGCCATCGGAGTTGGTACACAGCGTCACCATCTGGTCAACCCAGCGCGTTTCCCCCGTCCTGGTCAGTATGGGGAACTCCAGGTGAGTCTCCTGCGCTTTTCTGGCTGCCTGCCTGAGATAGAAGCGCCGCACACGTTGCCGCCACTCAGGGACAACCAGGCTGGAGAAGTGCATGCCCAGCAACTCCTCCTCGCTATAGCCAGTGAGCCGGCTGGCCACCGGGTTCACGTAGGTGAAGTTGCCATCGGCGCTGGTGGTATAGACCACGTCGCTGGCTTCTTCCACCATGTGCCGGTAGTTCTCCTCGCTCTGGCGTAGCTTCTCCTGGGCCTCTTTGAGGTCGGAGTACAGCAGGGCGCTGGCGATAGCGCCGGCTATCTGCGTGCCTATCTGCTGGGCAAGGGCTACGTCCTCGGCGGTATAGGCGTTGGTCCGGGCGGAGCGCAGGTGCAATACGCCAACGATGTTGTTCTTGGAGACCAGGGGCACGCTGAGGAAGGACCGGAGCCCAGCCTCCAGGTTTGGCTGCAAGGCAGGGTACTTGCGGGCAAGCTCCTGCTCATCCTCGCCCTGGACAAGCAGGGGCTTCCTTGTCTCGACGACTTTAAGGGTTGTGGAACCCGCCAGCGAGGCGACATTCCCCGGCTGCCTTCCGGGCACATCTATTCCGGATGTGTAGGCTGTCGTGAAGGTGTCCTTGCCAGGGCCCACGATGTTGATGGAAATCCTGTCGAAGGGGATGAGCTGGCGCACCTGCTGGGCAAAGGGCTCATAGACATCGCTGATGTCCAGGGAAGAGCTTATGATGCGGCTTATCTCCGCCAGCACCTCGCGCTGGCGGGCCTCACGCTGGAGCGCGCTGTGCAACAGGGCATTGGCCACGGCCCCCGCAATCTGGGTGCCTACACGCTCGGCCAGCCTCAGGTGCTGCTGGGTGTAGGCGTCGCCCCGGACGGAGCGGAACTGGAGGGTGCCCACGGGCCGGTCGTTGGCAAACAAAGGCACAGCCAGCACCGACTTGAGTCCTGCTTCGAAGGAGGGCACAAGCCCAGGTAAACGGTCCATCAGGCTGCCCATGTTCCCCTGGTGTGCAAGCATGCTGGAGCGCCTCCGCACTACCTCGGCGCTAATGGTGCCATCCAGCGGAATGACACTGCCACGCCGGCGCTCGGGCACGTCAGTACCGGATACATAGGCGACAGAAAGGGTGTTCCGCTCCATGTCCACGACGCTTATGGTTACCCTGTCGAAGGGTATAAGCCGTCTGACTTCCTCGGCAAACCGCGCGTACACCAGGTCTATATCCAGGGTGGAGCTGATGATCTGGCCGATCCTGGCGACCAATTCGTTCTCCTGGGCCAGCGCCCGCGACTCAAGCTCGCTCCTTCGAAGGGCCTCTTCAGTGTTGCGGCGCTGCTCTATTTCATGCTGGGCCAGGCGGCTGGCGGCAAGGAGCTTGCCGTGGCTCTCGTGGGCGTCCCTGGCGAAGCGCTCGCCCAGCTTGCCGATGGTCCAGATAATGACTGGGCCAGTACCTGAGATTAAGATGACCTCCATCAGGTATTCGAGGTCGAATGGGTCGCCGAGCCAGAAGACCTCCACCAGGTGCCACAGTAAAAAGGCTACACCGCTGAACAGCACAAGGTAGCGGGTAGCCATGAGCATGACCAGCACCCGAGTCAAGGGGTGCGATGCCTCGACCTTCTGGTCGGGCACGCGGTCGTGGCCTGGACGTGACCTTTGCAGACCTGCCATGTTTCTGATGAAGTAGTACGTGTATTCTGGTCTATTCTCGTTTCATTAACCTGTATCGTACATGGGTGAATGTACGAATTATGCTGAGCGTAGCACCTATGGGGCCATCGGTGTCGCAAGGCAGACCGGCCCCTGGCGTTGATGGCACCGCCACACCCGGGTATGCTAACCTTGCAGCAGGCCCAGCCATTACGGTCAGGCAGGATGAACAAATGCCATGTCCCGCTGGCAGATAGCCCGCGCTGCTCTACACGGCCTGGTCCTCAAGGCACGTCGCCGCTACCAGGCAGTCCAGCGCCGCTTGCTTCGCCGCTTCCTGGTCGTTCTGGTGGTGAGAACGGTGCAGGAGCTTTCCGCGGACGACGCCACCCACATGGCGGCGGGCGTCGCCTACTACACCCTGTTTTCGCTCTTCCCGCTGCTGTTGGGCACCATCGCCGCTCTTAGCTTCTTCCTGGAGTCAGAGCGTGTGCAGGCCGAGCTTGTGGGCTGGGTGTCCCAATACCTGCCTGGTTCAAGCCAGTTTGTGGAGAGCAACCTGGAAGCTGTGCTCCGCATCAGGGGGGCGCTGGGCGTTTTCGCGGCCATCGGCCTGCTCTGGTCGGGGAGCGCCATATTCGGGGCCATCAGCCGAGCGGTCAACAGGGCCTGGGATGTACACAGGGACCGGCCTTTCTACATCAGCAAGCCCCGGCAGCTACTCATGGCCCTGGGCGTGGGCGCGCTGTTCCTGTTGTCCGTGGGCACGTCTGCCTTCATCCAGATTACAGCCAGCATCGCCAGCCAGGACCTGCCGGGCTGGTCTTTTCTCTACGAGGCCATGGGCCGGACAGTCCTTCAGGCCAGTTCCCTGGGCTTCACCGTGAGCATATTCTTGCTGATTTACAAGTTCATGCCCAATACCAAGACCTACTGGCGCTACATCTGGCCCGGCGCTGTCCTTGGGGCCGTACTCTTCGAGGTAGCCAAGAACGTGTTCATCCTGTACGTCAACCGGATCGCCCAGTTTGAGCATGTGTACGGCTCGCTGGCCCCTGTCATCGCCCTGCTGCTGTGGACCTACGTCAGCAGCTTCATCCTGATCCTGGGGGCTGAGCTAAGCTCTGAGTACGAGCGCCTCAAGCGTGGCGTGCAGAGAGGCATGCTGGAGCGAGCGTCCTACGAGGAGCGGAGCAAGTAGCGTGGCGTCGCGGAAGCAAGGTGCCAGGCCCTGCCGCCCGGGCCTGGCACCTGCCTGGTCCAGTCCTTGAGATGCACCTACCGCCAGTCCGGGTCCGGGTGGGCCTCCAGGTACTCCACGTTAAGCTCCACCCCCAGGCCTGGCCTGTCCGACAGGTACAGGTAGCCGTCGCGCACGTCCAGCGCGGGATAGATGAAGGTGTTGTACATGTCCAGGCTGGTCCTGCTGAACTCCAGGCGGTAGAAGTTGGGCACCGTCATCATGGTGTGTGCGCCGGCCAGGATGTTGATGGGGCCGGCGGCATCGTGAGGGCTGATAGGCACGTAGAAGGACTCGGCCAGATTGGCGATCTTACGCAGTTCGCTGATGCCGCCAGTCCATAGCACATCAGGCATGATGTACTCGGCCAGCCGCTCCTTGAGGACGGGTACGAAGTCCCAGCGTGTGTAAAGCCTCTCCCCCACGCACAGGGGTATGTTGATGGCTTCCTTGACGTGGCGCAGGGCGTCGTAGCTGTCCGGCTGCACCGGCTCCTCGAACCAGCCGATGTTGTATGGCTCCAGGCGCCGGGCCAGGTTGATGGCGGTGGGTACGTTGTAGTTGCCGTGGCAGTCAATGAGGATTTCCACATCCGGGCCGACTGCCTCCCGGATGGCGGCGATGGTCTCCACGCCCAGGTTGGCGCCGGCGGCGGAGATCATGCCGCTGGTATACCGGCGATGGTGCTGGCGCATCTCCACAAAGGGGTCCGTCTTGAGGGCAACGTAGCCCTCGGCCACCAGGGAGCGGGCATGCTCTGCCGCCTTCTGGGGATCGCCTGGGTTCACATGAGTGTAAAGGGGCACCCGGTCCCACACAGGCCCGCCGAAAAGCTGGTAGATGGGCTTGTTGAAGACCTTGCCCTTGATGTCCCACAAAGCGATGTCTATGCCGCTGAGGAGGGTGGTCACAAAGCCGCCGTGGCCGCCGCCTCCGGTAAAGCGCCTGTACAGCTTGTGCCAGATGCGGTCAATGTACGCCGGGTCCTCGCCGATGAGGGAATCACGGAAGTCATGAGCGATGGTGGTGTCCCGCAGGAGCTTCACCATGCTGCCCACCACGATGCTGCCGCCACCCCCCGAGCTGGTGGCCTCGCCGATGCCGCTGATGCCCTCGTCGGTATCTATGCGGAGGAACACGAAGGTCCTGCTGGTCTCGCCTGGCCTGGTGAGCCAGACTTTGAGGTCTGTTATCTTCATGTACGTCAGCCCCCTTCCTGGGAATCATTTTCCTGCAAGGGCGCAGGCCTGCTGGGCTAACGTACAGGCAGCGGCGGCACCGCGTCAAGGGGGAGATGATAGCGGTGCCGCCGCCGTGCTGCTACCTCGGGTGCGCGCCGGGCTTAATGGCTGGCCGCAACCCCAGGCTGAAGCGGCTCGAAGATGTGGGGAGCCGCCTCGCCTTCCACCACCAGGTGGCCGGCGGCGCCCTTCAGCAGCCGACTGAGGGAATGGTCTACCAGCACGTAGGTGCCGGGGACTTCGACCCGGAAGTCCACCCAGGTGGCGCCCCCAGCGGGTACGTAGGTCGTCTGGATGCTGTGGGTAGCCTCGGCGGCGCCCTCCTGGTGTACCTCGTCGAAGATCTCGCCGATGACGTGGAAGCTGGAGGTCAGGTTCGGGCCGCCCACGCCGAAGTAGATGCGGACCTTCTCACCGACCCTGGCCCTCAGGGCCTGGTCGCCTGCAATGGCACCGACAGCGCCATTGAACACCACGTACTGCGGTTCCTCGTCCAGCATGCCCTGGAGCGAGAACTTTTGGGGGCCAGGCTCTCCGAATTTGCCCTGGGTATAAATTTCCCCCTGCATCACGTAGAACTCTTTGTCCACTTTGGGCAGCCCGGCTTCAGGCTCAACCAGGATCAGGCCGTACATGCCGTTGGCTATGTGCTGGGGCACTGGGGCCGTGGCGCAATGGTATACGTAAAGTCCCGGCTTCAGCGCCTTGAACCGAAAGCCCTTGCTCTGGCCTGGGGAGACCTGGGTAGCTACCGCGCCACCGCCTGGGCCGGTAACCGCGTGCAGGTCTATGGAGTGGGCTACTCTGCTTTCGGGCAAGTTCTTCAGTACCAGCTCGACCGTGTCACCTTCCCGCACCCGGATCAGCGGCCCTGGGACGGTCCCGTTGAATGTCCAGTAGTCGTACTCGACGCCGTCCGCCAGCCTGGCGCGCTTCTCCACCGTCTCCAGCTCTACCTTGACCAGCGCAGGCCCCTTGCGTGCCACGGGCGGCGGGACCTGTGGTGGCGTCACCAGCACCGCTACCTCAGTCTTTTCCGGGACGCTGGTGCCACCGACGGCCTGGGCCCTGGTGCATCCCGCCACCACCAGCATTGTGACCGCCAGCACGCCCACCAGCGCCAGACCTGACTTGAAGTGCCGCCCTTGCAAAAGTCCCATTTGTTTGCCTCCGCACCGATTACAAGCTAGTCGCGTGACATGGACTGCAACAAGTCCACTTCCAGTATCGTCTGGCCTGGGTGAGGAAGGCGTGAAGACATCCTTCACGGATATGAGAATTTTGTGAAGAATTTCTCAAACCCTGGAGGCCGTTTGAAGTCGGCGGCCCGGTGGTTATGCAGTGGGTGACAGAGGCTTTTGCGAGGGCTGACAGGTGAGAAACACAGCCAACCTTGAGGAGGCGAGGGCGCTGGCCGGCCGGGCCATGGAGGGAGTATGGCTGCTCACCGTCTTCCTGGTGCCGCTTGCCTTTGCGCCGCCCCAGTGGCTGCTGGCCTACATCCAGCTTCCCAAGGTGGTGCTCCTGCGAAGCCTGGTCGGCCTGCTGGCAGTGCTGTGGGCTTTCCACTGGGCCATGGCCCCCTCGCGGGCCGGCCGGCAGGGGACCTTCAGTGCCCTGTCTGCGCCCACGCCCCGGCGCTGGGTGCTGGTGGCCACAGCGGCCTTCATGGCAGCCAGCATCCTGGGCACGCTGCTTTCGGCCTCGCCGCGCACAAGCCTCTGGGGCAAGGTGCCTGGCCAGGACGGCTACAGCCTGTACAGCATGGCCTGCTACTTCGTCCTGTTCCTTGCCATTGCCGCCAACCTGAGGTCGGAAGCCCAGCTTACTCGCCTGCTGGGCGCGATGGCCGCTTCGGGGGCCATCGCCGGCGTGCTGGGCATCCTGCAGTACACGGGCCTGGGGTTGACCGAAATTGGCAACTCCAGCAGTGCCCGCGTGTCCGCTACATTCGGCAACCCCATCTTCTTCGGCTCCGCTCTGGTCATGACCATACCTGTGGCCCTGGCACTGGCCGCGCGCCCGGGCCTGACAGCGAGCATAGCCTGGAAGGCCGGCTGGACAACCGCCCTGGCGCTCCAGCTCACAGCCATGGTGCTGACCTTCAGCCGAGGGCCATGGGTCGGCCTGGGCGTGGCACTGGCCTGCTTCATGGGGCTGGCCGCGGTATGCATGCCCAGGCGCGGCTTCCTCCAGGCGACCGCCTTGCTGGGTGCTGGCTGCGCTGTGGCTGCCATGGCTGCGGCGGCCCTGCCGGCCCCACTGGCGGGGGACGCGGCAGAGTTGACACTGGAGACAAGGCTGGCCTCCATTTACCCCGAGGTGGTGGGCGGAGGACTGAACAACAGGCTGGCTATCTGGAAGGCCTCCCTCCAGGTGGCGGCGGAGAGGCCCTGGGTGCCCTTCACCAGCCTGTCGCTGCCGTGGGCGCGGCCCATATTGGGCTACGGCCCGGAGCTGTACCGCTACGTCTTCCCCCTCCGCGCGACGGCGGAGTCCCTGGGCCAGACCGGACTCCCCAGCTATGCCCACAACCGCCTGGTACACCTGCTGGTGGAGCTAGGTTACACGGGAGCGCTGGCCTGGGCCGCTGTGATAGCCGCGCTGCTGCTTTCAGCGGGCCACGCCATCCTGTGGCGGAGAGTCGTGCTGTCTCGGTGGCGGGGGCTGGCCCTGGTGGCCATCGCGGCGGCCACGGCCGGCCGGGCCGTGGAGCAGATGACGGGCATAGCCCAGGCCGGCGACCTCACCATATTCTGGGCGCTGCTGGGCGCGGGTGTGGCGCTCCTGGCCGTGGCGCCTGAGTCGGCGGCTGCGGAGGGTTGCAAGTCTGGCCCCACGCCACGGACGGGGCCGGTGCTGGTCAGGCTGGCGCTGGCCCTGGCGGTGGCGGTGGCCGTGCTGACACTGGCCTGGACAAGAGGCATCGCCTACGCGCGGGCCGATATGGCGGCTGCTGCCGCGCTGAGGCAACGCGATGCTGTCCAGGCCCTGGCGCTCATGGACAGGGCCATCAGCCTGGCGCCGGACATGGCACCATACTACCTCCAGCGGGCTGACCTGCTGGAGTCCCTGGCATCGCGGGCACAGGATGCACAGGCCAGCGCTAGCTTCGCGGAGGAAGCCTACGCTAGTGCGCTGCTGGCAAACCAGGCTGATCCCCTGTCGCTGTGGACCAGGATGTGGTTGGCCCGGACCTCCCTGGGCCTGGCGCGGCTGGGCTACGAGGGCAAGGGCGAGGAGGCGCTGCGGCTCTACCAGGAGCTGGTCAGCGTAGCGCCCGCCCTGGTCCAACTCCGTGCCCTCCTCGCCGTTGCCTACATTGAGCAGGAAAGGCCATCCGAAGGACTGCAAGTGCTGGACAGCCTTCTAACCCTGGCTCTGAGGCCGGACGAGAGGGCGCGAGCCCTGTACCTCAAGGGCACCGCCCTGAAAGAGCTGGGCATGGTGGACACAGCCGTCCACTCCCTGCAAGAGTCGCTTCAACTGCGGGGGGATGACCAGGTCGCCTCCGCGGCCCGCTCCCTCCTGGCCGAACTCCAGGGCAACTAGACCCGACATCTCCCAGCCATGGCCAGGCGCGGAAGGCCTGGCAGCCTCGCGCCACCCGGCTACTCGGTCTTGACGGCGTTGGCCTGTATGTAGTCGAAGTTGATGTCGTAGCCCAGGCCCGGAAGCTGGGGCAGGTGGACGTAGCCCTCCGAGTCCATGTAGTCCACCCTGGCGTTGAGCCACGGCTCCGGCGTTTCATAGTCTATGAAGGGGTGCAGCAGGCCGCGCTCATAGAATTCGCCGGGGACGCCCATGGCGCCGAGCACCTGGAGGTTGCCTGCGCCGCCGCCATGTATCTCCACGGCGATATTGAAGGCTTCGGCCAGGTGGACGGTCTTCATCACGGGCGTTATGCCCCCAACGTCGGCTACGCCGGCGCGGCTGATATCCGAGGCCCCACGCACAATCCATTCGGCCCGGGTGTGCATCTTGCCTTCGGCGGTTTCCGGCCCCACCACGGGGATGTCAAGCTGCTGGGCCAGCCACACATAGGACGAGACGCTATGCTCGTCCATTGGCTCCTCGAACCAGTGGAAGTTGAGCTTTTCCAACTCCCGGCCGATGTACAGCGCCTGCTCGCGGCTGTAGCCGTGGTAACAGTCCAGCATCAGAGGAATGTCAGGCCCCACTGCCTCGCGGATGGCGGCACACGCCTTGACGTCCATCCTGGGGTCGGGCGCCCATGGGATGGGCGGCATCCAGGTGTGGAGCTTTATGGCCTTGTAGCCACGCTGGATGCACCACTGGGCAAAGCGGGCGTACTCCTCAGGTGTGCTCAGGCCGCCGGGCAACTCGTCGCCGCACATGGTGCTGGCGTAGGCCAGGACCTTGTCCCTGTAGCCGCCGAGAAGCTTGTAGACCGGCTGGTTGAAGTACCGCCCCGCCAGGTCCCACAGGGCCAGGTCTACGGCGCATAGCTCCCTGTCGTTAAGGGCGCGGTAGCTGCGCTGGTTGTTCTTGAGCCTCTGCCAGATGCGCTCGCGGTAGAACGGGTCCTCGCCCAGGAGTTCCGGCTTGACAATGTGCCTGACCACGCCGGGGTTTGCGCCGAAGGCGTGACCAGTCGCTCCTTCATCGGTAACTATGGTCATGAGCGTCTGAGTCTCCTCATGCTCGCGACCAGGGTGCGTGTGGCCCTCGGAGTCCCGGACGATGTTGCTCTTGTAAGTGAAGGCCTGGACCTTTACATCCACGATTTTCATGCGGCGGCATCCTCTCCACTAATTGCCGTCCCGGTGGCTGGCTGCACGGCCAGCTACCTCGACGGACACGATGGCGCTATTATACCATCGGCGAAAGGCCAGCGCCGCCAGGGGATGGCCCTAGCCCAGCTCCTCGCGCCTGGCCTCGTTCAGCGCCCGCAGGACCACGATGAAGGCATAGGTGAGATTGGCGCTCAGGTGGGCCAGGGCCTCCTCGCTCAGGGTGTCGGAGATGTACGCCTGGGACAGGATGCCCCGGAGCAGGCCCTGGATGGCGTCTGCCAGATTGGGGCTGTGGGCGTCCAGGGCCTCCCAGGCCTGCTCCAGCCTCTCAGCTTGCTGCGCCGGAGTCAGGGCCACGAAGGCGTCCAGGTCCGCCAGGTTCTGCTCTGTCACGGCGTGGGACACTATCGGTAGCAGGTCGAACAGTTGGGTGTGAGGCTGTTCCATGACAGTTTGACACCGCAGGCCCTTGACGCTAACCTGAGTCCCCGGAAGATAGCACTCCATGTTATAACACAAGGGCACGCCTATGAAGGTGCTGGGGCGAGAGCTGGTACAGCCATTTGAGGCATTCTGGCAGAGATTGGGGCCTGAAATACCCATTCCCATAGAGTATATAGAGGAAGGGCACAGCAGCGTCTTCGGTGATCAGGGCGTGGACGTGACCGCGCCACGGCTTCCCGCCTGGGCCTCCCTCCCTGATGATGACCTGGCCTACCACGTCGCCCACGAGTTGGCCCACGTAGTCTTGCGACAGCGGGGGTTCCCCAGGACGGGCAGGGGGCCACAGTACCCGCCGGACTCGGACGAGGCGCGTGTTGGAGGCGACATCGAGGAGCTAGTGCTTCACAGGGCGCTGGAAGACCTGCTGGCCCCCTATGGCTTCAAGAGGCCAGCCATCTACACGCGTCTTGTCAGCGGCGCGCTGAAGGGCCTTTCCTCAAGCCCAGTACCGAGGCCGGGGACTGCCTGGTACTGCACATGGGCCATCCGCTACTGCGACCTTCAGCTTGAACTGGAGCCGGAAGACTGGCGCCGCCTGGAGGTCATCTACGAGGAGCGAGCGCCGGAGGTGTGCAAGCTGGGACGGGAGCTACTGGAGGCGCTGCGGCGGACAGGCTGGGGCACTCGCCAGCAGGCACTGGAAGCCATGGTCAGGATAAGGGACTGCCTGGGCCTCAGGGCAGAAGGCAGGGTGCTGGTGATTGACCCGGTGGGTGGGCAGGTCTTCTGACAGCGGCGCCCGGCCCGGCAAGAGGGCGGGGCCGGAGACTGAGTCCCCGGCCCCGCAGGCTGAGGCTATGAGCTGGTGCCTGGCTCCTTCTGTTGCTCCTGCTCCCGTTCCTGGGCCTTCTTCCTCTGCCTCCTGGTCCACCAGCCCAGGGTTATGACCGCGAGGATAATTCCAATGGCCGCGCCTGCCTTCTTCATGTCGTATCACCCCCCTTGCATACCGTCCTTACTCGCTTGTTGCATTTTAACTCGTCTGGCATTAGCTTATCCATATTGAGTATATCACTCTTACCAGGACGCTGCTTCTCGCGAGTGATGCTACTGGGCGCCTGTGTTGAGGGGGAACATCGTTGGCGCAGGCAGCCAGTGGCCGATCTGGAGTGCTATAATGGCCTCTCACAAGCGGCAGCAGGAGGGCCTCATGGCTGGGGAAAGAGACACCGTGGATGTACTGGTCATAGGCGCCGGCGCCTCGGGTGCGGCCTTCGCGTGGAGTCTGAGCGAGGCAGGCATAAAGGTGCTTTGCCTGGAGCAAGGCAAGTGGCCTGACCCCAAGGCATACCCGTCCACCCAGGACGACTGGGAGCTCCACCGCCAGACGGACTTCAACCCTGACCCTAATATCCGGAGGCTACCTGAGGACTACCCGGTAAATAACAGCGACTCGCCTATAGCGCCCCTCATGTACAACGCCGTAGGGGGCAGCACTATACACTGGAGCGCTCACTTCCCCAGGTTCCATCCCTCGGACTTCAAGGTCAGGAGCCTGGACGGCGTGGCGGACGACTGGCCGGTCACCTATGAGCAGCTAGCCCCGTTCTTCGAGCTTAACGACCGCATGATGGGTATCGCCGGCATAGCTGGCGATCCTGCCTGCCCGCCGAAGTCAGACCGGCAGACGCCTCCCATTCCAGTCGGGAAACTGGGCAATACCATCATACGCGGCTTCGATAAGCTGGGCTGGCACTGGTGGCCCTCCGACAGCGCCGTCTTGACGCGGCCTTACGATGGCCGGCCGGCGTGCAACAACTGCGGCCCCTGCGACATCGGCTGCTACATGGGAGCCAAGGCCAGCACAGATATCACCTACTGGCCCAAGGCCATCGCCAGGGGCGCTGTGCTCAAGACGCAGGCCCGCGTGCGGGAGATCACCATCGGCAAGGACGGCCTGGCCAGAAGCGTCATCTACTACGACGCCGACGGGCGCATACACGAGCAGAAGGCGCGTATAATCGTGCTGGCCTGCAATGGCATCGGCACGCCGAGGCTGCTGCTGAACTCCAGGTCGCCCCTCTTCCCCGATGGACTGGCCAACAGCAGCGGGCTGGTGGGCAAAGACCTTATGTTCCATCCTTACGCCATGGTCACGGGCGTGTTCGATGAAGACCTGGAGGGCTACAAGGGGCCTATAGGCTGCAACATAATAAGCCAGCAGTTCTATGAGACCGACCTGTCGCGAGGGTTCGTCCGGGGCTACGCATTCCAGGTGGTGCGCAGTTCCGGGCCTGTGCATACCGCGCTGGGCGGCATAGTGGGCCAGCGCGTGCCCTGGGGCAAGGACCACCACAGGGTGTTCCGCGAGCGCTTTGGCCGCACCATCACCATCGCGGTCATAGGCGAGGACCTTCCCGAGGAACACAACAGGGTGGAGCTTGACTCCTCCCTGGCCGACAGCCACGGCATACCAGCGCCCAGGGTCTTCTACCGCATGAGCCAGAACAGCCTGAGCATGATGGACCATGGCATCGCCCGGGCGACCGATGTGCTGGAGGCGGCGGGGGCACGCTATGTCCAGGTCAACCCCCTGCTGCGGCCGGCCGGCTGGCACCTGCTGGGCACGGCCCGCATGGGCAACGACCCCAGGACGTCCGTGGTGGACGCCCACGGGCGTTGCCACGACGTGAAGAACCTGTTCGTCATTGATGGCAGTGTCTTCGTGACTGCCGGCGCCGTCAACCCCACGTCCACCATCCAGGCCGTGGCCCTGTATATTGCTGATTACTTCAAGAGGAACGCCCGCAACCTGCTGGGCTAGCAGGCCTACCGAGGGAGCAGCCATGACAGTGGAGACTGGAAGCGAGTCCTTCTTCCTGGCGCAGCACCAGGCAGCCTTGCTGGAGAGCGTGCTGGACCGTATCATCCCCAGGGACGCCGGGTTCCCCGGCGCCGGAGAGCTGGGCGTGGCCAGGCACATTGACCGCGTGGCAGGCGGCAGGACAGACCTCAAGCGCCTGTTTTCCAGCGGCCTGGCCCAGGTGGAACTGGCCAGCCACCGGCGCTACTCGGCGGAGTTCACCGCTCTCACCGACGAGCAGAAGGACACGGTGTTGCAGCAGGTGGAGTCCCAGGCCCCAGCCTTTTTCCATGAGCTGGTGCGGCAGACCTACAACGCCTACTACACCCATCCCAGGGTGCTGGGACTGCTGGGCCTGGAGGTTCGGCCTCCGCAGCCCAGGGGCCACCACGTGGAACCCCTGGACCTGGGGCTGCTGGAAGGCGTCAAGCGCCGTGGCAAGGCGTACAGGGAGGCCTGACGCCTGCGCCGCCCGGCGCTACTGCGACGCCAGGGCATCCCGCGAGGCGAAGGCTTCTATTGCCTGAAACGCTCCATGGCCGCACGGAAGCCAGGGAGGGCGCCCTCCAGCACGCGGTCTGACACGCAGTAGGAGATGCGGAAGTAGCCCGGTACGCCGAAGCCCCGGCCAGGCACCACCAGAACATTGTGCTTCTGAAGTTCTGCCACGAAGGCCACATCATCAGGGATGGGGCAGCGCGGGAACATGTAGAAGGCCCCCTGGGGCCGTACGACCGAGTAGCCCATCTCCGTCAGACCCTGGAACAGATAGTCCCGCTTGGCCTGGTACTCAGCCACGTTGACCGTCACCGACTGGAGCGCCCTGACTATGTGTTGCATCAGCGCCGGGGCGTTGACGAATCCCAGGGTGCGGTTGCAGAAGGTCAGGCCGTCGGCAAGCTCGGTCCGGCCCTCGTACTGGGGGTGGACTGCTATGTAGCCTATACGCTCGCCGGGCAGCGCCAGGTCCTTGGAGTGGGAGGTGGCGACTATACTGCGGACGTGGAACTGGAATATGTAGGGGTACTCCAGGCCGTCGAAGAGTATCTTCCTGTAAGGCTCGTCGCTCACCAGGAAGATTTCACGGCCAAACTCCTGCTCCTTCTGGCCAATGATTTCGCCCATACGGGCCAGGAGGTCAGCGCCGTACACCACTCCCGTGGGGTTGTTGGGCGAGTTGACCAGCACAACTCGCGTCCTGTCGGTGAAGCTGGCCTCCAGGGCCGCCAGGTCGGGATAGAAACGGTCATCGGGCGGCACCACCTTGCAGGTGCCACCGTGGTTATCGGCATAGAAGTGGTACTCCACAAAGTAGGGCGCGAAGATGATGACCTCGTCCCCCGGGTCCAGGAGCGTCTTGAGCACCACATTCAGCGCCCCTCCTGCTCCGCAGGTCATCACGATCTCGTTATGGGTGAAGTCCAGGCCGGTCTCCTCTCTCAACTGCGCCGCCACCGCTGCCCGCGTCTCCACGTACCCAGCATTGGGCATGTAGCGGTGCATGCCTGGAGCGGGGCTTTCGGCGATGCGCCGTAGCTCGGAGAAAAACTCCTGCGGCGGCTCCATGATAGGATTGCCCAGGGACAGGTCGAAAACGTTGTCCTCGCCGAACTGCCGCTTGAGAGCAATGCCCTCCTCAAACATCCTGCGTATCCAGGAGCCTTGTGCCATGAACTTCTGGACTTTCTTCGCCACTGCCATTGTCGTCAGCTTTCAACCTGGTAATTGTTCTGTCACGCCGAGGCGAATTTAACCCAACGTGGGCGCTCTGTCAACACGCGCCTCAACCTTGACACCACCAGTGGCTTTGAGTACCCTACAACTTGGGGGCTCGTAGCTCAGTGGCAGAGCGGTCGGCTCATAACCGATTGGTCGTAGGTTCGATCCCTACCGAGCCCACCAGTGGTGGGGTGCGCCTGCTTTAAAGGCACGCGGGGTGAGGACTGCCATCCGTTGCCATGCCTCAAATCTGTCCTGGACATTTGCCCCTAGCTCTTCGTTGCCTCTGTCCCTATGACGCCAGCATGCTGGCCCGAAGTCTTCGTGCAGCCATCCCCGGCTGGAGCGCCCCAACAGACATGACACTCCCGGCGCCCAGGACCTGCCGAAAGGGCAGGTGACGGAGCAGGGGCACAAGTCAGTGCCCCGCTGGACTTGCATGGCGCTTTCAAGGGTGAGCGCGCTGACTGGCGTAGCCTGGTAGGCAGTTTGTGGGAATCGTTGGCCCGAGATACCCCGGCTGCACTTCACGGTGGCTGAGGCCTTTCTTCAAGGGCCTGGCTGTAGCCGGCGGCTCGGGCACGGAGGGGTAGTGAAATGGTCACGCTCGGTGAAGGGCCTTCTTTCTCTTCTGTGAGACTCTCTCGACAGGAAGCACAGGGGCTGAAGCACTTCTGGAAGGTGTACTGGCCCCGCCACGAAGCCGTCCTGGCCCACGTCGCCCAGGACATGCCTTC
>DAOUAM010000086.1:0-32636 GCA_034433305.1 Dehalococcoidia bacterium | reverse complement strand
GCCCGAGCCCTGGGTAGGCACAAGGCCTGCCCCTACGAAATATGGCGTTATCCCACAGGGCCGGTACAAGAGCCTATCCGATAACTGCACGTCGGCTGGTAAAGCGCCCCTGGACAAGCTCAGGGCGAGCGGTTATTTACCCGTTCGTGGTGGGCCTGTCGGACCACCATCAAGGTTGTGGGATAGGCCCTGAATACAGCGTCCAGGTGTCCAGAGTTGGCCTGCCTTCCGACCCCGTGAGGCATAGCGTGCGCGTCCCACCCTCGGTGTCGGTACGCTCACCCCCTCCTGGCCCCGCCATCCGACAGGGCTGGGCGGGGTGAGCGTTCCTGGGTGGGCGGGAGAAACCACGCTTGTCCCAGGGAGGCCGACAGGCTTCCGCTGCAGCGCTGATGGGCATCACGCGTGTCGAGGGAGCAGCCGCTAACCCACCACGTCGAAGCGCTCAGACTCCGGCGGCCTGGCCCACAGCAGGTCGGCGCCTGCCATGGCGGCGGCGCGCTGGGGGCTGGCGCGCCACCTGTCGTAGATCTCGTTGCTTTCCCATAGCACCAGTGTGGTTATCTTGGTGGGGTCGCTGCGGGATATGAGGGTCTGGCGGCTGACGAAGCCAGGGGCCTTGCTCTGGGCAAGGCCGTTGCGGTCCAGCAGCTTGCGGGCCTCCTCCACTTTGTCAGGCTTGGCCCAGTGGTGGGTCAGAACGCCAATCATGTTGCCTCCGGTTCGCGAGTCTATCGGCCTCATAGCTGTCAGCTATCAGCAGTCAGCGCCCCACCCCAGTGGCGGGGAGGAAAGCTAGAAGCTGACCGCTGACAGCTACGAAGCTGACAAGCATTGTAGCAGGTATAGCGGGGTCACATAAGCGGCTGCCGGAGGGAGCGCCACAGGGCAAGGGCCGCGAGGAAGGCGTCGAAGGCCGCGTCCAGGTCACGGACGCGCCTCGCCTCGAATTCGGGCGCGGCCTTGCCAAAGCGCACTACCCAGGCCTCGTGTACCTTCTGGCCTGTCATCTCTTCCATGGCCCTGGCGTAGGCCGCCACCTGAAGGGCGTACTCGGGGTGCAGGCTGTTGGAGGTCTTCCAGTCCAGCGCCACCAGCCGCTGGCCGCCGCCGGCGCGCCAGGCCAGGGCGTCCATGGCGCCAGCGTAGCGGTGGGAGGGAGAGAACACCATCGTCTCGGTGAAGCGAATGTCCAGGCCGGCCTCCTTGCGCCAGGCCTCGAAGCTGGCAACCACCGGCTCCATCTCAGGCGGCACCGGCGGCCTCTCGCCCTGGATGATGGCGTCAATGAGGACATGGGCCTGGGTGCCAAAGTCCGCGGCCTCGTCCCTGACCTGGTCCGGGCGCTGCCTGGCCTCGGCGATAAGCTCCTCGATCCACTCGGGCGTGATCCACGCGGCGCCTCCCACCCGCTCGGTCAGCGATGCCTTGACCTGGTTGAGGGCCACGTTGCGCGCCCACGGCACCAGCGCCGGCTTGGCAATGACGCTGAGCACCGTGGTCACCGACGGGAATAGCTCCCCATAGCCTTCGACCTTGTAGAAGCGGACTCCGTTAAGCTGGACGCGAGTTATGGCGGGCGCAGACAGTTGTTGCATGGCGGCTCACAAGCGGGGCGCTCATCGGCCTCACCACACCCAATAGCCCGGCCCCTTCCTTTATGGTCTTCAGGGCTGTAACTTCTACCTTCTGGCACGGACGCCCTGGCATTCAAGGTGTTTGCGGGCGTCTCACTAACGTATTCCGCCAGGCTGGCGAAAGTGCTAACGCCGGCGGCCGGCGCTGGTCACATCTTTTCACCTGATTGTCCCTGAGTGAACACGAGTCATCCACCGGGTTATTCCCCTGGGGGCCTTAATCTTTGGGTAGAGCGTCACCGATGGATGGGTGAGGAGTGATGAAGCCAGTAAGTGTGACGATCACCATACAGCCACGGGACATCCCGGCGCTGGTCTGCGCCGAGCGCCCCGAGGCCGCGGCCAGCGCTGACTATTTCCGCGTGGCCGCCGAGGCGCTGGCCAACTCGCTGGGCGTCCAGGAGTTCCTGTTCAAGCCCCAGCTCATTCACGAGCTACGCAGACGCCTCTGGGCTATGAGTCCCAGCGTATAAGGAGAGAGCGGTCATCATGGCCAGCCCCACTACAAAGGACATCGAGCAGTTCTTCCAGCACCTGGCTGTCCTCCAGGAGTACGCCAAGCGGGCGGTCGTCAATGGCGAGCTACTGACGGCCGGCGAGGATGCCGACAGGGCCAGACGAATGCAACGGCTCCTGGAAATCGGCAACTCCTTCTCCTGGAGCGAGAAGGACATTGTGGGTGTCCTCTACGGGGACCTGTTCTCCAGCGGACTGGACTGATTCAACCTGCGCGCAGGGAGTCCGCAGCCCTGTGCGACACACACGCAGCGGCACCCCCCTCTGGCCCCGTGATGCTTGTGGCATCGCGGGGCCACTTATTTCGTATGCAGGGGGAACGCCAGGCTCCTGCCCAGGGCAGGGTAGGGCACCTGCTGCCCGGTTGACGCAAGCAAGCCAGTCCCGAGGCCAGAGCGCCTAATTGCCCAGCTTGAGCGACTCCACGATGGTGGCTGCCGCTGCGACCAGCACCAGAGCATTGATGGCAATCAGTGTGATGACGGCTATGACAAGCTCAATCAGGCCGCTGCCTATCTTCTTGAGCGACGAGACATTCATCGCTGGTTCTCCTTGGTACCAACTTAAAGGGCAAACTGCCTCCCCACCACAAAGCGCATACCCATAGCATGCGGTGGCAGCACGTGGGAACATCTTCCTGTCCAGGTGTCGCGGGCACGCAAGGATTGACGCGCCATGCCGTCCTTCTCTACCATTAGCCTGCGCCGCCCGCGCAAGGGCAAGGAGAGAAGCATGAAGCTGGACAAGAGCCGCGAACTGTACGAGCGGTCCAGGAGGTCGCTGGCAGGAGGCGTCAGCAGTAACATCCGCATGGCCGAGCGGCCGGTGCCCCTGTTCTTCCAGAGGGGCAAAGGCTCCCACCTGTACGATGTTGACGGCAACGAGTACATAGACTACGTGCTGGGCCAGGGGCCGGACATATTCGGCCACTCCCCCGATTTCCTGTTGGAGGCCGTGGCGCGAGAAATGCAGAGGGGCCAGGTCTTCGCCGGCCAGCACGAGCTGGAGGTCAGGGTCTCCGAGATGGTACAGCGCATGGTGCCCTCGGCGGGACTGGTGCGCTACGCCAGCTCAGGCTCCGAGGTGGTACACGCGGCGCTGCGGCTGGCCCGCGCCTATACCGGCAGGACCAGGTTCATCAAGTTCGAGGGCCAGTACCACGGCTGGTTTGACAGCGTGCTCTACAGCACCGCGCCGACGCCGGAGCAGGCGGGGCCTTACGACTCCCCCGTGCCGGTGCCTGGCTCCGCCGGCATGTCGCCCGCCGGCGCCGAGGAAATCATCATGCTGCCCTGGAACGACACGGAGGCGCTGCGCCGGGCGCTGGACCGCCATGGCGGCCAGGTGGCGGCGGTCATCACCGAGCCGGTCATGTGCAACACCAACTGCATCATGCCCAGGCAGGGCTACCTGGAGGAGATGCGCAGGCTGTGCGACCAGCACGGCGTGGTGCTCATCTTCGACGAGGTCATAACCGGCTTCCGGCTGGCCCCCGGCGGCGCCCAGGAGGCGCTGGGCGTCACGCCAGACCTGTCCACCTTCGCCAAGGCCATGGCCGGCGGCTTTCCGGTGGCCATGTTCGTCGGCAAGCGCGACATCATGGGCCTCATAGAGGACGGCACCGTGATGCACGGCGGCACGGTGAACAGCAACGTTATCTCCATGGCCGCTGCTGAGGCCTCGCTGAAAAAGCTGCTGGAAGACAATGGCGCGGTATACAGGCACCTGTATGCCACAGGCCAGGCGCTGATGGAGGGGCTGCGGGAGCGCGCCCGCAGGCATGAGGTGGACGTGCTGGTACAGGGGCCTGGCCCTGCCTTCTGCGTCGCCTTCACCAGTGCCAGCGAGATTGTGGACTACCGCAGCCACCGCCTGAACGCGGACCAGGCGAGGTACGCGCGGTTCTGCCAGGGAATGCTGGAGCGGGGCGTGCGCCTGACCGGGCGCGGCATCTGGTTCGTGTCCACCGCCCACACGGAGCGGGACGTGGAGCAGACGCTGGCCGCGGCGGACGAGGTCTTCGCGTCCCTGTAACCCCATAGCGCCCAGCGGGAGCCCCGTCTCCCCCAGAGGGGGCGAGGACTCTCCCTGCCCCCTGTGGGGGAAGGTCAGGAAGGGGGCCAGACGCCTGCCCCCTCTCTGGCTCTCCCCCAGAGGGGACGAGGACCCTCCCTGCCCCCCATAGGGGAAGGCCCGGGCTTGTCCCGAGCCTGTCGAGGGAGTGGACCCCAGGGCCAGGCGCTGGCCTGTCCCGCAAGGCAGGCGCTGCTTTCCCGCCCACCCGCCCGGGGGTAGAGCGTTTCGTGGTCGGGAGGGTGGTCACTGGCACCAGAAAGCGACGCCCAGCAGGCCCGGCCCTGTATGCGCGCCCATGACGGGCGAGAACTCGCTTATGAACAACTCCTGGCAGGGGAAACGCGCCTCTACCTGCTGGTAAAGCCGCTGGGCAGCCTCCAGCGCGTCGGCGTGCATCACCGTGGCGTGGACACTGCCCTGGCCGGCGACCTTCTCGGCCATAAGCTCCAGCAGGCGCTCCATGGCCTTTTGCTGCGTCCTGGGGCGGGCCACTCCGCGAATGTCGCCGCGAGCAAGCTCCAGCAGGGGCTTTATGTTCAGCAGAGAAGCGCCCGCGTGGGCTATCCTGGGCACCCGGCCCCCCCGCCACAGGTAGTACAGCGTGTCCACGAAAGCATACAGGTATATCCGTGGCACCAAGCGGCGGGCCACGGCGGCCACTTCGTCCAGGTCCTGGCCGGCCCTGGCGGCACGCCACGCTTCCAGGGCCAGAAGCCCCTCGCCACCAGCGGCGGTCTCGGTGTCCAGCACCTCCACTGCAAAGCCAGGCAGTCCCTCCCTCGCCTCCTGAGCGGCTACTACCGCGCAGTTGTAGGAGGAGCTGACACGCGAGGTCACCGTCATGCACAGGGCGGAGCGGGCTACCTGGGCTGCCTGCCGGAAAGCCTCAAGAAATGTGGCCGGGGAAGGGGCCGACGTGGTGGGCATGGCCGTCGCCTGTCTCTGCATGCGGTAGAACTCGCCCGGCGTCAGGTCGCGCCCGTCCAGGTACGTCCTGCCCTCCAGGACAAGCTGCATGGGCACGATGATGAGTTGCGGGTCTGGGGCCATGTCCACCGGCAGCGACGCGGCGCTGTCCACGACCACAGCCACAGGGGCCTTGTCTGCCATCTCTTCCCTCTAGCCATTGCCTACGGGTGCCTTCGCAAGGGTCATAATAGTATAGCGAGGTAGTGGCAAATATGGCAGCCCCGCACCGTGAGCACACGGCGTGAAGAGGGCGAAGGGTGAGGCACAAAGGCTACGCCCGCCGAGGACAGAGTACGCGCCGGCCTAGCCCGCGTCCTCGATGAGCGAAGCGGACTCGTCGGAGCGGCTGGAGGTCAGGTCGAAGAGGGCCGGGCTGAGCAGCACAGCCAGAGAGATGGCGGAGAAGGCGAAGACGGCCATGTGTCCCGGCCCTCCCTGGTAGCTGAGCCAGGCCAGGACGACCATGGACGGTGCCGTTATGACCAGAATGGCTACCCTGACCAGCCGGCGGCCTATGCGGAAGAATATGGCCGTGGCCGCCGCCAGTATCAGGAAGACGATGGCCACGCTGCTGTCCAGCTCCTGGACAGGCTGGCCGGCCGACTGGAGGACCTCCTTGCGACTGTAGAAGTAGAAGAACCAGTAGGCCAGGAAAGGCATGGGCAGTATGCTCAGCGACGCCATCACCCAGTCGCGCCGCGCCACCCTGGAGACAATCCTTATGACGGCCCACAGGGAGAAGGCGATGTATGCGAAGGAAGCCAGGTAGATGGGCAGGCTCAGGGGCAGCGACCGCTTGGTGACCACCCACCAGGCGCCATAGCCCACCGCGCTCATGGCCAGGCCCCAGGAGAGAATAGGCACCAGCAGGCAGTAGCCCAGCCAGGGGTAGGTCCAGTTGGGCCGCCCTTTGCGCCAGCCAAAGAAGCTGATTACCAGCGCGACGACCATCAGGCCAGCGACCAGCGCGGGGATGGCCCACAGGTGCAGCGCAAATATGAGCGCCAGCAGAGTATGGGGCAGGACTGCCAGCGCGGTGTGGTACCAGGAACCTCGGCTATGGGCCTCGTACAACTGGCCTGCCAGCTTCCGGGAAGCGCCAAACTGTTTCAGCGCCGACGTCAGGGCCTGGTCGGAAGGCACGCCCGAATCTATCAGGTCCTGGACCCTGTCCTCGATGTGGTCGCGGAGCTCGTGGAGGATTTCATCGGTCTCTCGCGGCTCCAGGTGCAGCCGTCTGCCCAGGTCGCTGAGGTAGCCATGTATCCGAGAGGTCATCAGCCTCCAGAACCTCGTCAGAAGATGTCAGGCATTCTCCAGGCGCGCTACGAGGTTGACAGCTCTGGTGAAAAGACTCCACTCTTTGAGCATAGACTGGAGCCGCGCTCTTCCGCCAGGGGTGATGTGATAGTAGCGTCGGTTCTGCCCGCTGGGCGACGGCTCCCACTTGCCTACGATCAGGCCCTCTCGCTCCAGCCTGTGGAGGGCAGGGTAAAGCGTGCCCTCTTTGAAGCGGAAGTAGCCACTGCTGCGCTTGTCCATCTCCTTGACGAGCTGGTAGCCATACATAGGCTCGTTGGCCAGCAAGGATAGAAGGAGCGTTTCCGTGCTCCCTTTCAGAAGCTCACGTCGGTAAAAGTTCGGTGTTACCTCCATACCAGCCACCTACCTCCAGAATTATGTTACACCGGCGCGAAACAGTCAATACAAGGCCTGCGTTGCGCCCTTTCGCCTGAAAATTCCGGCTGTGTGTCAGCGTGCCAGCGGTCCTGTGCTGGTGCCCCTCCCCTGACACCATCACGCGGGCCGCTGGCATTAATACCTAACGCGGCTCCCCCGTGTTGCGTTTCCGGACAGGAGCGCCCGATGGTGCCCAACGGGTGTACATCGGTGACTTCCGTTGAACGCCAGCAAGGCGGTATTGTAAAATGGCGGCAAGCTTGCAGGAGCCGGACTTTGAGAAGACAGCAGGTACACAGACTCCCGGGCATGCGCGACCTTACCGAGCATGCCTACACGCGGACCGCCAGGGCCATGGACGCCCTCAGGGGCTTTCTGGGCGCCCATGGCTACTCTGTCATTGACACGCCCCTGCTGGAGGAGACAGAGCTTTTCATCCGCAAGTCCGGCGGTGAGCTGACCAGCCGCCTGTATACTTTTACGGACCCGGGGGGCCACAAGGTCAGCCTGCGGCCGGAGTTCACATCGTCGGTCATACGGTACTTCATCCAGGAGCGGGAGTCCATAAGCCTGCCGGCGCGCTGGCAGTACGGCGGCCCCGTGTTCCGCTACGAGCCAGGGGACAGAGGGAGCTACCGCCAGTTCAACCAGGTGGGGGCCGAGCTGGTGGGCGCCGCCGGGGCAGAGGCCGACGCCGAGATACTCTACCTGGCGTGGACGGGCCTCCAGCAACTGGGGCTGCGGGGCTGCCGACTCTACCTGGCGCACCTGGGTGTCGTGCATGGCCTTCTGGACAGCTACGGCCTCTCGGAGGCTGCCAGGCACTTTGTCATCGGCAATATCCAGGCTTTCAAGAGCGGCAGCACCGACGTAGCCAGCCTCCGGCGCCGTGCCGAGCGCCTGGGCCTGCTGCGGGCCGGCCCTGAGCTGGACTCCGGCGATGCCGTGCGCAATATGGACAGGGCAGGGGCCGAAGAACTGGTCCAGGGCGTCCTGCGGGAGGTCATGCCCGGGCACGTGGGCAGGCGCACGCCCGAGGAGATCGTGGCCAGGCTGCTGCGCAAGGTGCGGGAGGCCAATGACCCCGAGAGGCTGGAGGAGGCCCTGGCGCTGGTCAGCGAGCTAGCCCGGGTGCGGGGCCAGCCGGCGGAGGCCATCGGCACGGCGCGAGGCATCGCCGCGGCCAGGGGCGCCCGCGCCAGCACCTTCGACGAGCTGGACCGGCTGCTGGAGGCCCTGGCTGCCCGTGGCGTGGACGAAGCCCACCTGGTCATTGACTTCGGGCTTGCCAGGGGGCTTTCCTACTACACCGGCGCTATTTTCGAGCTGATGCTGGCCTCGCCGGGCGGGGCAGTGCCGCTGGGCGGCGGCGGCAGGTACGACAGCCTGGTCAGGGCGCTGGGCAACGAGGACGACGTACCGGCCCTGGGGTTCGCCTACTACCTGGACCAGGCCGTGGACGTCCTTGCCAGCGCCAGAGTCTGAGGGCGGGGCCGCCAGTCGCCCAATGGAAGGCAAGAAGGTGCTTCGGTTAGCAATTCCCAGCGATGGAGCGCTCCACGAGCCAACGCTCATGTTCCTGCGCTCGTGCGGCATAGGCGTCCTCAGGACCAACCTGCGCCGCTACGCGGCGGAGATACCTACGCTGCCGGGCGTGGTCGTCCACTTCCAGCGCGGGGCCGACATCCCGCTGAAGGTGGAAGAGGGCAGCGCCGACATGGGCATCGTGGGCATGGACCGCTTCATGGAGGTCCAGCCCGAGGGCGGCAACACCGCTGTTGTCATAGAGAAGCTGGGCTTCGGCCACTGCGAGCTTGTCCTGGGCGTGCCCGACTCCTGGGTGGACGTCACCTCCCTGGCCGACCTGGCTGACCTGGCCATGGAGTTCCGGGAGCAGGGCAGGGACCTGCGCATCGTGACCAAGTACCCGCGCCTGGTGGAGCGCTTCCTGCTGAGCAACGGCGTCCACTACTTCTCCCTGGTCCACTCCAGCGGCACGCTGGAGGCGGCCCCGGCCATGGGCTACGCCGACATCATCGCCGATATCTCCTCCAGCGGCACCACCATGCGGGAGAACCGCCTCAAGACCATCCACGGCGGCTCCATACTGACCTCCGAGGCCTGCCTGATAGCCAACCGCGCGCTGCTGGCGGCGGAGAGCGCGAAGCTGGAACGCGCCAGGGCACTGGTGGAGCTTATAGAGGCCCACCAGCAGTCGGAGGAGTTCTACAGCGTCACGGCCAACATGCGGGGCGAGACGCCGGAGCAGGTGGCCAGCTACGTCCTCAAGCACACCGAGATTTCCGGCCTGCGCGGGCCTACCATCTCCAAGGTGTACACCCGCGACGGCAGCGGGTGGTATGCCGTGACGGTCATCGTGGAGAAGCACAAGCTGCTGGAGGCCGTGGAGCGCCTGCGGCAGATCGGTGGGAGCAGCGTCACGGTGTACCAGCCCAGCTACGTCTTCCATGCCGAGTGCAAGGCCCAGGCCCGGCTCAACGGGGCCTGACGCCCGCCTGGCCCGGCCAGCACCTGGAAGCTAACTGCAACGACAAGGGGATGCGGTGCCCAACCTACCAGCGCACATAGACCTGGCCTACCAGGCGGCCCAGCGGCTGCGCCACCCGGTGCTGGAAGCCAACCTGGGCTATTTCCTCCTGGGCGCCACCTCGCCGGACATCCGGGTCATCACCCGCCGCAAGCGAGAAGAGTACCACTTCGCTCCGCTGGACTTCGAGGTCCTGGGCGCGGGAGTGCAGGGCCTTTTCAGTGCCAATCCCCAGCTACTGCCCGCCTCCAGCCAGGAGGAGCCAGCACGGGCCTTCATCGCTGGCTACATCACCCACCTCATTGCCGACGAGACCTGGATACTGCAGATGTTCCGGCCATACTTCGGCAACCAGGCAGTGTTCGGTGACCTGGACCTGGGCAACGTGATGGACAGGGCGCTGCAACTGGAGTTGGACCGTCAGTCCTGGCAGACCACCGAGGCCGCGCGCCCGCTGCTGGCCTCGGCTACCAGCGGCATCAACATAGGCTTCATCCCCTCGGACACGCTGTCGGAGTGGCGACAGTGGGTGCTGTCCTTCCTGGACAGGGGGTTCTCCTGGGACCGGCTGAGGTTCATGGCGCGCCGCATCGCCGCAGGGAACGACGGCCATCGGGCGCACCGGCTGGCGGACGAGTTCCTCAAGGGCATGCCCCAGAGCCTGGCGCGCATATACGAGTTGGTGCCTCCAGGCAGCCTGCAGGACTTCAAGGAGCGCACGGTGGAGACATTCGTGGAGAGGGTGAAGGAGTACCTGTCGTGAGAGTCGTGCGCGGGCTGGCCGCGGCGAAGAAGGCGCTGTGCCAGGGCCGTGGCCTCGGCCTCGACAACCTGCCTGCCCATGTCCAGGCCCGCATCGCCCAGACCTTCGGCCAGCCCCTGACCCACTGGCAGGTGGTGGAGCTGGTGCTGGCCCAGGTGCGGCAGCGCGGCGACGAGGCCGTGCGCGAGCTTACCCGCAAGCTGGATGGAATCGAGCTAAGCCAAACGCAAATTCCGCCAGATGCCATCTCCCAGGCCTACAAGAGCGTGCCCAGGGACCTGGTCCAGGCCATGGCGCTGGCCGCCCAGCGTATCCGCCAGTTCCACGAGGCCTGCCTTGCCAGGAGCTGGATGGACTTCTCCCGAGGCTACGGCCAGGTGGTCAGCCCGGTGGGGCGCGTGGGAGCCTACATTCCGGGTGGGACGGCGGCCTATCCCTCCACGGTGCTGATGAGCGTCATACCGGCCAGGGTAGCAGGGGTGAAGGAAGTGGTGCTGTGCACGCCATCCAGGCAGGACGGGCTTCCCAGTCCCGCCGTGCTGGTGGCCGCCGACATCGCTGGCGTGGACAGGGTGTACCGCATCGGCGGCGCCCAGGCCATCGCGGCCATGGCCTACGGCACCGAGTCCGTCCCGCGCGTGGACATGGTGTGCGGCCCCGGAAATATCTTCGTGACCCTGGCCAAGAAGCTGGTCTTCGGCGACGTGGGGATAGACGGCCTCTACGGCCCCACGGAGACGCTGGTCATCGCCGACGAGACGGCCAACCCCACCATGTGCGCCGCGGACCTGCTGGCCCAGGCCGAGCACGACGCGCTGGCGCGGCCTGTCCTGGTCACCACCTCCGATGGCCTTGCCTCCACCGTCCAGCAGGAGGTCGAAGTCAGATTGCGACGGCTGGAGCGGGCCAGCATCGCCAGGGCGGCTCTGGACAACCAGGGCCACATCGCGGTAGTTGGCAGCCTGGACGAGGCCCTGGAGCTGGCCAACGACTTCGCCCCGGAGCACCTGTCGCTCATGGTCAAGGACCCCTGGCCCCACGTGGGGAAGGTAAGGAATGCCGGGGCCGTTTTCGTGGGGGAGTTCTCCCATGAGGTACTGGGGGACTACGTGGCAGGCCCCAGCCACGTCATGCCGACGGGCGGCACGGCCAGGTTCAGCTCTGGCCTGGGGGTACACTCCTTCCTCAAGTTCACGCCCGTGGTGGCGCTGGACAGGGCAACCTCGCGGGCGCTGGCCCGCGCCGCTTCGCTGCTGGGCAGGGCAGAGGGACTCACCGCCCATGCTGAGGCAGCCGAGATCCGTGAGGAGCTACTCTAGTGCGTCATCTGCTGAGTCCGCAGGGCGGGTCTATCAACTTTAACAACCTGGAAGGGTAAATCAGGGCGGCACCAGGCACCCACTCCCTCGACAGGCTCGCCCCCTTCCTGGCCTTCCCCCACAGGGGGCAGGGGAGGTATGATAGTGCCAGAGGTCAAGCTAATACTCCTGGCCTTCCCCCACAGGGGGCAGGGACTGTCCTCGCCCCCTCGGGGAGAGCTGGAGAGGGGGCTGGCGGCTCGCCCCCATCCCCTCGACAGGCTCGGGCCTGTCCTGAGCGTGCCGAAGGGGCAGGCCCAGGGCCTGCCGAAGGAGAGGGAGCTGGTTACGCCATTACCCTGGTATATGTTGTTAAAGTCCATAGACCCGCCCCTGCATAACGCCGTGTAGGCGCAACTCAAGGATGCTTCAGGGACTGTAATGGAGTCAGCAGGCAAGCCAGCCCCAGCCATACGGGCCATGTGACAGAGACGGAAGGTGGAGCTATGAAACCAGTGGACGTCGAAAAGCTCATCAGGCCACACCTAGTCAACATCAAGACCTATGACCCCGTGGACCCGCCTGAGTTGCTGGCGCAGCGGGCCGGCATCCCCGAGGACAGGGTCATCAAGCTCAACGGCAACGAGAACCCCTATGGGTGCTCCCCCAGGGTGGCCGAGGCGCTGGCCCGCGTGCCAGCGCACATCTACCCCGACCCGCTCCAGCGGCGCATACGCCGGGCGCTGTCCAGCTACACCGGCATGGACCCCGACTGCATCATCGCCGGCGCCGGCAGCGACGAGCTGATTGACCTGCTGTTCCGCCTCTTCATCTCGCCTGGTGATGAAATCCTGGACTGCGACCCCACCTTTGGCATGTACGGCTTCTGCGCCCGCGTGGCGGGGGGCAAGATAACGCTGGTGCCCCGGGACGAGCTTTTCGACGTGGACGTGGACGCCATTGAGCAGGCCATCACCCCCAGGACCAAGATTATCTTCATAAGCTCGCCCAACAACCCGACGGGCAACCTGGCGACGGAGGCCCAGGTCAGGGCGCTGCTGGGCACCGGCCTCGTCGTCGTGGTGGACGAGGCGTACTACGAGTTCTGCAACCAGACGGCGGCCGGCCTGGTGTCCGAGCATGAGAACCTGGTGGTGCTGCGGACCATGAGCAAGTGGGCGGGCCTGGCCGGGCTGCGCATCGGCTACGGCATCATGGGCCCGCGCCTGGTGAAGCACATCATTGACATCAAGTCACCCTACAATGTCAGCGTGGCGGCGGAGGCGGCGCTGCTGGCCTCGGTAGAGGACGCGCCGGCGCTCATGGAGAACGTCAGGAGGATCGTGGCCGAGCGCGAGCGAATGTTCTCGCTGCTGAAGGCCATCCCTGGCGTTACGCCCTGGCCTTCCAGCGGCAACTTCATCCTGTGCCAGTTCGCGCCGGGCAGGGCCAGGGAGGTCTTCGAGGGCCTGGCCAGGCGCGGCATTTTCGTCAGGAGCTTCGGCTCCGAGCGGCTGCGGGACTGCTTCCGCGTAGCCATAGGCACGCCGGAGCAGACCGACGCCTTCATCGCCGCCCTGAGGGAGGTCCTGTGAGCTACCCAGCGCGGCGGGAGCGACAGGGGCTATGCTAACTTAAACGATAGAGATAGCATGGTGAGTCATGGGGAGTGGGAGGGCATACCCGGCTTGGGATGGTGCCTTCGGGGCGGGTCTCAGACCCGCCACTACATCAGCCATGCGGCCGCGCCGTATTGCCGTATTCCAGGGAATGAAGCATTGAGGGCAGGTGGCACGAGCAGTCCCTGGCTGGGACGCCTGGACCATTCCAAAACGCAAAAGGAGCGCTGCTATGGCCTCACGCACGGGTAGACTGGGCCGAGAGACGGCGGAGTCCCAGGTCTCGGTGGAACTGGACCTGGACGGCCGCGGCCAGTACAGGATTGACACGGGCAACGGCATGTTCGACCATCTGCTGGCGCAGCTATCGCGCCACGGCCTGATAGACCTGACCGTCCATGCGCGGGGAGATGTCCACGTGGGCTGGCACCATCTGGTGGAGGACGTGGGCATCGTCCTGGGCCGGGCCTTCAGGCAGGCGGTGGGCGAAGCGCGCGGCATTACCCGCATTGCCCACTCTTACGTGCCGCTGGATGAGGCGCTGGCCCTGGTGGTGGTGGACGTCGGCGGCAGAGGCTACGCGGTGCTGGACCTGGCGCTGACGGACACGGACCTGGGCGGGCTGCCGGCCGACCTCATCAGGCACTTCCTGGAGACTTTCGCCCGCGAGGGCGGGTTCACCCTGCACGTGCGAACGCTGGCGGGCGCCAACAACCATCACAAGGCCGAGGCCATCTTCAAGGGCCTGGCCCGCGCCTTGCGGGCCGCGCTGGCCGTGGACGAGCGCCTGGCCGGCGAGGTGCCCAGCACCAAGGGCGTGATAGGGTAGGGCAGACATCTGCCTGCGGCCCCACCCTGAAACCGATGCCCTTGAGGGAACAGACCCGGGCGCCATACCAGTCCGTTTGAAGACGCTACAAAATGGAGGGGGATTCTGCAGGGGCAGGCCTTGTGCCTGCCCAAGCCAGGGGCAACTGTCTGAATGTTCTGACGCTCTGCTGGCTGGATGGTCTGACGCCCAACGCGAAGGAGCAGGGCGTGGTGCCCTGCCCCTTCTGTTTATGCCATGAGCTTGTGGCTTTCAGGCGCCGTTGACCTGCTCCAGCTCGAAACGGTAGGTCTCGATGACGGGATTGGCCAGCAGCTTGTCGCACATCTGCCTGACCTTCTTGGCGGCTTCAGCCTCGGTGGTGTCGTCCAGGCGTAGCTCCATGTACTTGCCCGCCCGGACGCTGCGGACGCTGTCAAAGCCCAGCGTGCGCAGCCCGCCCAGGATGGTCAGCCCCTGTGGGTCGTTGACCGTGGGCTTGAGGGTGATGAACACTCTGGCCAGGAACATGGCAGCCTACCGCGCGAAGGGTTCCGGCGCCTCGGAGGAGCTCTCGTGGGCGCGGATGAAGCGCTTGATCCGCTCCTCGTCGAAGTCGGTGAGCTTGTCTATGTAGTGCCAGGCAGTCAGGGCAATGGTGGTGTCCATGTTGGGGTAAGGCGACATGACCACCTTCAGGTTCTCTTCGTTGACCGCCCGCTCTACAAGCTGGGTAAGCTGCTGTACCAGGGCGTCGCAGCCGTTGGGGCAGTTGTAGTGGACGCCGATGCCTCCATGCTCCAGGTTGTGGACCAGCACCTCGTCGGGCAGCGGCTCGGTGTGGACGCCCCACCTGGCCGGGGCCAGCGGCACGCCATAGTGCCAGCCTGAGGTGGCCGGCACCGAGCTATAGGTGGGGTGCGGCTCGCCCGGGTCCACATGGTCGTTGCCCTGGTCGGCCACCTTTTCGCCCGCGTTGGCTGGCCTGCCAAAGTCGCTGAAGTTCAGAGGAATGCTGGGCAGGAACAGCGCGGCGATAAACAGCACGGCGATAATGCCGACGACGGTGAACGCGCCTATACGAATGAGCCGCCGGCGGGCCTGCCTGCGAGCGCGCCGCGCCGCCCGGGCCTGGGTTGGGGTCAGCTTTTTCCTCGGTTCCTTTTGTTCTACGGTCATGGCTCCTCGCTGCGAGTAGCAGCCATCGGTGGGCACCCTCTCGCCACAGGCCGGCGCTGGCAGCCCAGGGCTGATGGCCTCAATAGTCCCATTGTGCTAGGCCAACGCCCTCCCTGTCAATGTTCTGAAGGCTTCCAGGTAGCGCTGCCGTGTCTTTTCCACCACATCAGGGGGAAGCTCCGGCGCGGGAGGCTCGTGGTCCCAGCCCTGGGCGTTGAGCCAGTCCCGCACGAACTGCTTGTCGAAGTTGGGCTGGGACTTGCCAGGCGCGTAGCCTCGGGCGTCCCAGAAGCGGCTGGAGTCTGGCGTCAGCAACTCGTCTATCACGGCCAGGCGGCCATCAATCATGCCGAACTCCAGCTTGGTATCGGCGATGATGATGCCCCTCTCCAGGGCGAAGTCCCGGGCGAAGGTGTACACCGCCCTGGTGTTCTCTTCAAGCTGGCGCGTCAGGTCCTTGCCCAGCATGTCTTCCATCTGCTGAATGGACAGGACCTGGTCGTGGCCGACCTCGGCCTTGGTGGTGGGCGTGAACAGTGGCTCCGGGAAGCGGTCGCCCTCGCGCAGGCCCCTGGGCATGGGCATGCCCGACACCGTGCCGCTGCGCCTGTACTCCGCCCACGCCGAGCCAGTGATATAGCCGCGCACCACGCACTCCACGTCAATGCGTCTGGCACGGCGCACCACCATGGCCCGCCGAGCGACCTCGTGGGGCAGGCCCAGGTCTTTGCGCGCCGTGGCCAGGGAGATGAAGTGGTTGGGCACGATGTGGGCCGTCTTCTCGAACCAGAAGGCCGACATCTGGCACAGCACGGCGCCCTTCTCCGGTATGGCCGTGGGCAGCACCACGTCGAAGGCCGAGATACGGTCTGTAGCCACCATGAGCAACTGGCCGTTGCCCAGGTCGTAGGTGTCTCTTACCTTGCCGCGATGGAACAGATTGGGCAGGCTGGTCTCTCTGATAGTTGTCATGACAGCAGTCCAACTCTCTCGAATACCTCGTCCACAAAGCGGACGTAGTAGCGGTAGTCAAACAGGGCATCAAGCTCGCCAGGGGGAAGCGCCTGGGCCACCTCCGGGTCTGCCCTGAGAAGCTCTCGGAAGTCCCTGTCCTCGTCCCAGACCTTCATGGAGTTGCGCTGGACGATCTCGTAGGCGCGCTCGCGGCCCAGCCCCTTCTCCACCAGCGCCAGCAGCACACGCTGGGAGAAGAGCAGGCCCCTGGTCAGCTCCATGTTCTGCTTCATACGCTCGGGGTACACGCGCATGCCCCGGACAACGCCGGTGAACAGGTCCAGCATGTAGTCCAGGGCCAGGCAGGAGTCGGGCAGGATGAGGCGCTCGGCGGAGGAGTGGCTTATGTCCCGCTCGCCCCACAGGGCGACGTTCTCCAGGGCCGTCACGGCGTGCCCTCGTATGAGCCGCGCCAGGCCGCAGATGCGCTCAGTAAGCTCGGGATTGCGCTTGTGTGGCATGGAGGACGAGCCTGTCTGGCCCTCGCTGAAAGGCTCTTCCACCTCGCGTACCTCGGTGCGCTGGAGGTTGCGCACCTCGGTGGCGAACTTCTCCAGGGAAGCGGCGACGAGGGCCAGCGTGGTCACGAACTGGGCGTGGCGGTCCCGCTGTATGACCTGGTTGGACACCGGCGCCACCTCCAGGCCAAGCCTGCGGCACACCCTGGCCTCCACCGACGGCGGCACCGAGGCGTGGGTGCCCACTGGGCCAGAAATCTTGCCCACGGCCACCATTCTGCGGGCCTCGGCCAGCCGGTGGCGGTTGCGGCGCATCTCGTCCCACCACAGGGCCAGCTTGAGGCCGAAGGTGACCGGCTCGGCATGGACGCCGTGGGTGCGGCCCATCATGATGGTGTCCTTGTGCTCCAGCGCCCTGGCCTTCAGCGCCTCCAGCAGCGCCTGGATGTCCTCGTCCAGCAGGTCGGCGGCGTCCAGGAGCTGCAGGCTGGTGGCCGTGTCCCAGACGTCGCTGGTAGTCAGGCCCAGGTGCAGCCAGCGCCCCTCCGGCCCTAGCTGCTCCGTCACCGAGCGCAGGAAGGCCGTCATGTCGTGGCGGGTGCGCTTGAGGACCTCGTTGAGGCGGTCAAGGTTGTAGGTGGCGCGGCGCAGCCTGGCCATGTCCTCGGGCGGAATGACGCCCTCGTCAGTCCAGGCCTCGCATGCGGCCAACTCCACTAGGAGCCACTTGTCGTACTTGTTCTCGTCAGACCAGACCCGCTTCATCCGGGGCCTGGAGTACCGCTCGATCATGGCCCTGACCTCGGGAGAGCTGTCAGCTTTCAGCTATCAGCGGTCAGCACCCCGCCCAAAAGCTGACAGCTACTTCTTCAGACTCTGACGGTAGTCCTCGTAGGCCTGGCGTATCTTTTCGTACTTGATGCCCAGGATCTGGGCGGCCAGGAAGGCGGCGTTGCGTGCGCCCCAGGAGCCAACGGCGACGCAGGCCACGGGAATCCCGGGCGGCATCTGGGCGATGGCGTAGAGGGCGTCCACGCCTTTGAGCTCGCTGGTGGGAAGGGGGATGCCGATGACTGGCAGGGTGGTCCAGGAGGCCAGCACGCCGGGGAGTCCGGCGGAGCCGCCGGCGGCGGCAATCAAGACCTCGATGCCACGACTTCGGGCGCTCCTGGCGTACTCCATGACCTTCTCGGGCGTGCGGTGCGCCGAGGCGACCACTACCTCGTGCTCTATGCCAAGCTGGCCCAGGACATCCACCGTGTCCTTGACCAGCGGCTCATCTGACCTGCTTCCCATGACGATTCCTACCAGCGGCATCTTTCCTGCCTCTCTCTGCTACAGTAGCCTGTCACCTGTACTTACTTTGATGGAGTCAGCCCTCTCCCGTCAAGAGCAAGGAAGTCCCTTCTCACCTGGCGGGTCCAAAAGCGGACAGTTTTTTGAAGGACAAGGATGTACGGCAGGGACAAACGTGCAGACCTCACCCCCGTTCCCCCTCTCCGATCCTTCGGCAAGCTCAGGACAGGATTCGGAGAGGGGGCGCACCAGGCCAGCCCTGGCCTAATACAGCCTGGGGTGAGGTCAGTCCCCGACCTGACTGCCTCCCAGCTATCTTAAAAACTGTCCGCTTATGAAGCCCATGGCGGGAGAAGGCCCGAGCCTGCCGAGGGGATGATAGGGAGCTTTTCTTCAATTACCCCTGACAGACTACGAGTTTAGCCTTGAAGGCTCAGCCGACGCACCCTTCCTGGGTGAACTTCACCGTGGCGATGGCGCCGTACCTGTTCTGGTAAGTAGCCAGCAACTCCTCGTCCCGTATCCACCACTGCCTGGCGTTGGTGGCGAGGGCACTCTTGAACTCAATGCCATGGGGCAGCGTCATGGTGGGTCGGATGACCGTGCCATCGGGGTAGGACAGCAACTCCGACTCGCCCTCCATGAGCCCGTCAATGCGCAGCGCGCCCTGCCCGTCCTTTATGTCCAGGTGTATGGGCACTATCCTGGCCGGGTGCCAGCGGCTGGTGAGGGTGGCGAAAAGCTCGAAGATGCCACCGCCGGCCCTGCCCATGGCGATGGCCTCCAGGGCCTTCTGCTGGTCGGCGGTGGCCTGAGAGTCTATGTAGGCCCGCGCTGTGCCGTTGCCCTGTTCGATCAGGCCGGGGAAGAAATACACAAGAACGAACTTGCAGCCGTCGAGCCTGGTGGCCCCGAAGCGGCCCTCCCGGATATGCCACGCGCCTACTCCAAAGCAGCGGCCTTCCGTGGGCCAGGCGTTGAAGTTGCAGGGGCAGCCCCAATCGCAGTTACAGAAGGTCAGGTAATCGGCCTCGAAGTGCCATTCAGGTTGCCGGGCCATGCCTCACCTCCTCGATTGACCAGGCCGACGGCCTGACAGTCAGCGTAATGCTCTCCTGGACTTTCCCGCTGGGCTGAAAGCGACAGGTACCCTGACGAAATGGAAATATTCTATGACCACACACTTCTACCAACCTGCCAGGGGGAAGGGACTGGACGCAGTATCAGGATACTACCACCTTGAGAGTTGCCGGCGCCGCGATGTCACGGCGATAGAACGCGCCCTGGAACCGGATGCGGGCGACATTGGCATAGGCCCTGCTCCGCGCCTCGGCCAGCGTGGCGCCGGAGGCCACAACGGTGAGCACTCGCCCACCATCTGTGACAGTCGCGGGTGAAGCCAGGCCCTCGGCCTGGGACAACTTGGTGCCGGCATGGAACACCAACACATCGGCGTCCACATCCCCGAGGCCCTCGATGGGGTAGCCCGTCCTGTAGTGGCCGGGATAGCCCCCCGAGGCGACCACGACCCCCACACACGCCCTGGAGTCCCACTGGAGCCGCGCGTCGTCCAGCCGGCCCTGGGCCGCCTTCATCATAACTTCCAGCAGGTCGGATTTCAACCGCGGCAGGACTACCTGGGCCTCCGGGTCACCAAAGCGGCAGTTGAACTCCAGCACTTTGGGGCCGTGGCGCGTCAGCATGAGGCCCGCGTAGAGCACGCCGCGATAGGGGCAGCCCTCCTCGGCCATGGCCTGCACTATCGGCCCCATCACCTGCGTGCGGACCTGGCGCTCCAGGTCCGGCGTCCAGAAGTGGGGCGGGCTGTAGCTGCCCATGCCGCCGGTGTTGGGCCCCAGGTCGCCGTCCAGGGCGCGCTTGTAGTCGCAGGCGGCCACCAGTGGCGAAATGCGCTGGCCGTCCACGAAGGCGAAGGCGCTAAGCTCCTGGCCCTCTAGGTACTCCTCGACCAGCACCCGAGCGCCGGCCGCGCCGAACTGCCGCTCCTCCATCTGCTGGCGCAGCGCCTGCAACGCCTCCTCACGGGTATGGGCTATCACGACGCCCTTGCCGGCGGCCAGGCCGTCGGCCTTCACCACCAGGGGCGGCCCAAGGCCCTGGACATACTCCCGGGCCTCGGCATAGGACGTGAAGCTCCTGGCCGAGGCCGTGGGCACGCCCAGGCGCAACATCAAGTCCTTGGCGAAGCTCTTGCTGCTCTCGATGCGAGCGGCTGCCTGGGTGGGGCCGAAGACCGCCAGCCCGGCCTCCTGGAAGCGGTCGGCGATGCCGGCCGCCAGGGGGGCCTCCGGGCCGACTACCGTGAATTCTATCCCCGTGTCCACGGCAAAGCGCAGCAGGCGCTCGACGTCCGTGGCGGCGATGGGCACGTTGCGGGCGATGCGCGCGGTGCCGGCGTTGCCCGGCGCGGCAAATAGCTCCCCGACCCGAGGGCTTTGCTGGAGCTTCCACACCAGGGCGTGCTCCCTGGCGCCGTTGCCTACCACCAGCACCTTCACTGCGCCACCTGCCTCCTCACAAGCTTGCCAGATGTCCTGTCCACGGCGTGCGTCTCGCTGGTCTTGCCGTCGTTCTTCCTGGACACGGCCAGGCAGGCGTCGCATCCCAGGGCATCCAGCACCAGCACGGAGCCGAGGGCGACGAAGGCCACGTCGGCCAGCTCCGTTGCCGCTTCAGGCAGGTTGCCCCGGTTCAGCTCCCTGGCATGCTCGCCGACCTCTTCCATAAGGAAAGCCAGGCGGCTGCGCAAGGCGGCCAGGGCCTCCTCGGGCCTGGCCAGGTCGGCCGCCGGCACTCCGAAGCGCTGGTGAAAGTCATACACGCTGCCGGCGATGCGCGCCACGGCCGACAGGAACTCTTCTCGGGTCAGGTTGCTCACGGCAATACCTTGTGTCTGGACAGTGTCGCGGGCAGGGATAGCCCTGTACATCCTAGCATAGCTCGCGTGGCTGGCGTAGGGGTTTCCAGGCCACCTTTATGCGCCGCCGGCGGAGCAAGGGCAGGGAAGGCCAGCGTGCCAGCAGCCCGCAGGTCAGAGCGTCGCCGCCTGGTGGGGCGAGGCCGGAGCGCTCACATCGCTGGCCTGCTCCTCGTCCCTGGGCCGGGCCTCCTTCCAGCGCTGCGCCCTGTGGCTGGCCAGGCCCCAGGTCTTGCAGAAAGAGCATACCTCGCGAGTGGTGGGCTGGCCGCAGACAGCGCACTCTCTCAGCTCATGCTCGTCCGCCGTCTCGTACATGAGGGGCTGGACCTTCTCCAGGAACTGGAGCACGAAGTTGTGCTTGGTGCCGGGGGAGGCTATCTCCAGCCTGTCCAGCACGTCCTTGTAGAGCAGCGACTTGGCGCCCAGGGCGTTGGGGCACTCCTCGTCTATGTAGTCAATGCCGTTGAGGATGGCATAGGCCGCCACCTCGCGCTCGGTGAGGGTGTACAGGGGCTTGACCTTCTTGATGAGCTTCTCGCCCTCGCCGGGCAGCACGGGCGCCTGCCTGGCCATGTTGTCCATACGCCAGCGCAGCACATTGGCCATGAGCGTCGCGGCCTCGTCGTCCAGGTTGTGGCCCGTGGCCAGCACGGTGAAGCCCCGCTCGTAGGCCTCGCGGTTCATGATGTAGCGCTTGCTCAGGCCGCAGGCGGAGCATGGGACTCGCCTGAGGGCTCTGGCCAGTTCTGGCACGGCCATGCCGTAGTCCTGGGCCAGGTCCACGGTGAACAGCTCCAGCCCGCGCTCCCGGGCGAACTGGACGGCCTTGTGGTAGGAGCGGCTGGAGTACTCGCCGATGCCCAGGTGCAGGTGCAGGCCCGACGCCCTGTAGCCCAGGTGCAGCAGCGCATGCCACAGGCCCAGGCTGTCCTTGCCGCCCGAGACGGCCACCAGCACACGGTCGTCCCGCGTGAACATGCGATGGCGCTTGATGGAGTGCTCTACCTGGTTGTAGAAGTACTCCAGGTAGTGCGGGCGGCAGAAGGCCGCGTTGTGGCGCTGCAGCTCGATGATGGCTTTGCCATGGCACTTGGTACACTGCATGGCTATCCCCCAGAAATGGCCGAAACGATCTCGATGGTATCGTCGGCCTGGACTTTCTCATCCCGGGTCAGCAACTCGCCGCGCCTGATGACCAGCACTGACTCAGGGTTGAGGCCCAACTCACGCAGAAGCGGCCCGACCACGCGCTCGCCTTCCAGGGAAAGCTCCTTACGGTGCGGGTTGCGGATTATAACCTTCATGTTTCGTGTCCCCCCACCTACTACCATACCCACGGCGGGGTATAGCGTCAACGAGGCCGCCCCACGGACGCGCCCTGGCGAGCGGCCACAGCCATGGGACTGCAGGCCAGGTAATTTTACCACCGACGTGGGCAGGCTGCTGGGCCGTACCGCCCGCCGGCTGCCTCAGTAGTCCGCCGGCCAGGAAACTGTTAGACTGGACTGGGACTAGCTCTCGGCTTTCAGCGGTCAGCTATCAGCACCCCGCCCATGGGGAGCTGATGGCTGAACGCTGAGGGCTGAGCGCTAGAAGAGTCCTGGGAAAAGGGGGCTGAGCACGGAGGTTGCGCCATGGCTATCGCAGCGAAGCTCAAGCAAGTCTCGGAGACCGTCTGGGAGCTGCCTACCTCCTACAAGCCTGGGATGCGCGTGCCGGCCCGCATCTACGCCACCGAACGCCTGGTGCGCGAGATGGATGAGGCCGTTTACGAGCAGGTGACCAACGTCGCCACCCTGCCAGGCATCGTCAAGTATGCCATGTGCATGCCCGACGGCCACTCGGGGTACGGCTTTCCCATAGGCGGCGTGGCAGCCATGGATGTCGAGGAGGGCGTCATCTCTCCCGGGGGCATCGGCTTCGATATTAACTGCGGCATGCGGCTGGTCCTCACCAACCTGACCTGGGACGAGGTGGAGCCGCACCTGAAGCGGGTCGTGGACCGCCTGTACGAGCGTGTGCCGGCCGGCGTGGGCAGCACCGGCTTCGTCAAGCTCAACCGCCAGGAGTTCCGCAAGGTGGTGGAGCAGGGCGCCCGCTGGTGCATCCAGAACGGCTACGGCTGGCCGGAAGACCTGGAGGTGACCGAGGAGAACGGCTGCATCCAGGGCGCCGACGCCTCGGCCATCAGCGAGCAGGCCATTGACCGCGGCCTGCACCAGATCGGGACGCTGGGTTCCGGCAACCACTACCTGGAAGTACAGGTGGCAAAGCCCGAGAACATCTACAACGCCGAGGTAGCCAGGGCCTTTGGCATCACCATCCCCAACCAGGTGGTGGTCATGTTCCACTGCGGCAGCCGCGGCTTCGGGCACCAGGTAGCCACCGACTACCTCCAGGCCTTCCTGAAGGTCATGGAGCCCAGGTACGGCATCAAGGTCATAGACAGGGAGCTGGCCTGCGCTCCCCTCAAGTCCCCAGAGGGACAGCGCTACTTCGCGGCCATGAAGTGCGGCCTCAACATGTCCTTCGCCAACCGGCAGGTCATACTGCACCGCATCCGCGAGGTGTTCTCGGAGGTCTTCGGCCGCTCGCCCGAAGACATGGGCATGCGCATGGTGTACGACGTGGCCCACAACACGGCCAAGCTGGAGCGCCACGTAGTGGACGGCCAGCCCAGGCGGCTGCTGGTGCACCGTAAAGGCTCCACCCGCGCCTTTGGCCCGGGCATGGAGGGCCTGCCGGAGCGCTACAAGGACATCGGGCAGCCCGTCATCATAGGCGGGAGCATGGAGACCGGCTCTTACCTGCTGGTGGGAGTCCCGGGAGGCGAGCAGACCTTCTTCAGCACGGCCCACGGCAGCGGCCGGACTATGAGCCGCACCAGGGCGCGCAAGCTCTGGCGGGGCGAGAAGCTCCAGCAGGAGATGGAGGCGCGCGGGGTGTACGTGCGCAGCGTGTCCTGGTCGGGGCTGGCCGAGGAGGCCGGCGGCGCCTACAAGGACATTGATGACGTGGTGGAGGCCACCGAGCGCGCCGGCATCAGCCGCCGTGTGGCCCGCTTCACGCCGGTGGGCAACGTCAAGGGTTAGCTTTCAGCGGTCAGCCATCAGCTATCAGCTTCCCAATCCCGCTCCATGAGTGGGGTGGGGCGCTGAAAGCTGATAGCTCAAAGCTGAGGAGCGCCCGATGCCTTACGAGTTCCTGGAAGAAGAGGCCACCGCGGACGTCGCCTTCGAGGCGTGGGGGAAGGACCTGGAGGAGACCTTCCGCTCCTCCGCCGAGGCCACCCTCAACGTCATGGTGGACAACCCCGAGGACGTGAGGCCCCTGGAGAAGCGCCCGCTGGAGCTGACCAACGAGGCCCTGGACCTGCTGCTGTTCGACTTTCTCCAGCAGCTTATCTACTACAAAGATGCCGAGCTGCTCCTGCTGAGGGTGCCCGAGGTGCGGGTGGAGGGGCGCGACGGCGCCTGGCGGCTCACGGCCGTGGCCCAGGGGGAGCGGCTGGACCCGGCCCGCCACCGGCAGATCGTTGACGTGAAGGCCGTGACCCTGCACCACTTCCGCCTGGAGCAGATGCCCGGGGGCTGGCGCGCCCACGTCATCCTGGATATCTAGCGTACTGGAAGGCAGCCTCCAGCCAGGGCAGCACCTCGGGGGTGTCCTCGGGCAGCAGCAGGACAAACTGCACCCACTGGCCTTTCAGGGGCAGGTCTGCCTGGGGCTCGGCGCCGCCGGCGGTGGGCCGGAAGGGGGAAACGCCGGCCAGGGAGAGCGCCCGCGACCGTAGCTGGCCGGGCAGGCACATGCCGATGACCCCCTCCAGCAGCACGGCAAAGGGCCTGTCCTGGACGAGGTAGGCCACGCCGCCCAGCAGCCTGCCAGTGGTCACGCCTTCCCAGGCCAGCAGGTGGCTGTCCAGCTCGCGCCTGACCTCTTCGTCTATGGTCAGCTCTTCGTCCAGGGACATGGGCTTACTCCCACTCGATGGTGCCCGGCGGCTTGCTGGTGATGTCGTACACTATGCGGTTGACCCCTGGCACCTCGTTGGCGATGCGGCTGGAGATGCGGGCCAGCACGTCGTAGGGCAGGCGCGCCCAGTCCGCCGTCATGGCGTCCTCGCTGGTGACGGCCCGCACGGCGACCACGTAGCCGTAGGTGCGGTAGTCGCCCATGACGCCCACCGTGTGGGTGTTGGTCAGGACGGCGAAGCTCTGCCATAGCTGGCGGTACAGGTTGTTGGCCTTGATCTCGTCCATGACGATCCAGTCGGCGGCCCGCAGTATCTCCAGCTTCTCGTGAGTGACCTCGCCCATGATGCGGATGGCCAGGCCGGGGCCGGGGAAGGGCTGGCGATAGACCATCTCCTCGGGCAGGCCCAGCTCCAGGCCGACCTCCCGCACCTCGTCCTTGAACAGGTAGCGCAGCGGCTCCACCAGCCGCAGCTTCATATGCTGGGGCAGGCCGCCCACGTTATGGTGCGTCTTGATCTTGGAAGATACCTTGCTCTCGCTGGTCTTGCTCTCGATGACGTCCGGGTAGAGTGTGCCCTGGGCCAGGAAGTCCACCTTGCCCACGCGGGCCGCCTGCTCCTCGAACACCCTGATGAACTCCTGGCCGATGGTGCGCCGCTTCTGCTCGGGGTCCACAACGCCCTTGAGGGCGCCCAGGAATATCTCCGAGGCGTCGGCGTAGATGAGCTGCACCTTGAGGTGCTTCCTGAAGGTGTCCAGGACGCGCTCCGGCTCCTGGCGGCGCAGCAGGCCGTTGTTGACGAAGATGCAGGTGAGCTGGTCGCCCACGGCGCGGTGGATGAGGGTGGCGGTGACTGCGGAGTCCACGCCTCCAGACAGGGCGCATATGACCCTGCCGGGGCCTACCTGCTCCCGGATGCTCTCCATGGCCTGGGCCACGAAGTTGCCCGGCGTCCACAGGCCCTGGCAGCCGCACACGCGGTACAGGAAGTTCTCGATGAGCGCCTTGCCCAGCGGGGTATGGGCCACCTCGGGATGGAACTGGATGCCGACCATGCCCTTGCGGTTGCCCATGACCGCGATGGGCGAGTTCTCGGTGTAAGCCAGGGCCGAGAAGCCGGGCGGCGGCTCCACTATCCGGTCGCCGTGGCTCATCCACACGGGCATGGAGGCCGGCAGGTCGTGGAACAGGGGGTCGCCCGTAGCATTCTGGTGGAGCACAGCGTGGCCATACTCCCGCCTGGTGCTGGGCGCCACCTTGCCGCCGAGCTGGTGGGCCATGACCTGCATGCCGTAGCAGATGCCCAGCACGGGCAGGCCGCTGTCGTACACCCAGGGTGGCGCCATGGGCGCGCCCTCCTCATAGACGCTGGCCGGCCCTCCCGAAAGGATGACGCCCCGGGGGTTCAGGGCCGCCACGGCCTCCCAGGGCGCGTCGTGGGGGACGATCTCGCAGTAGACCTTGCTCTCCCGCACGCGCCGGGCGATGAGCCTGGAGTACTGGGAGCCAAAGTCAATGATGACGACCGACTCGCTCTGTGTCCTGCCCTGCGGCCCAGGGCGGGGCTGCTGCCCGCCCTTTTCCCTGGCGATCTCCAGGTAGGCCGAGACCTCCAGGTCATCGCTGGCTGCCACCCTCAGGCTTTTGGGGGTCTGGGAATCTTGTGACATTTTGCCACCGCTTTCCTGCATTACTTGTATGATATACTAGGGCAGGTCGGAGGTAGAATGCCAGCGCATCTTTTCCTCTCCAGCGAGATGCTGCAAGAGCAGGTGCATGCCGCCGTGGGAGTGCTGAGGAGTGGTGGCGTGGTGGCTATCCCCACCGATACGCTCTACGGCCTGGCGGCGTGCGCCCTGGACGAGCGGGCTGTCAGGCGCATCTTCCAGGTGAAGGGCCGCCCGGAGGGCATGGCCCTGCCGCTCCTGGTGGCCGACGTCGGTGACATGGACAGGTACGCCATGGACGTCCCCGAGATAGCCAGGGCGCTGGCGGAGCGCTTCTGGCCTGGCGCGCTGACCCTGGTGCTCAAGAAGGCACCCTTCATCCCCGACGTGGTGACGGGCGGCAAGCCGACGGTGGGCCTGCGTGTCCCGGACCACTGGGTGCCCAGGGCCATCGTCCGGGAGCTGGGGGCGCCCATCACCGGCACCAGCGCCAACCTCAGCGGCATGCCAGGCCTGACTACGGCCCAGGCGGTCAGGGAGCAGCTTGGCGGCCAGGTAGACCTGGTGGTGGACGGCGGTGAGGCCCCGGGCGGAGTCCCCTCCACGGTGCTGGACGTGACGGCCACGCCGCCGAGGGTGCTGCGCCAGGGCGCTGTGTCTGCCGCCGAGATCGAGGCAGTCTGTCAGACACTTCTGGCACACACCCGAGACGTACCGTGACTCTTCCCTCAGTAGTACAGGAACTGGCGGAGCGGCTGGAGTCCGAGCTGGTCGGCATTCTGTCCGAGCGGCCCATGCCTCTCTACCGGATGATGAGCTACCACCTGGGCTGGAGCGACGAGCGCGGGCAGCCCCTGGCCCCCGAGGAGCGAGGGCGCGCCCAGCGAGTCCACGGCATCCTGTGCCTGCTGGCCTGCCGCCTGGCCGGCGGCGAGACCGAGTCAGCGCTGCCTGCCGCGGCGGCCGTGGAGCTTGTCCATAACTTCGCCCAGATCCACGATGACGTCCTGTCGGGTGTGCCCGCCCGCGACACTCGCAACGCTGTCTGGTGGGTCTGGGGGCCAGCCCAGGCCATCAACGCCGGCGACGGGATGCATGCCCTGGCGCGCCTGGCGCTGTTCCGGCTGCTCCAGCGGGGCATACCCGCCGAAAGGACTTTCCAGGCCACCAGGCTGCTGGACCAGGCCACGCTGGACCTGTGCGAGGGCCGCTTCATGGACCTGGAGGCCCAGGAGCGTCTGGACGTGACCGTGGACGCCTACTCCAGGATGGCGCAGAAGAAGGCTGGCGCGCTGGCCGCCTGCGCCATGAGGCTGGGCGCCCTGACGGCCTCGGCGGACAGCGAGGCCCAGGAGGCCATGTGGGCCTGCGGCGCCAAGCTTGGCGTCGCCCTGCAGGTCCGGGCCGACCTGCGGGAGCTGTGGGGCAACGGCAGCCAGGACGCCATGCCAGGCCACGAGGTGCTGAACAAGAAGAAAGTCCTGCCCATCGCTTACGCGCTGGAGAAGGCCAGTGTCAGCGAGAAGCGGCAGCTAGGGGAGATTTACTTCAAGCGGGTGCTGGATGCCGAGGCTGTGGGCAGGCTGCGCCGGCTGATGGACAGCCTGGGCGCCAGGGAGTACTGCGAGGCGCAGGTGGAGCGCTACCGCAAGGAGGCGCTGGCGGCGCTGGACGCCCTCCGCGTCCATCCCAGCGCCCTGACCGAGATCAGGCAGTACGTGGACGCCCTGGTGAAGGCATAGCAGGCCGTCGTCCACGCATGTTAGCCCCACCTGGATATACGCTGCCCAGGCCTTCAGCATGCCTTGTACCCACTCTGCTTGAAAGTGGCGGCAAAGTCCCTTATACGCTCTCAGGGAGAGCAGATGATGAACAAGAAGACCATCCAGGACGTAGACGTCGCAGGCAAGACCGTGCTGGTCAGGGTGGACTACAACGTGCCCTTCCACCCCGGCACGACGGAGATATCCGACGATAGCCGCATCCGGGCCTCCCTTCCCACTGTCAACTACCTTGTCCAGCGCGGGTGCAAGGTCGTGCTGTGCTCGCACCTGGGCCGGCCCGGCGGCAAGGTGGTGCCCGAGTACCGCCTGGAGCCGGTGAGCAAGCGCCTTTCCACCCTGCTGGGCATGCCCGTCCAGCAGGCGCCCGACTGCATCGGCCCCGAGGTGGAGCGCATGGTGTCCGAGCTTAAGCCGGGCGGCCTGCTGATGCTGGAGAACCTGCGCTTCCACCGCGAGGAGGAGAAGAACGACCCCGAGTTCGCACGGAAGCTGGCGTCGCTGGCCGAAATCTACGTCAACGACGCCTTCGGCGCGGCCCACCGGGCGCACGCCTCCACCGAGGCGGTAACAAAGTTCGTGCCCGTGGCCGTGGCAGGTTTCCTCATGGCCCGCGAGCTGGAGATGCTGGGCAGGGCGCTGGAGTCGCCCCAGCGGCCCTTCGCCGCCATCCTGGGCGGGGCCAAGGTATCGGACAAGATCGCCGTGCTGGAGAACCTGGCGCGGCGAGTGGACATCCTCATCATCGGCGGCGGGATGGCCGCCACCTTCCTCAAGGCCAGAGGTCTCCAGGTGGGCGACTCCCTGGTGGAGGAAGACCGCGTCCAGTTCGCCGCCGAGTTCATGCGCGGCGCCCAGGGCAGGGGACTCAAGCTGCTCCTGCCCGTGGACGCCGTCATAGCCGACGCCTTCGCCGAGAACGCCTGGCATCGCACCGTGGCGGTGGAGCAGGTCCCCGCCGGCTGGCGCATCATGGACATCGGCCCCAGGACGGTGTCGGCCTGCGAGGAGGCGCTGAGGCAGGCCAGGACGGTGGTGTGGAACGGCCCCATGGGGGTCTTCGAGTGGAAGGCCTTTGCCCAGGGCACGGAGCGCATCGCCAGGGCGCTGGCCGGCCTCAAGGGCGCCACGACCGTCGTTGGCGGCGGCTCCACCGCCGAGGCCGTGGAGTCCCTGGGCCTGGCCGACAGGATGACCCACGTCTCCACCGGCGGCGGCGCCTCGCTGGAGTTCCTGGAGGGCAAGGTGCTGCCTGGCGTCGCAGCCCTCAACGACAAGGAATGAGGCCGTGATAGACTTCCCTTACATCAGGGACATCTGCCAGTCAACGCCGTCCAAAATCGTGATGCTGGTGGCGGACGGCCTGGGGGGCACGCCCCATCCTGAAACGGGCAAGTCGGAGCTGGAGACGGCCCACCTGCCCAACCTGGACCGGCTGGCGCAGCGCAGCGCCTGCGGCCTGACGACGCCGGTGCTGCCAGGGATAACGCCGGGCAGCGGGCCAGGCCACATGGCCCTCTTCGGCTATGACCCGGTGAAGTACCTCATGGGCCGCGGCGTGCTGGAGGCCCTGGGCATCGGCGTTGAGCTGGCCGAGGGCGACGTGGCCGCCAGGGGCAACTTCTGCACCGTGGACTCCCGGGGCAGGCTGACGGACCGCCGCGCGGGGCGCATCCCCACCGAGGAGAGCGCGCCGCTGGTGGCGCTGCTGGACCAGGTGGAGGTACCTGGCGTGGACATCTCGGTCTATCCCGTCAGGGACTACCGCTTCGTGCTGGTGCTGCGGGGCGACGGGCTGGATGACAGGGTCGGCGAGACGGACCCCCAGGCGCTGGGGGTGCCTCCCCTGGAGGCCAGGGCGCTGTCCAGCGAATCGGAGAAGACGGCCCGGGCGGTGAACGCCTTCATCGCGGCGGCCCGCGAGCTGCTGGGCGACCGGGACAGGGCCAACATGGTGCTGCTGCGGGGCTTCTCCCGGCTCCCCCACCTGCCCAGCATGGGCGAGACCTACAACCTCAGGCCGGGCGCCATCGCCGCCTACCCCATGTACCGTGGCCTGGCCCAGGTGGTGGGCATGAAGGTGCTGCCCACCGGCTCCACCTTCGACGACGAGCTGGACACCCTGGAGCAGCACTACGGCGAGCATGACTTCTTCTTCCTGCACTACAAGCCGGCCGACGCGGCCGGCGAGGACGGCAACTTCGAGGCCAAGGTGGCCCGGCTGGAGGAGCTGGACGCCCGCATACCCAAGCTGCTGGACCTGAAGCCCGACGTGCTGGTAGTGGCCGGCGACCACGCCACGCCGGCCATCATGGGCAGCCATAGCTGGCACCCGGTGCCGCTGCTGGTCCACTCGTCGCTGACCAGGGGCGAGGGCGCCCCCGAGTTCTCCGAGCGCGGCTGCGCCGCCGGCTCCCTGGGGCGCATCCCCGCCACCAGCGTCATGCTGCTGGCCCTGGCCCACGCAGGGAAGCTGGTCAAGTTCGGGCCGTAGCCCCCGGCCAGCTCCACCATCGCCTGAGCGTCGGAAATCCAAGCGCGGAGGCAGCACATATGCCCCCTGTCATCATCGCGGGCAACTGGAAGATGAATACCACCCTCCCCGAGGCCAGGGACCTGGCCACGAAAATGAGGCCGGGGCTGGACGCGGTAAGCGGCGTGGAGAAGGTGGTCTGCCCACCCTTCATATCCCTGGCGGTCGTGGGGGAGCTGCTCAAAGGCTCCAGCATAAGGCTGGGCGCCCAGAACATGCACCACGAGGAGAAGGGCGCCTACACCGGCGAGGTGTCGCCGCTGATGCTGGCCGGGCTGTGCCAGTACGTCATCCTGGGCCACTCGGAGCGGCGCCAGCACTTCGGTGAGACGGATGATGCCGTCAACAAGAAGGTGAGGGCCGCGCTGAAGGCCGGACTGAGGCCCATCCTGTGCGTGGGAGAGCAGCTTGCCGAGCGGGAGCAGGGCAGGGCGGAGGCGGTGGTGGAGCGGCAGGTCAGGGGAGGGCTGGCCGGCGTGGAGTCGCTGGACACGGTGGCCATCGCCTACGAGCCTGTGTGGGCCATCGGCACCGGCAGGGCGGCCACGCCCGACGTGGCCCAGGCCGTGATGGCCCACATCAGGAAGGTGCTGGCATCGCTCCACGGCGCCCAGGCCGCGGCCAGCGTGCCACTGCTCTACGGCGGCAGCGTCAGCCCCGCCAACATCGCCGACTTCATGGGCGAGAAGGACATACATGGCGCGCTGGTGGGCGGCGCCAGCCTCAATGCTGAGTCCTTCGTGCAGATCGCCCGCAAGGCCGCCGAGGCCAGGAGGTAGCGCACGCTCCCACCGGGTGCATAAGGACCAGGCAACCGACGCTGAGACGAGACAGGCCCGCTGGCAGGTATAATCGCTGCAGGAGGTCTTCACGTCCTGTGTCCGGGTGCAAGGCAGGCACGCCGCTGCTGGCCATAGTCGGGCCGACCGCCGTGGGCAAGAGCACGCTGGCACTGAGGCTGGCGGGCGTGTTGGGCGGAGAGATCGTCAACGCCGACAGCCGGCAGGTCTACCGCTTCATGGACATCGGCACGGCCAAGCCCTCGCCCCAGGAGCGCGCCGTGGTGCCGCACCATTTAGTTGACATAATCACACCAGACCAGGAGTTCAGCCTGGCGCTGTTCCTGCGGCTGGCCGGCGAGGCCATCCAGGACATCGCCAGCCGAGGGAAGCTGCCGGTCCTGGTGGGCGGGACGGGACAGTACGTGTGGGGGCTGCTGGAGGGCTGGCAGGTCCCGGAGGTGCCGCCCGACCCTGAGCTGCGCCGCGCGCTGGAGGCGCGGGCCAGGGCCGGGGGCGCCGCCGCGCTGTACGAGGAGCTTGCCCGGCTGGACCCCCAGGCGGCCAGCCGCATTGACCCCCGGAACGTCCGCAGGGTAGTCCGTGCCCTGGAGGTGCTGCACGCCTCGCCGGACCGGCTGCCGTCGCCGCCCCGCAAGGCCGCGCCGCCTTACAGGGCCGTCGTCCTGGGGCTGACGCTGGAGCGCGGCGAGCTGTACCGGCGCATAGACCAGCGGGTGGACGACATGGTAGCCCGCGGCTGGGTGGCCGAGGTGGAGCGCCTGCTGGCCATGGGCTACAGCCCGGCGCTGCCGGCCATGTCGGGCATCGGCTACAAGGAGCTTGTCCAGCACCTGCGGGGCGAGCTGTCCCTGGAGGAGGCTGTCCGCAGGACCAAGCACAGGACTCACCGCTTCGTCCGCCACCAGTACGCCTGGTTCCGGCTGGACGACCCCAGGGTACGCTGGCACCAGGCCACGCCCGCCGGCCTCGCCGCCGCCGAGGAAGAGGCGCGGCGCGCCCTGGGCGGCTGCGCGGCGCCAGGCTAGCCCCGCCGCCTGCTGTACAGCGCCGCTGGCCTGTATGCTAAAATGGC
>DAOUAM010000085.1:0-44933 GCA_034433305.1 Dehalococcoidia bacterium | reverse complement strand
GGTATGCTGGAACTGGGAGCGCAAGTCATCTGGAGACCTCCTGGTCGCTGAGTTGGGGTTCACTTCCAGGATACCCCGTTGACTGCGCTCCCACCTCATGTGTCGGCTACTCGTAACTTTAATCGGACAGCATAGGGCACAAGGCCTGCCCCTACGGTTTTATGGCATCATCCTAGCGACCTGGTATTAGTTGAACTCCTCACAGTTAACGAAACTGTCGGCGCCCAGTCCGCCAATGCAAGTATCTTTCACGTCATGCCCACCGCCATCCAGCGAGTCATTCCCATCGCCGCCATCCAACACATCGTCATTGCCGCCTCCATACATGATATCATTATCATCCTGACCCTCGAGTTGATCGGCCCCATAGTTGCCACTGAGGGTATCGTTCCCTGTGCCGCCGCACAGCAGGTCAGCACCATCCAGCCCTTTCAGTTCGTCGTCCCCATCCAGCCCGACCATAACATCGTTGCTAGAAGTACCCGTGATAATCTCACTCAAGGCTGTTCCCACAACAGTCGCCACCACGCTGTTGCAGTAGACCCTCGTAGTGCCCGACTCACAGTTGCTGACATAGGTGATGCCAGAGGTATCATTGCACTGGTCGCCAGGAGTGCTGGTGATGTTGTTGCCCCCATTCAGTGTATCAACGCCAGCGTCGCCGTTGAGGATATCGTCCCCTGCATTCCCTCTAGCGCTATCGTCGCCATCACCGCCATACACCACGTCATCATGATCGCCGCCAATAAGAGTGTCGTTCTCAGTCCCGCCTTCAAGCCTATCATCGCCGTTGTCGCCTTTAAGCTGGCCTCCAGGTGCTCAGGGTTGAAGCTGATGCCAATTTGCGCTCCCGATATCTCTTGCTGCTGGCCGCCGACGCTGATGGCCACGTCCACCTGGAAAATCTCTCCCCACTTGACAAGGTGCGACGATGGCACCAGGCGCGCGAAGTTATAAGCCGCGCCTGGCTGAGGTGATGGGACAGGGGTAGGTGTAGGTGAAGGCCCCGGCCGCAAATCCACTATCTTTACTACAGGCAACTTTCCATCAGCGTCAACTGTGAATTCGAACCGCCGAACGCCTCTGAAAGCATAATCTTGGACTTGAAAGGGCTGTTCGTCCCAGGCGAGGAGCTTGATTACGACTGATGATACAGGCCTATTAGCTCTGTTTACCTCTGGTGGTACACTAAATGTCTTGTAACTACCTTTCAAGACGCCGTTGTCCCAGATGAGATTACGTCCTTCGAACACAGGCATGTATCCAGGCACAGGCCTCATGGCATCAAAATAGGCTATAAGGAACACCTTCGAGAAATCAAGCCTGGCTAGGTCACGCCACCTGTAGCGAAACTCTCTGGGGAGCAGTCCCTCTTCCTGTAGCCTGGTTATATCATCAGGACTCTGGATAAACTCGATGCGGGGTACCGCAGAAGTGTTGAGCAGCAAAGCCGAGTCCACAACCATACTACGGCCTATGGGGACTTCGCCTTGTGATACAACAATGCCGCCCTGGTTGTCATCCTTCCACTCAAAAGCGGAAGACTCGGCAGTAATGTTGAGCCTGATGAAGGCAGGTTCCTCTACATAGACTCCAGGCGCTGAGGAGTGAACAGAGGCCACGACTGTGTAATTACCTTCCGCTACGATGGCGAAGGTAGCCGAGATAGTCCTGGTCTCGCCCAGCTTCAGTGGTCCATGCCACCTGTCTTCACCATCCAGGTAAATACCCCGGGGGTCAGTCAAGGACACCACACTGAGCCACAACTCGGCATCTGGCTCGTCCGCTCTCATCGGGGTGAACTTGCCTGTGACTGTGAAAGACTCATTCAGCCTGGGTAGCCGGTCCACGCTGACCTGGATGTCGAAGTTCCCCTTCACGGAGCCGCTGGCAGCGCCCGGGACGCCTGAGGGTATTGCTGGCCTGCCGCAGCTTGCGAACACCAGCGCTGTGGCTGCCAGTGCCAGCAGCCACAGCGCCACAAGTGACTTTTTCTGGTCCCTGTACGGTACTGGCATCATCACTCATACCAGGGTTGTAAAGGTCTGGAGGCCCATCTTCTTTAAATCAACGATGCCTGGCAGGGGCGGGTTTTCTCAGCAAAAGTCTGTCTGTGGTCCTCATGCGCCAGAGGGACTGGTCTGAGTATACAGCATATATATATATAGAATGACAATACTCTACATTGCGACTTTCGCGGGAAGGATGAAGAAGCCTCAAGGCCCCTACACGCCAGGCCCGGCCTGTGCTAGTGTATGGGCCGGCTGCTAGCAGCCAGAGCAATACAGGAGACATGCCTTGAAGATAACCAGGGTAGAGACCATACGCGTGGCCGAGTTGCCCCGCGTCATCTGGGTGCAGGTGCATACCGACGAGGGCCAGGTGGGGCTGGGCGAGACGTGGTACGGCGCCCGCGCCGTGGAGGGCGCCATCCACGAGCTGTTCGCGCCGCTGCTCATCGGGCGCAACCCGCTGGACATCGAGCGCCACTGGTACAACATGTTCCGCCTGGCCGACCACTGGGGCTATGGTGGCGCCGAGACGCGGGCCATCTCGGCCCTGGACATCGCCCTGTGGGACATCGCGGGCCAGGCCGCCGGCCGGCCCATCTACGAGCTGCTGGGCGGCGCCTGCCGCGACCGCATCCGTGTCTACAATACCGGCGGCGGCCCCAATTACGCCAGTGACCCGGTGCCCTACGTCAAGGAGCTGCTGGACCTGGGCATCACTCACATGAAGGTGGGCGCCTTCCCGGCGGCCCACGAGGGCGACGGCTACGAGCTGACCAGGCAGGAGCTGGAGCGCATCGTCGCGCCCATCCGCAAGATACACCAGGCCGTGGGCGACGAGATGAAGATCGCCATAGACGGCCACGGCTTCTGGGGCCTGCACAGCGCCATCCTCATCGCCCGGGCGCTGGAGCCATACAACATCCTGTGGCTGGAGGAGATGCTGTCGCCCCGCAACGTGGACGCCCATCTCAAGCTGGCCCACGAGAGCAAGTTCCCCATCTGCCTGGCCGAGCGCTTCGTGACCCGCTACCAGTTCCGGGAGTTCATCGAGAAGGGCGCCGTGGAGATCGTGATGCCCGACCTCATCTGGACGGGCGGCATATCCGAGACCAAGAAGATCGCCATCCTGGCGGAGACCTACCAGCTACCCGTGTGCCCCCACGACTGCACCGGCCCGGTCAACGTCTTCGCCTGCGCCCACGTGGCGCTGAACGTGCCCAACGCCATGCTCATGGAGACGACGCGCTCCTACTACGAGACCTGGTACGGCGACTACGTGACACCTAACATAAACGTCCAGAACGGCTACCTGCTGGCCCCGGAAGGCCCGGGCCTGGGCACCCGGCTGCGCCCCGAGGTGCTGCGGCGCCGCGACGCCACCATCGTCGTCAGCGACAGGCCCAGCCCTCACTACCTAGAGTGGCGCCAGTAAGAGCCTATCCGACAACCTTGGCGGACGCACTCGGCCTTGAAACGTAGGGGCAACCCTTGTGGTTGCCCAGGGCCCCTGGGCAGGCACAAGGCCTGCCCCTACGAAATACGGCGTCATCATACAGAATTGGTATAAGGCAGAGGGATGCTTCTACAGCGCTTTCATGCCGAGTGCACAGCACGAAAGGCCAGACCACTTTACCAAGGCAACGCAAGGGCGGGTCCGAGACCCGCCCCTATATACCGCCGTGTAGACGTAACTCAAGGACGCTACAGGCTGGGACTGGCATGCTGTCCGGCCCCAGTCCAGCGCTACATCACCTCGGTCACCCTGTCGCCGTCCAGCCTGACCATGACGGGGCGGTCCAGGTGCTCCATGATCCACGAAACGGGAAGGTCAACGCCCAGCGGGAACTTGCGCTCCTCGCCCCTGATCTTGAGCAGCACGGCGGGGCCTTCCACGACACCGAGAAGCTCTCCCCTCAAGAAGCGTGGCATCACTACGCCTCCAGTTGTACTCTCTCCGCGGCAAGCAGGAGAGGTCGAGGCACAGGTTAAGGCCAGGCAGCGCGGGGGTTCAAGTTGGGTGCGGTCGCGTCTTCGGGCAGACTTCTCGTGTAGTCCCTGGCCGCGTCAGTCGTCGAAGGACGACAGCACGGGCGTCAGCGGGGCGCCCTCCTCGATGCCCATCTTCATGCGAGCGTACTCGGCGGTGAACTCGGCCCCCAGGATGAGGATGTAGGCCGAGGTGTAGGTCCATACCAGCAGTATGACCACCGAGGCCAGGGAGCCGTACACCTGCTGGTAGTTGGCAAAGCTGTTCAGGTACAGGATGAAGAGGTTCTTGCCCACCTCGAAGAGCAGTGTGCCCAGCAGCGCTCCCGGCCAGATGTAGCGCCAGGGCGTCCTGACGTTGGGGACGTACCGGTACACCAGCAGGAAGATGGCCAGGGTGAACAGGGCCGTCACCACCCTGGAGCCGTACTGGATGACCGCGTTGTCCAGCGGGTTGATGCCTCCAGGCAGGCGCAGGTCCACGCGGGCCAGGATGCCTATGGCAGTGGTCGCCCCCAGGGAGAGCAGGAACAGCAGGCCTATGCCCAGGCCCATGCCCAGGTGGAGCGCCTTCTGGACGTAGAAGGGACGGTCGTCCTTCACGTCCCAGGCGCGGTTGAGAGCGCGGGCGATGGCCCCGAAGACGGCGCTGGCCGACCAGAAGAAGCCCAGTATGCTGGCCAGCCCCAGGATGCCCCGCAGGCGTGCCACGTTCTCGATGTTGCGCTCCAGCAGGTCCACCGAAGCCGGCAGGTACGTCCGCACGAACTCGAACAGCCGGTCGCGCACCGTCTGGGAGTCCAGGAACAGGCTGAAGAGGGCCACCAGCCCCAGCAGCAGAGGGAAGACCGAAAGCACCGCGTAGTAGGCCACGCCGGCGGCCATATGAGTGGCGTCGTCGTTGCTAAGCTCCCTGGCGGTGCGGTATGCCAACTGCAGCGGAGGCACCCTGAGCAGGCGGTCCTTTAGCTGCTGCTGTTTACCCCGCATCCATCGGGCGCTGGCACGGAAGAAGTTTGCAGCCATGCAAGAGCCTCTAGCCCGTTGGGCCAGGGAGACGGGGGACGCAGTGCAGGGCGAGCGGCGCCAGTAGCCTCCCCAAGCCCTGAAAGCTCACCCATCCTCGGCCCCTGGCGCCGCTCATGTTAACGCCGGACGAATGACCACCTGGTCAGTACTCGTTCTCTTCCTTCCAGTAGGGCCTGTAACCGTAGTAGCTGTAGATCTCGCTGGCCCACTGGCGGTCGGTCATGTCCGGCCAGTTGCTCTTCTCGAAGGAGGGGGCCTTTCGGAAAGTCTCCCTGTCCACGTTGATGGTGAATTTCCTCTCGTGGGGGTAGAACTTCAGGGCGTCCCAGGGCACAGCGAACAGCCTGTTGCCACGCCCCATGAACCCGCCGGCCGAGATGATGGCGAAGACGACGCGGCCCCCCTCCAGGTCAATCACATAGTCCTCGGTCTTGCCCAGTTCCTCTCCCGCCGTATTGGCCACGGCGACGCCGGACAGCACGCTTATGGAAAGAGTCCTTGGCACCTGAATCATGGCGGCACCTCCACCGCACCTCTCCACCCGTGCGCCACGCCAGCCCCTGCCCTGCCGGGCAGGCGCCCTCGGCGCTGGCACAACCTGCTCCATACCTCGGCTCATCTGCGCAGGCCAGGCCCGGACAGCAGCCACGGGCATGGCTTGAACATCCTGGTCATGGAGCGCCGCCAGGCAGGGCGTCGCCCGCTCGGCTACATAGAGTCCCCCTCTATCATGGCCCGGAGCATCCAGGCCATTTTCTCGTGCCTCTGCATTATGTCAGTCAGAAAGTTGGCCGTGCCCTCGTCGTGGTACTCACGCTGGCACTTCTCGATGTCGCCGCGCAGGTTGCGGATAACTGTCTCGTGGTCTTCCAGCAGGTCCAGGACCATCTGCTCGGAGTCCGGGTACTCGCCTGGCTCCTCGTCCAGCCTGGTATGCTCCGAGAACTCGGCCAGGGTGCCGATAGCCCAGCCCCCCAGCGACCTGACCCGCTCGGCCACGTCGTCCACGATCTCACTAAGCTCCCTGTACTGCTGCTCGAAGAACCTGTGCAGGTCGTGGAACCTTGGCCCCGTCACGTTCCAGTGGTAGTTGCGGGTCTTGGTGTACAGGACATACTCATCGGGTAGCAGCAGGGTATTGAGCGCCTGAATTGAGCCTTGGCGGTCCTCTTCCAGCAGGCCTATGTTGGGTTCCATCTGCGAGTCTCCTCCTGGTATGCCTGCGGGGAGCGCAAACAGGCGGTCGCCACGCGCGCCCCTGGGCAGGAATCGCAGCGCCGGCCTCAGTAGCTGGCGCCTTGTGTTACCTCACTGTTATCTGGCCAACCATCCCCAGACTCTCGTGGGGAATACAAATCAACTCGAAAGTCCCTGCCTGGTTAAAGGTGTGGGTGAACCTCTGGGTCTGGCCACCCTCCACACTGACGTCAATATCCAGGGCGTCCACCGTGAAGGTGTGGAACTCGCTCTCGGACCTCAGCACGAACTCCACCGTCTGGCCGGTGGTGAAGGTGAACTCGCTGGGCCTGAACTCGTACTCACCGCCGTTGGCGGGGTCCATCAACTCTACCTGGACGGTGGTGGCGCCGGACCCGCCAGGCGATGGCGACGCAGCCGGCGACGGCGATGCGGCGGCGCCAGGCGAAGGCGACGCGGCTGCCGTGGGCGTCCGCCCACCGGGCGCCGGTGTGACCTGCGTCTCTTCTCCGCAGGCAGTCAGCGCCAGCGCTGCTATCGCTATCAGGGCCATCAACATAAGGGCGTATATTCTGGACATCTTCGCTCCCATGGCAAGACTCGGCCGTGCGTTGCTAACAAGGTCACAGGCCTTCTTTGGCCTCACGGTAGGCACGCTCCAGACCATGCAGGGCCTGGTCTATGCCCGGCCTGAGGTCCTGCCAGCCCTGGCTGCCCCTGGACCTCAACTGCTCCAGCTTCCGCACCAGCTCGTCCCGCTGGGCGTCCAGGTCCTGTATGCGCTCTCCCAGCCTGGCCCTGTCCTGCCCGGTCTCCTGCTCCAGCCTGGCCCGCAGCGCGGCGATATGGGCGTCGTACCTGGCGGTCCAGGACTCGACCTCCCGCTGGTACTGCTCCTTACTGGGCGACACGCGGCCCTGGACATCGCACCCCATGGCAAAGGCCACGAGGGCGAGGAGGGCTATCAGCAGCGGGCCCTTCATGCTCCCTCCGGGCTGGCGCAGGTTGCTGGGGCAGGCCCCTCCTGCATGGCTGGGCCTGTGACAGCAAGTGCACATCATTATCACGATAGCCCTCAGGCGCCAGCAGAGGCACCATCCGTGCAGACTAATTTGGGGCTGTGGGCTTCTTCTGGGCGTTAATACCTTTGGACAACGGAAGTGCCACCTGACGCCGCCCTGGGCGGGCTGGGCCAAGGTCTCAGAGGGTGTTCCCCAAGAGGGTATGTCCGCAGTCAGGTCTTACCCTCTGTCAGAGGACGTGATGCCCATTGGCGCCGCGCCGGTGGCAAGGCTAGCCCCCTCTCTGGCTCTCCCCCAGAGGGGCGAGAACAGTCCCTTCCCCCCGTGGGGGAAGGCCAGGAAGGGGGCCAGCCGCCCGCCTTGACATCCCCGCCTCGGCCGACTAAGCTTTATCTCAGACTTTGTTCACATTACCAAAAGCGACGACGGAGACGAGTACGGGGACACGCCCGGCCCCAGCGAGTCTGGCCTGGTGGAAGCAGACGCCTGGGCCTCCCCGGAATATCCCTCCCGAGCCGCGGACCCAACGGGCAATGCCCCAGTAGGCTCCGACGGACTCGCCCACCGTTAGCAGGGCGGGGGTATGAACACGTACCTCGAATGAGTGCTCCGGCGCTGCAAGGCGGTCGGCCTGGCGGCGTGCCGGGGAATCAGGGTGGTACCACGGGTCTACGCTTCTGGCCCGTCCCTTGGCGGGACGGGCTTTTTTGTTGCCCGGGAGGCAGGAACATCACGAGGAGAGGCATGATGACCAGGGTCGAGCTTTACGATACCACGCTGCGCGATGGCGCCCAGTACGAGGGCATTTCCCTGTCGGTGGAGGACAAGCTGGCCATCGCCCGCAAGCTGGACCAGCTAGGCGTCCACTACATCGAGGGCGGCTGGCCCGGCTCCAATCCCAAGGACGCCGAGTTCTTCGCCCGCGCCCGCAACGAGCTGGCGCTGCGCCATGCCACGCTGGCGGCCTTCGGCAGCACCCGCCGCGCCAGCATCGAGGTGGAGCGGGACGCCAATATCATCGCCCTCCTGGAGTCCGGCGCGCCGGTGGTGACCCTGGTGGGCAAAAGCTGGGACCTGCACGTGACCAGGGTACTGGAGACGTCCCTGGAGGAGAACCTGGCCATGATCGCCGACTCGGTGGCCTTCCTCAAGGCCCAGGGCCGCCGGGTGTTCTTCGACGCCGAGCACTTCTTCGACGGCTTCAAGGCCAACCGCGACTACGCCCTCCAGTGCGTGCGCACCGCGGCCCAGGCCGGCGCCGAGTGCGTGGTGCTGTGCGATACCAACGGTGGCAGCCTGCCCGAGGAGATCGCCGAGACGGTGGCCTTCGTGGGGCGCCAGTGCGGCGTGCCCCTGGGCATCCATACCCACAACGACACTGACATGGCCGTGGCCGGGGCGCTGGCCGCCGTCCGGGCCGGCGCCACGCAGGTGCAGGGCACCGTCAACGGCTACGGCGAGCGCTGCGGCAATGCCAACCTGCTCTCCATCATCGCCAACCTGAAGCTCAAGCTGTGCATGGACTGCATCCCCGACGAGCAGCTCCAGATGCTCACGGAGGTGAGCCGCTACGTGGCCGAGGTCGCCAACATGCCGCCGGTGGCCTCGCAGCCCTACGTGGGGGCCAGCGCCTTCGCCCACAAGGGCGGCCTCCACGTGTCGGGCATCTCCAGGGTGGAGCACAGCTACCAGCACGTCCCGCCCGAAAAGGTGGGCAACAGCAAGCGCGTGCTGGTATCGGAGCTTTCGGGCCGCAGCAACATCCTGTACAAGGTGCGCGAGCTGGGCCTGGGCGTCGAACTGTCCCAGGCGCAGGCCCGGCAACTGCTGGAGCTGGTCAAGCTCCAGGAGAGCAGGGGCTTCCAGTATGAGGGCGCCGAGGCTTCCTTCGAGCTGCTGGTCAGGCGCATGCTGCCGGGCTATCAGCCGCCCTTTGTCCTGGTGGACTTCATGGCGATGGTGGAGAAGCGCGGCGATGGCCATCCCAACGGCAACGGCGGCGACATCGCATCCCAGGCGGTGGTGAAGGTGAAGGTAGGGGACCAGGTGATGCACACCGCCGCCGATGGCAATGGGCCGGTGAATGCCCTGGACCACGCGCTGCGCAAGGCCCTGCGCCAGTTTTACCCCAGCCTGGAGGCCGTGCGCCTGGTGGACTACAAGGTGCGCGTGGTGGACCAGGGGTCTGGCACCGGCGCGACGGTGCGGGTGCTCATAGACTCCACCGACGGCCGGCGCACCTGGAGCACCGTGGGCGCTTCGGAGAACATCATCGAGGCAAGCTGGCTGGCCCTGGCCGACAGCCTGGAGTACTGGCTGGTCAGGAGCAGGGCCTGATAACAATACGTGCCGCAGTGCGCTGGTGCAGAAGCAGAAAAAAGAGGCCCCGGTGTTAGCCGGGGCCTCGGGTCACTCCCAGCCCCGCCCCCTCCCAAAGGCGGGGCCGAAGAGCACTGCGCTGCGCGCTCCCTGACGCAGCGCAGTGTTGCCTATCTGGTCTTATACCAGGTCTGAGCAAAAGTTACGGCTATGCCTGCTCCATGGCGGGACGTCGGCAGACGGCCCACCAGGCCCCCATCCCCTCGACAGGCTCGGGGCAGGCCCTGGCCTTCCCCCACAGGGGGCAGGGGCTGTTCTCGCCCCCTCTGGGGGAGAGCCAGAGAGGGGGCAGACGTTGGCATCTGAGGCACCTGCCTAGTAGCTGCCGCCCGCCATGCTCTCACGCTGCGGCCCCTGGAAGTACCTGCCGATGTTGGGCAGGATGTTCCTGAGACGCTCCCTCAGTCCAGGCGGTGCCATGCCAGGGGCCTCGTCCCACTGGAAGAAGGGCATGGCGTTGGGCCTGATGAATATCCGCTCGTGGGGGAAGGCCGGCAACTCGCCCTGGAGGACCAGCCTCACCTCATCATTCAGTGTCACCACCACCGTGTCCTCGCCAGCGTCCAGGTCGCCCAGCTCGGCCCGATGGCCGTCCTCAATCACCAGGGCATCCTCGCCCACCTGGAACTCCATATCGCCGGAGCCGTCGCGCGGCGCCAGGGTTATGGCCGAGGCACCCTCGTCAACCTCCGTCAACTCCCCGGCCACGGCGCGATAGACGTTCTGCCCGTCGTCCCCCTGGAGCACTATCTCCGCCCGCACCAGCCTGTCCAGCTTGCCGCGCAGGAAGCCCAGGTCGTCGAAGAAGGGCGGCCAGGGGCCTTCCAGCAGCCTGCCCTGGAACACCACCTTCGTGGCGCCGTCCAGCGTCACCACTATAGTCCTGGCGTCAATGTCCAGGTCGTTGAGCTCGGCCCGGTGGCCGTCCTCCAGCAGGATGGTGTCGTCAGTCACCTGGTACTCAATGTCCTCGGAGCCGTCCCGTGGCGACAGGGTGATGGTCGAGGCGTCCTCGTCCACCTCCGCCAGGGTACCGGCTACGACCTCCACGGTCTTGAAGCCGTCGTCAGCTACGTAGACGATCTCGGCCCGCACCAGCCTCTCCAGCCTGCTGTCCAGCGCGCCCAGGTAGCGGTCATAGGGGAAGGCCGGGGCCATCAGCGGCGGGATGGGCAGGCCCAGCAGGGCGCCGGCCATCGGTGCCAGCACGTGGTACGGCGGCGGCTCGCGCTGGATGACCAGCCTGACCACGCCGTCCACGGTGACCACCAGCGCCCAGTCGTCCTCGTCCAGGTCATTCAGCTGCGCCGGGTGGCCGTCCTCGAAGATGCGGGCCTCGTCGGTAATCTCGTACTCGATGTCGTCGGAGCCATCCCGAGGCGACAGGGTGATGGTTGACTCGTCCACGTTGACCTCGGCCAGGGTGCCGGCCACAGCCTCGATGGTCTGCGTGCCGTCATCGGTCTCCAGGACCACCTCGGCCCGGGCCAGCCGCTTGAGATGGCCCGCGATGAGGCCGTGGAAGGGGAACGCGTGTGCCCTGGGTGGCACGGGCGCCGGGCGCACTTCCACGGTGGGCCGCTCCCGCTCGCCCACGGTGACTTCTACCTCTATCTCGTCGCCATCGCGCAGGACCGTGAAGGTCAGCACGTCGCCCGGCTGAGAGCCCTGCACTGTGCTTACCACGTCGCCCGGAGCGCTGACCGGCCCGCCGTTGATGGCGGTGATGATATCGCCGCTCTCCAGGTTGCCCTGGGCCGGGCTGCCCTCCAGGACTCTTACGACCAGGGCGCCGCCCTCGATGCCCAGCGCGCTGGCCCTGTCCCTGGGCACCGGCCCGATGGCGATGCCAATGAAGGGCTTCCCGTTGTCCTCGTCGTCCTGGGACTGCGCGGCGGGCTTGAGGGGGGCGCTGCCCGCAGACGACGGGCCAGCCGTCCCTGACGACTCATCCTCCCTGGCCTGGGCATCGTCGCCCATGGCGACTACCGCCGCCACCACGGCCAGGACTGCGGCCACAATGACTGCGCCGATTACCAGCTTCCTCATCTATAAGGCCTCCATCCTGACTTTCACACTGTTAAACGAACAAGGGCGGCGCCTGGTTAGCAGCCTACCTCCCACCTCACCACCAACCAGGTGCCGCCCTGTACAAGGAGGGGACCTTACATCTATTACTACGATTGGGGGCCGGGGCCGGTTTTCGCCGGCTGGCCATTCATACTACCTCCAGCTCTTCCTCCGTGACCGCGCCGGTGTCGGACACCCGGAAGGCGCCGATGCGAGGATTGTTCCTGTCGTGCAGCAGCACCAGGACGTAGTACACGTCCAGCCAGCCGCTCTGGAGGGCCATGCGCACATCGGTATCGGAGATGCGCAGGGCGCCGCGTGTATGGGAGTGGTAGAAGGCCAGCACCTCCTCGCCCCTGCGCTCGGCCTCCAGCATGGCGCTGAGCTGCTCCTGGGGGTCCATCAGGTAGCGAGTGGGGCTTTTGACCGTGTTGGTGATGCGATAGATACGGCTGACGGTGCCATCTTTGCCCGTGAGGATGCCGCAGCACTCGTTGGGGTACTCCGCCAGCGCGTGAGCGATCATCTCGTCGGCGTGGTGTTTCTGGATGCGAAGCAAAAGGTGCCTCCGTGTGGGTGCATGGCCCGCGCCACCGCGCCCTGGCGTGGATGGCACGCCGGCGCTCCGGCGGCTGGCAGGCTGCGCCTCAGGCGCACGCTATTTATATCTAGCATGAGGGATTTTTGCAAGCCGTGGAAGAGAGAGTCCAGCTAGGCCGGCACGCCGGGCAACTGGAGTTCCCTGGCGAAGTGGCAGCGGGCCAGGTGCCCCGGGGAGACCTCCTGGAAGGGCGGCGCCTCCTTCATGCACACGTCGCGGGCGAAGGGGCAGCGCGGATGGAAGTAGCAGCCGCTGGGGGGACGCGCCGGGTCGGCCACCTCGCCTGTCAGCACCTGGCCGCGAGAGCGCACCGCCGGGTTGGGCACAGGCACCGAGGACAGCAGCGCCTGGGTGTAGGGGTGCCTCGGCGCCTGGAATAGCTCCTCGGTGGGCGCCAGCTCCACCAGCTTGCCCACGTACATCACCGCCACGCGGTGGCTGATGTACTGCACCACGCTCAGGTCGTGGCTGATAAACAGGTACGTCAGCCCCAGCTCCTGCTGGAGGTCCTGCATCAGGTTGAGTATCTGGGCCTGCACCGAGACGTCCAGCGCCGATACCGGCTCGTCGGCAATGACCAGGCGGGGGTTCATGACCAGCGCCCGGGCGATGCCGATGCGCTGGCGCTGGCCGCCGCTGAAGGCGTGGGGGTAGCGGCGCATGTACTCCGGTGCCAGGCCCACCAGGCGCAGCATCTCCGTCACCCGGTCCTCCAGCTCCTTGCCCCTGGCCAGGCCGTTCACCCGCAGCGGGTCCGCCACGATGTCGAAGATGCTCATGCGCGGGTTGAGGGAGGCGAAGGGGTCCTGGAAGATGGTCTGCATCTCCTGGCGCAGCAGGCGCAGGGTGGCCTCGTCGGCCTCGGTCACCCGCACCTGAGCGCCGTCGCGCATCCTGAAGGTGACGTCACCGGCCGTGGGTGGGACGGCCCGCATGATGGCCCGGCCCGTGGTGGTCTTGCCGCAGCCGCTCTCGCCCACCAGCCCCAGCGTCTCGCCCTCCCGGATTTCGAAGCTCACGTCGTCCACGGCCCGGATGTAGCCGATGACCCGGCGCCAGAAGCCGGAGACTATGGGGAAGTGGACCTTGAGGTCCCTGACCTGCAGCAGCGTGGAGTCCTGGCTACCGTTCACCATCGGCCTTCCTCTCAGGATGGACAGCCTGCCGGGAGTAGAGCAGGCAGCTTACGCTGTGGCCTGGCCCCAGGCCCATCAACTGCGGCTCCACCACGTCGCACAGGCCCGGCATGAACATGGGGCAGCGGGGATGGAAGGCGCAGCCAGCGGGCCGGACGTAAGGCGGCGGCACGCTGCCCTGGATGGTGGCCAGCCGCTGGCCCTGCCGGTCGCGCTGGAGCCGGGGGATGGACTTGAGCAGCTCCTGGGTGTAGGGGTGCTTCGGGTTGCTGAAAAGCTCCTGCACGCTGGCGCGCTCCACCACCTTGCCCAGGTACATCACCACCACCTCGTGGGCCATCTGGGCCACCACGCCCATGTTGTGGGTGATGAGTATCATGGCCATGCCGAACTCCTCCTGGAGGGAGGCCATCAGGTCCAGGATCTGGGCCTGGGTGGTCACGTCCAGGGCAGTGGTAGGCTCGTCGGCGATGAGCAGCCTGGGATTGCAGGACAGCGCCATGGCGATCATGGCCCGCTGGCGCATGCCCCCGCTGAGGTTGAAGGGGTACTCGTTGATGCGGCGCTCCGGGCTGGGGATGCCCACCTTCCTGAGCATCTCGATGGCCCGGTCCCACGCCTCGACCTTGCTCACCTGCTGGTGCAGCAGGATGCTCTCGGTGATCTGGTCGCCGATGGTGTGGACGGGGCTGAGGGACACCAGCGGCTCCTGGAAGACCATGGTTATCTCGGCGCCGCGTATCTCCCGCATCTCCGGCCCGTCGGCGGGCAGCTCGGACAGGTCTATGGTGTCGGCGACAGCGCCGTTGCCAGAATAGCGGTGGTAGAGCACCCTGCCGGCCACCAGCCGGCCCGGCGGCCGGACGATGCGCAGGATGGAGCGGGCCAGCACGCTCTTGCCGCAGCCGCTCTCGCCGACCACGCCCAGGACGACGCCCCGGCGCACGTCAATGCTGACGTCGTCCACCGCCCGCACCACGCCCTCGTCCAGGAAGAAATAGGTCTTGAGTTCCCGCACGTCCAGCAGCAGCGAGTCCTGCAATGGCTACCTCACATCCGGCAGAATAATACCAGGTCTGCGTGAAGGTGGCGGTCATTTCCTCTCCCTTGACAGGAGAGTGTACTAGTGGGCCAGCCGCCAGCCACCTCTCTGACTCTCCCCCACAGGGGGCGAGGACCCTCCTTTCCCCCTGTGGGGAAGGCCAGGGCCTGCCCTGGGCCTGCCGAGGGGATGGGGGTGAAACGCTGGCCGGATATCATGGTCTGTCAGGCACTCCAGGGGCATAGCGTCGGCTGAGCTTTGTCCACGCCAGGCATCACCTCTTCACCGAGTATGGGTCCGCGGCGTCGCGCAGGCCATCGCCCATGAAGTTGAAGGACAGGACGGCCAGGATGACCAGCAGCCCCGGTATGAGCAGCCAGGGAGCCGCGGCCACCGACTGGAGGTTCTGGGCCTCGTACAGCAGCACCCCCCAGCTTATCACCGGCGGCCTGAGGCCCAGGCCCAGGAAGCTCAGGGACGTCTCGGCGATGATGATGGCCGGGATGGCCAGCGTCGTCGCCGCGATGATGTGGCTGGCGAAGGAGGGCAGCATGTGCCGGAAGATGATGCGTAGCGGCTTGGACCCGTACAGCCTGGCCGCTACCACGAAGTCCTCCTCCCGCATGGCCAGGAACCGGCCTCGCACCTCCCGCGCCAGCGTCGTCCAGCCTATCAGCGAGATGATGATGGTGATGGCGAAGTACACCCGCACCACCGACCAGTCCTGGGGCACCGCTGCCGCCAGGGCCATCCACAAGGGTATGGTCGGGATGGAGCGCAGGAACTCGATGAGGCGCTGGATGAAGAAGTCGGGCCAGCCGCCCATGTAGCCGGATATGCCCCCCAGCAGCACGCCCAGGAACAGGCTCAGCCCCACTCCCACCAGGCCGATGGACATGGATATGCGGGTGGCGTACATCAGCCTGGAGAACATGTCCCGGCCCATGCGGTCAGTCCCCAGGGGGTACAAAGGCGCGCCTTCCTGCGCCCCCATCAGGTGAATGTCGGTCTTCAGCACACCCAGCAGCTTGTACTCGTGACCATGCACGAAGAACCGGATGGGGTACTTCTGGGACGCGTCGGTCACGTACTCCATCTTCAGAGTCTCGGGGTTACGCTTGCCGGTGGCGCCGTGGACGAAGGGCCGGGGCCTCCAGCCATCGAAGATGTGGACGCGCTGGGGCGGCATGTAGGCGCGGCGCGAGTTGGCGGCGTGGGGGTCGTGGATGGCCAGGAACTCGGAGAAGGTGGCAATGAAGTAGAAGGCCAGTATAACCACGGCGCTGACCACCGCCAGCCGGTGCCGCAGAAAACGCCACCACACCAGCTTCCACTGGGACGCTATGTATATCCTTTCCTCGCGCGCCTGGCCGGGCAGGGCCTCTGTCCTGGTCGCCATCTTCTATGCCCCCATGCGGATGCGCGGGTCAACCCATGCCAGCAGGATGTCCGAAATCAGGGTGCCCACCATGGTCAGCGCCGTGAGGATGAGCACGATGGAGCCAGCCATGTACATGTCCTGGGACAGCAGCGCCCGCAGCAGCAGCGGCCCCACGGTGGGCAGGCTCATGACTGTGGCGACTATGACGCTGCCGGAGAATAGCTGTGGCAGCGCCCAGCCGGCGGTGCTGATGAAGGGATTGAGGGCGATGCGGGTCGGGTACTTCAGCACCACCTTCCACTCGGGCAGGCCCTTGGCCCTAGCCGTCTCCACGTAGGGCTTGTTAAGCTCGTCCAGCAGGTTGGCCCGCACGATGCGCGTGAACCGCGCCGTGCCCTCCAGGCCCAGGATGAGCATGGGCACCCAGATGTGCTTCAGCAGGTCCACAGCCTTGGCCACGCTCCAGGGGGCCTCCAGGTACTCCGGCGAGAACAGGCCGGTCACCTTCAGCCCGAAGGTGCTGAAGGCTGTCCACATGACCACCAGCGCCAGCAGGAAGCCCGGCGTGCCGACGCCTATGTAGGACAGGAACGTGGAAAGGTAGTCCAGGATGGAGTACTGCCGCACGGCGGACAGGATGCCGATGGGGATGGCCAGCGTCCAGGTGAACAGCACGGTGAAGGCCCCCAGCACCACCGTCAGCGCCAGGCGCTCGTTGAGCAGCTCGGTGACGGGCCGGCGGAACTCCAGGGAGTCGCCCAGGTCCCACCGGAGCACGCCCCATACCCACTTGAGGTACTGGATGTAGATGGGGCTGTCCAGGCCGTAGCTGCGGCGCAGGGCCTCAAGCTGGCCCGGGTTCACCAGCTCCCCCTGCGCCCTGAGCTGAGCGATGTAGTCCGTCAGGAAGTCCCCCTCCGGCGCCTGGATGATGGCAAAGGATACTATGGACATGATAAAGAGCATGGGGACGATGAACAGCAGGCGTCTGAGCACAAACTGGAGCATGGCTCTGTTCCCCGCTATGGTATCTGCCAGGCTGCGGCGCCGGCACGACGCCGCAGCCTGAAGTCCCTGTTACTGCTTGTAGTAGAACTGCTCCGGGAAGGCGGTGGCGGCGGTCCGCAGCGGCCAGTCGTTGGCCGCCACCCTGGGAACGTTGCCCAAATTCTTGTTCTTTATGATGACGCCCTGCACCATGGGGCTGAGGCCGGCCACGCCGATGATGTAGAGCTGGTCCACCAGCCTGGTGTATATCTGCTTGCCCAGTTCGTGGCGCTCGGCATCCGGGACTGTGACGCCCTTGCGGTGCAACTCGATGATCTCCTTGACCTCTGGCGGCGGCTCCTCGCCCTCCTTGCCGTTGGTGGCGGTCCAGCGGCCCCACAGGGGCGCCCAGTGGTTGCCGTCGTCCATGGGGGCGCTCTTGGTGGGCGCGCTGAAGGTGAAGCCCGTCTGGTCCTCGTTCCAGACGACGACCATGTGCTCGTTGCCCTGGACGCGGGTCTCCAGCAGGCTGCGCACCACCTGGTCCACCTTGGTCCGGACGCCCACGGCGCCCCACATACGGGCGACCTGCTCGGCCACGTCGGGCCAGGCGCCGAAGGCGTCGGTCACCGTGATGATAAGCTCCAGCCGCTGGCCGTTGGGCAGCGTGCGGAAGCCCTCGGCGTCCTTGTTGGGGATGATCTGGTCCAGGAGCTGGTTGGCCCTGGCGGTGTCGTACTCGATATACTTGTGCGCCACTTCGTCGCCGGGGTAGTCGGGGTGGCCGGGGGCCGGGACGCCCTGGCGCGGCTCGCCCAGGCCCAGGAAGCTTATCTCGTTTATCTCCTCGCGGTTGATGGCGTGGGACAGGGCAATGCGGAAGTCACGGTTGCGCAGCAGGTCACCCTCGGGGCCTTTGTAGGACTGGTTGAGGGCGAAGCGCACGTCCACGCCGCCGAAGGCTGGCCAGGTGAGGACCTCGTAGCCGCCATTGGCCTCGTTCTCCTTCAGCACCGGGTAGTCCTCCAGGGCTATGTGCCGGCCCTGGAAGTCTATCTCGCCCGACACGGCCTTGACCTGGACCACCTCGCGGCTCTCCACCAGGTCAAAAATCATGTAGTCAACATAGGGCAACTGGTTGCCCTCCGGGTCCACGGCGTAGAAGTAGGGGTTGCGCTCGGCGGTCACACGCTGGCCGGAGAAGTCGTTCTTGAGCACCCAGGGCCGTGTGCTGGGCCGCTCCGGGTTCATGCCGTACAGGTCCTTCTCCCGGTACATGATGATCCAGTTGTCGTAGCCCAGGGACTTGGCCAGGTTTTCCGCGTCGGAGTTGTACTTCTTGTGGAACTGCTTCATGAAGTGGGCGGGGGAGAAGGGGATGTTGGGCCAGGCCTGCTGCCTGCCGCAGGCCTGGTCGGCCTGGGCTACTATCTCCGGGAACAGAAAGTTGGACGTGGGGAAGACAAACTGGACTGTGTAGTCGTCCACCCTCTTGACCTGGCCGAGCTTGTCGCCCACCTTCAGCCACAGGGGCTTGATGGGGGTTATCTCGTCGTTGAGAATGACGTCCTCGTACTGGTACACGAAGTCGTTGGCGGTGAAGGGCTGGCCGTCGGACCACTTCATGCCCCTGCGCAGCCTGGCGGTCCAGACGGTGCCATCGGCATTGGACTCCAGGGAAGAAGCGACGGCAGGCACCAGAGAGAAGCCGTCCATGGAGAAGCGCAGCAGGCCGGTGCGGGACATGCGCCAGTAGTTGCAGGTATCGGCAGGCCCCAGGAAGACGCGGCGTATAGTCCCGCCGTACTTGCCTATGCCTTCCACCACCGGTATGACCATGGGGTCCTCTGGCAGGCGCTGCTCCACGGGCGGCAGCTTGCCGGCCTTGACCAGGTCCGCCAGCATGGGCGCCTCGCCGTACCGGGAGGGCCTGGCCGCTGGCGTCGGCGTCGCCGGCGGCTGCGTCGCCACCGGCGAGGGCGGCGGGCTGGGAGCGGCAGTGGGAGGCGCCGACGTGGCCGTGGGCTGACTGGCAGCCTCCTCGCCGCGGCACGCGGCCAGCGCCACCAGCAGGAGCACAGAAACAAGACCCGGAGCCATCAAGCAAGACAGCAGCTTTCTCACGATACCCTCCTGCGCTCGGATTCCAGGCCGGCGGCCTTCGGGCGCTTGCCCCTGGGACGCCGCGCCCCTCCACCCATTGGCCCGCCGCTGGCCAGCGTAGCTGCCAGATAATGCCGGTTGCTCAGGCGTCTGATGGGAACGCACCTGTAAGAGATGCAAAGGCTTATAAATGCGGCATTAATAATAATCTAGAGGTATTTAGCTGTTAATCTCATAGTTTGAAGAATATAAAACAAATTTACGGAATTATTCATCATATATAGGGGTACATCCTGGCCCGGGACCTCTTATCTGAAGGGCCGGGCGGGGTGAAGGTAGCGGAGGTCCGCCCTACCCTCTTCAGGCAGTGTCCAGAGTCCGGGGATGTGCTATGCTATCCCAAATGGCCACCTGCAAGCCCGGTGGCACGCTGCCAGGGCCGCCCGTGCGGCGGCGCCGGCCAGTGGCGAAGCCCACGCGGGCTGCCCAGCTAAAGGAGAGTCCAGGTGAAGATGTCCGAAGGGTTTGTCCAGCGGCTGAAGCGCGGCCCGGTGCTGTGCGACGGCGCCATGGGGACGCAGCTCTATGACAGGGGCGTCAGCTTCGACCGCTGCCTGGACGAGCTGAACCTGTCCAACCCAGAGCTGGTAAAGTCCATTCACCTGGACTACATCCGCGCTGGGGCGGAGGTCATCGAGACCAACACCTTCGGGGCCAACCGTGTGCGGCTGGCCACCCATGGCCTTGAGGAGCGCGTGGCGGAGCTAAACGAGGCCGGCGTGCGCATCGCCCAGGAGGCGCGGCAACTGACCGGCCAGCGCATCTGGGTGGCCGGGTCTGTCGGGCCGCTGGGCCGGCCACTGGCGCCGCTGGGGGCCGTCACCACCGCTCAGGCGCGCCAGGCCTTCGCCGAGCAGGTCAGCGCCCTGGCCGGGGCCGGCGTGGACCTCATCATCCTGGAGACCATGTCCGACCTGCGTGAGCTGCGGGAAGCGGTCATGGCCGCCAGGGAGGCCTGCGACCTGCCCATCGTGGCCCAGATGTCCTTCGCCGAGGACGGACGTACCCATTCTGGCGACACGCCCCAGGACATCGTGCGGGCGCTGGAGGCCCTGGGCGTCCAGGTCATCGGCGCCAACTGCAGCGTTGGCTCGGAGCACATGCTCCGGGTAGTGGAGGAGATGGCGCGGCACACCGGCCTGCCGCTGTCGGCCCAGCCCAACGCTGGCTTCCCCACCTTCCAGAATGGCCGGTTCCTGTACCGCTCCTCGCCGGAGTACATGGCCCAACACGCCCGCCGGATGGTGGAAGCCGGCGCCCTGCTGGTGGGCGGCTGCTGCGGCACCACGCCGGCGCACATCGCCGCCATCCGCGACGCCATCGCCGGCGTCCGTCCGGCCCGCCTCAGCCCGGCGACGCCCAGACGGCCTCGCGCGGCCGCCAGAGCGCCGGAGCCTGCGCCGCCGCCAGAGCCTACCGGCCTGGCCCGCAAGCTGGGCCACAAGTTCGTCGTCACCGTGGAGGTGGACCCGCCCAGGGGCTTCAACGTCTCCCCCATACTGGAGGACCTGGCGGTGCTGAAGGCCTCGGGCATGGTGGACGTGGTGGACGTGGCCGATAACCCCCGCGCCCAGAGCCATATGAGCGCCCTGGCCATGTGTACCCTCATCCAGGGCCGCATGGGCATGGAGACGGTGCTGCACCTGGCCCTGCGCCACCGCAACCTGGTGGCGCTGCATTCGGAGCTACTGGGCGCTCACGCCCTGGGCGTGCGCAACATCTTTGTGGTCATGGGCGACCTGCCCCGCACCGGCGACTATCCCGACGCCACAGCCATATCGGACATAACGGCCTCGGGGATGATGAAGCTGATAAAAGCCTTCAACTCCGGCGTGGACCTGGCCGGCAAGCCCATTGAGCAGGCTACCTCCTTCTTTGTGGGCTGCGCCTTCAACCTGACCGCCAGGGACATGGACCGGGAGCTGAGGGCGCTGGAGAAGAAGCTGGAGGCCGGGGCCGACTTCATCCTGACGCAGCCGGTGTACGACGCCGAGGCCGTGGAGCGGGCGCGCCAGCGCCTGGGCGGCTTCCCGGTGCCGGTGCTGCTGGGCGTGCTGCCGCTGCGCAGCCTGCGCCACGCCGAGTTCCTGCACAACGAGGTCCCCGGCATAGTCGTGCCCGAGGCCGTGCGCGAGCGGCTCCGCCTGGCCGGCGACCGCGCCGCCGAGGTGGGCACCCAGCTTTGCCAGGAACTGCTGGCCAGCGTACACGACCGAGTCGCCGGGGCCTACTTCATCCCGCCCTTCGGCAGGTACGACGTGGTGCTGGGAGTGCTGGAGGGCGTCAAGGGCCTGCTGACGCGCCCGGTGGCGAATACTGCCTGAGGCAGTCGCCGCAACGTGTTCCGCAACACACGCCAGCATTCTTCAGGTCGTCCGCTATTATTAAGCATGATACGGACGATTCATATTTGTAATATTGACGGCCTGTGACTTTTGTGCAAAGATTAGGAAGCTACCACAGGGCTTTTCCTTCCGTTCGCCAACGCGCAGATTGCGGTGTGCAGGGTGCAAGGGGAGAATGGGCAGGTCAGGCGATGCTCTACCGGATTGACGTCAAACACCTCAGTCACTTTCTCCAGGAAGTAGACCTGTTCCAGGGGCTGGCGGAGCGACACCTGGACCGGATAGCCGCCCTGTGCGAGGAGACGGCCTTCAAGGCGGGCGAAAACCTGGCTATTCAGAGGGAGCAAGGGAGCAGGCTGTACGTGCTGCGCCGGGGCCAGGTACTGGCAACCACGGGCTTCGGGGATACGAGCATGACGGTCCGCACCCTCCGGGAACACGAGACTTTCCCGGTGGCTGTCCTGCTGGAGCCGCCCGTCCTGGTGACGACGGCGCGGGCCGTGACAGATGGCGAGGCGCTGGTAATCCCCAGGGTGCGGCTGCTGGAGCTGTGTGAGCTGGAGCCCAGGATAGGCATGCACATCTACAGGGCAGTCTCCACTATTGTGATGAACCGGTACCGCTGGGCGCTGGACCAGTTGTCGCAGTCCATGAAGCCGGCGGTGCAGTTTGGCGCTCCGTGGGAGAAGCGTGGAGGCGAGGTCTAGGCCAGCGGCCTGGCCCTAACAGCAATTACGGAGGTGTCCGATGGCAGTAATAACCATAGGCGGACTGGCAGGCAGCGGCGCGCGCACGCTGGGGCCGATGGTCGCCCAGAGGCTGGGGTATGACTACGTTGACCGGCTGATCCTGACCGATGTGGCCCGCCACATCGGCGCCACCGTGGAGGCATTGCACCAGCGGGAGGAGCGGCCCCCCTCCAGGGCGGAGCAGTTCTCGCGGTTCCTCCAGCGGGTGCTGGAGCGCTCGGCGGTATCGGGCGCAGGCGGCGACCCCTACTTCGGCCCGGGCGTCGCGGCCTTCCTGACCCAGGAGTACGAGGAGCTGCCCCAGCCCATCGCCACCAGAGGCCACGAGCTGGAGGACGAGGAGTACTTCGAGGCCATACGCCGGGTGATGCGCAGCCTGGCCGCCAGGGACAACGTGGTCATCATCGGGCGCGGCGGCACCGTCATCCTCAAGGACATCCCGGGCGTGCTGCGTGTAAGCACCGTGGCCAGGCTGGAAGACCGCATCGCCCGCGTCATGGAGCGCGAGCACCTCTCCCGCGCCGATGCTGAGAAGGTCGTCGCCGCGCGGGACAAGGCCAGGGCCTACTACTTCAAGCGCTTCTTCAAGATTAGCGACTCGGAGCACCCCGAGAACTACCACCTGGTCATCAACACCAGCGCCGTGAGCTTCAGCTACGCCACCGAGATGGTCGCGGACGCCGTCAAAGCCCTGGAGGAGGGCCGTCTGTACAGGGAGCGCATCGGCGCCGCCGTATAGCTGGCCCGTTTTATGAGAGGAGAAACGGGCCACCTGGCCGGAAACTATAGCCTGTAAAGCTTGCGTCTGCACGGCGGTATAGAGGCGGGTTTCAAGCCCGCCCATACGTTGCCCTGGAGCGAGTCATAAGCTTGCCGAAGGCGCGGAGAGAGTGAGCAGGGGCGCGGTCGGGCCGGCCCAGCCCCTCATCCGGTCTCCAGCAGCGCCTTCAGCCGACCCAGGGCCTCCGTCCAGTAGGCCCGCATACGCTCCACCGCCACCGAGTCGGCCAGGCGGGAGTGTTCCACGGCCACCTGGCTTCTGGCGTCCCCCCTGGCATAGAAGTTGACGTCCACGTTGCTCTGGCCCCCAGCCCAGGAAATGCGCATGGACCTGTTGAGCGTGGCCTTGCGGACGGTCAGGGGGGCGTCCGGGAGCCACTGGCGGCAGGTGGCCTCGTCCTGCCAGGCCTGGAACAGGGCCGCCACGGGCACGCCTACCGTCTTGCTGGCGCTGACCTGGTACCCTGATGGCGTCTCGTGCTTTTCTCGCAGGCCGCGTGCCTGCTCGTATGTGACGGCGATCATCTGCTGCCACCACCCGGGGGCCTCGTGGTGCTCCACCAGGTAAGCCACAATCTCCTTGTGGCCCATGTTCACGGCGCCGGCGGCGTCCAGGATGGCGAACCACTCCTCCCAGCCCTTCCCTGTCCTGGCGCGCACCGCCTCATCGCTGATTCCGGCGGACTTTTGCTTCTCCTTCACCATGGCGCGGCCTCCGTCTCTGGCTTTCGGGCATGGCCCAGGGGCCAGTATACCGCCCGCCACTCGCGGGCGTGTCAAGCACGGCCTGCCCTTGCTCGGCGGCCATTCTGGCACCCCCACGACTGCCACTGCCGGCGCGGTCAAGAGCCTATCCGACAACCTTGGCGGACGCACCCGGCCCTGGGCAACCCTTGTGGTTGCCCAATCGGCCTTCCGCCTGGTGCCTATCCCACAGCCTTGATGGTGGTCCGAGAGGCCCACCAGGAACGGGTAAACGACCGCTCGCCCTGAGCTTGTCCAGGGGCGCTTTACCAGCCGACGTGCAGTTATCGGACAGGCTCTAAGCCAGGAAATGCAGGGTAGATAGCCACTGACTACCCAGAGGTATGGGGCACTGGCGGCAGCGCTGGTGCTACCATGGTAGCATCACCGGCGGAGAGTGCTGGCCCCATGGCTGACCCCCTTCGCTCAGGCCTGGCCGCGCCCTGGCACGCGCTGTCGCCCCAGGAGGCGCTTTCGGCGCTGAATACCCGGCCCGAGGGGCTTACCTCCCAGGAGGCCCGCGCGCGCCTGGCGCTCTACGGGCCAAACCGGCTCAGGGTGGCTCCGCCTGTATCGCCCCTCAAGCTGCTGCTGGACGAGTTCCGCAGCCCGCTCATCCTCATCCTGGTGGGCGCCGCCGCCGTCTTGTACGTCGTCGCGGCCACCACCGGCAACGGCGAGCAGAACATTGACGCCACCCTCATCATCCTCATCGTGGTGCTCAACGCCACGCTGGGCTTTGTCCAGAACTACCGCGCCAACCGGGGCATTGAGGCCCTCAAGCGGCTGGCGGCGCCCAGGACGACCTTCCTGCGCGATGGCCGCCTGGTGGCCGACGAGGCCACGGCCCTGGTGCCGGGGGACGTGGTGGCGCTGGAGGAGGGCGACCGCGTCCCGGCGGACGGCCGGCTGCTGGAGGCCCACGACCTCCAGGTGGACGAGTCGCCCCTCACCGGCGAGAGCATGCCGGTGCCCAAGGGCCACGCCCCAGTGGCCGAGGACACTCCCCTGGCCGAGCGCTCCAGTATGGTGTACATGGGCACCACGGTGATGCGCGGCCGGGGCCGGTTCGCCGTCACCGAGACGGGCATGCGTACCCAGATGGGCACCATCGCCGAGCATATCCAGGCCATCCAGGAAGGCCCGACGCCCTTCCAGCGCGAGGTGGCCGCCCTGGGCAGGCGCATCACCTTTGTCGTCGGCGTACTCATCATCATCGCCGGGCTGCAGCTTGCCCTGGCCGGCTCCACGCTGCTGGAGGCCTTCATCGCAGCCGTGGCCCTGGCCGTGGCCGCCATTCCCGAGGGCCTGCCGGTGGTGCTCACCCTGGCCCTGGCCTTCGGCACGCGCCGCATGCTGGAGCGCAGGGCCCTGGTGCGCTCACTGCCCACGGTGGAGATCATAGGCTCGGCCCAGGTCATCTGCACCGACAAGACGGGCACCATCACCGAGGGCGTCATGGGGCTGCGCGCCCTGTACTGGCAGGGCCGCGTGTTGCAGGTCACCGGCGGCGCCACGGCCACCGAGGGCCAGTTCCTGCGGGACGGCCGGCCCACCGACCAGTCGGACAACCTGGCCCTGCTGGCGGCGGGCCTGTGCAACAACGCCCAGCGCGACCCGGAGCGGGGCTTCATCGGCGACCCCACGGAGGTGGCCCTGCTGGCCGGCGCCCTCAAGGCCGGGGTGGACCTGGGCGCCTACCGGCGGCTGGACGAGGTGCCTTTCTCTTCAGAGCGCAAGATGATGAGTGTGGTGGTGGAGCGGGACGCCCTCCGGCTGGTGTTCTCCAAGGGCGCGCCCGAGGTGCTGCTGGAGCGCTGCACGGCCGCCTGCACCGCCGAGGGCATCCTGGAGCTGGGCGACGAGGACAGAAAGCGCCTGCGTCAGCAGACCGACCAGCTAGCCGGCCAGGCGCTGCGGGTGCTGGCGCTGGCATATAAGGAAGCCGACGCTACCGACCACGCCAGCATGGAGCGGGGCCTGGTGTTCCTGGGGCTGGCCGGACTCAGCGACCCGCCGCGTCACGAGGCCAGGGAGGCCATGGCGACGGCCTCCGGAGCGGGCATCCGCGTGGTGATGATCACCGGCGACAACCTGCTGACCGCCAGGGCCATCGCCCGGGACGTAGGCCTGAGTGGCGAGGCCATGGAGGGCCGCCGCCTGGACGACCTGGACGACGCCGCCCTGCGCCAGGTGGCCCAGCGCGTCAACATCTTCGCCCGCGCCGAGCCAGTCCACAAGCTGCGCATCCTCCAGGCGCTGCGCGGCCAGGGGCAGGTGGTGGTCATGACCGGCGACGGCGTCAACGACGCGCCGGCCCTCAAGGCAGCCGATGTGGGCATCGCCATGGGCATCAAGGGCACCGACGTCGCCCGGGACGCCTCGGACATGGTGCTGCTGGACGACAATTTCGCCACCATAGTGGCCGCCGTGGAGGAGGGCCGGCGCATCTTCGCCAACATCCGCAAGTTCGTGTCCTACCTGCTCATCGGCAACTTCACCGAGGTGCTGGTCATACTGGGGGCCTCCTTCTTCGGCTACCTGCCCATCACCGCCGTGCAGATACTGTGGATCAACCTGGTCACCGATGGCATTCCCGCCCTGGCGCTGGGCCTGGACCCGGCGCCCCCCGGGCTGATGAGGCAGCCGCCACGCCGCGAGGGCGTTATCAGCAGGCGGGTGATCTGGACTATCCTGGGTATCGGCCTCCTGCAGACCATCATCGTGCTGGCCAGCTTCTTCTTCGGCCTCCGGTACGGTATGGAGACGGCCCAGACCATAGCCTTCACCTCCATACCCATCCAGGAGTACGGCGTGCTGGTGGTGCTGCGCTACCAGGAGAGGGCGCGCCTCTTCTCCAACCGCTGGCTGGCGGTATCGGTTGCCGTCAGCCTGGCCCTGCACCTGGCCATCATCTATACCCCGCTGAGCGACTTCTTCGACGTGGCCCCCCTGGGCCTGGTGTCGTGGCTGGTGCTGCTGGGCGGGCTGGCAGTCAGCATCGCCAGCGGCATCCTGGTAGTGGCGCTGCTGGACCGCTGGCACAGGAGGCCAGCCCGGCACCCAATACCCTGAGAGGTCTGTAGGGTGAGGTCGCTGGTGCCCACTGCTCAGGTATGCTTTCAGACAGCCGTCCCAACGCCCAGGGCGACAGCCTTCTCGTAAGCTGCCCTGGCGGCGGCGATGTCCCACAGGGCCATGCCCAGGGACTTGAACAGGGTTATGTCGTCGGCGGCGCGACGGCCAGGCACGGAGCCGCCCACCACCTGCCACAGCTCCCGGACTCGCTCCCACAGGAGCAGGCCCCGGCTGGCGGGCATGAGTAGCTCGCCAGACTCCAGCCTGGCCTGGGCCAGGTCGTCCACCACGATGGTGCTAGAGCGCAGGACTGTCTGGTCGTCTATCTCGCGCATGTAGGGGTCGGCGCCACCGACCGCCGCGATGTGTGTGCCAGGGCTGAGCCAGGCGCCGTCAAAGACCGGCGCAGCGGAGGTGGTGATGGTGACGACGATGTCAGCGCTCTCAACGGCCTGCCGGGGAGAGTCAGCAGGTGTGACCTGGATGCCCAGACGGGCCGACATCTCCCGGGCGAAGGCTTGCCGGTGGCCGGGCGTGGGGCTGTACACGCAGGCCGACTCTATGGGCCGTACCTTGCAGACGGCCTCTAGCTGCGTCCTGGCGTGGAAGCCACTGCCCAGGATGCCCACCCGCGACGCGTCCGGGCGTGCCATGTGGCGGGTTGCCACGGCGGTAGCCGCGCCGGTGCGTAACTGCCCCAGCCGGCCGGCCTGCACCATGGCCAGCAGCCTGCCGCCATCCAGGCTGTACAGGTACACCAGGAAGCGGTAGCTTGCTCCGGCGACGGTGTAGGCCTTGTACCCGAATATCCCGGACTGGTAGTCCGCCGCGCGCATGGTTGCCAGGTAAACACCTGGCCCGGCCATCACCCGCTCACGCGGGCAGTTGGCCGCCAGCCCCGCCGCCTGGTGCTGCATAGCCTCCTCGACGGCGCGGATAGCTTCGTCCATGCTCAGGAGGCTGTGTACATCCTGGTCAGTGAGCACCAGCGGCATGGCCTGACGCCCCTCGGGGGTGTGTTGCTTGCCGCCCGGCCTGGGCGAGGGGGAAGGCCACGAGCTAGACCCGGACGGCCACCACGTCCAGCCAGTTGCGCGGGACAGTCTGGATGCCCAGCTCCAGGAAGGTCTGCCTGACGCCTTCCTTGAGAGCGGCGCTGGCCTTGTCCAGGGGCACGCCCGGCATGATGCCGGAGATGAAGTCCTCGTACTCGCTGATGTCCAGCCAGCCCTCGATGGGGACCTGCACGGTGTCAATCTGCTGATTGACCACCTTCAGGCCATTGTTCTCCACCAGGCTGCGGTACTGCTCGGGCGTGAGGTGCTTGCGTGCCTCCACTTTCTCCGACCGCACAGGGGTGAAGCCGTACTCCTGCCGCAGGATGCGGGACGCCTTCAGCATCCACCGGCGGTAGAACATCAGCGACTCGGGCGGGTGAGAGCCTTCGAAGAAGGAGGTATTGAAGGCGAACTTGCCGCCGGGCTTGAGGGCCCTGGATATCTCCACCACCAGGGCCTCTTTGTCAGGGATGTAGTGAATGGCGTTGCAGAAGATAATGGTATCCACCGACTCCTTGACGGCCTCGGACAGGTGCTCCACGTGGCTCTGCACAAACTGAATGGCGGAGTTGCGGAAGTCCTTCAACTCCTCCATGGCCTGCTTCAGCGCCATGGCCGAGTGGTCAATGGCGATGACCATCGAATCACGGGCGCCGCGCAGCCTTTCCAGGATGAGGCGAGTGACGCCGCCGGTGCCACAGGCCAGGTCCACGATGCGCTGGCTTGGGCCTACCTCAGCCATGTCCACCAACCGCGCGTTCAGCGCTCGATAGAACGAGTTCCTGGAGAACTTTGTGAAGGTGTAGTCGTTGGACACCATGCTGTCCTCCTTGCAGGGCCAGTTGCAAGAGCTGACGAGGCCAGAGCTATGCCCTCTGAGTGGGGCGCGGGGTGCGCCGGCCATGGAGGAATTACGGCACCAGAAGGCTATGTCAAGCGGTATGTGAGCAACATAATACCAGAACCACACTGGAAAATCTATTGGATACAGGCCAGTAAGCCTGTAACAGACTAGCATGTGCCACCACTTCTGCCGCCTGCTTGCATCCCCTGGGGCTGGGCGACGTGGTAAGGCGTGGCCCTGCCACATATAGCCACAGCTTGCGACACCCTCCGTCTGGCTAGCCTGTTGTTGTAATCAAGACTGTTTGTTATACTTATGGACGGTTTTGGGGCCTCCCAGGCCAGGGCAGGGCCTTGTCTGGCCGGTAATGCAGCCCTCCCTGCCCCTGGCGAGAGGCCACCCCCCGTTGCTCTCATGGTCACGGCCTGGGTCCAGCACGTGCAGCGCACACGCAGGTCCAGGCACATGCCCCTGAATTGAAAGTTAAGGAGGTGGGCTATTGAAGTGGATTGATTTCGCCAGTCCCCGTTCCGTCAGAGAAGCGGTCGGGCTGCTAGCGGAGCATGGCGACCGGGCAAGGGTCCTGGCAGGAGGCACAGACCTGCTGGTCCAGCTCCGTGGCGGCCGCAGGCAGGCCGACGTGGTCGTGGATGCCAAGGGCATTCCAGAACTCAATGAGGTGAGCTACGACCCGCGTGTGGGCCTCACGCTGGGCGCCGCAGTCCCCTGCTACAAGATTTACTCCAACAAGACTATTGCTGCCGCTTATCCTGGCCTCATAGACTCGGCGTCCCTCATCGGTGGAATCCAGATACAGGGCCGGGCCTCCATCGGCGGCAACCTGTGCAATGCCGCCCCCAGCGCCGACTCCGTCCCAATCCTCATCGCCCTGGGCGCCAGGGCCAGGATCGCCGGCCCCAACGGCACCCGGGAGGTACCGGTGGAGGAGTTCTGCACCGGGCCAGGGCGGAACATATTGCAGCCAGGCGAGTTGCTGGTATCGCTCCACTTCCCGCCTCCAGAGCCTAACTCGGGCGCGCACTACATGCGCTTCATCCCCAGGAACGAGATGGACATAGCCGTGGCCGGCGCCGGCGTCTCCGTGGTGCTCAGCAACGGCACCATCAAGTCGGCCAGGATAGCCCTGGCCTCCGTTGCGCCGACGCCCCTCTTCGTGAAGGCCGCAGGCGATGCCCTGGCGGGCAAGGCGCCCACCGAGCAGAACATCCAGAAGGCAGCGGAGGTCGCCAGGGACGCCGCCAAGCCCATAACGGACATGCGCGGCACCATCGAGTTCAGGAAGCACCTGTGCGAGGTCTTGACCCGGCGGGCGCTGAACGTAGCCATTCAACGAGCTAAGGAGTCACGATAGATGCCTGGCAAGGTTTATGTACAGACCCGGATCAACGGCGAGAACGTGGAGTTCCTCTGCGAGCCTCGGCAGAGCCTGCTGGAGTGCCTGCGCGACATCGTGGGCCTGACTGGCACCAAGGAAGGGTGTAACGACGGCAACTGCGGCGCCTGTACTGTCATCTTCGATGGCCGCATCGTGGACTCCTGCCTGGTGCTGGGCGTGGAGGCCAACGGCAAGGAGATCACCACCATCGAGGGAGTCGCCAGGGGCAGCACGCTCCATCCCCTGCAGCTTGCATTCCTGGAGAACGCGGCCCTGCAGTGTGGCATCTGCACGCCGGGCTTCATCGTGGCCTCCAAGGCCCTTCTGGACCAGGAACCCAACCCCTCCGAGCACCGCATCCGCCACTGGCTGGCGGGCAACCTCTGCCGGTGCACCGGCTACGATAAGATTGTGCGGGCGGTCATGGACGCTTCCAGGAAAACGGAGGTGAAGGCGTGACGACCCTGAAGTACGAGCCTAACATGGTACTGGCGACGGGTAAGTACGACGTCGTCGGCACGCGCCCGATCCGCCACGACGGGGCGGACAAGGTAACCGGGCGCGCCCTGTACGGCGCCGACTTCGACATCGCCGGACTGCTGCACGGCAAGGTGCTGCGCAGCCCCCACGCCCACGCCCGGATCAAGAAGATAGACACCAGCAAGGCCGAGGCCCTTCCGGGAGTCCTGGCTGTAGTCACCGCCAGGGACCTGCCCAAGGTGTCCGACAGGGTTGTGGAGATGGGCGAGGGCGCGGCCAACCTCAAGTACCTGTGCGACAATGTCCTGGCCAGCGACAAGGTGCTCTACAAGGGCCATGCCATCGCCGCGGTGGCCGCCACCAACCCCCACGTGGCCGAGGAGGCCCTCAACCTCATCGAGGTGGAGTACGAAGTCCTGCCGCCCGTCCTCACCGCGCTGGACGCCATGAAGGACGGCGCCCCGCTCCTTCACGAGGACCTGAAGCTGAAGGAGTTCGGGCAGGTCACCAACAAGAAGTCCAACATCGCCAACCACTTCCAGCACAAGAAGGGCGATGTGGACAAGGGCTTCAAAGAGGCCGATGTGGTCGTGGAGCGGGAGTTCCATACCAGGACTGTCCACCAGGGCTACATCGAGCCTCACAACGCCACGGCACTCTGGAACAACGATGGCCGCCTGACCATCTGGTGCAGCACCCAGGGCGCCTTCACTGTGCGCGACACGGTATCGCAGATACTGGACCTGCCCGTGTCCCAGATCAAGGTGGTCCCCATGGAGATCGGCGGCGGCTTCGGCGGCAAGATCCCCGTGTACCTGGAGCCTGTGGCCGCGCTGCTGTCCAGGAAGTCGGGCCACCCGGTGAAGCTGGTCATGTCCCGCAAGGACGTGCTGGAGGCCACCGGGCCAACGCCAGGCTCCTACATCAAGATCAAGATCGGCGCCAGGAAGGACGGGGCCATCACCGCCGCCCAGGCGTACCTGGCCTATGAGGCGGGCGCCTACCCTGGCTCCCCCGTGGGCGCCGGCGCCATGTGCGTCTTCGCCTGCTATGACATCCCCAACGGCGTCATAGATGGCTTCGACGTGGTGGTGAACAAGCCCAAGACGGCGGCCTACCGCGCGCCCGGCGCCACCAACGCCGCCTTCGCCGCCGAGACGGTGGTTGAAGAGTTGGCCGAGAAGCTGGGCATGGACTCCATAGACTTCCGGCTGAAGAACGCGGCCAGAGAAGGCACCCGCCGCGTAGACGGCCCGGTGTTCCCACGCGTCGGCTGCGTGGAGGTGCTGGAGGCCATGAAGCGGCACCCGCACTACACGGCGCCGCTGCCCGGCCCCAACTGCGGCCGCGGCGTGTCCATCGGCTTCTGGTTCAACGTCGGCCTTCAGTCTAGCTGCACCATCAGCGTCAACGCCGACGGCACTATCAACCTGGTGGAAGGCTCCACGGACATCGGCGGCACCCGGGCTTCGGTGGCTATGCAGGCCGCCGAGGTGCTGGGCCTGCGGGCCGAGGACGTGCGCCCCACGGTGGCCGACACCGACTCCATCGGCTACACCGCCGTCACCGGCGGCAGCCGCGTCACCTTCGCCACCGGCCTGGCCGCCTACGAGGCCGCCCAGGACGTCAAGCGCCAGATGATAGAGCGGGCCGCCAAGATATGGGAGATTGACCCTGGCCAGGTGGAGTTCGAAAAGGGCGTCTTCCGTTCCAAGGCCGACCCCGAGCTGAAGATGACTTTCAAGGAGCTGGCCAAGCAGCTAGGCCACACTGGCGGGCCGGTCATAGGCCGCGCCACCGTGGACCCCAAGGGCGTGGGCGGCTCCTTCGCCGGCAACATCGTGGACGTGCGCGTTGACCCCGAGACCGGCAAGGTGGACATCCTGCGCTTCACCGTTGTCCAGGACGCCGGCAAGGCCATCCATCCCAGCTACGTGGAAGGCCAGATGCAGGGCGGCAGCGTCCAGGGCATAGGCTGGGCCTTGAACGAGGAGTACTACTACAACGACAAGGGCGACCTGATGAACAGCAGCCTGCTGGACTACAGGATGCCCACGGCCCTGGACCTGCCCATGATTGACACGGTCATCGTCGAGGTGCCCAACCCTGGCCATCCCTTCGGCGTAAGGGGCGTGGGCGAGGCGTCCATTGTGCCGCCGCCCGCGGCCATTGCCAACGCCATATACCACGCCGCAGGCATACATATGGAGAGGCTGCCCATGAACCCGGTCGCCGTCATGGAGACGCTGTGGAAGAAGCAGCAGTCGGCCAAGGCGCCAGCGGCGCGCAGCAGGAAGAAGTAGCTAGCCTTACTACTGCCCTCCGGCAGGGCGATGCCTGCCCGTGCCGGAGGGCAGTACCGGCCCCTGAAGAAGTGACGCCATGGCTGTTGTCTTTATACCGTCACTGATGCAGAACCTGACAGGCGGACAGCACAAGGTGGAAGTGCCCGGCGCCACCGTCCGCCAGATCATCGAGAACCTGGAGAAGCGGTTCCCTGGCATCAAGGAACGGCTGGTGGAGGAGAACCGCATCAAGCCCAACATCTCCGTAGCCATAGACGGTGAGGTAACCTCCCTGGGCATGCTGGAGAAGGTGGGGGAGAACAGCGAGGTCCACTTCCTGCCGGCCATAGGCGGCGGTGCCAGCGCCAGGCCTGCTTGAGGGCGCGGCCAAAGCCTTCTCCCCTCCAGGAACGTCTGACGCGACCAGCGGTGCGTCAGCGCAAGCATACCGACTTCTTCTGTCCATATCCCGCTTGAAGGATGTGTCCCAAGTCCCTCCCATTGGCAAGACTCATGCCCCCTTCCTGGCCTTCCCCATGGGGGGAAGGGACTGTCCTCGCCCCCCATGGGGGAGAGCCAGAGAGGGGGCTAGCGGCTGGCCCCCTTTCCCTCGACAGGCTCAGGACAGGCCCTGGCCTTCCCCCACAGGTGGAAGGGAGAGTCCTCGCCCCCTCTGGGGGAGAGCCAGAGAGGGGGCCGGCGGCTGCCCGCTCCGAAAGGCATGCGCCGCTTTACCCGCCCAGCCTCCATGCGGGACAACCATGGTGAGGAGAGACCTGGTATCTCACCCCTGTCAGCCTCTGGCCCAGGGTGTATAATCTCCCACTGCATACCCGGGGCTTGTACAGCCCCCTCAAGGAGACCATGCAGTGAAGCTCACCGATCCCGGACTCATCATGAGCCTTACCAGCGAGTGGAAGGGCGAGCGTGACGCCCACGGCAGGCCGCTGGTGCCCGACGATATCCTCAAGCGCATGGAGCTTGTCACCACCGAGGAGGCGTGGGGCGTCCTGCGCAAGCACGGCTACCATCACAACTTCGCCGGCAACTGGCAGATTATCCACCCCGAGCGCGTGCTGGTGGGCCGGGCCGTGACCTGCCGCTTCGTGCCCAGGCGCCCGGACGTGGAGGCGGAACTGAAGCGCCTGCAGGAGCGGGAGGGCCGCGTCGGCGGCCAGAACTCCTGGGTAATAGATGAGCTGAAGGAGAACGACGTCATCATCGTGGACCTGTTCGGCAAGGTGCGGGACGGTACCTTCGCCGGGGATAACCTGTCCACGGCCATACAGGTCAAGACCAGGCGCGGCATGGTCGTTGATGGCGGCGTGCGGGACGTGCAGCGCATCATGGAGATGAGGGACTTTGTGGCCTTCGTCCGAGGCTTCGACCCCACGGCCATCGCCGACGTCTCCCTGGCCGAGATCAACGGCATCGTGCGCATAGGCGAGGCGACGTGCCTGCCGGGCGACGTGGTGCTGGGCACCATAGAGGGGGTCATATTCATCCCGCCGCACCTGGCCGAGGAGGTAGTGGAGGCCTCGGAGCTTATCCGCCTCAAGGACGAGTTCGGCAAGCAGCGCATCGCCGAGGGTGTCTATACGCCTGGAGAGGTGGACCGCACCTTCTCCGAGGCCATGGAGCGCGACTTCCAGCAGTGGCTCAAGGAGCGGCGAAGGCGCTGACGTCTGTTGCCCTGGCCTCAGCAACGGCCAAACTGGCCGCGCCTGCACCCGGCGGGCCTGGTGCTGCAACAGTGACGCCCGGGCACACGCCGGCCGGCTTTGCTCAGGAGGGGTCTGCCTTTATAGTAGTGCTGTAGGCCCTTTGCTGTACCCGGGGGCCGAGGAAAGAGATAGGCCCCATGCCTGAGCAGGGAAGTCTGGACATTCTGCGCGACCTGGCCACCGTCATGGTGGTATCGGGCGCGGTCATCCTCTTGTTCCACTGGCTCCGTCAGCCGGTGATCCTGGGGTACATCATCGCCGGCGCCATCATCGGGCCTTACACGCCCCCGTTCCCGCTAGTAAGCGAGATAGAGGTCATCAACGTCCTGGCGGACATCGGCATTATCCTGCTGATGTTCTCCCTGGGCCTGGAATTCAGCCTGGGCAAGCTGCGGCGGGTTGGAAAGGCGGCGTTGATCGGCGGCGCGGTGCAGCTCATCGTGGTGTTCACGCTGGGCTACCAGGTAGGGCTGCTGCTGGGCTGGGGTACAACGACCTCGCTGTTCCTGGGCGCGGGCCTGTCCATCAGCAGCACAGCGCTCATCGTCAAGGTGCTGGAGGAGCAGCGCCGCCTGTCGGACCAGGCATCCCAGGTGGTGGTGGGCATACTGGTCTTTGAGGACTTCGCGGCGGTGCTGATGATAGCCCTGCTGTCGGGCCTGGGCAGCGGAGGCAGCATCCAGTTCGCCGCCATTGGCCCCGTGCTGCTAAAGCTGCTCCTGTTCGCAGCCGCGTCCATCGTGCTGGGACTGAGCATAGTACGCCGGCTGATGAACTATGTGGCCGCCGTGGGCAGCCGCGAGCTGTCCGTGGTGGTGGGCCTGGGGCTGTGCTTTGGCATGGCCCTGGTATCGCAGTGGCTGGGGCTTTCGGTGGCCGCTGGCGCCTTCATAGCGGGGACGCTGGTGGCCGAGGCCAGGCGCGGCGAGGCCCTGTCCGCTTCCATGTCGCCCATAAAGGACATGTTCGCCGCCCTGTTCTTCGTGGCCATAGGCATGCTTTTCGACTTCACCTACCTGGCGGACTTCTGGCCCCACATCCTGCTCATCTCCCTGGTGCTCATCGTGGGCAAGGTCTTCGCTGGCACCCTGGCGACATTTCTCATCGGCTACCATCACCACACGGCCCTTCGGGTGGGCATGAGCCTGGCGCAGATAGGGGAGTTCTCCCTGGTCATAGTGAAGATAGGCCAGGACAACGGCGTCATCGCGCCATTCCTCTACCCTGTCATAGTAGGAGTCACCGGGCTGAGCACCCTGACGACTCCCTACATCTTCAGGGCGTCCACTCATGCCGGGGAAAGGCTGGACAGCATCCTGCCGCCGCGCCTGCGAAGGTACCTGGCCTCCGCCGAGGCTATGCTCCAGCGTATCCAGTCCAGGGCTGGGGAGCGCGGCGGCACCGGCGACCTCTTGCGCCGCTACATAACCAACATATTGCTCAACGTGTTCCTCTTCACGGTGGTCGTGGTGCTGGGCCGCGCGGCTTTCGAGCACTGGGACACCCTGGCGCGCCTGACCCGGATGCCGCCCGCGGTGGTGCTGGTGGCGTTGGGCCTGCTGGTACTGGTGCTGGGGGTGTTCCCGCTCATCGCCATCATCCGCCACGTGCTGTCCCTGGCGGACCTGGGCGCGGAGGTCGTCGCCCTGGAGCGGGACACCAGCTTTATCCTGAACAGGCCGCTGGTCAAGGTGCTGCTGCGCAACGCCATAACCGCCATCCTATTCCTGGTGATGGTCATGCTCATCAGCCTGTTCCTGCCTCGGATACCGGCCGTGCCCTATCTGTCGTTCCTCCTCATAGGCGTATCCCTCATGGTGCTGCTGTACATGGCCTGGCAGTCCGTGGAGGCGTTCCACCGGCGGGTGGAGGACCTCCTGCGAGAGCGCCTGCTGGGGGAGCGCTCTGGCGCCGACCTGGACGGCGACAGCGGCTGACAGGCCCGAGGCTGAGGGCGTGGTATAATATCCGCGCCCGGCGTGAGACGGCACTCCTGACCTGCCAGACTGGAGACTGTGACCAAGCCCGAAGACCGGTTCATACACGTGCGCGGCCTCAGGCTGAGGTACGCGGACTGGGGAGACCATGGCCCGCCTTTGCTGCTGCTCCACGGCGACATGCGCACCAGCCGTAGCTGGGACGCCGTAGCCCGCGAGCTATGCCAGCGCTTCCACGTCATAGCGCTGGACGCCCGGGGCCACGGGGACAGCGACTGGCCGGCCAGGGGCTACAGCTACGCCGAGAGGGTGGCCGAGCTGGCGGAGTTCTGCCAGCACCTGGGCCTGCGGGACGCCATGGGGGCGGGGCACTCGTCGGGCGGGGCGGTGGTCACGCTGTGCGCCCACCAGGTGCCCGGCCTGTTCAGCAGCCTGGTGCTGCTGGAGCCGGTGGTGGCCATGACCGAGTCCTTCCAGCGGCGCGTGTCCTCCAGGGGCGAGCGTCCCAGGCGGACCTGGGCCAGCCACGAGGCGCTTTACCACTACCTCCGCCAGCACCCGGTGGCGGGCCGCTGGCGAGAGGACGTCATTCGCGACGTGGTGGCCCATGAGGCCAGGGAGCTACCCGACGGCTCTGTGGACATGAAGTGGGCCTCGTCGGCCTTCAACTGGGAGGACCGGCGCGGCGACTACTTCGACCTTACGCCCATCCTCCGGGAGCTTGGCCTGCCGCTGCTGCTGGTGGTCGGCCAGGAGCGCCAGCACAGCTACACCGGCCTGGCGTCTGTGCTGGGCAGCCTGGAGCGCGGCTGCATGGTGGTCATAGAGAAAAGCGGCCACAACATGTACATGGAGCGCCCCGACGCGGTGGCCCTGGCCATCCAGCGCTTCGCCAATGGCGACACGCCGCCGGCCTGCCTGTAGCGCCGCTCCGGGCGCTAGCGAGGCCACATGCCCGTGAAGAAGGTGTCAACCCTGGCCCTTTCCCTGGAGAGGGCGGCGTCCAGGGACGGCTTGCCGTGACGGGCCGCTGCCCACGGGCCAAAGTACACCTTCAGCGGTACGAGGGCCATGCCTACCCAGTCCTTGACCTTCGCCCGGATGCCACGGCGGCTCCCTGGGGCCACCAGGGCCGCCCGACGGAGTAAAGCTGGAACTGTCATTGGCGTGTACTCCCTCGACCGTTGCAGGAACTGTGCTTAACCGACTAAACTGTATATGGTAGTTAGCAGTATAAGGGAAAGGGCTTAACCAGTCAAGAGGCTTTTGATGGTTATACGCGAGCAAGGTAGCGCTCCGCCGGAGGGCAAAGGGCCTGCCTTCGAGTTCTCAGGCGGGAAGCTATGCCTGGACTTCGCCAACACGGTCAGCAACCACACGCCCGACCGTCCGGGTGAGAGGCTGACCAGCTACGCGCGCCTGGTGTCCTGGGGCAGGCTGGCCGGGGCGCTGACCGAGGAGCAGGCACACAGGCTGCTGAAGGAGGCGGCGCGGAGGCCGTCGGATGCGGCCTCTACCCTGGAGTGGGCCATCGCGCTGCGAGAGGCTATCTACCGCATCTTCTCGGCTGCCGCCGCCAGGCGCTCGCCTGAGCCTTCGGACCTGGCCATGCTCAACGCGGCGCTGAAGGCTATGTCCATGTCCCAGATTATCCAGGCCAACGGCGGCTTCGTCTGGACCTGGAAGGAGGACGAGGAGGCGCTGGACAGGATGGTGTGGCCGGTCGTCCGATCGGCGGCGGAGCTGCTGACTTCCGGGGAGCTTTCGCTGGTGCGGGAGTGTGCCTCGGAGACCTGTGGCTGGCTCTTCATGGACAACAGCCGCAACCGCAGCCGGCGCTGGTGCGACATGAAGTCCTGCGGTAACCGGGCCAAGGTCCGCCGGTACTACCATCGCCGCAAGGCCTCATCCCCACAGCCTCCCCCTTCGGCGCATCCTTAGGGCAACACTGGCTGTTCCCTCTCTGCCACCTGACAGGGGCAGCCCGGGCTTCCAGCGGGCCATACGTGCAGGCATCGCCAGTCCAATACGGCCTATCCAACCGCCACGCCATCCCCCTGCCACGGCCATGTCCCACGCTCTGGGCCAGTGTTAATCGTGAAAATTTCCTGACATCGCAGTCGTCGAGTATGTAAACTGCTGTACTAGAACCATACTATTAATGTATGCTAGCCCGTGTAATCCCATGTCGCGGTCGCTGACCGTGAGGAATGCGGGATGTAACATTGAACTTCGACCAGCCGTTAAAGAAAGTGTGGATGGCCCTGACGCAGTCGGAGGCGCAACTGGACGAGGCGGCCCTCGTCCGTCGGGCTACACGTGGGGACGGGGATGCTTTCACTCAGCTCTATGATACCTACGTGGAGCGCATCTACCGCCACATCTCCTACCGCGTCAAGCACCTGGCCGACGTGGAAGACCTTACGCAGGAGGTATTCCTGCGGGCCTGGCGGGCCATTCAGGGCTACAGGTACGAGGAAAAGCCCTTCCTGTCCTGGCTGTACACCATAGCCCATAACCTGGTGGTGGACTACTACCGCAAGAAGGAGCGGGAGTCGCAGAGCTACGTCCAGCAGGCCAATGGCCTGGTGGAGGGGCAGCGCGACCCGGCCATGGAGGAGTTCCTCGACCTGGACGTGGTAAGGCGTTTGCTGGCACGCCTCCCGGGTGACCAGCAGCAGGTTCTGATGTTACGGTTCATTGAGGGGCTTGACTACTCCGCCGTTGCCACCGCTATGGACAAGAGCGAAGGCGCGGTCAGAGTCATACAACTGCGTGCGCTCAGGAAGCTGCGCCAGTTGCTTGAGGAGGAGGGTGGGCAGGGATGAAGGAACTGGAGCAAGTCCTGGCAGAGTGCATTGATGACATTCGTCTGGGCCGGGCGTCCGTGGATGACTGCCTGGAGCGCTATCCCAGGCTGCGTCAGGAGTTGGGGCCGCTACTGGACATGGCCGTGCGGCTGCCGCCCGCGCCTGACGAGCGCCCCTCCAGTGAGTTCCGCGCCCGCGCCCGGCTGGCGCTGCAGCAGGAGATAAGCCGCAGCAAGGCCCCGCGCTGGCGCAAGGTCCTGGGCAGGATGCTGCCCGTGCCAGCGCTGGCCCTTACGGCCTTCTCCCTGGTCTTCCTGGCCGGCGGACTCACCTACGCCGCCCAGGACAGCCTGCCAGGGCAGGCCCTCTATCCCGTCAAGACCGGCACCGAGCGCCTGCTGCTCCTGGTCACCCTGAACTCCGCCAGGAGGGCCGAGTACCACCTGGAGCTGGCCGAGCGGCGAGTGCAGGAAATGGTGGAGCTGACTAGCATGGGCCAACCGCCGGGCACCGACGCCGTGCAGGCCGTCGCGGCCCAGGTTGATGCCGCGCTGGCCGAGGTGCGCTCCCTGGGCCCTGACAGGGCCAGGGCCGTCCTGAACGAGCTTTCCGAGGAGATCGGCCAGCGACAGGCCCTGCTGGGCCAGGCAGGCCTCCAGGGGGCCACTCAGTCACCCGACCCGCTGGCCCAGACCCAGGTGGTGTGGCAGCGTGGGCAGATCATCGCCCAGGGACTGGCGGAAGACCCCAACGGCCCGGCAGCGGAGGCGTCGGTCCAGGCGGCCATACGGGAGGCCGAGGTAAGAGGCCCCGTCTCCAACGTTGACCCTCTGGAGGTCGCCGGGCTGGTCGTCAGGATCTCCCCGGGCGCGTCGGTCAGGGGAGAGCTACAACTGGGCAAGGAGGCCAGGGTCAAGGGGCGCTTCCTGGAGACGGACACGCTCCAGGCCTCCAGCGTAGAGGTAGCCGAAAGCGCCAGCGAGGGCGAAGAGGGCCCGCAGCCTGGCAGCGAGGCCACCATCAGACAGGAGCGCGATGATGACGACCGCCGGCCTGTGGCGCGGCCAACCCCGCGCCAGGACGACTCCGACAGGACGCCGGTCACGGCCGGGGCCACCGGCACCAGCGGCCCGGACGACAACGACAGCGGCCATGAAGGCGAAAGCGTCGCCGTCAAGGGCGGTGAAGCTGACAGCGACTCCAGCGATGAGCGGGAAAGCCCCCAGGCCAACCGGCGCTCCAGGATAGAGCTCAGGGGCGTCATAACCCGCGAGGAGCCGCTGACCATCGCCAGGCGTATAGTGGTCATTGACGACAGCACCGAGGTCCAGGGCACGCCCAGGGTCGGCCTCATCGCCGAGGTCGAAGGCTACACCAATGGCGATGGCTCCATCCAGGCCACCGAAATAAAGGTAGAGCGCCTGGCCAAGAAGACAGAGGTCCGGGGCACGGTAATCTCCCTGGCCCCGCTCACCGTTGGCAGCACCCTGGTGATCGTGGCGGCAGATGCCGAGGTCAAGGGCCAGCTTGCCATCGGCGTCAACGTGCGGGCCGAGGGCATCTTCCAGCCCGATGGCCGCTTCCTGGCCTCGGTAGTCAAGGTCAACGGGCCTAAGGAGAACAAGGGCAAGGGCAACAGCAACAGGTAGCTCAAAAAAGACGCCTCGCTTCCTGCCCCACTCCAGTACCAGGGAAGGGGAGGCCGTTACAGGGCTGGCGACCGCGACGCTGAGGTGGTGGATGTGCGCAGTGGAGCACCGGCCTCCCCTCTCTGGCCCCCCTTACTACGCAACAGTTAAATGCGGCGGTTAATGAGACAGGCGCTGGCGGACCTCACCCTGGTGTTTAAGGGCAATACGTCAGCCAATCTATGGCCCCCTCTCCCACCTGCCCCCTCGACAAGCTCGGGCCTGTCCTGAGCGTGCCGAGGGGTAAGGTCTTGCGGCGCTGCCCTGGCGCCTCCGTCTCCTTCCGAAAATGTGACAAGTCCTGGCCCTCTCCACGACCTGGTAAGGAGAGGCCCCTCCACACCCCCCGAGTCTTCAAGGGACTGCGGGGCGGATAGCTATGTCTGTAACATGGCACCTCCGTGGCACGTTATACCTGCCGGGAGGTGTTTATGGTTAAGCGAAGTGTACCTGCTATTGTCCTTCTTTCCTTCCTTCTCGCGGCCCTGTTCATATGGTCCCCTCTGGGAGCCGCAACCCGCCCGCAGTCCCAGTCCTCCTGTGACGTCTCCTGGACCAGCGCCACAGGAGGGCTGTGGACCGACCCCGACAACTGGAGCACCGACTCGGTGCCTGGCGCCAGCAGTCGGGCCTGCATCACCCTCGACGGCACCTATACCGTCACCCTCGCCGCATCCACGACCGTCCGCAGCCTGACCCTGGGCGCCGACGACGGCACCCAGACCCTCTTGGTCAGAGGCGGCGGTGGCGGCAACGTCACGCTGACAGTGACCCAGGACCTGGCCAACTCTGGCGAGGTCCGCCTGGAGAGCGACGCCGCCGGCTTCGCCTCCAACCTCACCGTCAGCGAGGGCACCCTGACCAACACCGAGGACGGCGTCATAAACGTCAACGCCGGCGCAGGCGGTGGCCGCGCCATCACGGCCAGGCTGGACAACCAGGGCGAAATCAACGTCAATACCGACCTCACCCTGGGCCGCGCCGGCGCCGACCACGCTAACAGCGGCAGCATACACATCACCGGCGGCAACCTGTCCCTGGTCCAGACAGGCGACACGCCCTCCTTCGCCAACACCGGCAACATCGAGGTCGCCCAGGGCCGCACCCTGTCCATCCAGGGCGGCAGCTTCAGCCACACCAGCCCTGGCTCCATCTCCGGCGGCGGCACCGTGAGCATCCAGGGCGCGGCCTTCTCCGGCAACGGCCCCATCGCCGCCAGCGTCGCCAACGCGGGCCAGGTCAGCCCTGGCTCCTCGGCCGGCGCCCTGAACATCGCCGGCAGCTACAGCCAGACCTCGGCCGGCGTGCTGGCCCTGGAGATAGGCGGCACGGCGGCCGGCAGCGGCTTCGACCAGCTCAACGTCAGCGGCAGCGTGGCCCTGGCCGGCACCCTCAACCTGACGGTCATTGGCAACTTCGTCCCCGGCCCCTGCGACAGCTTCCAGGTTATGACCTACTCATCGCGCACCGGCGGCTTCAGCAGCATCAATGGCCTGGCGGCCGGCAGCGGCATGTTCTTCCGGGCCGACCTGGGCGATGATGACCTGTCCCTGGTGGCCTACAACACGGCCTCCGAGGTCAACGTCAGCGCCAGCACGGTCAACGTGGCCGAAGGCGGCGCCAGCGCCAGCTACAGGGTCTGCCTGGCCAGCCAGCCCACCGCCGACGTCACCGTGGCCGTGGCGCCCGACGCCCAGGTGACCGTTGACCCCGCGTCCCTCTCCTTCCCCCTGGCCCAGTGGAGCGCCATCCGTGGCGTGACGGTCTCGGCGGTGGACGATAACACCGCCGAAGGGCTGCACAACGGCACCGTCCACCACACGGCAACCAGCGGCGACCCCAGGTACAACGGCATCGGCGTGCCTACCGTCACGGCGCAGATCACCGACAATGAAGGCCCTGGCGAGCCGCCCGTGGCCCAGGACGGCAGCGTCACCACGCCCGAGGACACGCCCATCGAGATTACCCTGGTGGCCACTGACCCCGACAGCCCTACCCTCACCTACTCCATCTTCGAGCAGCCGGAGCACGGCGACCTGAGCGCCATCAGCGGCAACAAGGTCACCTACACGCCCGACGCCAACTTCCACGGCGCCGATGACTTCCGCTTCCGGGCCAGCGACGGCGTCAACAATAGCAACGCCGCCCGCATCGCCATCACCGTCACCTCGGTCAATGACCCGCCGACGTCCCAGGACATAGCTGTGTCCACCGACGAGGACGAGGACGTGGTGATTACCCTGGTGGCCACCGACCCCGACGACGATGACGATGAACTGGACTTCACCATAGTGGAGCAGCCCGACCACGGCGACCTGGACACCCTGTCCAACAACCGCGTCCGCTACACCCCGGACAACAACTTCGAGGGTACCGATACCTTCCGGTACCGGGCCGACGACGGCAAAGACGATGGCAACGTCGCCACGGTCACCATCCACGTGGGGCAGGTGCAGAACAGGCCGCCTCTGGCGCCGCTCCGGAGTCCTCACCGATCTCGAATTCTACGAGCTCCGCTACGCCGGCCGCGCCGCCAGCGCCGTCCGCGGCTTCCGCGCCCTGTACCTGGGCTTCTTCTTCAACTGCATCATCATGGCCAGCGTCAACCTCGCCGCCTGCAAGATCGCCGGCGTCCTGTTCGGCTTCGAACGGTGGCAGACCCTGCTCGTCGTCGGCCTTCTCAACGTCGTCTTCGCCGCGCACTCCGGCCTCTGGGGCGTTCTCGTCATCGACATGATCCAGTTCTTCGTCATGATGGGCTCCGTCATCGCCGCGGCCTGGTTCGCTGTCACGCTCCCTCAGGTCGGCGGCCTCGCCGGCCTCGTCGCCAAAATCAGCGCCATGCAGGGCCCCGGCGGCGTCAACTACCTCGCCATGCTCCCCGATTTCTCCAGTAACTGGGAGCTCGCCACCGCCGTCTTCATCATGCCCATCGCCATCCAGTGGTGGGCCGTTTGGTATCCGGGCGCCGAACCGGGCGGCGGCTCCTACATCGCCCAGCGCATGCTCGCCTCCCGCTCGGAAAAAGATGCGCTCGCCGCAACCCTCTTCTTCAATCTCGCCCACTATGTCCTGCGCCCCTGGCCCTGGATGCTCACCGCCCTCGCCTCCCTCATCGTCTTCCCGACTCTCGCCGACATCCAGCGCGCCTTCCCCCACGTCAACCCGGCGCTCATCGGCCACGCCATCGCCTACCCCGCCATGCTCAAGTTCCTTCCCGCCGGATGGATGGGCCTGATGCTCGCCGGACTCATCGCCGCCAACTCCTCCACCATCCTCACCCACCTGAACTGGGGCGCCTCCTACATGGTGCACGACTTTTACCGCCGCTTCCTCCGCCCGGGCCGCGATGAAAAACACTATGTTTTTGCGGGAAGAATCTCCACAATTCTCCTCTTCATTATCTCCTCGATACTGGTATTTTTCCTCGAAACCGCCCAGGATACTTTCAATATCATGCTTCAGGTCGGCGCCGGCACCGGCCTTCTCTATCTGCTTCGCTGGTTCTGGTGGCGCATCACCGCATGGTGTGAAATCGCCGCCATGATCAGCTCCTTCGCCGTATCCCTCGTCTTCCTCGCGCTGCGCCGCAACGGCATCAGCCTCGGCACCCATCAGGAGCTCTTCCTCACCGTGCTGTGCACCACCATCTGCTGGCTCATCGTTGCGTACGCCGGTCCGCAGACCGATCCCGCCGCCCTGGTGAACTTCTACCGCAAGGTCCACCCCGCCGGTCCTGGCTGGCAGAAAGTCCGCGAAATGGCCGGCATCTCGAAAGAGGAGGCCGCGCGCTGGTCGCAGGCCGATAACATCCCCCTCTCCCTGCTGGGCTGGCTCGCCGGCTGCATCGTCATCTGGTCCGGGCTGTTCACCGTCGGCAACGTCCTGTACGGGCGCTGGAACTACGCCCTCGCCCTGGTGCTCGCACTTGCCATCGCCGGGACCATGCTCGTCCGAGTCACCTGCCGCCTCTGGCAATGAGCTCCAGCGCCCCGGAGGACGGCGACGCC
>DAOUAM010000084.1:0-5153 GCA_034433305.1 Dehalococcoidia bacterium | reverse complement strand
ATCCGCTGGGTGCTGGCCTGCTGCACCCGCTACCGTCTGCCCGAGCCTACGCGCCTGGCCCACCAGGCCGCCGCTGGCCGCATCCCCGAGCGCAGCCCCGGCCAGCCAGGGCAGGGGAGCCAGCCGGCGCTGCCTCTGGCGTGAGCGCCTCACCGGACAATGCAGGAGCGGGTTTCAAACCCGCCCATGCATACCGCCGTGCAGGCGAAACGCGAAGACGCTCTGCCCTGATAGCAATTCCCTGTGATGAGAACACTGTAGGGGCAAACCTTGTGGTTGCCCGGGGGTGAAGTCTGGCAGCGCCTGCACCACTGTCTGCTGCATGTTCAAAAAACTGTCGTGAGTAAGCCATGCGTGGATAGGGGGCCATAGATTGGCCAACGTGGTGCCTTTGAACACCAGGAGTGAGGCCCGCCATCCCCTTCATCTGGTCAGGCTGATATGGGCACCTGCTATAATATAGATGGCCGTAATCTCCTTGCCTGGAGCCTGCCTTGCCCGAAGAGACTGTCCTGGTCGTGGAGGACGAGGAAAACCTCCTGGAGGCCCTCAGGTACAACCTGGAGCGGGAAGGCTACCGCGCCCTCGCTGCCCGGGACGGCGAGCGCGGCCTGGAGCTGGCCCGCCAGTCCCGGCCAGACCTGGTCATCCTGGACGTCATGCTCCCCAGGCTGGACGGCTTCGAGGTCTGCCGCATCCTGCGCCGGGAGTCCACCATTCCCATCCTCATGCTCACCGCCAGGGGCGAGGAGGTGGACCGCGTCGTGGGGCTGGAGCTGGGCGCCGACGACTACGTGACCAAGCCCTTCAGCATGCGGGAGCTGCTGGCCAGGGTGCGGGCCATGCTCCGCCGCTCCCGCATGGCCTCCGAGGTGCCTTCCGAGGCCGCGCCCCAGGTCATCCGGGCCGGCGACCTGGAGATTGACCTCACCGCCCACTCGGCCAGGCTCGACGGCAGACCCCTGGACCTCAAGCCCCGAGAGTTCGACCTGCTGGCGCTGCTGGTGGCCAACAGGGGCAGGGCCTTCACCCGCGACCAGATACTGGAGCGCCTCTGGGGCCAGGACTACATCGGCGATACCCGCACCGTGGACGTCCACATCCGCTGGCTGCGCGAAAAGATCGAGCCCAACCCCGCCAGGCCAAAGCGCATCATCACCCTGCGCGGGGTGGGCTACAGGTTCGAAGGATGAGCCGCCCCAGTCCGCTGTCCAGCCTCTCGCGGCTGCCCCTCCAGTGGCGCATTGCCCTGGCCTACACCGCCCTCATCTTCGCCACCATGGGCATCGTCAGCCTCTACCTGGTCAACTTCATCCGCGACAGCTACATCTCCAACCTGCACGAGCAACTGGCCCACGACGCCAGGCTGCTGGGCGAGACCGCGACTCCCTACTTCTTGGCCGCGCCGGACCTGGCCGGCCTGCGGACGCTGGCCCAGCGGGCCGGCAGCATCCTGGACTCCAGGGTGACCATCATCGCCCTGGATGGCACCGTCCTGGCCGATAGCTGGCGCGACCCCGCGAGCATGGACAACCACGCCCTGCGGCCCGAAGTCATGGGCGCCCTGGACTCGGGCCTTGGCAGAAACATCCGCGTCAGCGAGACGGTGGGGCAGGAGATGGTCTATGCCGCCGTCCCCGTCCTGTCCGACGCTGGCCCGGTGGGCGTGGTGCGCGTGGCCGTGCCCACCTCCATGGTCTGGGCCAACATCAGACGCATAGTCCTGACCATCATCTTCTCGGCCCTCATCGTCGCCCTGCTCTCGGTGGGCCTGGGCTACCTGCTGGCCCGCCGCACCTCGCGCTCCGTGCGTTCCGTCACCGAGGGCGCCCGCAGGCTCGCCAGGGGCGACCTGGACTACCGTGTCCAGACCCTCTCCAGCGACGAGACCCAGGACCTGGCCGACGCCTTCAACAGCATGGCCACCACCATCCGCGCCATGATCCGCGACCTGTCGGGCGAGCGCAACAAGCTCTCGGCGGTGCTGGACACCATGGCTGACGGCGTCATCGCCATCGGGCCGGACGGCTACGTCATCCTCATGAACCGCCCGGCGGAGAGCCTGCTGGACGTGCGGAGCAAGCTGGCCGTGGGCAGCCGCTTCGCCGGCATAGTCCGGGACTTCGAGCTACAGCAGCTTGTCTCCAGGGCGCTGACCACCGGCCAGCAGCAGATGGGCGAGGTGGAGCTGCTGCGCCGGCGCCGCTTCCTCAGCGCCATTGCCACTCCCATCATCGAGGACGGCTCCCGTGGAGTCCTGCTGACCCTCCACGACCTCACCCGCATCCGGCAGGTGGAGACCACGCGCAAGGAGTTCGTCAGCAACGTATCCCACGAGCTGCGCAGCCCGCTGGCCTCCATAAAGGCCATGGTGGAGACCCTTCAAGGCGGCGCCCTGGACGAGCCTCAGGTGGCCCGGGACTTCCTCCAGCGCATCCACCGCGACCTGGACCGCATGACCGCCATGGTCAACGACCTGCTGGAGCTATCGCGCCTGGAGAGCGGGCAGGTCACCCTCAGGCTGGTGCCCATGGACCTGCGCCCGCTGGTGGAGGACGTCTGCGCCGGGTTCCAGGCCCAGGCGCGTGCCCAGGGCATCAGCCTGGAGGCCGCGCTGCCCGAAGACCTCCCCCAGGTGCTGGGCGAGGAGGAGAAGCTGCGCCAGGTGCTGGTCAACCTGCTGGACAACGCCCTCAAGTTCACGCCCGGGCCGGGCAGGGTCACCGTCTCGGCCATAGCCCTGGACAACGCCGTGGAGGTGCGAGTGAGCGACACCGGCATTGGCATCCCGCCGGAGCACCTGCCCCACGTCTTCGAGCGCTTCTACAAGGTGGACCGCGCCCGCAGCCAGGGGGGCGCCGGGCTGGGCTTGGCCATCGTCAAGCACATCGTCCAGGCCCACGGCGGCGAGGTCCGCGTGGAGAGCCAGGAAGGCGCTGGCAGCACCTTCAGCTTCACCGTGCCGCTGTTCACAGCTTTCCCCCAGGGTTAGAATCCAAAGCTGTACATAAAGCTGTCTATGAGCTTCTCCAGGGACTGCTCCCTTCCATGCTCCATATAGCCATGCATGGCGTAGAGCAGTCCGCGCCTGGCAAGGCGCCTTCTCTTCATCGCGCCGTGGGGGCTGGCTGACCGGGGCATGACTTCCGCCCGCCTGCCCGGGAGTAGCGTATCGAGGGTGGGAGTGTGGGTAACCGAGGCCCTGCCTTGCGGGACAGACAGGAGCTTCCACCCGGTAGTACAGGCTGGCACCAGGGAAATACTTCCCCCCGCCGGCACAGGGGGTAGGGGAGGCGTGGGGCGCCTCCCCTGCCCCCGTGTCCAGCTATCTGGACCTGGGCTTCTTGTCCTCCTTGGGCTTCTGGACCTGGCAGCCGCAGCTAGCGCACATGGGGACTCACCTCCTTTCCGCGAGAGTGGCGCCGGCGGACTTCGCCCTGAGCAGTCCGCTGGCTACCTTACCGTTACAGTGACCCTGGCGGTGGCTGGAGGGTCCAGGGGCGTATGCGTGTTGTTCACCAGTTGCATCGCGAAGGTGTGTGTGCCGGGCGGGACATTGGCCCACGTGTGGGACGTCACGCCGCCCGCGTGGTACGTCCCCTCGCGGCTGACGGCCGGCCTGCCCGGCGTTGTCGGCACGTCGTTCACGTCTATGTAGAAGTGGACGTGGCCCTCGCCCTTGGCGTCGGCGCCGCCCAGATTGTCCACCACGCGGAAGTTGGACACCTCCACCTGGACAGCCACGTCCCCCGCGGGCACCGTGTCGCCATTGCGGGGCGAAACGATCCGCACGCTGGGGCTGGCGCCCTCACCCCTGCTGCACCCGACCAGCGCCAGCCCCAGCAGGCCAGCCGCCAGCACCACGGCCAGCGCCGGGCGCCTCCAGCCCATACTCGAGGCCAGCACCTCTATAGCGGCCTGAAAGGCCATATATGTCTGCCATGTCCTTCTGCTGATATCTTTCATAGTCTCCTCCGCAATCGTAGTTGCTTGTATAACTACTATCCTGGACGCAAAAAAGGGAGCGGTCAACCTCCGCTCCCTCTTACAGCCTCGAAGATGCGGTCCCACCAGGACGCGCCGTCGGTGGCCAGGCCGGCGCCCTGGAGCGCCTCCAGCGCCCTGGCATCCAGCAGGCGCAGCAGCTCCGGCCCCAGGCTGCGCACGATCTCGGCGGCGGCGATGGCGTTGTGCAGGTACATGCCAGCCACCGTCACCAGCGCCTCCAGCGTCGTCACGACACCTGCGGCGGCGCCATCGGGCGATACCTGCCCTACCAGCAGCTCCCGGCCGTCGGCTACCACGACCAGCCAGCGGGAGCGGGCGCCGGCCGCCAGCGGGTAGCGATAGATGCGCCCGCGACAGCCGCCGCACTCCTGGGGACAGCCCTGGATGCACAGCACCGTCGGCTCGATGCCCCGGCCCTGGGCGCGGGCCAGGGCGCCAGCCAGCCGGCGCGCTTCCTCAGTCCAGATGCCCACCGCCAGCCGGGCCTGGGCGCCGTCTATCAGCGCCTCGGCCCTGGAGATGAGGGGCTGGTAGCCCTGGAGGTTCCACACGCGCTCGGGCGCGGGCGCCTGCGCGAGCTGGCCCAGCGCCTGCCGGGCGTCGGCCAGGCCCGCCTCAAGGCTGCGCGATAGCTGCGCCAGCATCTCCTCGGCCGGCAGCGCCGCGTACCGGACACCCTCCTCCACCTGGACGCTGACTGCCGCTCCACGCCGCTGCAGCCGCTCCAGCACGGGGTAGATGTTGGGACGCGGTATGCCCGACTCCCTGGCGAGCTGGTAGCCGGTGAGGGCGCCGTGCTGGAGCAGGGCCACGTAGGCCCGCGCCTCGTACTCGCTGAACCCCAGCGCCTGGAGCTGTGCCACTGCTATGTCCGACATAGGCCCCTTAGTAGTTGCTATCAAGACTACGATAATTGTCTACCCGGGACATGCCTGCTGTCAAGGGGGTGCCGGCGCCTCGGCCCTCGGCCACTTCCTTAACCAGCCCCTCACCATGCCTTAATCCTCTGTTAAAAGCCCCTTCAAGGGCGACAGCTATGCTGGGACAGAGAGATTTATAGAGCAAGGAGGTAACAGTAACCAGATGTACAGGCGACTCATCAAGCCCCTCAGCATAGCCGCCCTGGCGCTGCTGCCAGCCCTGGT
>DAOUAM010000083.1:0-10086 GCA_034433305.1 Dehalococcoidia bacterium | reverse complement strand
TGACCTGGGAGATGGGGATCTCCCTGGAGCCGCCGAAGGGTTCAGAGAACAGGGTGAAGAAGATGGCGATTACGGCGACGATGATGAGCAGGTAAATGAAGCTGTTGCGCATCCAACGGGGGTTCATCTCACCTCCGGACTAACGGCCCGATGGGCCGGCACGGGTCAGCCCGGTCTGGCCGGAATGGGTAACACGGCCGTTGTCTTGGTCAATAAATGCATTTCTAGGATAAAAGACCTGCAAAATAAGTATATCAGATTACGTCCGCGGATGCCCGCCATGGCAAGCCCAGCAGTCCTGTCAAGCCCTGTTACCTCTGATACGTATGCGGCAATGCCGCAGATGTTGGGTACTGCGGGAACGTTGACACTGGCCCCCGCCACATTTAAGATTCCAGTGGAATTCATTTCGGAAAGCGTAATGGGCACTTCCACCGAGCTGAAGCGCACGCCTCTATTCCAGGCCCACCTGTCCCTCGGGGCACGCATGGTGCCCTTCGGCGGCTGGGAGATGCCCCTTCAGTATACTAGCATACTGGACGAGGCCAGGGCCGTCCGCTCGCGCTCCGGCATATTCGACGTCTCCCACATGGGCCGCGTTGATATCCAGGGCCCGGGCGCAGCCGAGTCCCTCAACCGCGTCCTGAGCATTAACGTCCCCGGCATGCCCGTGGGCCGAGGGCGGTACAACGTAATCTGCGACCAGCAGGGCGGCATCATTGACGACTGCATCGTGTACCGGCGCGATGCAGGCCGCTTCCTGCTGGTGCCCAATGCCTCCAACACGCCTGCTGTCCTGGCGTGGCTGGCCAGGTGGGCGCCCGGCCCTGACCAGGCGCGCATCGAGGACGTGACCTCGCGCTACGCCATGGTCGCCCTCCAGGGGCCGCAGGCCGTGCAGGTGCTGGGTGGGCTGGCTTCCGCCGACCTGGGCCTCATCAGGCCCTTCGCCTTTGCCGAGGCGCAGGTGGCGGGCGCCAGGGCACTGCTGGCCCGCACCGGCTACACGGGCGAGGATGGCTTCGAGTTGATTATACCCTCGGACGAAGCCACGCGGATATGGCGCTTGCTGCTGGAGCGCGGCGCCACGCCCTGCGGCCTGGGCGCCAGGGACGTCCTGCGCCTGGAAGCGGCGCTGCTGCTCCATGGCAATGACATGGATACGTCGGTCAATCCCTATGAGGCGGGGCTGGACCGCTTCGTTGACCCCGACCGCGACGGCTACGTGGCCGGCGAGGCCCTGCGGCGCATACGCAGCCAGGGCGTCAGCCGGAAGCTGGTGGGGTTCAACATGGTCGGCCGCGGCATCCCCAGGCATAGCTATCCTATACTTGATAACGGCAAACAGATAGGCCAGGTTACCAGCGGGGGCTACTCGCCCACGCTGGACAGGAACATAGGACTGGGCTACGTCCCCACTGGCTACTCGGCCCCAGGCTCCAGGTTCCATGTGGACGTCCGTGGCCGGCCGGTGGAGGCGGAAGTTACTACCCTACCCTTCTACTCACGGAGAAAAGGCGCATGAACCCTCGCGAGTTGAGGTACTCCAAGGAGCATGAGTGGGTGCGGCTGGAGTCCGACGGCACGGCTGTGGTGGGCATCACGCAGTTCGCCGCCGAGAGCCTGGGTGACGTGGTCTTCGTTGACCTGCCGGCCGTGGGCGCTCGCCTGGTCCAGTTCCAGAAGCTGGGCGAGATCGAGTCGGTGAAGGCCGTCTCGGACATCTTCTCCCCCATAAGCGGCGAGGTCACCCAGCGTAACGAGCAGGTCATCGAAAGCCCGGAGCTGGTCAACGCCGGCCCTTACTCCCAGGGCTGGCTCCTGCGGCTGCGCTACACGGATGCCTCCGAGATCAATAATCTTATGACGGCTGAGCAGTACGAGGCCTTCCTGGCCTCCCAAGAGAAGTAGCACAGGAATGCAAGACCAGGACTTCGTCTCTCCCTACAGCCCCAACACCGACGCCGACCGCCGCGAGATGCTCAGGGCCATCGGCGTCGCCTCGGTGGACGAGCTTTTCCAGGATATCCCGGCCCGCTACCGCGACCCGGCGCTGAAGCTGCCGCCGCCCAGGTCGGAGCTGGAGTTGCGCCGCGAGATCGAGGCCATGGCCCGGCAGAACGTGGCCCCCGGTGAGTACTCCTGCTTCCTGGGCGCCGGCGCCTACCGCCACTACGTCCCGGCCGTGGTCCGGCAGATAGTGTCCCGGGGCGAGTACATGACCTCCTACACCCCTTACCAGCCAGAGGTATCCCAGGGCACCCTCCAGGCCACCTACGAGTTCCAGACGCTGGTCTGCCAGCTTACGGGCATGGAGGTCGCCAACGCCGGCATGTACGATGGCTCCACCTCCATGGCCGAGGCCGCGCTCATGGCCGCGCGGGTCACCAGGCTTGACCGCATCGCCGTCCTGGACACAGTCTCCCCCACTTACCTGGAGGTGCTGAAGACCTACACCCAGTCCCAGGGCCTCAAGGTGGACATGGTGAGGACCGCCGGCCTGGATCTGGAAGAGGGCACCGCCTGCCTCATCGTGCAGCAGCCCAACTTCTTCGGCTACATGGAAGACCTGGCGACGCTTTCGGAGAAGGCCCACGCCAGCGGCGCGCTGCTGGTGGTCAGCGCAGACCCCATTTCCCTGGGCATGTTCCGGCCCCCGGGCGACTACGACGCCGATATCGTGGTGGCCGAGGGCCAGAGCCTGGGCGTGCTCCTGTCCTTCGGCGGGCCATACGTGGGCATCTTCGCCTGCAAGGAAAAGCACGTGCGGCAGATGCCGGGGCGCATCGTGGGCAAGACCGTGGACACCCGCGGCCGCACCGGCTACGTGCTGACCCTCCAGACCCGGGAGCAGCACATCCGGCGGGAGCGCGCCACGTCCAACATCTGCACGGCGGTGGCCCTCATTGCCCTCACGGCCACGGCCTACATGGCCGCCCTGGGCAAGCGCGGCATGCGGCACATCGCCGAGCTTTGCTACCACAAGGCCCACTACGCCGCCTCGCTGATAGGCCAGGTGCCGGGCTACTCGCTGCCCCTGGATGGGGTATTCTTCCGGGAGTTCGTGGTCCAGTGCCCGCTGCCGCCAGCCACGGTAAACCAGCGGCTGCTGGACTACCGCATCGTTGGCGGCCTGGACGTGAGCGCCTACGTGCCCAACGGCATGCTGCTCTGCGTCACCGAGATGAACACCCGTGAGGAAATCGAGGCCCTGGCCGGGGCGCTGTCTGAGATAGGTGCAAAGGCATGACCACTACCGAAAACCAGCTAAACGACCGCCGTCGCCTTCTTCTCATGGAGCGCAGCGTGCCAGGCAGGGTGGGCACCACGCTGCCTCCACTGGACGTACCCCAACAGGCGCTGCCGCCCGCCGACATGCTGCGCCATGACTTGGACTTCCCCGAGGTCAGCGAGGGCGAGTTGGTGCGCTACTTCTCCACCCTGAGCCAGCAGAACTTTTCCATAGATACCAACTTCTATCCCCTGGGCAGTTGCACCATGAAGTACAACCCCAAGCTGCACGACGAGATGGCGTCGCTGCCCGGGCTGTCCCAGGTGCACCCCCTGCAGCCGACGTCCACGGTGCAGGGCGCCCTGAAACTGATGTACCAGCTCCAGGAATACCTGAAGGAGATTACCGGCATGGCCGGCGCCTCGTTGACGCCCATGGCGGGCGCCGACGGCGAGCTGGCCGGCATGCTCATGGTCCGGGCCTACCACCTGTCCCAAGGCGACACAAAGCGAAAGAAAGTGCTCATCCCCGATAGCGCCCACGGCACCAACCCGGCCTCGGCGGCCATGGCGGGGTTCGAGGTGGTGACGCTGCGCTCCGACGCCGGGGGCAACACCGACCTCAAGGCCCTGAAGGAGCTGGCCGGCGACGATCTGGCCGGGCTGATGCTGACCCTGCCCAGTACCCTGGGCCTGTTCGACAGCAACATCCTGGAGGTGTGCCGGCTCGTCCACGAGGCCGGCGGCCTGGTGTACGGCGACGGCGCCAACCTCAACGCGCTGTTAGGCCGCGTGAAGCTGGGCGACCTGGGCTTTGACGTGGTACACTCCAACCTCCACAAGACCTTCAGCACACCCCACGGTGGCGGTGGCCCGGGCGCTGGCCCCATCATGGTCGCCGCCAGGCTGCTGCCCTTCCTGCCCACGCCGGTGGTGGAGCTACAGGACGGCCAGTACGTGCTGGCCTCGCCGCCGCAGACCATCGGCAGGATGGGGGCCTTCCACGGCAACTTCGGCGTGCTGGTCCGGGCCTTCACCTACATAAGCCTGCTGGGCGACGCAGGCATCGCCAGGATCAGCGAGGATGCGGTGATTAACGCCAACTACATCCTCAGGCAGCTCAAGGGCTACTACGACCTGCCCTACGACCGCACGTGCATGCACGAGGTGGTGTTCTCAGCCAGGAACCTCAAGCGTGCCCACGGCGTGAGCGCCCTGGATGTCTCCAAGCGGCTCATTGACTACGGCATCCACCCGCCGACCATGTACTTCCCGCTCATTGTGGAAGAGGCCCTGATGATCGAGCCTACCGAGACGGAGTCCAGGGAAACGCTGGACCACTTCATCTCGGTGATGAAGACCATAGCCCAGGAGGCTAAAGACAACCCGGCGCTGCTGCACGAGGCCCCGCACAACACGCCCAACACGCGCCTGGACGAGGCCCGCGCCGCTCGCCGGCCAGACCTGCGCTGGAAGCGGCAGAAGTAGCCGGCCGGCGACTGTAGATCAGGCTGCCCGTCTTTGGCACTTAGCCCTTGCCTTTAATTACAGCTATCTCAGGAGGAGCTACATGGTCGAGGTCGGAGAACCCGCCCCGGACTTCACCCTTCCAGCCCACAATGGGCAGACTGTGACCCTGGGCCAGTTCAAGGGGCAAAAGAACGTAGTCCTGTCCTTCCACGTTTTCTCCTTTACAGGTGGCTGAACGCACCAGGTCTCCTCATTCCGCATGGAGAACCAGGCGTTCGAGGAGAAGAATACCCAGGTGCTGGGTATCAGCACGGATGCCAGGCCCACTCAGACCGCCTTTGCCTCGTCGCTGGGGAACATCCCCTACCCTATCCTGGCGGACTTCCACCCCAAGGGCAAGGTGGCCCAGGCTTACGGCGTGTACGACGAGCAGCGAGGCACAGCCAGACGCTCCATTTTCATCATAGACAAGCAGGGCATGGTGCGCTTCAAGAAGGTGTATGAGCGGGCCAACGAGATTGATGTGGCCGACATTCTGGCCCGCGTAAGCAAGCTCTAGGGACTCGTCCGCCCCGGCACGGGCCGAGGGCTGGCCACAGCGCTGAGCTTTCGCTGGCCCTCGGCCCTGGCAGGTGCTTTTTGATGGACTCGCCTGGTCAACGTCATGTCTTTCAGGATGGCGACTATGCCCTTCTGGTGGACCGCAAGGGGCGTTACTACCTTGTCCACCTCCAGGCTTCCAGGACTTTCTACTCCCACATGGGGCAGTTCCCCCACTCGGAGCTTATCGGCCGCCAGGAGGGCACCAGGGTCACCACCAACAAGGGCCAGCGCCTGCTGGCGCTGAAGCCGACGCTGGCCGAATTTACCCTCCACATGCCGCGCACCGCCACGGTGGTATACCCCAAAGACCTGGGCATGGTCCTGGTGTACGGGGATATCTTTCCGGGTGCCAGGGTGCTGGAGGCGGGCACAGGCTCGGGCGCCCTGACTATAACCCTGATGCGCGCCGTGGGCGAGCGCGGCCACGTGGTCTCCTATGACGTGCGCGAGGACATGCTGGAGCGGGCGCGGGCCAATATCGGGACGGCTCTTCCGGGGTATGCCAACGTCACCCTCAAGCTGGGCGACGTCTCCCAGGGCTTCGAGGAGGACGACCTGGACAGAGTAGTCCTGGACCTGCCGGAGCCATGGCACGTGGTGCCCCACGCCGCCGAGAAGCTGGCCCCCGGCGGCGTGTTCCTGAGCTTCCTGCCCACCGTGCTGCAGGTCCACGAGCTGGCCGAGGCGCTGAAGGCCCAGCGCACCTTCGACCTCATCGAGACCTTCGAGGTCCTGCTGAGGCCGTGGGAAGTGGGAGGGCGCAGCGTTCGGCCGGCGCACCGCATGGTGGCCCACACCGGCTTCATCACCACGGCCCGCAAGTGCGAGCCAAGGCCACTGGCACAGGAGCAGGAGCCTGGACCTGGCCCAGTTGAGGAGCAAGAGAGCGCTGACGACCTGAAGTAGCGTGCTTTGGCCTTCTGCGCGCCATGACCGGCGGTAGCTATCATTTACCTTGAAGAGCAGCGATACACCTGACCCAGGAGGTGGCCAGTTGGACCGAGAGACCGCTTACAGGGTAGTCCAGGAACACGCCAGGAGCGATAGCCTTCGCAAGCACCTGCTGGCCGTGGAGGCGTGCATGCGGGCCTACGCTCGCAAGCTTGGAGAAGACGAGGAGAAGTGGGGCATTGCCGGCCTGGTCCACGACTTCGACTGGGAGGTATGCCCCACGCCGGAGGCACATCCCACTTACGGCACTGAGATTCTGAGGTCTCGTGGGTTCCCCGAGGACATAGTACGGGCGGTGCTGTCCCACGGCAACCACACGGGCATACCCAGGGAGTCCCTCATGGAGAAGGCGCTGTATGCCTGCGACGAGCTTTCGGGCTTCGTGACTGCCGTGGCGCTGGTGCGGCCCAACAGGAGCCTTTCCGAGGTCTCGGTCAGTTCTGTGAAGCGGAAGATGAAGGACAGGGCCTTTGCCAAGTCGGTGAACCGCGATGACATCATCCAGGGCGCCCAGGAGCTGGGCGTGGACCTGGACGAGCACATCACCTTCATCGTCGAGGCGCTGAGGCCCGTAGCCGAGCAGTTGGGGCTGAAGCCCTAGCCGAGGGCCACCCTCGGAAGCGGGCCTTAGAGCCTATCCGACAGGCTCACCACGAACGGATAAATAACCGCTCGCCCTGAGCTTGTCGAAGGGCGTTTTACCAGCCGACGAGCAGTTACCGGATAGGCTCTTAAGGGTATCAGCGAGGTGTGTCCTGTCCGCCGAAGGGCCACAGCTCCTCCGGCGGCTGCCATTCCAGGTGTGGGTAGCGGCCTGCCATCAGCGGCACGTGCTCGCGCCCCAGCAGGGGCACTGGCGACTCCCGCACGCGCCCCAGCAGAGCCTCGTCCGGCGCCAGTTGCCTGGCATCGCCGATGCCCGTGCCTTTCTCCTGGACCAGGACTCGGAAGCCGCCCAGGCCGTCGGGCTTGACCAGCTCCAGCAGGCCCATGATGTTGGCCTGGCGCTCCGCCGGTCGGAGGCGCTGGTCGGCCCTGACGGCCTCCAGCATTTGCTCGGAACCCAGCCGCCGCAGGAACTCGGCCTGGGTCAGCAGCGCCAGCGGCCTCAGCCCCGCCGTCTCGCCCTCGGCCATGACCAGCGAGAAGTCCACGTGGGCGGTGATGTCCTGCCTGCCGATGCGCTGGTAAGGGCTGGCGCCCTGGGTGTGCTGGTAGTAGGTCTGCAGCGTGCCCCGCGCCCGCCTGGGGGAGTAAAGCTCCTGGGCCTCGTAGCCGTAGTCAATGGTGATGACGAACCCACGGGCCAGCGCGACGGCCACGCCGCGCGCCCACGGCCCGACGGCCAGGTTGACCTCGCCGCCAAAGCCCTCGGGCAGCGGCACGCCCAGGCTGTCCAGCCTTTGCTGGAGCAGGGGCGTCGAAGGCTCGTCCAGCACCTCTACGAACCTGTCCCCTTCCAGCGTCACATAGACTTCTCGCACCAGGCCGTCCCGCACCAGGAAGCGGTGTACCGGGAACGAGTCCAGCAGTTCATTGGACAGGAAACAGCCCACAACGCCTCGCAGCGGCACACCGGCGGCGGTAATGCGGTGCAACGCCTCCTGTCCTCCACGCCAGCTATCCGGGTCCGCGTGCCTGTCTATGGCGATGTACTGGAGGGCCGATGCCAAGGCATCATCAATCAGCGGGGCGTAGTCCAGGACCTCGCGGGCCAGGAGGCCAGGGCCGGCGCCCATCTCCACGGCGTAAAAAGGCGAAGGCTGCCCCAGCACCTGCCACATGCGAGCAAGCTGGACGGTGATGAGCGCGCCAAAGCCCGGGTGCGCTCCGGGGCTGGTGAAGTAGTCGCCGCTGGCGCCCGGGCCGGCAGGGCTTGTGTAGTAGCCCCCGCGTGGGTGGTAAAGTGCTACCTCAGCGAACTCGGCAAAGGTGACCTTGCCACGCCTGGCGATACGCGCCCTTATCTCGGCTTCAGCGGAGTACTGCAAGTTAGCACCAGCGAAGAAAAAGGCAAGGGGGTATCTTGGTCCGATACCCCCTTTTGATGTCTGGATTGATGACCGAAAAAGGCCCTAGTTCTTGACCGTAGCCCCACCGGCACCGGCGCGTGCCTGGCGCATGCGCTTGGCCTGGGGGGCTTCCCTGTCCCACCCCGAACCCTGGATGGAGTTCCTGAACTCACCTCGCATGCCACACAACTGGCATACACCCTTGCTAACTGGCCCGTTGGGGCTCTCTATCAGCCAGTGATGACTACATCCGGATGAAACCTCTTGCTGGTCTGTCACGTTCTTCCCTTCCCCATGGGGCCTGCTGAACCAGGCCCCTGCAACTAAAAGCCCTGGCGCGCCTGACAGGACCATTCACCCCTTCATCCCTGGCCCCTCAGGGCCTGTCGAAGCAGCAAGCTCCAACTCTGGCGAGGGGTGGGGTGAGACCCTTGCCAGGCTCGCGTCTGGTCAGGCGCTCTTAACCGCGCTGGTCTATGGGGACGTACTCCAGGTCCATGGGGCCGGTATACAGGAGCATGGGCCTGAGCAGGATATTGTTCTCGAACTGCTCCAGGACCTGTACAGTCCATCCTGGTATGCGCCCCATGGCGAAGATGGAGATGAACAGGTCTTCTGGAATACCCAGCAGGTAGTAGATGGAGCCGGACCAGAAGTCCACGTTCTGGCAAATGCCTCTTCTGGCATAAGGCTCCATGACCTCGGACACGGCCTGCAGGATATTGAACCACTTGGGCTGGCCCTTGCGCTCGCCCAGTCTCTTGGCGTCCTCCCGCAGATGGACGGCCCTGGGGTCCAGGGCCCTGTAAACGCGGTGGCCGAAGCCCATGACCCTACCGCCGCTCTTGAGGCGGTTCCTGACGTACTCCTCAGCGTTCTCCTCGTTGCCGATCTCCAGGGCCATCTTCATGACCTCCTCGGCAGCGCCGCCATGGGCGGGGCCTTTGAGGACGGCAACGCCGGCGGTGATGGCGCAGTGGAGGTCTGCCTGGGTGGACGCGGCCACGCGTGCCCCGAAGGACGAGGCATTGACGCCATGCTCGGCATGGAGGACGAAGTCCTTGTCAATGAGCCTGGCATCTTCCGGGTCTGGCCGCTGGCCGAAGAGCATGTACAGGAAGTTGGCGGCGTGGCCCAGGCTGGAGTCGGGCGCCACCGGCTGCTTGCCCTCCCGGATGCGGGCGTGAGCAGCCACGATGGTGGGGGCCTGCGCTGTAAGCCGGATTCCCTTGCGTAGCGTTGCCTCAGGGGAGTTATCGGCCACGTCGGGATCGAAGGCCGCCAGGGCGGACACCGCCGTGCGCAGCACATCCATGGGGTGCGCGTTCCTGGTGAGCCGGATTATCTGAATGACCTGTTCTGGTATGCTCCTGCTGGCCTTGAGCTGAGCGTCGAACTCATCTAGCTGGCGCCTTGTGGGCAGGTTGCCATAGAGGAGAAGATAGATAGTTTCTTCGAAGGTGGACTTTTCAGCGAGGTCGTGGATGTTATAGCCGCGGTAGAGCAGCTTCCCGACTTTGCCATCAATGAAGCTGGCTTTGGTGCGGTCTATGTACACATCCCTGAGGCCCCTCTTTAGCTCGACTTTTTCCTCGGCCTTGTCTTGGGTCATATCTCAGGTCCTCCCAGATGTGGGCAGCTATACTGGCCCGGCGAAATGACGAGTTAAAGCAGGGCGGCCCGCTAGGGCGTGTTTGAAAACCTAGAGCCACATGATAATGGCCGCCATGATGAGCAGCGTATGATAGGTTACCGCCAGCTTCTCATAGCGGGTCGCAATGGCCCGGTACTGCTTGAGGCGGTTAATGGACCGCTCCAC
>DAOUAM010000082.1:0-55333 GCA_034433305.1 Dehalococcoidia bacterium | reverse complement strand
GGCCCCAAGGGGCCGGCCGCCCCGAGGACCGCTCAGCAGCAAGCCAGGCTGGCGGCGCTGATGGCGCGGTTAGTTGAGATTCATCACCGTGTCTATGTTGGAGGGCATAGTCCGCTCGACCACCAGCGCGCCACCCTCTTCGGGCCGCAGCTCAAGGCTGAACTCCACGTCCCTGACCAGAGGCGTGGCCTGTGCCAGGCCTTCCAGGTCAACGGTCAGCTCCACCTTCTCGCCCTGCTCCAGCAAGTTGTCCTCGTCGTTGGTGCCGATGAAGGACCTGGTCCAGTGGATATTGTTGACCCGCTGGTCCTTGTCTATATAGGAGACCAGCAACTTGTGGCTGGAACCCGTGTCGGAGATGCCGTCGGCGTCGGAGTCAGAGGGCGTGGTTAAGTCCACGGGGTCGCCCTCCAGGGCGTTGGTAAGGGTCAGCACGATGCTGGTAGCCTGGCCGCGTCCGAAGATGTAGTCCAGGTTGACCGTCTGGCTGCCATTGTCAACGGCTACATTCAGGCCAACGCAGGCGATGGCGCTCATGTCGCTGTTGTCGGAGATGCCCACCGTGGCTAGCTTCCAGGTGTTAGCTACCAGAGCGGGCAGGTCAATATTCTCCAGGCTGCTGGCGCACCCCTGTGAGTCATCCAGGACCAGCTCTATGTCTCCAGCGTCGGTGTCCACGCTGGACTTGACCCACAACTGGATGGAGTCGGTGCTGGTGAGACTGATAGTCTGGCTCAGGTTCTCGTAGGCCGCCAGGCCGGTGGTGAAGGAAGAACCAATGGCGATGTCGGCGCTGGCGTCGCCTTCCTTCTTGTCAGTGCTATCAGCGGTGGCGGTAACGTTGGAGAGGGCCGTCCAGGCGGAGTCGGCGTCGGACAGGAGCTTGTCAGTGACACCGTTGGCTATGACCGAGCCTTTGAGCTGGACGGAGCTGCGGGCCTCCTTCAGGCCTGCGTAGATGGTCTCCTTTCCTCTCTCTGCGGAGAAGATACCGGTGGACAGCACGGTGAAGGCGAACACCGAGGCGACGACCACGAAGGCGATCAAGATGATGGCCGTCTCCAGGCCGGTAACCCCGCGTTGTTCCTTCCACCATGACGGCAGTGGTATCTTCCACCGCCGCTGGATACTGGCTACGTGTTTCATAAGTGAATCCTCCTGTTTATGTTAATAATCGTCTATACCTTTGCGCCGCGTCATGATGCTCACGGCGGCACCGAGGGCGGTAACTGGATAGGATGTATGGCACGACCTCCCGGCTCGCGGAGCAGTCCCTCCTGGGACAGCCCATGCTGACTTCAGTTACCCGGTGCCAAGGACATCCAACCCTGAAAAGTATCGTGTGCATCTAGCTTGGAATTGCCTTGACACTGAAGTGCTGTACATTTAGGTTATGCGCAGTCATTGCCCTTTGATACCAAGAGCTTACCTATTAATGGACTCAGGGACGCGCAAACGCACCCAAGGGAGACATCCACAGGGCATCAGTATTGGCACCTATACCAGGTTCACCAGGGGGTGTAGATACACGCAATGGGCCCTACAAACGCGCTGATGAAGAGAAGGAAGACCTGGGGGATATACGCACGCGGCGCCTTGCATCCGCCGGAATAGCCTTCGCTCCTTGCGAATGCGGTCAGTGCCAGGGCGGGCCGGCCTGACCGGGCAGGCGCATCGGCCATGACCTGCCAGTCCACTCCTGTGGGTCATGCATTGAAATCTAAGACCTGTTCCTGTAGACGGAGCAGACTATGGACGGCGTCGAACGAACGCGGATCAAAGTGATGATCGTGGATGACCAGGAGGTCATTAGAGAGGCCTTCGGTATGCTCCTGTCGGCGGAACCCAGCGTGGACCTGGTGGGCGCGCTGGCCGACGGCGAGAGCGCCATCCAGATGGTGCCCGTCCTCAAGCCGGACGTGGTCATCATGGATGTGAAGATGCCTGGCCTCAATGGCATCTCGGCTGCCCAGCGCATTCGGGAGCTTTACCCGGAGGTGGGCATCATCCTCCTGTCCGCCTACGACGACTCCGAGTACATTCGCGAGTTCCTCAAGGACGACCCCAGGGGCAAGTCCTACCTGCTCAAGCACACCCTGGGCACCATGGACGAGCTTATCCGCACTATCCACGACGTGGCCGCCGGCCGCACCGTGCTGGACCCCATAATGGTGGAGAAGCTCACCTCCCAGAAGGGCATCTCCGAGAACTCTCCCCTCAAGGACCTCACCAAGCGCGAGCTGGAGGTCCTTGCCCTCATGGCCAAGGCCTGCACCAATAGCACCATCGCCAGCATCCTGTACATCCAGCCCAGGACCGTGGAGCATCACATAAACAGCATCTTCAGCAAACTGGGCATCGCGCCGGAAAGCGGCCAGCATGCCCGCGTCCAGGCTGTCCTGGCCTACCTGAAAGCGACGGGCCAGTCACGGAACGTGGAGGTCTAGCGCCTGCCAGCGGGCCTCCGGCAGCGGGCCGTGTGTCCTCTGCCGGGACTGTCCGGTGTGCCCGGTACCGTCGCCCACGGTCTCCCTGGTGGTAACCAGTCCGCCTCTTGATTCCTTGCACCCCTTTGCCCGGGTGGCACACGCATTCCCACGAGCACAGGTACGGTAAGCCGTGTCCATCCTCTTGGGCGCTTTCGACTCCCTGCCAGTGCCATACCTGTACCAGGCCGGTGACCCTGGTGTGACCAGGCCTGCCCAGAGTAAATGCCTCTGACAACTCTTGCCCATTCCGGGCCACCTGGCCACCGCGTGTTATCGAACTGTTACCCCATTGTTATACAAACGTTACTTTGGTTATGCGTCTGGTGATTTTTCTATGATAACTATTAAGTGCGCATCTAAAGATTTTGCTCCAACGCGGCCTGGACTGCTGGTGACCGTGATTGAAGCACTTCTGTCCAGTCCTGGTCCCAAGCGGGCCTTCGTGACTCCGGGTGAGCAAAGGCTCGATTGGGACATCGCTAGATGGCCCGGGCACTGGATGCTATGAGCACCCGGCAAGGCCATATGCCCTGGCCCCGTGGTGGGACTCCCTGGTGGCAGCCCTGTCAGACGCCCCGAGCAAAGGAGGTTTGGGATGATACAGAAGGAAGGTGGAGTCAGGTCTCCAATCATACTGCCCCGGCAGGTATGGCTGAAGTCCTGCCCTCGCTGCCTCAACGGCGATATGCTGCCATACGGCCCAGATACCATCAAGTGCATCCAGTGTGGCTACCGTAACGAGCGGATCCCCTTGTGGGACTCAGAGTAACCAACGGGTCCTCATGTGGCTTTCATCCTCTCCCGTCAAGTACAGTCGCCTCTCGGGAGAGCAGAGTCCAACGTCAGAGCGAAGGTGCCAGGTGCAGGGGGCTTCTGGTGTCCGTCCAGGGTGGGCAGAGGTGGGGCCAGCCCAGGAGGAGGCCCATGGCTATGTGCAGGCTGCGGGCACAGGCCATGCGGGGATGGCGGGCGGCACTGGACATGGGCGCTGAAAGGTCCCTGGTACAGGCTAGTCAGGTTGGAGGGAAGACAACGTGAAAGTCCTCTTCTTCTGTCGAGACAATACAAGGGTAGAGCAGTTGGTGCTGGGCCTTCGACTGCGCTGGCCTGACCTCCGGCCGCTGGTGGCCTCCAGCGGCGCCGATGGCCTCCAGCTTATTGAACAGGAGTCCCCTGATGTCATCATGCTCTGCGACGAGATGCCTGATATGGGCATCTGGGCCGCCATCAAGGAGGTCCGGCGCTTCTCCGATGTGCCGCTGGTGGTGGCGGTGGAGAGCAGGAGCGAGAGCGACATGGAGATAGTCAAGGCCATCGAGCTAGGTGCCGACGACTACATACGCCTGCCCTGCAATCTGATGGTCATAATGGCCCGGGTCGTGGCGCTGGTAAGGCGGGTCGGAAGGGCGGAGCAGCGGAACAATGAGGGCCTCATCAGGTGCGGCGAGTTGCTCATCAACCCCGCCACCTTCGAGGTCTTCCTGAGCAACAAGCGCCTGGTGCTCACTCCCACCGAGTTCAAGCTGCTTCACCTCCTGGCCAAGAACCGCCACATAACCCTGTCCCAGGAGTTCATCCAGCGTGTCATCTGGGCCGACGAGGCCGAGGCCAGCAATGTGCTGAAGAAGTATGTGCAGCGCTTGCGCCGCAAGCTGGGCGACGATGCCCGTGACCCCATCTGGATAAAGACGGTCCATGGCGTCGGCTACCGCTTCAACATACCCACTACCAGGACTGCTTGATACCATTCTTCCAGCGAGAGAGCAGCCCCGATGGCCCTTTCCTCCTCCGAGGGACCTGCACCGGGGCTGCTCCTGTAAGCCCTGCTGACATCCACGCTACCCCTGGCCTGCCGGCGGCCCTTCAGGGCGCCCCTGTGCAGTGCCATGGAAGCTGCCCAGTCCCTCATACACACGTGGCCGGGCCATGTGCTGTTGCCACCCTTGCCGAGTAAGTCGGCGCAGAAATACGCGGAGAGATATTGACAAGCACTGATGTTCTATTTACCATTACTCCTGTCAAGGACGCACCACAGGGGTGGTAGCTGGCAGCTTAAGCACGGTGTACTCGCCTTCACAAAAATGAGCACACTCCGGCTCTCCGGGAGCGTTCCCAGGCTGCGTGTACACCGCCAGGGGCCAGGCCAGTTCCCCAGGGCAATGTAGGGGCGGGTTTCACCCCCGCTCCTGTGACGCTGCGCAGACGCTACTCCTTGGCGCTGAAGGATACCTCGCATGGGTGGAGTGTGGGGCCAGTGCTACCCCTTTTTGATGCGGCCTTCTACCAGTCCACGGTAGGCCCACCCTTTCCCCAGGTGTACAATAGAGTTTTGTAGCAGTCCAGAGCCCATTCTCACACGTCCTGGCCGCCAGCACGGGCGTGTCCATGTCCGAGGATCGAAGTGATGGCACTCGCCCCCGAAACCTCTTCACCCGTGGTATCTGCCCAGAACCTGACCAAGCACTACCGCGACCTGGTCGCCGTGAATGGCATCAGCTTCGCCATCCAGCGGGGGGTGTGCTTTGGCTTTCTGGGACCCAACGGCGCTGGCAAGACTAGCACCATGAAGATGATAACCTGCATCTCGCCGGTGACCTCCGGCGAGCTATGGGTGGACGGCAAGAGCGTTCGCAGCGAGCAGCGGGCCATCAAGCTGGTGCTGGGCGTGGTGTCCCAGGCCGACAGCCTGGACCCCGACCTGTCCGTCCTCCAGAACCTGCTGGCCTATGGGCGCTTCTTCAATCTCCCCGCCGATGTGGCCAGGGCGCGCGCCTGGGAGGCGCTGGACCTGTTCCAGCTACGGGAGAAGGCCCACCAGCGGCCCGACGCCCTCTCGGGCGGCATGCGGCGCAGGCTCCTTATCGCCCGGGCGCTGCTGCACAGGCCCAGGATACTGGTGCTGGACGAGCCTACCACTGGCCTGGACCCCCAGACGCGCCTGCTGGTGTGGGACAAGCTCTTGCAGCTCAAGTCCAGCGGCATCACCATCCTGCTGACCACCCACTACATGGAGGAGGCCGCCTACCTGTGCGATCGGCTGGTGGTCATGGACTTCGGGCGCATCCTGGTGGAAGGCACGCCCCAGGAGCTGGTGAGGCAGCACGTGGGCGAGCAGGTGGTGGAGGTACGCGCCGGCCAGCAGGAAAAGCGGCAGCTCATGGACATGCTGCATGGCCGTGGCCTGGCCTTCGAGGATAGGGGCGACTCGGTGTTCCTCTACCAGCAGGACGGCGCCCTGCTGAGCGAGTTCGAGGGGCAGAATGGCTTTCAAGTCATACGGCGTCCCGGCAACCTGGAGGACGTGTTCCTGCGGCTGACCGGGCGAGGCCTGAGGGAAGAATGATAGCTGTCCAGTCCGTACAGAAGACCATAGTCTGGGGCGGCTTCCGCGTGTGGCAGCGCAACCGCGACGCCTTCCTGCGCTCCTGGCGTGTGGAGGTCGGCGGCATCGCAGTGGAGCCTTTCGTCATGCTGGTGGCCATCGGCTTCGGCCTGGGCGCCTATGTGCAGGGCATCGGCGAGCAGACCTACGCCCAGTTCGTGGCGCCCGGCGTCATCGCCAGCTACGCCATGTGGCACGCCACCTTCGACAGCACCTATGGCGCCTATCTGCGTATGGAGACCCACCACGTCTACGACGCCATCCTGTTCACGCCCCTGGGGCCGGAGGACATCGTCATGGGTGAGGTCATGTGGAGCGCCACCCGCGCCCTGCTCTCCAGCACCGCCGTGCTGGTGGCGGCGTCGGCCTTCGGGCTGGTGGACTCGCCCCTGGCGGTGCTGGCCCTGCCGGCCGCCTACCTCATCGGCCTCATGTTCGCCTCCCTGGCCATGGTGCTGACATCCCTGGCCACCACCATCGGGGCCATGAACAACTTCTTCACCCTGTTCCTTTTGCCCATGTTCTACTTCAGCGGCGTCTTCTTCCCCCTGGAGCGCCTGCCCGACGCCGTGCGCTCCCTGGCCTGGGTGCTGCCCCTGACGCCCTCGGTGTCCCTGGTGCGGGGCCTGGTCTCCGGCGAGCCTTCCTGGCAGATGCTCCTCTGGGCGCTCCAGATCGTCGCCATCTTCCTCATCACCCTTAGCCTGGCCACCAGACTCATGCGCCGGCGGCTGATCAAGTAGGGCCGGGCGGCCACTCCACTTCTTCTACCGCGAGCATATTTCTGGCCTCTCGCGTTTTAGCCGCATCTTGCTGGTCTACCTACGTGTCTAGCATAGATGTGAGGCTAACTATGGGACTTCGCACCATTGCTGCTTCCGCTGTTCTCTATGGCTTCGCGCTAGCCTTTGCAGTGGCTGTCAGCGGCTGTGGGCAAACAGCTACGCCACCAGCCGGCGAAGCGGCGTCTACCAACGGTGACGCTCAGGCCCAGAATGGGCCTGCTGAGCAGGGGGGCCAGGACAATCTCTATTCTTCCTCTGGCAGTTTAGAGGCGCCCCTGGCGCCGCCCGAGGGCGATGGCGGCGGCGATCTGGGACGCCTCACAGTCAACCCGACTGCTGACGATGCTGAGGCCAGCACCAGAGGGGATATCGGCGTTGGGTCCGAGAGGACTACAGGCGGCAGGCCCAGGCCGCGCCCGTCCAGCGCTACGTTCAGTCCCAGCTCAAGCGCCCCTGGCAGCGTCGTCACACTCTCGGGGACTGCGCAGCCCAACACCTTTATGAGCGTTTACTTTTACTGTGACGCGGGGTGTGGTGAAACTCACGTAGGCGTTGCAAAGGTAGATGCCAGGGGGGCCTACTCTCTGACCTTTCAGGTACCGCAGCAGGCCAGAGCAGGCGCCGCCTATGTGATGGCCGGCTGCGATACCTGCGGGAACGGGTGGAAGTCCATCCGTGGACTGAATGTCGTGTCCCCTGCGCCACAGGCTACCATTGACCCACAGACCCAGCAGGCGGTGGTCAGGATTAACGACTCCTACATGAAGGCTTTTGGACGCGGCCCCTCGGATGCCGAGCGCAACTGGTGGCTGGGCGTGGTCCTGGGCAACGCTTCCCTGAATAATGTGGATACCCTGGTGGACAACCACCGCCGGTACCTGAAGGCCAACGCCAGGACAACCTTCGGCGTTGACGTGGTCAAGCGGGCCTTCAAACAGGCCACCGGCCGCGACCCCGACCAGAGTGAGCTTGCTCCCTGGCTGGACCAGGTCGCTGAAGCAGGCCTGGTCTACCCCGAGCTGACCTCTCGCATCGCCGAAAGGCGGACCATGGTCCTTGCCTCCTACCAGCGCGCCTTCGGACGTGACCCCAGCGCTGACGAGGTCCGTTACTGGCTTGGGGTGCCTGGCGGAGACGCCAGAGTAGCCAGCCTCGATGCGCTGATAAAGAACCACCAGGAGTTCGCCAAAGCCAACGCTGAAGGGCCTTTCGGCAGGGACATGGTGGCCAGGGCCTTCAAAGAGGCGACGGGTATCGAGTACAGGCCGGATGACTACGGCCAGTTGACAGCTAACCTCGTCCTATACCCTCTGAAGGGCCTGTTCGAGAGCGCCACCCAGCAGCTAAAGAAGGAGGGCACCCTCTACAAGGACCTGGTCTGGTCCACCAGGGTAAGTGGGGCCTTTCGCCTTGCTTACGGGCGTGCTCCCACGGCAACGGAGCTGGCCTACTGGAAAAGCGTGTTTGGCATCGTCTGCGATGAGGACTGCGAGTCCCAGTTCCTCAAAGCCTGGAGCTTCGGCAGTGTCCTGGAGGAGCTCCGTGAGCACCTGAGGGACAACGTCAACGGCCAGCCTGGTGTAGATGTCCTGGAAAGGGCCATGAGGGAGGGCCTGCAGGTCCCGTATATCCACTACCTGGATGCGGGCAGCACCCTGAACCAGTGGCAAGGGAACACCTGGCAGGAGACCCTCAAAGCCCTCCAGCGCGACGTGGCCGACGGCCGTGTCCTCGATTTCTATGACATCTTGCTGGACGTGTGGGTGCGCAAGGCGTACCTGGACGAGTACGGCAGCCAGCCCAGCCCTGAAGAGCTGGCCTACTGGCTGGGCCTTCCCAGGAGCGACCCACGCCTCCAGGGCCGCGGCCTCATCCTGAACACGCTGCGGGACATCAAGTGGCAGGCCACCGTATACGTGCGAGATGCCCACGTCCATGTCATGGGCAGCTATCCCAACTCCTCCGAAGAAGCCTACTGGGTGGGAAAGTTCCGCAACAGGTCCATCAGCGGTGTGTCCCAGGTCATGGAGGAAATGCGCCAGGAGCTACGGGCCAGTGACCAACTGACCAGGACTGTGGTTAACCGGGCCTATGAGAACGTCTACGACTGGCAGCCTGGCAGGTACCCCTACACACCCAACTACAGGAGTTTCCAGGGCTGGACCTACACCGAAATAGCTGAGACGCTTGCCCGCGACCTCATCCGGTTCACTTATAACGAACTGGTACAGTCTGCGCCAGCGCCTCAGACAGAGCAGCAGTATGTCGGACTCATGCTGTACGGCGGCCTGTCGCCCGCGGACCTGTGGGACCGGGTAGCCACGTCCCAGGAGCGGCTGGACAAGTTCGGGTACTACGCGCCGTCCCGGAAGAGCTACGGCGTCTACCCGGACTCTCCTGGCAACCCGCGCCGCGACAAGAAGGAGCAGTGCTTCGGCGACATCGGCCCGGGGGAATGCAGGGGCGTTGCTGATAAGGCTTTCTGGATGCCTGCGCCCCGGAGGACCGAGTTCCAGACTCCGGACGGACGGAAGATGTTCTACATCGAGTCTCCCACCGCAGTGGGCAGCATCCTGCACGACGTGGCATGCTCCCAGGCGCTGGAGCGGGGACAGGTCGGTGCCTGGTGCAACGGCCTGGAGCAGGGCGCCTTCTGGGAGCTGAGGGCATTGGCCGATCTGTCCGGAGCGGTTGGCGCGGCTGTGGCTGTCAACTCGCTGGCGGGGCCATGGAGCCTGCTGGCCCTGGCCCCTCTCGGGAAGGTCTGGTCTGAGATGGTGGGCAAGGCCAGCAGTCCCGCCGCGCTGGAATGGAACAAGGCGGTCTGGAACGCAATTCAAGGCAGGTGGTGGTGGGGAAGGTACGGCCCGTACTCGGACCCGCTGACCCAGTGGAGCGACGACCTTACCGCTGCTAACCCTCGTTCAGCCAGGATGGCTCCACTGGTCTTCGGCTTCGGCTGGTTCGACCAGACGGAACCCTACGGCGGCATCGAGAGCAGGTCCACCCGGGCCTTGAAGGCCCCTGCGGGCACCTACATGGACGTTACCGATATGGCCTATTGCGAGTCTGGCAGCTTCTCCAGGGTGGACAACTGGGTAATCGGCAAGTGGGGGCACTGCCGCTAGGCCCACCCTCTAACCCCTTCACAGGTGCTATAATCACCGACGAATTACGCTCTCGGGCCGGGCGCATCTGCTGCCGGCCCAAGACTGGAGCAAGGAGGCACCTGTGGACCCATGGGGCGATGCTGCTGACGTCTATCGCGCGCTGGGAGTGAAGCCCTGCATCACCGCGTCTGGCTCGACGACGGCTTACGGTGGCTCCAAGCTGCGTCCTGAGGTCATGGCCGTCATGAACAAGGCCGCCACGGTCATGGTGGAGATTGACGAGCTTAACCGGGCCGCCGGCAAGGTCATCGCCGAGCTTACGGGCGCCGAGGCCGGCTTCGTGTGCAGCGGCGCCGCCGGCGGGCTGGTGCTCCAGGCCGCCGCCGTCGTCGCCGGCAATGACCCGGCCAGGATGGCCCGGCTCCCGGACACCCAGGGCATGAAGAACGAGATCATCATCCACAGGAGCCATCGCTTCCCTTACGACCAGTGCTACCGCTCCGTGGGCGCGAAACTGGTGGAGATAGGCGACGGCCGGCGCTGTGCCCCCTGGCAGCTTGAGGCCGCCTTCACCGACCAGACCGCCGCGGTGGCGTACCTCTTCTCGCCCTTCGTCTCGCGCCGCGCCCTGCCGCTGGAGCAGGTGTGCCAGATAGCCCACGCCCACGGCGTGCCGGTCATCGTGGACGCCGCGTCCATGCTGCCGCCCAGGGCCAACCTGCGCAGGTACATCGCCCAGGGCGCCGACCTGGTGGTCTTCAGCGGCGGCAAGGGCGTGCGGGGGCCGCAGGGCACCGGCATCCTGTGCGGGCGCGCCGACCTCATCGAGGCCGCGGCTGCCAATGCCAGCCCTCACCAGTTCATCGGCCGGGGGATGAAGGTCGCCAAGGAGGAGGTCATCGGGCTTGTCACAGCCCTGCAGATCTTCGTCCGAGAGGACGAGGAGGCCGAGAGCCGCCGCTACCGCCAGCTATGCCAGGCCGTGGTTGACGCTCTCATCGAGGTGCCCGGCCTGAAAGTCTCCGTGGAGCACGACGAGCACGACTACCTGATACCCACGGCGGTCATCCAGTTCACCAGGGACTGGCGCGGCCCCAGCCGCGACCAGGTGCTCAGCGCCATGGCCAGGGGCAACCCGCCCATCTTCCTCCACTCCCTGGGCAACCCCGACGAGCTGGCCGTGGACCCCCTCAACGTCAGCGAGGCGGAAATGGAGGTCGTCATCCGCCGCCTGCGGGAGGAGCTCCTGAAGTAGCCATGCCGCCAGGCGACGTCAGCATGCCCCCTTTGTTCTCGCCCCCTGTGGGGGAGAGCCAGAGAGGGGGCTTAAGGGGGTGAGGTCGGCGTCACGCGATGATGGCGACGGTGTCCAGCACCTTCAGGCAGAGGAGGGGGTCGCCGGCCAGGGTGGCGTGCCGCAGGGCCTCCTCCTTGCTGATGCCCCTGGTGAACAGACGCCAGGTGGACTCCTGCTCCAGTGTCACGTGGGCGTCACAGGCGGCCAGCGCTCCCTGGTACAGCGCCCAGCGGCCGGCCTCTCGGCGCAGTGTCCACTCCGAGCCTGACTCCCCGGATATGGTCAGCAGCACCGAGGCGCCGTCGCCGGCGGCCACGTACCTGAAGGTGTGCGGCAAGGCCCTGACGAAGGTGGCGAGGACTGGGGCAAGGTAGCGCGGCCCCTTCAGGCCGGGGCGGGCCAGTGCGTCCCTGATCTGCTGCTGGTGCGTCCAGCGCTCGGTGTACTCCCTGGCCACGTCCAGCCACACAGGGGCCGGCCCAGGGCCTGCCCAGCTCACCGGCCCTCCTGTGACCAGCGGGTCCAGGCTGCTGAAGTGCTGGTAAATCTGCTTGCCTGTGAACTCAAGCATCTGGCAGAGCAGCCTCGGGCTGAGCCGGCGCATGGCCTGCACCCAGCCCTCGTTCCACAGGTTGAGCCATGCCACCAGGTCGGCCCACGCATCCCCTGTGCTCCGCGCGCTGGCCGGCGGGCTGTGCCTGAAGCCGTCCCGCGAGGCCGACAGCTTGCCCATGTCGTCCCCCAGCAGGTGCAGCCCGATGTCCTTGACCGACCATCCGGGGCAGACGGTGGGCCTGGCCCACTCCTCGGGCGATAGCTGGCCCAGCAGCTCCAGCAGCGCCGCCCGTTCCTCCGGGAACAGGTGCGACACCATGACCGGCCCAGGCTGCCTCAGACCATCTTCCCTGGCCCCTGATGTACCCATACCGCCTCTCCTGGCGGGACGCGTGCAGGCAAATTGACGCGAGGCCCCGCGCTATGTATCATCACCGCCAGCAATTGCTGCAATGGCCCACGGAAGGAGACTATGAAATACGACTATATCATAATTGGTGCTGGCTCCGCCGGCGCTATCCTCGCCACCAGGCTCACCGAAGACCCGCAGCGCTCGGTGCTGCTGCTGGAGGCAGGCCCCGACTATCCCAGCATTGACAGTCTGCCCGACGAGGTCAAGTACGGCTACGCCACGGCCACCGACATCATGACCAGCGACCACAACTGGCAGTTCGTGGGCAGGGCCACCGACAAGGCCGAGCCGATGCTGGTGCCCAGGGGCAAGGTCACAGGAGGCTCCAGCGCCATCAACGGCCAGATATTCCTGCGGGGCGTGCCGGAGGACTACGACACCTGGGCCTCCTGGGGCAACACCGAGTGGGCCTTCCAGAAGTGCCTGCCCTACTTCCGCAAGCTGGAGACGGACACCACCTACCAGGACGACTTTCACGGCAGCAATGGCCCCATTATCTGCCACCGCTTCAGGCCTGAGGCCTGGCTGGACTCCTCCAGGGCGTTTTACAGGGCGTGCCTGGACTATGGCTTCGCTGACTGTCCCGACCACAACAACCCGGACTCCACGGGCGTCGGCCCGCTGCCGCTGAACAACCCCAACGGCATCCGCTGGAGTACGGCCATAGGCTACCTGGCCCCTGCCCGGCACCGGCTGAACCTGACCATCCGCCCCAACTGCCTGGCGCACCGCATCCTGTTCGAGGGCAAGCGTGCCGTGGGCGTGGAGGTGGAGAGCGGCGGCGAGAGGTTCCGGGTGTACGGGGACGAGATTATATTGAGTGCCGGGGCCGTCGGTTCGCCCCAGTTGCTGCTGCTGTCGGGCGTGGGGCCAGCGGCGCACCTGAGGAGCTTCGGTATACCCGTAGTGCAGGACATGCCCGGCGTGGGCCAGAACCTGCGCGACCACCCGCTGGTGTATGTCACCTGGCGCACCAGGCCCGGCTTTCCACTGGACGGCTTCAAGCCCAGGATACAGTTCGGGTTACGCTACACGGCCACCGGCTCCCACCTGCGCAACGATATGATTGTGTACATGAACACCTTCGCCACCGAGCGCATCAACCGGGGCGGCAACCGCATGAAGCCCCTGGGCATCCGCATGATCATCGGGCTTGACCTGGAGGTCGGCTCCGGCCAGCTACGCCTCCAGTCGGCGGACCCGCATGTGCAGCCCTTCCTGGACTACAACTACCTCCAGGAGGAGTTCGACCGCCGCCGCATGCGCGAGGCGGTGCGCATCTGCTCCAGGCTGGGCGAACACCCTGCCTGGAAGGACATCATCGAGGCCCGCATCGAGCCTCCTGAGGAGGTGCTCTGGGACGACGCGGCCCTGGACGAGTGGATGCTGCGGGAGGTGACCACCGGCCACCACATCTCCTGCACCTGCAAGATGGGGCCTGCCTCGGACCCCATGGCCGTGGTGGACCAGTACGGTCATGTCCACGGCCTGGAGGGCCTGCGCGTGGCCGACGCCTCCATCATGCCCGACTGTGTCCGCGCCAACATCAACGTCACGGTGATGATGATAGGTGAGAAGATAGCCGACTTCATAAAGCAGGGAAAGTAGAAGCAATGGGGCGCGCCATGAGGTACGACCACATCGTCGTGGGCGCCGGCTCGGCCGGCGCCATCATCGCTGCGCGGCTGTCGGAAGACCCACGGCGCTCGGTGCTGCTGCTGGAGGCTGGCCCCGACTATCCCGACCTGGACAGCCTGCCCGACGAACTCAAGCAGGGCTACGTCACTGCCGCCGACATCCGGCCCAGCGGCCACGACTGGCGCTTCGTGGGCCGCGCCACCGACAGGAACCCGCGCATGGTCGTACCCAGGGGCAAGGTCGTGGGCGGCTCCAGCGCCGTCAACGGCCAGTTCTACCTCCGGGGCATCCCCGAGGACTTCGACGCCTGGGCCTCCTGGGGCAACACCGAATGGAGCTTCCAGAAGTGCCTGCCCTACTTCCGCAAGCTGGAGACGGACCTGGACTTCCCCGACGACTTCCACGGCACCAGCGGCCCCATCGTGGCCCGGCGGTTCAAGCGCGACGAGTGGCTGCCGGCCCACGCCGCCTTCTACGATGCCTGCCGCGCCCTGGGCTTCCCCGATAGCCCCGACCACAACCACCCCGACGCCACCGGCGTCGGCCCCCTGCCCATCAACAACCTCAATGGCATCCGCTGGAGCACGGCGGTGGGCTACATCAACCCCGCCCGGCACCGCCTCAACCTGACCATCCGCGCCAACTGCCACGTGCGCCGCGTCCTGCTGGAAGGCCGGCGCGCCGTGGGTGTGGAGGTGGAGAGCGGCGGCCAGGTCTTCAACGTCCAGGGCGAAGAGGTCATCCTGAGCGCCGGGCCGATAGGCTCGCCCCACCTGCTGCTGCTCTCTGGCATCGGCCCTGCCGACAACCTCCGCAGCGTGGGAGTGCCGGTGGCCCATGACCTGCACGGCGTCGGCCAGAACCTGCGCGACCACCCGGTGGCGGGCACCGTCTGGCGCACCCGGCCCGGCTTCCAGTTCGACGGCTTCGCCCCAAGGTTCCAGGTCATCCTGCGCTACACGGCCTCCGGGTCGCCGCTGCGCAACGACATGCAGCTCGTCACGAACTCCTTCGCCACCCGGAACATCTTCCAGGGCGGCGACTACCTGGAGCCTGTCGGCATCGCCATCGCCGCGGTGCTGGACCTGGCCGCAGGCAAGGGCGAAATCAGGCTCACGTCGCCCGACCCGCATGTGCAGCCCTTCCTGGACTACAACTACCTTCAGGAGGAGTTTGACCGCCGCCGGCTGCGGGAGGGCATACGCCTGTGCGTCAAGATCGCCGGGCAGGAGGCCTTCAAAGACATCATCGCCGGCCGCCTGGCGCCCTCCGACGCCGACCTGGCCTCCGACGCGGCCCTGGACGAGTGGCTGCTGCGCGAGGTACGGACGTGCCACCACATCTCCGGCACCTGCAAGATGGGGCCGGCGTCAGACCCGCAGGCCGTGGTGGACCAGCATGGCCGCGTCCACGGCCTGGAGGGCCTGCGTGTCGCCGACGCCTCCGTCATGCCCGACTGCATCCGCGCCAACACCAACCTGACGACCATGATGATGGGCGAGAAAATCGCCGATTTCATCAGGCAGGGGAAGTAATACCGCCCTGTTTGAAGTTGCTACACAAGGAAGGTCATCTTGCAGGGGCAGGCCTTGTGCCTGCCCTGGGCAACCACGAGGGTTGCCCCTACACGTCTCTCTTCCTTTTGTAACGTCTTAAAACAGGACCGGTATCACGCGTCTTTTGATTACACTGGAGGAGCTTCGCCATAAACACGTCAACTCCCATTAAATGGCTTGCGTGGCTGATTGCCCTGCTGGCGCTGGTTGCCACGGGTACCGGCCTGCTATGGCAGGATGAGGGCGCCCCATTCCCCTTTATGACCGTCCGGGGGCAGACTGTACAGGTGTTCGGGCAGGGGCTTTACCATTACGATTCGCTTTTCACGGGCGCGGGAAATAGAGGGACAGACCTGGTGACCCTGGTCCTGGGTATTCCCCTCCTCGTGGTATCAAGCCGGCTCTACCAGCGTCGCTCGCTACGGGGTGGCCTGCTGCTAGCAGGCACGGCGGCCTACTTACTCTACGTGTACGCTGGCTATGCGTTGGGCACTACCGCGTTCAACGAGCTGTTCTTCCTCTATGTGGCGCTCTTTTCGGCCAGCCTTTATGTGTTCGTCCTGACATTCGCTTCCATTGACCGCCGTGCATTGCCTGCCCACTTTTCGCCCGGCATGCCGCGTCGTGGCCCCGCCGTATTCATGTTTGCTAGCGGCCTGGTGACCCTTGTCGTGTGGGCTGCTCCGGTTCTGAGCGCGCAGTTGCAAGGACAGGTGCCTGATGGGCTGGACCACTATACGACCATGTTCACCCTGGTCAGAAATGGAAAGGCCAACCCTTCGGCTGCCCGCATCCTGATGGGCTGGACCACTATACGACCATGTTCACCTATGCCCTGGACCTCGCGGTCATCACTCCCGCGACGTTCATTTCCGGCGCGCTCATCCTTCGCCGCTCCCCGCTGGGTTACCTCATAGCCCTCTCGCTGCTTGTCCTCGAGGCGATGCTTGCGCCCCTCATAGTGGCACAGACCGTCAGCCAGTTGGCCGCCGGGGTGACGTTTACCCCGGCTGAAATCATCGGGCCAATAGCAGGGTTCGTTGTGTTGGCCCTGGTCGCGGTCTGGACTATCTTTGCCATCCTTCGCGGCATCTCGGACGAGGCGTCAATCTAGGCCGTCTGTACCTGGGAGAAGGTGCGTATTCTTCTCCTCCTCGGCAGAATGGACTGCTGGATTTCCGTATATGTGGCGGACCAGAAAAAGCACAAGAGGAGGCGTCCGGCCGGACGCCTCCTCTTGTGCTCACTGGCCCTGGGCGAAGGTTGTAGCCTTCCCTTGCCGGCGGGCGCAGCCTAGCCCCCGCCGCCGGCGCCCCAGCGGGAGCGGCGGCCTTCCATGTTGGAGTGCACGTCAATGAGCACCGTCTTACCCTCGGAGTTGAGGCGCTGCGCCCTCTTGATGGCCGGCGCCAGCTCGGCGGGCTTGGTGACGGTGATGCCTACGGCGCCCATGCCCTCGGCAATCTTGGCGTAGTCGCCGCTCATGCGCGTCACGCCGAAAAGCTCCCTGGCCGTCGGGTAGCCGCCCGGGTAGGTGGCCATGCCGCCATTGTTCAGCACCACCGTCGTGATGGGCACGCCGGCCCGCACCGACGTCTCCACGTCCATGCCGGACATGCCGAAGGCGCCGTCGCCCATGAAGTTGATGCAGAACTTGTTGGGGTTGGCCATCTTGGCGCCGATCATCAGCGGCAGGCCGAAGCCCAGGTGCGTCGTCTTGCCCCAGCCAACGTAGCTGTGGGGCGTCGTCGCCCGGTAGAAGGGCATGATGGAGTCCCTAGGCGCTCCCGCGTCGTGGGTGATGATGGTGTTGCTCTTGTCCAGGTTGCGGTCAAGCTCGTATATCACCCGGTAGGTGTTGATAGGCACCTCGTCGGAGGTCAGCAGCGGCATCCACTGGTCCAGCCACTCCTTGCGCACCTTCGCGATCTCGGCGGCCACGTTGGTCTTGCCCTTGCGCCCCTTCTCGCCAAGCTGGGCCTTGACCTCCTCGATGACCATCTGGAGGGTCAGCTTCGTGTCGCCGGGCAGCGGGATATCCACCGACTCGTCCTTGTTGATGTCCTCGATGTTATCAGTGTTCTGGACGATGACCTTGCCCGGCGGGATGGGCTGGCCGTAGCTGGTGCGGGTGAGGCTGGTGCCCACGGCGAAGAGCACGTCGCACTCCTGGAGCCACTTGCGGGCGGGAAGCGTGGTGGCGCCGCTGCCCGCGCCCAGGGACAGGGGGTGCGTCTCGTCGAAGGCCGACTTGCCCTGCATGGAGGTGTAAACGGGTATCTCGGTAAGCTCAGCCAGCTCCTTCAGCTCGTCGGTGGCGCCGGCGTAGAGCACGCCGCCGCCGGCCCAGATGACCGGGTTCCTGGCGCTGAGCAGCACCTTGACAGCGTCCTTGACGTCGCCCCAGGTGGGCGTCTGGAGCACGCGCCTGGGTGGGTGGTAGTCCAGCGCCGCCTCGGGGACCTCCTGGGAGCAGACGTCCATGGTCAGCTCCACCATCACCGGCCCGCCGCGGCCATTGCGCAGGGCGTGGAAGGCACGGCGCATGACGTTGGCGATCTGGTCTGGCCGGTAGATAGCCTCCACTCGCCTGGTGACGTGCTCGTAGTTGCGCACGGCGGAGAAGTTGGGCCGGACGGCGATCTGGTCGAGCCTGGGGCCGCCAGGCAGCAGCAGGATAGGGATGTTGTCGGTAAAGGCCTGTGCGATGCCGCCCAGGGAGTTCTCGACGCCCGACGCGCCCTGGGTAACCACCACTCCGAACCGCTTGCGCTCGCTCACCCGGCTGAAGCCATCGGCGGCCATGATGGCGCCGCGCTCCTGCCGGAAGTTGATCTCCCTGATGCCCTCCTTGGCGACCGACTCGATGAGCGGGTTGGATGGGTAGCACCCGACCCACTCCACGCCCTCGGTCTTGAGTATCCTGGCAACGGCATCAAAGCCATTCATAGCTGGTCATCTCCTGTCAGTATGATTACTGTCAAACAGCGAGTGGACTCGCTCGATTATAGGTTTGCGCCACACCAAGGTCAACTCTCGGGCCTGCCCAGACCTCACCCCCTGAGTTCAGGGGCACAGCGTTGGCCTATCTATGTCCCCCTTTCCACGCGTGGAGAGAGAGGGAACAGGGGTGAGGTCCGCACGCGCCTCATTGACGCTGCATCTCTCTGAATATATCATCCATCCCCAGTAGATGTGGCCTGGAGTACGGGTATATGCAGTATGACTATATCATTATCGGCGCTGGCTCGGCCGGGGCCATTCTGGCGGCGCGGTTGACCGAGGACACGCGATGCTCGGTGCTGCTGCTGGAGGCCGGCCCGGACTACCCGGGCCTGGACAGCCTGCCCGACGACGTCAAGTACGGCTATGGCCCCATCCGGACGCGCCAGGAGAGCCTGGCCTTGCTGAGCAGGCACCGCTGGACCTTCGTCGCCAGGGCCACCGACAAGGCCCGGCCCATGCTGGTGCCCAGGGGCAAGGTCACCGGCGGCTCCAGCGCCGTCAACGCCCAGATTTTCCTGCGGGGCGTGCCCGAGGACTATGACACCTGGGCCTCCTGGGGCAACAGCGAGTGGGCCTTCCAGAAACTCCTGCCCTTCTTCCGCAGGATAGAGACGGACACCGACTTCCAGGACGACTTCCACGGCGCCAGCGGCCCTATTATCGTCCGGCGCTTCAAGCCCCATGAGTGGCTGCCCGACGAGCGGGCCTTCTACGATGCCTGCCGCGCCCTGGGCTTCCCCGACTGCCCTGACCACAACAACCCCGACTCCACGGGCGTTGGGCCTACGCCGATGAACAATCCCAACCGCATCCGCTGGAGCACGGCCATAGGCTACCTGGACCCGGCCAGGCACCGGCTGAACCTGACCATCCGCCCCAACTGCCTGGCGCACCGCATTCTGTTCGAGGGCAGGCGCGCCGTGGGTGTGGAGGTGGAGAGCGGTGGGGAGAAGTCCCAGGTGTACGGGGAACAGATTATTTTGAGCGCCGGCGCCATAGGCTCGCCCCAGTTGCTGCTGCTTTCGGGCGTTGGCCCGGCCACGCACCTGGGCAGCCTGGGCATCCAGGTCGTCCACGACCTGCCGGGCGTCGGCCAGAACTTGCGCGACCATCCCCAGGTACACGTCAAGTGGCGCACCAGGGAGGGCTTCGTCCAGGACGGCTCGGCGCCGAGGCTCCAGTTCACGCTGCGCTACACCGCCGAAGGCTCCAGCCTCCGCAACGACATGCTCATCCACCCGGTGTCCTTTGCCACCGAGGACATCGCCCGTGGCGGCGACCCGACGCAGTCCTTCGGAATCATGATGGTCTGCACGCTGGACCTGGCGGTGGGCGCGGGCCATATGCGGCTCAGGTCGCCCAACCCCAGGCTGCAGCCCTACCTGGACTACAACTTCCTGACGGAGGAGTTCGACCGCCGCCGGCTGCGGGAGGCCGTGCGCATCTGCCTTGAGCTGGCCAAGCACGAGGCCTACCGGGACATCATCCAGGAGCGCATAAGCCCCACTGATGCCGACCTGGCCTCCGACGCGGCCCTGGACGAGTGGCTGCTACGGGAGGTCAGGACGAGCCACCACATCTCGGGCACCTGCAAGATGGGGCCGGCCTCGGACTCCCTGGCCGTGGTGGACCAGTACGGCCACGTGCATGGCCTGGAGGGCCTGCGAGTGGCCGACGCCTCCATCATGCCTGACTGCATCCGCGCCAACACCAACGTTACCGCCATGCTCATCGGCGAGCGCGTCGCGGATTTCATAAAGCAGGGGAAGTAGCCATAGATGCCGCCAGCAGTACCAGGCATGCGCATCACGCGTCCAGAGGGGGCCAGAACAGTCCCTGCCTACTGCGGGGAAATGTGTGTCACGTCTGTTGAGGGAGGGGTAATCAACCTCTGGCAAACGTCCTGGTACAGGACTGGACAGGTCAACACAGGGGGCATGCATAGTCATGAAGTACGATGTCATCATTGTGGGCGCAGGCTCGGCGGGAGCGGTGCTGGCCGCGCGACTGAGCGAGGACGCGCACCGCTCGGTGCTGCTGCTGGAGGCCGGCCCGGACTATCCTGACCTGGACAGCCTGCCCGACGACCTCAAGTTCGGCTGGGGCACCGGCGCCGACCTGGTCATCAGCCCCCGGCATGACTGGCAGTTCGTGGGCAAGGCTACCGACAGGAACCTCAGAATGCCCGTGCCCAGGGGCAAGGTCACAGGCGGCACCAGCGCCATCAACGGGCAGGTGTTCCTGCGCGGCATCCCCGAGGACTACGACACCTGGGCCTCCTGGGGCAACAGCGAGTGGAGCTTCCAGAAGCTCCTGCCCTTCTTCCGCAAGATTGAGACGGACCTGGACTTCCGTGACGACTTCCATGGTAGGGACGGCCCCATCATCGTCCGCAGGCACAAGCTGCAGGACCTGACGCTAGACCAGAAGGCCTTCTACCAGGCATGCCTTGCCGCCGGCTTCCCGCCCAACCCCGACCACAACCACCCCGAGGCCACTGGCGTCGGCCCATACCCGCTGAACAACCCCGATGGCATCCGCTGGAGCACAGCCATCGGCTACCTGGCCCCCGCCCGGCACAGGCTGAACCTGACCATCCGGCCCAACTGCCATGTCCGGCGCGTACTGCTGGAGGGTGGCCGCGCCGTGGGCGTGGAGGTGGAGAGCGGCGGCCAGACGTTCAGGGTGTATGGGGATGAGACCGTCCTGAGCGCAGGCTCCATTGGCTCGCCCCATCTGCTGCTGCTCTCGGGCATCGGCCCTGCCAGCCAGTTGAAGGGCCTGGGCATTCCGGTGGCCCATGACCTGCCAGGCGTCGGCCAGAACCTGCGCGACCATCCCACCGTCCACGTGCTCTGGCGGTACCGGGAGGGCGTGCCGGTGCCGCCGCAGTCCGTGGGGCCTCAGAAGGTGGCGCTGCGCTACACCGCGCCCGGCTCACACCTGCGCAACGACATGATTACCGTCATGCGCTTCTGGCCCGCCAGGAGCGCCCTGGTGATGAGTGTCGCCATATACCTGGCCCTGGGCGCCGGCGAGCTTCGCCTTCAGTCCGCTGACCCCGACGTACAGCCGTCCCTGGACTACCGCTTCCTGGAGGACAGCTTCGACCGCCAGCGCATGCGTGACGGCGTGCGGCTGTGCGTGGAGCTTTTCCAGCGCGCCGAGTTTGGGGACCTGGCCGCCGGCCCCCTGGACCCCACCGATGCCGACCTGGCCTCCGACGCGGCCCTGGACGAGTGGCTGCTGGGCCGCGTGGCCACCATGCACCACATCTCGGGCACCTGCAAGATGGGGCCGGCCTCGGACTCCCTGGCCGTGGTGGACCAGTTTGGCCGCGTCCACGGCATGGAGGGCCTGCGGGTGGCCGACGCCTCCATCATGCCCGACTGCATCCGCGCCAACACCAACGTTACCGCCATGCTCATCGGCGAGCGCGTCGCCGACTTTATGAGGCAGGGCAGGTGAGGCCCCCAGGGTGCCGCCAGCCCCTCGTTGCCCGCTAGGCGTGGCCTGCGTGAAGCAGCATACGTGCCCCGACCAGCAGAAAAAGAAAGCCCCCGGCTGATGTACGGGGGCTTTCTTCTATTTCCGGTTGTTGCCAGGCCCTGGCACGACTAACGCGGGGCCTCACGCTTTTCGGAGGCTTGCACCGTGGCCCCGTTGACGGCCTCCTGCTCGGCCTCGTCCTTGTCAGACTGGGACTTGCGGAACTCTCGTATGGCCTTGCCCAGCGCCCCGCCAACCTGCGGCAGTTTGCCCACGCCGAAGATTATCATCACTATGACCAGGACTATTATCAGCTCCATGGGTCCAAGCCGGAAAGGCATGTTGTACCCCCTGCGTGCCATACTATTCCGCCTACATATTACCGCCCGGGGCGTGAATGGTCAATGGAGACCAGGCATGGCAGCCTACTGCGGGGGGCACGTCCTAAAGGGTACGCACCACGCCGACGACGCGCCCGCGGACGGCCACGCTGGATGCTGGCACCATGATAGGCTGCATGGTGCTGTTCTCGGGCCGAAGCTCTACCATGTTGCCCTTGATGTAGAACCGCTTCAGGGTGACTTCGTCCCGGTCTTTGAGCCATGCAGCTACCATCTCGCCGTTCTCGGCCTCCGTGGCAGGCTCCAGCAGCACCAAGTCGCCATCGGCGATGAAGGCGTCAATCATGGATGTGCCCTTCACGCGCAGGGCATAGACATCCTGCTTACCCTTCGTCAGGAAGGGCGGCAGGTCCAGGGTCTCCAGCGGCTCATTCCAGGACTCGGAGCCAGGGACTGGTAGAGGCTCGCCTGCGGCGATGCTGCCCATGACTGGCACCTGTACCAGCTCTAGCCTGGAGCCGGTGCGCCAGCCGTCCAGCAGCTCGATGCCCCGCGATACCTCCGGGAAGCGTCGCAGATAGCCTTCCCGCTGCAGGATGTTGAGGTTGTAGTCCACTACCGAGGTGGAGCTTATGCCGCAGCCCGCCTGGATGTCCCTCACCGTTGGCGGGAACTGGTGCTCATCCAGGAAGCGCCGGATGAAGTCCAGTATCTGCTCCTGTCGTTGTGAAAGTCTCCCTTTCATTGCCATCCCCCTTGTTGCGATACGGCCCCAGTGCAAAGCACGAATGTTCCGATTAAATGTACCAAGGATTGCCCGCGCTGTCAATCACCTTTAAGGGACATTCAACGTCAGGCGGCATGGCCTTGCAGGAGCGGCCCGCAGATGAGGGAAAGGGACGCCGCCGGAGGCCGACCTAGCGGCCCCTGGCTTGCTCCAGTTGCTGCATCAGGCGCGACTTGCGACGCGAGGCGTTGTTGGGGTGGATGGCGCCCTTCTGGGCTGCCTTGTCCAGTGCCACGACGGCGTCCCGGACGGCCTGCTCCGCCGCCGCGAGGTCTCTGGCGGCGAGCAGACGCCGCGCTTTAGCGATGGTAGTCCTGGCCTTGGTGCGCAGGGGCTGGTTGTGTACGCGCCGTCTTTCCCCTACCCGGGCTGCTTTTTCACTAGACAACTCTGGGACTCCTCCTCACTGAAGTATTACGTATTCCCGCCTGCTGGCGCCCTGGCGCCGCGCTGAGGCGCGCCACCGGCGCCATCGGGGGCCGAGTTGACCCTGCTGACGCTGGTGACGCCCTTCACGCCTTCCAGCTTGGAAAACAGGCGGCTGAGCTGGTCTATGCCGTTGATATATACCGTCAGCGAGATAACGCTGATGTCATCATACTCCTCAGAGATGCAAGAGGCTATGTTCACGCGCTCCTCGGACACCAGGGACGTGATGTCCCGCAGCAGTCCCACGCGGTCCCAAGCCTCCACCTTGATCCGGACAGGGTAGAGCGTCTGAGTCTTGCCCCAGCCTACCTGGACCAGCCTCTCGGTCTCCTTCTCAGCCAGGATGTTGGGGCAGTTCTTCCTGTGGACGGTGACGCCACGGCTCCGGGTGATGTAGCCTATGATTTCGTCGCCCCGTATCGGGTTGCAGCAGCGGGCCATGCGTGTCAGCATATCGCCCACGCCCAGCACCTCGATGCCCGAGGCCGGGCCGGTGGCCGGCAGGGCCACGGGCTGCTCCGGCTGCGGCTTGACCTCCTGGAGGGACAGCCTGTTGACGATGTGGGTGATAGCCAGCGCACCGCTGCCGACGGCGGCGAAGAACTCGTCGGTGGTGTCGAACTTCATCAGGTGCGCCACTTCCTCTTCGTCTATGTTGGGGTTCAGCCGGCGCAGTTGCTTGTTGAAGATGTCTCGGCCACGCTGGATGTTGACCCTGCGCTCCTGCCGGTTGAACCACTGGCGCACCTTCTCCCGCGCCGAGGTCGTCCTGATATAGCCCAGGTTGGGGTTGAGCCAGTCCAGGCTGGGGCCACGGACTGCCTTGCTGGTGAGGATCTCCACCGTGTCGCCGTTCTTGAGCTGGTAGGTCAGGGGCACCAGCTTGCCGTTGACCTTGGCCCCGATGCACCTGTGGCCTACGTCCGTATGGATGCGGTAGGCGAAGTCCAGGGGCGTCGAACCCATGGGAAGCTCCTTGAGCTCTCCCTTGGGCGTGTACACAAAGACCTGGTTCTGGAAGATATCGGTCTTGAAGGACTCTACGAACTCCTCGGCGCCGCTGACGTCCCGCTGCCACTCCAGCAACTGGCGCAGCCAGGTCATCTTCTGCTCGAACTTGATGTCCGTGGCGTGGTGCTCTTTGTAGAGCCAGTGGGCGGCCACGCCGTACTCAGCCACGTAGTGCATCTCGCGGGTCCTGATCTGGACCTCCACCGGCCGGGCCTCCTCGCACAGCACGGTGGTGTGCAGGGACTGGTACATATTGTCCTTGGGGTTGGCGATGTAGTCGTCGAACTGGCCCGGCAGCGGGTGCCACCTGGTATGTATGACCCCCAGCGCCGCGTAGCAGTCCTTGATCTCGTTGACTATGACCCGCAGCGCGAACAGGTCGTAGATGTCCTCGAAGTCCTTGTTCTGGGCGGCGTACTTGGCGATCTTCTTGTGAATGCTGTAGATATGCTTGGGCCTGCCGGTGACCTCGGCCTCGATGCCTACCCTGTCCAGCTCCTCCTTCAGGATGTCGCGGACGCGCTGCACGTACTCCTCGCGCTCGGTCCGCTTGGCGTTGAGGAGCCTGGAGGTATCTTTATACGCCTCCGGGTTCAGGTGCTGGAAGGCCAGGTCCTCCAGCCGCCACTTGATCTCCCAGATGCCCAGGCGGTGGGCCAGCGGCGCGTAGATGTCCAGCGTCTCCTGGGCGATGGCCAGGCGTCGCTCCTGGGGCAGCGCCTTCAGCGTCTTCATGTTGTGCAGCCGGTCGGCCAGCTTGATGAGGACGACCCGGATATCCTCGGCCATGGCCACCAGCATCTTGCGCAGGCTGGCCGCCTGGGCGAGGTCGTGCTCAGAGCGCATGTAGGCGGCGGCGATGCCTCGCTCCTCCGCCATAAGCTCCCGCCTGGTCAGCTTGGTGACCCCGTCCACCAGCCTGGCCACTTCCTGCCCGAACTTCCGCGCCAGCTCGTCGAAGCTGACGTTGCAGTCCTCCATGGTGTCGTGGAGCAGTGCCGCGGCCAGCGTATTGGGGTCCAGCCGCAGGTCGGCGAGGAACATGGCCGTCTGGAGCGGGTGCTCGATGAAAGGCTCTCCGGACAGCCGGGTCTGGCCGTCGTGGGCCTTCTCGGCGAACCTGTATGCCTCCACGACAATGTCCAGCTTGTCCTGGGGGAGGTACGTCTGTGCCTTGGCCAGTAGTGCCTCTAACACACTATACATCCTTGCTAGCTCGATGCCCGTAACCCTGACTCCTGGCCCCGTTTATCAGTATAGATAACCACGCTCAGCGCCGCAAACTCCCTCTAGACACCCCAGGAGCGGCACACGCGAAACGGCAGGTGCCCTGCCATGTCCCGATAAGCTATGATACCATGCTGAAGGAAGAGGTTTACAGACGAGGCCGGGTGCTGTAACCTGTTTCACCGCTTGCGTCACACCAGACGGCCAGCGGCCCTCGTTGGCCGGGATGAGGCAACTCAGCACACCAGCAACACGAGACCTGAAGGAGCATGCCCTTGTTCCAGGCGCCCAGAGGCACAGCGGACATACTGCCTGAGGAGCAGAAGTACTGGCGGTACTTCTACTCCAGGGCACAGGAGATTTTGACACAGTTCGGCTACGAGCGCATAGAGACGCCGACCTTCGAGGACGCCCGCCTCTTCGTGCGCGGCATCGGCCAGGTCACCGACATAGTGGAGAAGGAGACCTACACCTTTGAGGACCGTGGCGGCGACCTGCTGACCCTGCGCCCCGAGGGCACCGCGCCGGTCTGCCGGGCGTACCTGGAGCACGGCATGCACAACCTGCCTCAGCCCGTGCGCCTGTACTACTTCTGCTCAGTCTTTCGCTACGAGCGGCCCCAGTCGGGCCGGTACCGCGAGCACCACCAGTTCGGCATCGAGGTGCTGGGCGACGGCGACTCTTCCATTGACGCCGAGGTCATCGAGGTGGCATGGCGCTTCCTGGAGTCTGTGGGCCTGAAGGGGCTGTCCCTCAGCGTCAACAGCATCGGCGACTCCCAGTGCCGGCCGCGGTACGTCCAGGCGCTGCGGACATACTACCAGCAGCATGTGGACGTCATCTGCTCCGACTGCAAGCGGCGGCTGGAGCAGAACCCGCTGCGGCTGCTGGACTGCAAGCAGGAGACCTGCCAGCCGGTCATTGCAGGGGCGCCCCATAGCGTGGACTACCTGTGCGGGCCGTGCCAGCAGCACTGGAACAGCTTGCTCACCTACCTGAAGGCGCTGGAGCTGCCATACCAGCTTGAGCACCGCCTGGTGCGCGGCTTCGACTACTACACGCGCACAGTGTTCGAGATAGCCCCGCCGGTGGAGGGCCGGCAGAGCACCATCAGCGGCGGCGGGCGCTACGATGGGCTGATACAGGAGCTGGGCGGGCCACCGACGCCTGGCATCGGCTTCGGCATGGGCATCGAGCGGGTCATAGTCAACCTCAAGCGGCAGGAAGTGCCGGTGCCCGACTATCGGGACAGCAAGGTGATGGTGGCCCACCTGGGCGACGCCGCCAGGCTGGAGGGGCTGCGGCTGTCCTCCGAGCTGCGCAGGAAGGGCCTCAAAGCCATCCTGGCGCCCGCTGGCCGTAGCCTCAGGGGCCAGCTACGCTATGCCGGCGCCATCAACGCCACCCACGCGGTCATTCTGGGGGAGGAGGAGCTCCGCAAGGGCACCGTGGTGCTGCGCGACCTGGCCAGAAGCGAGCAGCGAGAGGTCGCCCGCGAAAAGCTCTACGAGGCGCTGGACGTGACTGGCTAGCTGCTGGACAGGGAGTCCAGCAGGGCAATGGCCAGCGCCGCCGCGTTGCCCATAAGCTCCGGCTCCACAAACTCCAGCCTGTCTTCCGGCGTGTGGATGCGAGAGAAGTCGTCCCCCAGGAAGAACACCGCCGGAACCTCCGCCTGCAGGAAGGGTGCGTGGTCGCTGGAGGCATTGCCCAGCGAGAAGTGGCGCTGGACCTGTATGCCGAGCCTCTCGGCGGCCTGCCGCACGTCCTCTATCAGGCCATCGCTGCCCAGCACACCTGTGACAGTGCTGGTCCCCAGCGCGTCGAAGTTCAGCATGGCTATGTGGCGCTGCCTGTCCTCCTCAGTGAGGCCGCCCACGTAGGCCCTGCTCCCATGCAGGCCAAGCTCCTCCGAGCCGAAGGCCATGAACCGGATGGTAAAGGGGTAGGACCTGTCCCTGATGGCGCTGGCGATGGTCAGTACCGTGGCAGTGCCTGAGCCGTTGTCGTTGGCGCCTGGTACGCCGGGCACGGTGTCGTAGTGGCCGCCCAGCACCACGACCCTGCCATCGCCGGCCGTACCTGGCTTCTCGGCTATGACGTTCCTGGACTCGCGGACCTCTCCCGACACCGAGACGTCAGCCTGGACGCTGCCTTGCTCCAGCAGCGCCCGGATAGCTTCGCCGCCCTCGCGGGATATGCCGATGACCGGGATGGGGGCCATCTCTGAAAGCGCGCCTCCAAACAGCCCTGGCACGTTGTTGTACACCACGGCGGCGATGGCGCCGGCGTCGGCCACCCGCGTCACCTTCTCCTGGAATGTTATGGTGCCGCGCTCGATGAGCGCCACCTTGCCCTGGAGGCCCTCAGAGGGTACGTCGCCATCCATGGCCCTGCCCACGTACACGACCTCGCCCGTGGCGTCCCCCAGGCCCGACCGGGACAGCGGCAGCACCTCCACGTTCTGCGTCTCCGGGCTGGAGGGGACCACGCTGAGCATGCCGCTGGTAAGCTCCACAGTGAAAGGCTCGAGCCTGGCCTCATAGCCCAGGGCCTGGAACTGGGCCACCAGGTAATCGGCGGCGGCCTTCTCCTGGTCGGTGGCGCTGGCCCTGGGGCTCATCTGCTCGGTGAGGGCGGTCAGCCTGTCCATGGCCTCCTGGGCCAGGGCCGACACTTCCGGCGCACCGGCCGGCGGCGCCGGTGCAGCCGCCGTGGGGGTAGCCTGGACGGTGGGGGAAGGCGTAGCCTCCTGCCGCGCGGCAGGCGATGGCGCAGCCGTGGGCGTGGCGGTGACCTGGGCCGTGGGCGTGACGCCAGCCGGCGAAGCGACGGACGTTGGCTGACCTGCCACCAGCAGGCTCCCGGACCCTGAGACCGTGGCCTGGGGCACAGGAGTCACAACGCCCGGCGCGCCACAGGCGGCCAGCGTCACCACCAGCAGCGCCAGGGCAAGGGACCGGGACTTGAGCAGCTTGAACATATCCACGGCACACCCCATCAATGGGTAGAACGCCCATGCCAGCGGAAGGTTAGGGCCATCAGGCTGCCGATGTGAATGGGAAGAGTGTACATGCCATTACCGGCCTCAGGCTATCACCTGGATGACTACTTGCGCCGGCTATAAGGGGTATGCTAAGAGGCGACCTCAGCCCCAGAGGCCGAGGGTGCAACCTGGGGGAGAGACGGAGAGGGGGCCGGCTTCGCCTGGATGCCAGCCAGTGCGTGCCGCGCCCCGCTCATGAGGGAAACGAGCTTCTCCTGCCCGCTCTAACGCGTCACAACTCTTCCTCTTCCTGGCCGTCGGCGTCAGCCGTGTCCAGAAAGTCGTCCAGGGCAAGCTGGCCCCCGGCCTTGCCGTTGACGCTGGCGGCGCGCTCCTTGCCATGGTCGGACGTATTCAAGTCTCTGACGCAGGCGATGGAGGCCACGGCATCACCCGCCTCTGGCTTGAAGATGGTGACGCCCTGGGTGGCCCTGCCCATGCTGGAGACCTCGGAAAGGCTGGTGCGCAGCACCTGGGCCTGCTCCGAGACGACGTAGACCTCCTGGCAGTCGTCTATGACGGCGGCGGCGGCCAGAGGGCCTGTCTTGCTGGTGATGTTGAAGGTCTTGATGCCGACACCACCCCTGCCCTGGCGACGGTAGGCGCTGAGGGGTGTTACCTTGCCAAAGCCCAGCTTGCTTATGACCAGCAGCCGGCTCTCGGCCATGCCGACGTCCATGGACACCACGCGGTCACCCGGGCGCAGGCCCATGCCCTTGACGCCACCGGCGGCCCTCTGGCGCACAGGTATCTCGGCCACCGGGAACCGGATGGACATGCCCCTCTCGGATACCAGGATGGCGTCCCTGTCCTGGGTGGTGAGTCGGACGGACACGACCTCGTCGCCCTGCTCCAGGTCCATGGAGATGAGGCCAGAGTTGCGGCTGGTCACCGAGGCTATGGCGTCCAGGGGCATGCGCTTTACCTCGCCGTTGCGCGTGGCCATCACCAGGTAGGCCTCGGCCTGCTCCAGCGTCCGCACGCCTATCATGGCGCTGACCCGCTCCGATTCCCCCAGGGCGACGATGTTGACCAGCGGCACCCCTCTGGTGTTGCGCGAGGTGTCGGCCCGAAGCTCGTAGGACTTGGTCGCCAGCACGCGGCCCCTGTTGGTGAAGAACAGGAGCCAGTCGTGAGTATCCACCACCAGGATGTGCTGGACCGGGTCGTCCTCCTTGGTGTGCATGCTGACCACGCCCTTGCCGCCTCGGTGCTGGCTCCGGTAGGAGTTGGCGGAAATGCGCTTGATGTAGCCAGCCTGGCTGAGGGTGACCACCACCTGCTCGTGGGCCTCCAGCTCCTCGCGGCTGAAGTCGTGGTCCTCGTCGCTGATCTCCGTCCGGCGTGGCTGGCCGAACTTTTTCTTGAGCTCCTGCGTCTCCTTCCTGACCACGGCCAGGAGCTTGGCCGGACTGGCCAGCAGCTCCTCCAGTTCCCGGATAGTGGCCATAAGCTCCTGGTACTCGGCCTCCAGCTTCTCCCGCTCCAGGGCCGCGATACGCCGGAGCTGCATGTCCAGGATGGCCTGGGCCTGGACGTCGTCCAGTTGCAGTTGCTCCATGAGGCCCTGCTTGGCCGCTTCCACGTCCCTGGCGTTGCGTATGATGAATATGACCAGGTCCAGCATGCTGATGGCCTTGCGCAGCCCTTCCAGGATGTGGGCGCGCTCCCTGGCCTTTCTCAGTTCGTACTGTGAGCGGCGGGTGACGACCTCCTGGCGGAAGTCAATGTAGTACTGGATAGCCTGCTTGAGAGTCAGGGTCCTGGGGGTGCCATCCACCAGCGCGACCATGTTGGCCGCGAAGGTGCTCTGCATGGGCGTGTACTTGTAGAGGTTGTTCAGGATCACCCTGGGCTGGGTGCCAGAGCGGAGCTCGATGACCACCCGCAGGCCCTCGCGGTCTGACTCGTCCCGGACCTCCGAGATGCCGTCCAGGCGCTTTTCCTTGGCCAGGTTGGCGATCTTCTCCACCAGGGCAGCCTTGTTGACCTGGAAGGGCAACTCGGTGACGATGATGCGCATCCTGCCGGAGCGCCCCACAGGCTCGATCTCCGCCCTGGCGCGCACCGCGATCTGTCCCCGGCCAGCGGTGTAGGCGCTCCTTATACCCTCTCGCCCCATGATGATGGCGCCCGTGGGAAAGTCCGGGCCTTTCACGAAGCGCATCAGGTCTTCGACGGTAGCATCGGGGCGGTCTATCAGGTGAACGATGGCATCGCAGACCTCGGAGGGGTTATGGGGCGGGATACTGGTGGCCATGCCCACGGCGATGCCTGAAGCGCCATTGACCAGCAGGTTGGGCAGCCTGGCGGGCAGAACGACAGGCTCGCGCAGGGTGCCATCGAAGTTGTCTATGAAGTCAACGGTGTCCTGCTCCAGGTTGGCCAGCATCTCCTCGGCGACGGCGCTGAGCCGGGCCTCGGTGTAGCGCATGGCCGCCGGCGGGTCATTGTCTATGCTGCCGAAGTTGCCCTGTCCGTCAATGAGGGGCAGGCGCATGGAGAAGTCCTGGGCCATGCGCACCATGGCATCATACACAGGCGCGTCACCGTGGGGGTGGTACTTACCCAGGACCTCGCCCACCAGGCGCGCGCTCTTCTTGTAGGGGGAGGTGGGCCGCATGCCCAGCTCGTGCATGGCGTAGAGGATGCGCCGCTGCACGGGCTTCAGGCCATCGCGGACGTCCGGCAGCGCCCGCGACACGATGACGCTCATGGCGTAGTCCAGGTAGGAGCTACGCATCTCATCTTCGATCTGGGTCGGTCGTATAAAGCCGAACTCGGTCTTGGTAACCATTCACGACTCCTGAAGTGCTGCCTGATGGAAGGCTGGTATCAGGCGCTGCTGTCGCAAGGGGCCTGGGGCCTCTGTCCGGTCACGTCTGCTCACGGCCATCACGCCGCCTGGCCGGGGGGGTGGCCGAATAGCGGCTGGGCGCTGTTCCACGGTGCTACCCAAGAGGAGGAAAGGCAATCGGCGAGGCAAAAGTCACAATAAGCCCACGTCTGGACCGGGTCAGCCGACGAAAGCCATAATCACTCTCTAATTATACCATAGCAGCTTGCCCGGACGCCTACGAAAATCCGCTCTTGCCCGAGAATTCCCCGGCGTAATGCACCAGGGCCTCGAAGAGCCTCTCGAACTCGCCTGGTAGCTCGCCGCGCCGCTCCGGGTGGAACTGCACGCCTATCACCCAGCGATGTTCCGGGCTTTCCAGCGCCTCGATGACACCGTCCTCCAGGGAGTAGGCCGAGGCCAGCAGCAGCGATGACTTGTGGGCCTCCCTCACACCCTGGTGGTGGCGGCTGTTGACCCTCACGAACCCACCAGAGCCTATAGTGGCGGCAAGCTTGCTCCCCGGCGCAATAAAGATGCGGTGGTAGGATGACACTCCATCGGCGGGGCCATGCCCGTCCAGTGCCCGGGCCAGCGTGCCGCCCAGGGCCACGTTGAGCACCTGCATGCCACGGCAAATCCCCAGCACCGGCATGTCCAGCTCCAGTGCCGCCCGGGCCAGGGACAGCTCCAGGGCGTCGCGCCCGTCATTGAAGTGGCCGGCAGGGCCTGGGCCGCCGTTGTACCAGCGTGGGTGCAGGTCCGGGCCGCCGCTCAAGAGCAGGCCGCCCAACTGGGCAAGGACGCTTTCCGGCCTGGCCGCGTGCTCAGGCAGGACTATGAGCGGCTCGCCGCCGTTTTCGGCCACGGCGTCGGCGTAGGGCCGGGCTGCCTCCAGGGTTGTGGCCGTTATGCCCAGCCTGGGCCTGCTCTGCGCTGTACTCATGACGCTTTCCTCCGCCTCTATGATACCTCATGCCAGCAGGCCAGGTCCGCCATTCAGGCCCAAGTGGTAGCGGTCACAACGAGCACAATTCTGTAACAAAATGGTGAACACAGGCGTTAGTCATGGTGAAAGAACGGGAATGGTGGAGTCTGCGGGCCATCCAGGGGACGGTCCCACCGGTGCATGGGCCGAAAGGCCCACAAACGGCCAGCAAACCCTGCGCACAGGCCCCACCAGCGGAACTCAAACCGAGGCCATACCAGACAAACATTGAACCAACATCTTTCTGCTGCAATCATGGCTTTATCTCTAGCAGTTTACCTGGGCATGGCCCTCGGTGGAAGCTGAAGGAGTCGAGTAATGAGAAGGGTAATGGCAATGCTCCGGTCGCCGGCGATACTGGCGGGCTTTGTCACAGCCGCGCTGGCAACAGTCCTGGTAACCACGGGTGTTATCGCCGCTAGCCCCGATGCCGAGAAGGGAGATAGAGGCCCTGCCTTTGGCGACACGCGCCCCGGGTGGGGCTACGGCGACGACAAACACGACCACTCCGGCCCGCCTGGCAAGAAGGACAAGGACGATGATGAGGATGAGGGTAGAGGCAAGGACAAGGGCCACGGCGGCGACAATGACGCTGGCGGCGGAGGGCGGTCGAGAGGGAAGGACAAAGACTAGACCACGTTGGCTGGGCCTCCACAGGCCCTGATTTCCATACAGGACCGGCAATAGCAAGCAACAGCATGGGGAGCGGTGCGGCGCTCCCCATGAGCAGCAGGTGAAGACTGATGAAGCTCCATCCCCCAGGTGTCAGCGGACTTTCACCCTGCCCCCTATCCTTTGTCCCCACCTGGCCCCCACGCCGCGCCAGTGACAGCGCAGCGTCGCCAGGGCGCATTTTTACCCCACACTCTTTGCCATCGCATCGCATCCTCAGGGCTAACCCTGCCTACACCCCGCGCACACGTCCCACATGACATCATCAAGGCTCCAGAGTCCTCTGGCTGGCCTTTGAGACCAGGAGGTGTCATGTGGAAGTCCCAGGAACAATTTGTCACTGGTACCACATAAATGGGCTGCCTCCATCGGCAAGGAGCGAGGCGGTCCCAGTCCTCTGATGACGTTGGGCATCTACTTCGTGTCGCACACTAGCAGGCAGGTGAGTATATGACCACGGCTAGACCTCAGGAATATGCATATCTGAGGGGTGGGGAAAAGGGCCAGTCGGCGCTGACAGCGGAGGCCCAGGACGTGGAGTTGAGCATAGTGATGCCATGCCTGAACGAGCGGGAGGCCATCGCTGATTGCGTGCGCGAGGCCAGGAAGGCCATCGAGCGAGCAGGCGTAAGGGGAGAGGTCCTGGTGGTGGACAACGGCTCCGTTGACGGCTCTCCAGACCTGGCCAGGGCCGCCGGCGCACGGGTCGTCCAGGAGTCCAGGCGAGGCTACGGCAACGCCTATCTGCGCGGCTTCAGGGAGGCGCAGGGCAAGTACATCATCATGGCCGACTCCGATGGCACCTACGACTTCTCCCTGGTGCCAGAGTTCCTCCAGCGGCTGCGGGAGGGCCACGAGTTCGTCAACGGCTCCCGCCTTCGGGGCGAGACCTCCGGCGAGGCCATTCCCTTCCTGCATCGCTACGTCGGTGTCCCGCTGCTGACGTGGATGCTCAACAGGCTCAGCGGTGCCAGGTTCTCCGATGCCCACTGCGGCATGAGGGCCTTCACCAGGGACGCGGTCAAGCGCATGTCCCTGGCAAGCCCCGGCATGGAGTTCGCCTCGGAGATGATCTTCCGCGCGGCCAGGACCGGGCTGCGTAGCTGCGAGTTGCCCATACCCTACCGGCCACGCAAGGGCGAGTCCAAGCTGCGGACCTTCTCCGATGGCTGGCGCCACATCAGGTTCATGCTATTGTGGAGTCCTACCCATCTGTTCTTCATCCCGGGCGCAGCCATGTTGGCGACGGGCATGCTGGTGCTGCTGGCCCTGGTCTGGGGCAAGCTGCAGATTGCCGGCCAGACCTTCGACATGCACTACATGGTCATAGGCAGCCTGCTCGCCATCCTGGGGTTCCAGGTGGCGGCCCTGGGCGTGTACGGGCGCACCCTGGCCCTGTCCCTGGGCATACTGCACAATGACCCGCTGATACGCTGGGGCCAGCGCCACCTGACCCTCGAAAAGGGCCTGCTGGCCGGTGCCCTGGCCACGGCGGGGGGGCTTTCCCTGCTGCTATGGATAGTGATGAGATGGGTGCAGCTTGACTTCAGCTTCGACGCCACCAACGTCTGGCGGCCTGCCCTGTTCGGGCTTACCCTGGTGGTCATAGGCGCTCAGACCGTCTTCTCCTCCTTCTTCCTTAGTCTGCTGGGCATGAGGATACCCGCCGCGGCCAGTGAGCAGGTCGCCGAGCCGGGGACAAAGCCATCCCCCAACTACGTCTAGGAGGAGCAATCAGCCATGGCGGACAGGATAAGCCTTGCCATCATCACCGTGGACTGCATGCGGGCGGACTATGTGGCCGAGGGCGTCACTCCCTCCATGTGCGGCCTGGGCAGGCGGGGGCTGGTATACGCCGCAGCCTACTCCAACGGCTGCGGCACACCCGACAGCTTCCCCGCCATCTTCGCCTCCCGGCCAGCCTATCCCTTCGCCCATAATCCCGGCGTGGACGTGGACTCGGAGTACGCCCTGAAGCCCGAGGACGTCACGCTGGCAGAAGCCCTCCAGTCAGCCGGGTACGAGACGGCTGCCTTCGTGGGCGGGAACCCCTACCTGGGCCGCAGGTACGGCTACCACAGGGGCTTCGAGACCTACCTGGACAACCAGCCCGGCTCTCTGGTGGACCAGCTCACGGGCGGCCGGCTCAGGGGCGCCCTGCGCAGCATGGCCCACCGCATGCCCTGGAGCCCTTACCCGGGCGCCGACAGGGTGACGCGGCAGGCCCTGGACTGGCTGGCCAGCCGCCAGAGTGCTGGCCAGGCCCGGCCCTTCCTGCTGTGGGTACACTACATGGACGCCCACTTCCCCACTCTGCCTCCCGGGCACCGAGGCCTGAAGGAGCGGCAGGCGGCGTGGGCGCCCATCCGGGGCGAAGGCGCCAGGCACCACGAGACCCTGGTGAGTCTCTACAGGGAGGCGCTGCGCTACGTGGACAGGAACCTGGCCCGGCTCCTGAAGCGCCTCCCGCCCGATGCGCTGGTGGTCCTGACCAGCGACCACGGCCAGCTATTCGGGGAGCACTCCTCCTACCATCACAACGGTGTATGGGAGCAGCTCCTGAGGGTGCCCCTCATCCTGGCCGGGCCTGGCATCGGGCCGGGCGTGACCAGTGGCATCGTGCAGCACCTGGACCTGGCGCCCCATCTGCTGGGGCTGCTGGGCGTCAACCCTCCGGCCGGCTGGAGGGGCCGTGCCCTGCGCACGCCCGAGGACTACATCTATGCCGTGTCCAACAACCCGGGCACGCGCTCCTACACCGAGGCCCTGATAGGCCCGGGTACCAAGCTGGTCAGGACAGCGGCCAGGGTATGGGAGTACCCCCGTCTGGCCGAGTCCCCTGACATGGTGCTGGAGCAGGAGGCGGCATGATGGACGCAGGGATAATGAGCATGCGCGGCTGAAGACCGTGCGGAAGGCTGGCATATGCTGCGGACCAGGCCTGACCCGCTGACTGCTATGGAAGCCTCGGGCCAGTTCTCGCTGGCCCAGTTCTTCAAGGACCTGGGCTACTACGGCCTGCTACTGCTCTCGGCCCTGGCCCGCAGGGTGGACATCTACGATGTGGCCTTCGTGGCCCTCTCGGGTGTGCTGTTCATCATCACGTGGAAGGCCGTGGGGAGCATCTCCGGCGTGCTGGGGGTGGACATCGGCAACTATCTGCTGACCATGCGCCAGGTCTTCGGAGATGACCCCACGGGCCTGGGCCTGCTGAGACCGCCCCTCATCGCAGTCCCCCTGAAGCTCTTCACCGCGCTCATGCCCCTGGTCACGGCCACCAGGGCCGCGGCGGTTGCCGTGTGGCTCCTCATGGGCTTCACAGGCTACCGGCTCATCCGCGCGCTGGTCGGCAAGGACACGGTGGCCGGCGTGGTGTCGCTCTTTGGCGGCCTGGGCTACCTGCTGGGCCACATGTTCGCCACCATGCTAGTCTTTGGCTGGGTATCCTTCCTGGGCATGGCGCTTATACCCCTCGTCGCCATGGCGGTGATGCGAGGCGTCCAGGATGGAGGCAAACGCTGGATGCTGCTCCTGGCCGTAACGGCGACGCTGGTGCTGGGCACACACCAGTTTACCGCTGTCCTGGTGGTCCTGTGGCTGGGCCTTTTCGGCGCCGGCGCTTTGCTGCTCAGGGAGAGGGTGGCGGTGCTGTTCCTGGCGAAGTCGGCAGTCCTGGCCGCCCTGCTCAGCCTGCCACTGGTGCCCATCTACAACGCCCTGCGGGCCGGCACCGACAGCCGGTTCACATCGCTGGGCTTCCAGGGCATCGGCGGACTCTGGGCCAGCCTCGCCTGGTTCTACCGCGAGCCGGGCATCTGGTTCTGGCTCACGGCCATGGGGCTTGCCCTGCTGGGAGCGGTGGCCATCGCCCGGGACGGTGAGCGGCCGGCCGGAAGGCTACACGCCTGGCTGCTGTGCTCGCTGCTGCTGGTGCCACTGCTGCTCAACGCCGTCAGCGACAGCATGGGCCAGAGGGCGCTGTACTACTCCTACCTGCCCATCTGGGCGCTGGGCTCGGTGGCCGCCGCCGCTGGCATCCAGCAGTTCGCCACCGCCCCAGCCCTGGCGACGCAGCAGGGCATACTGCTGCTGGGCCTGGCCGTCGGGGCTGTGGGCACCGTGGTGCTGACCGGCTTCAGGAGCGACTTCTTCGTCCAGCTTGGCAACGCCATGAGGTTCTACAACATGGTGGAGGCCAGGCACATCGAGGCGGCCTGGCTCATGGCCGCCAACACGCCGCCTGATGCCAGGGCCATCGCCTTCCCCTTTGGCCTGGGCTGGTGGATCGAGGGGGCCGCTGGCCGCGACACATGGGAGGTGGGACGTTTCGGCAACAAGGCCCAGAACCAGCAGTCCGCCATGGCCGAGCGGGTACTCATTGGCAACTACTCCATTTCCAACGGCTACCTGGTGGCCGGCGACAGCTACCCCGACCCGGCGCCAGGGACGCCCCAGGTCTGGGTGACGCTACCAGGCGGCGAGCGCGCGCCCTACCTGTACCTGGACGACAGCGAGGCAGCTATCTCAGTCCTGGAGTACGGCATAGCGGAGCGGAGGTTCAGCCTCGGCCAGATGGCGAGGGATGTGGAGGCCGCCTCGGCCTCTGGCACACCCAGGCTCATCAAGTGGTTCAGCGCCGGCGGCCTGATGGGCAGCCAGACAACAGACCTTGCGGCGGGAGGCTACCAGTGGAGCGTGACCTACAGCTTCCAGGATGGCGGGCAGCCGGTGGTCGCCTTCACCCTGCCAGTCCACCTGGAAAACGTCGTGGAGGTCACTCCCCTGGAGGAGCCGCACGCCTTCCGGGTCATGCACCGGGCGCGAGAGCATAGCGGCCAGACATACGAGACCATCAGCGTGCTGCGTCTGGAAGCCACTGGCGCCAGCCTGGAGTCGGCGCTGGGCAACCCCAGGCCCAGGGGCGGCCTGAGTGACCAGCCGGTGCAGGCCACCCTCAGGCCATCGGCCAGCCAGTTCAGCCTCAGCGTGAAGGGCAGGGTGGAGAGCATCCGCACGCAGTCGGGGCAGGCCCTGCCGCTGGACATCCGCCTGCCGCCAGAGCCGGCTTACGCCGAGGCGCGCGCCCTGGCCCAGGAGAACCGCATCACCCACGTGGTAGTGGACAGGCGGCCCTTCCATCGCCTGGACCCGCTGTCCATTTCCACCTTGAAGCGGCTGGACGCCTCGCCGGCCTTCGACCTGGTGTACCTTCAGGACGACATCGCTGTTTACGCCCTGGACAGCAGCGCCTTTGAGGCCAACGAGGCGCTGGCGCGCACGGCCAGCGTGCCTCCTCCGCTCCAGCGCAGCGAGCTTGCCATACTGGACGCCAGCCTGTGGACTGGCCTGCGGGCCAGCAGCATACAGCCCGGCCCCGCTGAAGGGGTGAGCAGCGCCGTAGTCTCCGCCCAGGTGCAGATGGAGGCGAGCAAGTGGGGCGGGCTCATCTTCACCGCGCCAGCGCCGGCGGACTGGTCTGGCCTGGAGTGGATAATGGCCAGCTTCCGCTGGCAGTCGCTCCTGGGCATCCAGACCCTCTCCCTGGCGCTGGAGGACGCCGAGGGCAGACGCTGGGCGTGGCAGCGGCAGGCCAGCGGCCTGGTCTTCGGAGATAACGGCTGGCAGCGATGGGACATCCGTCGCGGGGACGCCACGCGCAAGGACAACGGCTTCGACTTCTCCCGCGTGGTCAGGGTCCACATCTCGGCCCTGGGAGAAGCCACGGCCAGCCCTTCAGTAAACAGACTGGAGGTGGCCTCCATCGGCTACCTGCACCCTCAGCGGTAGGCGGCCTGGAGCGGAGCATGAAGGTACTGGTTGTCACCCACTACTGGCACCCCCACCGTGGGGGAGTGGAACGGGTAGCCCTGGAGCAGGCCCGCAGGCTGGCCCAGAGGGGCCACCAGGTCTCGGTGGTTACCTCGCGGCTGAGGGGAGACCCGCCTGCTGTCCGCGAGGACGGCTGCGCTATATACCGTGTGAGGGCCGCCAACCTGCTGGAGCGGCGCGGCATACCCTACCCGCTGTTCTCGCCGGGCCTGCTGCCGCTGCTCCGGCGGCTGGCGGCCTCCCACGACGTGGTGCTGGCCCACAGCCACGTGTTCCTGGGGACTGTCGCCAGCGCGGCCCTGGCCAGGCCCACCGGGAAGCCCCTGGTGCTGCTCCAGCACCATCCCTACGTGCGGTACAGGCCGCCCTGGTCGCTGGCCGAGGGCCTGCTGGATGCCACCCTGGGCCGTTTCGCCCTGCGCTCGGCGACGACGCTCCTGGCCATCAGCCAGCACACCCGCGCCTACGTCCAGCGGCTGGCCGGCCCCAGGCCGGTGCATCTGCTCTACAATGGCGTGGACACCCGGCGCTTCACGCCGGCCGCGTCGGAGCGGGAGCGTCAGGAGGCCAGGGCCAGGCTGGGGCTGCCGTCGGACCGGCTGGTGCTGTTCACTGTGCGCCGCCTGGTCTTTCGCAACGGTCTGGACACCCTTCTGGACGCATGCCGCTTGCTGAGGGAAAGGCAAGACATCCTGGCCGTCATCGGGGGCACTGGCCCGGAGCGGACGGCCATGGAGCGGTACATCGAGGGCCACGGGCTGCGCAACGTCCGCCTGGCCGGCTTCATCCCCGATGGCCTGCTGCCCGACTACTACCGCGCCGCCGATGTCTTTGTCCTGCCCAGCCTGACAGGCGAGGGGTTTGGCCTGGTGCTGCTGGAGGCCTTCGCCAGCGGCATACCAGCCATAGCTACGCGCTCCGGTGGGCCTGAGGAGGTGGTGGAGCCGGGCCGCACGGGCCTGCTGGTGCCGCCCGGCGACGCTGCCTCGCTGGCCCGCGCGGTGCAGGAGTTGCTGGCCCAACCACAGCGTCTGCGCCCCATGGGGCAGGCCGCCCGTGCCAGGGCCGAGGACATGGACTGGGAGCGCAACGTGGACAGGCTGGAGTCCTTTCTGCTGGGCGCGGCCGGCGTGTCGGCACAGGTGCCTGCTGTGGAGGGCGCCTCCCTTCCCGGACGCGCCACCAGCCCATAGGGGCGTTGCATACAACGCTCCGAGTCTTATGACTGCACAGGCTTTTGCCGCACTGTACAGGCGTGCTGAAGGAAAGCACCTACTCCTGTCAGCCCGCCAGGGGAGAAGGGACTTACCGCCGTCTTTAGCAGAGTCGGTATTATGGCCCCGGGCCGCCTCCGGCTACCACCTGGAAGGCCGAGAGCCTGCCGCTCTGGTAGGCCCTGCGATAGTAGGGGCTTGACTCCAGCCACTGTAGCTGGGCCGAGGACAGCGGCACCAGGCCGTTCACCGGTGCCTCATCCACCATCAGGGCGGAAATCCCGTAGTCGCGCAGCGCTGTGAGAGTGTTGACGTGGCTGACCGGCGCTTCGGCCGGCAGGGCGCCCTCGAACTCGAAGTGGACGGAGAGCAGCAGCGAGGTCGCCGGGCCTTGGGGCGCCAGGACGAACTCCAGGGTGTAATCGTCGGGCTGGCGTACCTCTACTGACGCGCCGGATGCCTCGCTGGTGATGGCCTCGCGTACCACGCGCACCGCGAAGCTGTGGTCCTGGCCGACGTGTATGGCCTCCGCCTGAAGCCCCTGGCTGGTCACGGACTGGGTGAGGAAGTCGTTGAACCGCAGGGGTACTATCACCTGCCTGATGCCTCCCTGCCGGGCCGTGAAGGCGTACGACACCGTCACCTGCCACCGCCCGGTACCCATCAGAGTGGTCTGCACAACCTCCAGGGCCTCGGACTGGAAGCGGCGGGTGACGGTGGCCGACTGGCCGTCGTCTTGCACGTCCAGGGAGGCCGGGATGTCGGCCAGGGACACGGCCCGCGCCGCGCCGCCCTGGTCCAGCTCTACCATGGCCGTGGCGTCGTCGAAGTAGGCCGAGGTCTGGTACTCCTTGCCGGTGCGCACCAGCAACTGAGGGTCACCGGGAGCGTCCGCCGGGAAGGCCCACGCCAGGCCGGTGCTGCCGTTGAACAGGACATGGTCGCCCGATACCACAGCCTGCCCGATGTCCGACTGCATGGCCTGGCTCTTGCGCGGGAAGCTGCCGATCTCGAAGGCCGTCAGGCCCTCGGCGCCTTCCAGCCACCAGCCCAGGCTGAAGGGATAGGCGACCACCGGCTTCCCGGCCGGCAGCGTGTCGCCAGCCCAGCGGGCCGCCGCCAGGGCCTCGGCGTCCAGGCTGGAGTGGGTCTCGGCCTGCTCGGCCAGGCGCCTGGGGTACAGGTAAAACTGGTAGCCAGCCATCAGGCCCACCAGGACAAGGCAGCCTGCCAGCGGGACGGCGCTGGCCCAGCGCGTCCAGCCGGGACGCCTGCCCAGGTACACGCTCAGCTCCTGCAGGTGCCAGGCCACGCCCGCCGGCGCCAGGAGCCACAGGGGCGCGTAAATGAACATCCACGCGCGGTTGGAGATGTCCATGGCCGTTATGGTCGTCAGCACCGGGCCAACGGCAAGGCCCGCTGTCCAGGCGGCCAGGGCAGGCCCCTGCCGGCGAGTTACCGCCACCAGGCCAACCACTGCCATCCACGCGGCGAACACCCACGCGCGGGGCGCGTCGTGGAAGAAGAAGCTCACCTGCCCGCTGAAGTAGTCCAGCGCAAGGGCCGAGGTGGGCCACTGCTCCGTGGTGTAGTCAGTTGCATGTCGCAGGTAGAGCGGGGCCAGCGGCAGCGAGGCCAGGCCGCCCAGCACCACGGCGGCGCCTGTTCCTCGCAGGAATGGCAGGAAGACATCCCGGCGCGCTGCCCGCAGCGCCGACAGGCCCAGCCCACCCAGGGCGCAGGCCACCATCACCCCCGCCATGAGCAGCGTCGTCTGGTGGGTCGCGGCTACGAGGAGCATGGTCACGGCAAAGGCGGCCACGTTGGCCCTGCTGGGGCGCTCCCACAGGTCCAGCGCCTTCACCATGAGCAGCAGCACCAGGAAGATGCCCAGGAAGGTCAGCCAGCCAAAGGCCAGCATGGAGGCAAACTGGTAGCTGGAGACGAAACCCAGCGTCGCCACCAGCGCCACCACTTCATAGCCCTGGAGGAGAGGCTTCAGGCCGCGCTGGCTGAGCTTGAAGAAAGGCAGGGCGATGATGAGAGAGGATACGATGCCAGCGGCCTTGAGGGCGACAGTGGCGGGCAGCAGCTCGACGAAGGGCTTGAGCAGCAGGCCAACGAGCGGTGGCCGTAGCAGGCCCAGCCCGCTGGGGTCGCTGCCAGAGACCTGCCTCACCGTCAGCAGGTAGTTGGCGTTATCGGCCCCCACCACCTCGAAGGGGCGTAGCACAAGGTAGCGGACCACGAGCAGCCCGGCCAGCGCCACCAGCAGGAGGCTGTCCGTCCAGTTCCAGCGCGGCAGCAGCCAGGGCCTCATGGCCCATCGCCACCTGTGCCGGCGGCTGGCCGCCGCACCAGCCTGCCCAGATGCCAGGCGGCCTCGGTCAGGGCGGCGATGGCCAGCAGCGCGGCAGTGCTCAGCACCCGGTGCAGCAGGACGAAGGGCAGGGCATCGGCCCCGGCGACACCGCGCGATAGCAAGGCCCCGTACCAGCCAGCATCGTAAACGCCCAGCCCTCCGGGAGTCAGCGGCACCAGGAGCGCCACCTGGACGATGGGGACCAGCAGGAAGGTTTCCTCCAAGGAGATTCCTGTGCCCAGGGCCAGCGCCACCAGCCATGCTCTGAGCGTGACAGCCACCAGCCGCGCCAGGCTGAGGGCGACCGCCAGGGCAAGCTGCCGGCGGCCCAGCCTCATGGTCGCGGTGACCGGCTGGAGCGCGCCCCCCCGCCTTCGCAGGAGGCGCCTCAAGGCCGCCGACGCCGCCGAGTAGCCCGTGGACAGCAGCCATGTGAGGGATGACGGCCACAGGAAGCTCAGGGCCAGCAGCGCGCCGGCGGCCAGGCCCAGGAGGGCCAGGGCCACGCCAGCCCCCAGGACTTTGGCCAGGAACAGGGCCGACACCGGCGCCAGCGCCGCCAGCACCAGCAGGTCCAGCCAGCGGTCCAGCAGCACCGAGTAGCCAGCCTGGGCCAGAGGTATCCGGCGGTCGCGCGTCAGGTAGGCTATGCGGGAGCTTGCTGACCCCACATCCTGGGACACCACCAGCCCCAGCACCAGCCCCACTATCACCACCCTGAAGATGGAGAACAGCGGGTAGGCGCCAGCCGGGTCGAAGCGCGCCAGGACAAGCCGCCAGCGCCACGAGGACGCCAGGGCCAGCAGGCCAGTCATGGCCAGCACCTGGACGGCCGGCGCCACGCCAAGGTGGGCGGCCCGGGCCAGGTCTCTTGGGCCGCTTGCCCAGATGATGGCGCCAACTATGGCCACGGCCATCGCCAGTCTCAAGCCTGTCTTCAACACAGGTGCTGTTTCCTCTGTTCGCTGGCCCGGCCCTTCAGCCACGCGGCCAAAGCCACGGCCAGGGCTGCGACGGCCAGGGCGTAGGCAGGCAGGTCGCGCTGGTAGAACCGGGAGTAGGAGATGGTGCCAGTGCCCGGGCCTACCGGAAAGGCCGGCGTCAGGCCCAGATGCAGCAGCGCTGGCCTGCCTTCGTAGGTCCAGCCCTCCCTGGCGACGTGCTGGGGCAGCGGGAAGACCAGGTAGCCTTCCTGGGCCACGCTGGCCCTGTAGGATACAGGGCTTCGCCGGACCAGAGGGACGCCCTCCCTGCTACCCATGCCAGCCGGCGCCTGAGAGCTGGCCGGCAAGGCCTCGCCGCCCAGCAGGTACAGCGTGCCCGCCGGGCCGGCGCTGCCGGAAGAAAGCTCCAGGTACTGCGACCAGTCACGTACATTCACAACTTGATTAACGCTGTACGCACCGCCGGCGTAACTCAGGTTGCGGAAAAGGGAGATGGTCTGCCCCTCCAGGACAGGCTCCAGGTCAGTCTGGCGCCCCAGGAAGTTATAGGAGTCGTAGTCGGCGGTATGCAGGAGGACGACGTACCTGGCATTCAGCGGGGCGATGTGGGCGCCGAAGTGGCGCAGGGTGTCCGACCGCTCCAGCAGGGACTCTATGTAGGCGCTGACGGGGTCGGTGCTATCGGACGAGACAGGCGCGATCTCCAGGTTGTCGCCGTAGATGGCCGGCCGCGCGAAGAAGGCCGGCGCAGGGTTGGCGACTCGCCGCCAGCGGTTCTCCAGCCATGGCATGTCCATGTACATGTGCCAGGGAAGGTAAAGGACAGCGAAGTCCCCGCCGTCGCGGTCGAGGATGGCGCGCGCCTGGTGCCAGTCGCCAGGGTAGTCCGCCGGCCGGAGTTGGCCCCAGGCGCCAAAGACCGGCAGCCCCAGGGCCACCGGCACAAGCGCCGCCACCGCCGGAAGCGCCGTCCTGGCGGTCCTCAGGGGCCGGGCGACTTCGCCGAGACGGGCTGAGGCGGCCTGCAAGCCGAGAGCGCCCAGCCAGGCGTAGCCCAGGGCCAGCACCGCCACGAACTTGTGAGAGTCCCGAAAGGCCGCATAGCCCGGCACGTGCTCCCACATTAGCCGGAACAGGGGCGCCATGGCCGTTGTCCCCGGCCCGGCGGCCAGGAGCGCCGAGAGCAGCAGGGCAGCCACCAGGGCCACGCCCAGCCAACGGAGCGCATGGTCCCGCAGCAGCGCCACCGCCCCCAGGGCCGCTAGATAGAGCGCCGCCAGGAGTAGCAGCCACCAGCCAGGGACGACGCTGGCCGGGTCAACGTAGCGGCTGCTGAGCCAGAAGCCGCGCAGGGACAGCACGGCCAGCGGTGGCCTGGCCGCGAAGTAGTCCAGCTCGGCCACGGGCAGGACATCGGCCACGCCGCCGGATGCCAGTGCGGCCCTGAGCACCCAGAAGAGGTTGAGGGCCATGGAAAGCCCCGCCGCCAGGGCCAGCGCCGGCACGCAGCGCCTGGCGGCGCCTGGCTCCAGGGCGCACCTGCTGACAAGGAGGACAGCCAGCAGCCCCAGGGCCAGCGCCAGCCCGTGCACCTGCATGAAGCCTGTGAGGGAGAGCCACAGGGCCACCCTGACCGCGTTCCTGGCGCCCGGCCGCTCCAGCAGGCCCACGAAGGCCTCCACGGCGAAGGGCGCCAGGGCGTACGCTCCCAGCACACCCCACTGGCCGGTGACGAACCGGATGCAGGTGAAGGGGTTTACGGCGTAAAAGACTCCGGCGTAGTAGCGGGCCGGGCCTCTGACGTAAGGCAGCCTGGAGCCACCCAGTCCACACAGCCAGAAGAGCAGCACCAGGTACAGGCGCTGCACCAGCCAGCCGGGCAGCAGCCAGTCCAGGGCCTTCAGCGCCAGGGCTATGGGCGCTGAGTTGTAGGTGGCCGCGAAGACGCCACTGGCGCCGTCAGAAGTCCCCCAGAAGTAGCCCGAGATGTCCTGGTTCAGTGCCAGGGGAGAGTCCAGGGCGAAGAGGTAGCCTGGCGTCATGAGTGGCCCCACGATGGTCAGCGCCAGGCCCAGGAACACGACGACTGGCGACGCCAGCACGGCGCGGAGGCGGCCTGGCGTCAGGCGTCCCTCAATAGGAAAGGCACCGTGGGCCATCGTCTTGCGCGGGTCTGCGTCTCGGGGTGCGGCCCCGGGCGTGCTGGCGTGGTTGCTTCCGCCTATGCTTCATCCACCTCCATGGCCTCGTGGACGCTGGCCATGCCTACCTGGCCTGCCGCTGCTTGAGCATGGTGCTGGAGATGAGCGCCAGGGCCGCGATGGCGGAGTAGTAGGCCAGGGCCGGCAGTTGTGCTGGTGGCAGCGGCCAGAATATGGGCGCCCTGCTCAGCCCAGCGTCCCTTATGACGTGGGACGCCAGGGAGAAGAAGACGAGCCACGCCCATGAAGGGCGCCGTGATACCGCGCCCACGGCTATGGCCGTCGCCACGGAAAAGGCCAGGCTATGGCTGAAGGGCCTGCCGCCCAGGGACAGCATGGCACCCAGCCTCAGTGACCGGGCGGCGATGGCATGGTCAATGTCCAGCCCCGCGCCCACCACGTACCCAGCCAGGAACCGGCCCACGCTGGCCCTGCCTCGCCCCGTGAAGGCCGCTAGCAGCCCCGCTATGGTGCCGTGGGTAAAATTGTCATAGACTGCCCGCAGGTTTCTGGGAATCCAGGTACCTTCCTGGACAAGGTAGTCACTGGCGGCCATGAAGCCGATAGTCGCGGCGACGGCCAGCAGCGGGTACACGCCGGGCATCGCGGACTGCCTGGGGACTGTAGTTGACCTGATAGACACAGCCGATGACTCCACTTGTAGAATACGCTGCTGGAATGTATGCCAGCAGGGCACTTAGTGCCTATTCAACAACCTTGGCGGATGCACTCGGCCTTGAAACGTAGGGGCAACCCTTGTGGTTGCCCAATCGGCCTTCCGCCTGGTGCCTATCCCACAACCTTGATGGTGGTCCGAGAGGCCCACCAGGAACGGGTAAATGACCGCTCGCCCTGAGCTTGTCCAGGGGCGCTTTACCAGCCAACGTGCAATCGGATAGGCTCTTATACCACACCTGTTGTATAAACCGTTAGCGGTGTGGGCCTCTATTGGGAAGAGTTGGCAAGGGGGCCGCCGTATGGCTGGGCTTGCTAAATGGCCAGCCTTCCAGATGCTCCGCCATACAGGTGCTCAGACGTCTGGACATCTGGCTGTCAGGAAGGACGGAAGGCCAGGCAGGTACGGTTCCCTTTATATGCGTGTTGCACCTTGCGCCTCATGAAGCTGACCGCCTCAGGAATTCAATCACTATAGATGCGGTCTTCTCGGGCATTTCAGTCTGGGGGTAGTGGCCGGCCCCCTCAATCAGCGCCAGGGTGCCACCGGTCTGCTCTGCGACCTGCTTACCTTCCGCTGCCGGGTCGGGGAAGTCCGGGTCCTTCGTCCCCATGATGACCAGCGTGGGAGCCTTCACCTGCCTTAAACGCTCCTCCGATGGCCTGCGCGAGGAGCTTGCCAGCGCCAGGGCCGCCTGGAAACGGCCCCTCTGCGCCATGTTGGCCCTTAGCTGGCCCAGGTAGTCCTTCAGGTCGTCGGGCTTGTGCGTCGGGTACAGGGTGCGATAGTACATGGCCCACAGTCGCACGCGCCAGGGGTTGTGGGTCATGAGCCAGAACAGGGCAGTCATGACGGGACTTATCTTTACCTGGCGCACAAAAGGCCCGATGAGCACCAGGGAGCGGACCTGGCCAGGCTGCTCGACGGCGGCCCACACCACCGGGGCGGCGGCGAAAGATGTCCCGATGAGATGGGCAGGCCCGGCATCCAGGTGCTCTATCAAGGCGAGGATGTCGCCTCCCACGGAGGGCACGTCGTATGTGCTCCACGGGACGCTGGAATCGCCATGTCCGCGCAGGTCAACCGACACGGGGCGATAGCCTGCCTCGCGGAGTCTTGGGGCCAGGTAGCGGTACTCGGTGCGCAGGGCGCCCATTCCTGGCAACATCAGCACAGGCTGGCCGTTGCCGCCGTAGTCGGTATACGCCAGCCTTCCTTCGGGGAACTGCAGGTACTGAGTCTGCATCGGCCTTCTTGTCCTCTCACCCCGCCAGTACGCGGTCCTCTATCTCCCACGCATGGTCCAGCACATGCCAGGCGGCCCGGCGGACAAAGTAGCGCGGCGTCCAGCGTGCGCCACCACGGGGGCCTTGAGTGGGCATCTCGCCGTGGGCCGCTGCTTCCAACGCGCTCACCATGGCCTGTCGGATGTGTCCAGGACTGCCGGCCACGTCGCCCCCTTCAGCAGCAACAGGCTTCCAGCCCAGCCGACGCAGGTAGGCCGCCTGGGCATCCATCACGTGCTGCACGATGCCTTCCAGGTCACGGCCACCCCCGCGAGGCCCTTTGCGGAGCGCCCTGCCAGAAGCCGCCCGCGTGGTGGCGTCGAAGGTCTGCCAGCACGCCTGCAGCAACCTCTGGAGCCGCTCCAGGGCAGTGTTGTCCAGCGGCCCAGCGTCGCTGGCGGGAGGGATGTCCGGCGCGCCGAAATCGGTGGACGCGTTGCCATTGAGCCGCTGGACCACGACGAGCTGAGAGACGTCAGCCGGGGCCTGGAACTCCAGCCGGGCCGCGCCAATAGCGCGGGCATAGCGCGGCCCGTAGTCCAGGAGGGCCTGCAACGCCGCCGCCTCGTCGCGCCCGCTGCGGCACCAGCCCGGCCACTCCAGGGCGCCGGCGAACACCCTCTTCTTGCCAATCTCCAGGTAAATGTCCATTCTGTAGCAGAGTATGGCCTGGTGCGCTCAGACACATGACGTTCAAGGGGCCTGGCACCAGTGCCAGGCCGGCGGAGGGCGGGGCCGCTCCGCCTGCCTGCGCTTGCTAGCAGGGTGTGTCAGGCCCGCTGCCTGGCCCTGGCCCGTCGCTGGCCCGCGTGGTTGCCCTGGCGCGCCTCGCGCTCCACCACGTCAATGAGCGCCTTGATGTAGCCATAGGCGTAGGCGAAGGCCACCATCTCGGCATTCTCCCCCGACACGTGGGGCGTGTGGTCGGGCATCATCATGTACTCGTAGCCGACCTCCTGGTACACCCTGGCGGCCTTATGCATGTCCACGTCGCCCTCGTCAATGAAGGTCTCGACGAAGTCCAGATAGCCGCCCTTGATGTTGCGGAAGTGGACATTGAATATCTTCTTGCGCTCGCCAAAGTAGCGTATGACGTCGTAGATCTGCTCGCCTGGCTTCTCCAGCATCTCGGACACCGTGCCCTGGCAGAAGTTCAGGCCATGATAGGGGCTTTCGTGCATGGAGACGAACTTCTTCAGGCCCTCCACGCTGCCCAGGACGCGGTCCACGCCCCGGTGGCCGACAGGCACCGCCGGGTCGTGGGGATGGCAGGCCAGCCGCACCCTGTACTCCTCGGCCACGGGCACCACGCGCTCCAGGAAGTAGTCTATGCGCTCCCAGAAGGTATCGGCGTCCACGCGGCCGGCGATGGTCAGACGATGATAGTCCGGCCTGGCCTTTTCGTAGTCGAAAGCCCTGCTGATGGCGCCGCCGCGGACAGGCACGCGGTGCGTGGTGATGACCCCCAGCACGGTGAAGTTGTACTTGACCGCCGGTATGCCCGCCACGGAACAGGCGCGAATGATGTTGCATATCCCCTCGATCTCGCGGTCGCGCTCCGGGCTTTTGCCCAGGATGATGTTGGGGTTCTCGGCCCGGGAGACCTCGGAGGAAGAGAGGGGTAGCGGGACCATGTCCAGCACAAGACCGAAGGACTCCACATGCTCCCTGTACCTGGTCAGGTTCTCCGCCGTCCACTCCGACGGCTCGCCGGGCGGGTAGCCGCAGATGTGCTGCACGCCCAGTTGGGCAAAGACGCGATAGTCATCGTCGTTACGGGCCCTGGCCTGTGTGCCAACGTACATTAGCAGCCCTCCAAGATAGAGTTGGGACTATTGTACAGACCTGTGCCCACCGGGGAAATGCCAGATATGCTACCGCCAGCAAGGGAGGGATGTTACGAATAGCACCAGAAAAGTCACAAATACACATAGGTTCATATTATGCCTTCCAGTTTATGCGCTGCATAATGACCACGCCTCTTGACAGTTGCAAATGGCCGGATTAGGCTTTAGCGCATTCAGACCAGGGGCTGATACAAGTGGCCCAGGCGCACGTGGGCTTTCCCGCAATCACCGGCCCCGATGGCGCAAGAGCATGACTGAAAAGCCTGGAGCACCGGTGCCTTCAAGCCTGCTGAAATGCCCAGTGAGCGGCACGCCGGAAGACATAACATAAAGGTGCAACGCGGTACCGGCTCCATGTCCTGAGAGGCCAAGGTGGCACCGGCCAGGGAGTCGCGCTCCAGTGTGCCTGACCTACCATGTCCCAACTCCGGCACGGCGGGGTCCCCGGCCCACATCCAGCACAGCGCCAGGTGCTGTCGGGTATCGCCTCGGCGCGCAAGCCCGTGCGATGCGTCTGGTGTCGCGTCCTCGTAACGGTGGAGGTCGAGTTAGCTTCAGCGAAAGGAGAGAAGAGCATGGCCTGGAACCTGACAGCCCAGATGGTAGAGACCTGTAGCTGCAACATGCTCTGTCCGTGCTGGTTTGGAGTCAGGGAACTCATGGTGATGGACCAGGGCTGGTGCGATAGCGCTTTCCTGTTCCGTATCCAGGAAGGCAACTCCGACGGCGTCAGTCTGGCCGGCCGAACGGTGGTCATGGCGGTAGACTTCCCCGGGCCAACTCTGTTCGATGGCAATGGCACAGCCCGCCTGTACATCGACAGCAACGCCAACGCCAACCAGCGCCGGGAGCTGGAGTCCATCTTCCAGGGCAAGAAAGGTGGGCCGATGGAAGTCCTGGCCCCCATGGTGTCCAGGTGGCTCCCGTCCCAGACGGCACGGATAGATGTCAAGGAGGAGGGCGACCTGCTGACGGCCAGCGTCGGCAACTTTGGCCAGATACGCTCCCAGCGGCTAAAGAACGAAGCCGGCCAGCACACGACCATGGAGAACGCGGGCTTGCAGGCCGCCTTCGGCCTGACCAGGGGCTACCTGGCCCCCAGCGCTGGCACCCAGTGGTCCGATGCTGATCTGCCCCACAGGTTCGCTGCCAGGTCTGGCATGGTTGGCAGCGTCAACTGGCGTGGCGGGTAAAGGGGGGTCTGAGGGGCCGTATGCAAGGCACATCGCAGCTTGAATCGGTACTGAGACGTGACCGCATTATAGTCGCCGGTGGGGTCGCCGGCGTGGTGGCCCTGGCCTGGGCGTACACCGTGTACCGCGCCCAGGACATGGCGGGCGACAGCACAGGAATGGCCATGTCCATGCCAGTGATGGAGGCATGGGGTGCGTCCGACTTCTTGCTGGCCTTCGCCATGTGGGCGGTGATGATGGTGGCCATGATGACGCCGTCTGCCGCGCCTATGGTGCTGCTCTTCACCATGGTCAACCGCCGGCGCCGTGAGCAGGAGCGGCCCTACGTGCCCACGGGCGTCTTTCTGCTGGGCTACCTGGTCGTGTGGGCCGGCTTCGCGGTGCTGGCAACTCTGGCCCAGTGGGGCCTTCACAGGGCGTCCCTGCTTTCCCCGCAGATGGAGAGCACCAGCCCCTACCTGGGCGGCGCCATCCTGCTGGTAGCTGGCGTGTTCCAGTGGAGCCGCCTCAAGTATGTTTGCCTCACCACGTGCCGCTCGCCCCTGGGCTTTATCATGTCCAACTGGCGCGATGGAGCCAAGGGCGCGCTGGTCATGGGTGTCAAGCATGGCAGGTACTGTCTGGGCTGCTGCTGGGCGCTCATGGGGCTGCTGTTTGTCGCCGGCGTCATGAACCTGTTGTGGGTGGCAGCCATCGCGGCCTTCGTGCTGGTGGAGAAAGTCCTGCCCATGGGCCAGTGGACGGGCAGGGCCACCGGCATCGCCCTGGTCGCCTTTGGCATCTGGACTATCGCCACGGCGCTGGCCTGAGGCGGGCCTGCCTCCCGGCTACCCTCAAGGACCGTCCCTCATGCAGGTGCCCGTGGAAGCCGCGCCCTATTGACAAGGCGGGCCGTCGTCTTTACTGTGGGCTAAACAGGAGTCGTCACGTGCTTTCCCCAGTGCAGGAGGCAGTAGCATGGAGTTCGGCTTCGGGATGCCCACGCGCGGCCCTCTGTCCACGCCGGACAACCTGGCAGCCCTCGCCCGGCACGGCGAGGAGCTGGGCTTCCATATCATCGGCGTCAGCGATCACATCGTCATACCCAGGAGCATCCAGTCACGGTACCCCTACAGCGAGAGCGGCGAGTTCGCCGGGCGAGTGTCGGGCGAGTGCCTGGAGCAGCTTACCACGCTGGCCTTCCTGGCCGCCTGTACCTCGCGCGTCCGCCTGCTGACGACGGTTATGGTGCTGCCTCACCGCAGCCCGGTGCTGGCCGCCAAGGTGCTGGCGACCATTGACGTGCTTTCCCGTGGACGGCTCATAGTTGGCTGCGGTGTCGGCTGGATGCGGGAGGAGTTCGAGGCCATCGGCGCGCCGCCCTTCGAGGAGCGCGGCGCCGTGGGCGACGAGTACATCCTGGCCTTCAAGGCGCTGTGGACCAGCGACAACCCCAGCTTCCAGGGAAAGTACTGCCGTTTCTCCGACATTGCCTTCCTGCCCAAGCCTGTGCAGCAGCCTCACCCGCCCATATGGGTCGGCGGCGAAAGCCCGGCGGCGCTGCGGCGGGCGGCCCGCCTGGGCAACGCCTGGTACCCCATCGGCAACAACCCACGCTTTCCCGTGGAGACACCAGAACAGCTAGCCAGCCACATAGCCCGCGTTCGGGCCTACGCCAGCGAGGCAGGCAGGACTCCCGCCGACCTGGACCTGGCTTACAACGCCGGCTGGTACAACGACCGCCAGGAACAGACCTTGCGCGACGGCCAGCGCCGTCCCTTCACGGGCAGTCCGCAGCAGATCGCGGGCGACATCCGACAGTGGGAGGGACTGGGTGTGCGCCATCTGCTCTTCAACTTCCAGGCGCCCACTCTGGACGAGACCTTCAGGCGCATGGACAGGTTTGCCGGTGAGGTCAGGCCTCTGGTGCAGGGCTGAGCGCCTTTGCAAGTCCGGGCCAGCGAGGAGCTTTCATGAAAGCAGTCTACATCACCCAGCACGGCGGCACCGAGGTGCTGACCTACGGCGACCTGCCGGAGCCGGCCATCGGCCCCAACGACGTGAAAGTGCGGGTGAGGGCCTGCGCCCTCAACCGGCTGGACCTGTTCACCCGCGCCGGAGTCAGAGGCACACGGCTGCGCTTCAGCGGGCCTCACATCCTGGGCGGGGACGTGGCCGGCGACGTGGTGGAGGTCGGCCCCGAGGTGACGCGAGTCAAGCCTGGCGACCGCGTGGTGGTGGACCCCCGGCTGGTGTGCGGCCAGTGCCAGCACTGCATCGCCGGCCAGGACGAGCTGTGCCTCAGGCCAGGCATGCTGGGTTCCACCGTCAGCGGCGGCTACGCCGAGTACGTCAGCGTGCCAGCCACCAACGCCGTCCCGCTGCCAGAGTCCCTGTCCTACGAGCAGGCGGCGTCGCTGCCCACGGTGTTCATGCCCTGCTGGTCCATCCTGGTGCGGCGCGCGGCGCTGAAGCCCTGGGAGACGGCCCTGGTGCTGTCGGCGTCCAGCGGCGTCGGCACGGCGGCCATTCAGGTGGCCCGCAACGTCCTGGGCGCCAGGGTCATAGCCACCACCAGCACCGACGAGAAGGCCCAGAAGGCCAGGGAGTTGGGGGCACACGAGGTCATCGTCTACACCCGCGAGGACATCGCCGAGCGCGTGAAGCAGCTCACCGGCGGACGCGGCGTGGACGTGGTGGTGGACCACGTGGGCGCCGAGTTCTGGCCTGCCGCCTCGGCGGCGCTGGCCCCGGGCGGGCGCTACGGCATCTGCGGCGTCACCACGGGCTACAAGGCAGAGCTACAGATGGGGCTGCTGTTCCTCAGGAACCAGACGGTGTTTGGCGTCTTCATGGGACGCAGGGAAGACCTGCGGGAGATCGTGGAGTTGGCGGGGAGGGGCGTCATCCGTGGCGTCATCCACCAGACGTTCCCGCTGGAGGACGCAGCCAGGGCCCACGAGGTCATGGAGAGCAGGGACTTCTTCGGCAAGCTGGTGCTGACCATTCCCTGACTACTGGCAGATGAAAGAGCTTTCCAGCTCCATCGAGATTGACGCCTCGCCCGAGCGCGTCTGGCAGGTGCTCACCGACTTTGGCCTGTACCCCCAGTGGAACCCCTTCATCCGGAGGGTGAGGGGCAAGGCCATAGGGAGAGCGCGCCTGCTGGTGCGCGTCCAGCCCTCGGGGGCCAGGGGCATGACCTTTCGTCCGGTGGTGACCAGGGCAGACCCTGGCCGTGAGCTGCGCTGGCGTGGCGGGCTGCTCATCCCTGGCCTGTTGGACAGAGAGCACATCTTTGTCATAGAGCCTCTGGAGGAGGGCCGCGTGCGCTTCAGCCAGCGCCAGGTGTTCAGCGGCCTGCTGGCGCCGCTGCTGGCCCGTGGTCTGCACAGGGACACCCGGCGGGGCTTCGAGGAGATGGCCTACGCCTTCAAGGAGAGGGCGGAGCGAAAGCCGGGCCAGTGAGACATCCAGACGTTGGGCCAGCGGAATGGTCAGACAGCCAGCCGCCCAGGGCTGGAAGAAGCGCTTCTCCTCTCTTCCTGAATAGCGTGCCCGTGCTGCCTGCCGCACGCCGGAATGGCCCTGAAGGAGGCCACGTGGAGGACATCGAGGCGAAAGTTGCGGCGCTGGTGCGCTCGCCGCTGGGCTGCGCCTTCCTGCTCATTGCCAATGCGTCGGGCCTGTCGCCTTATGAAATCGCCCGGCCGGTCACGGGCCTCTACATGGGCGCCATGGCCTCCAGGGAGACCGAGGTCTGGCGGACGGACCGCGACGAGGTGTTGCGGGAGGTAATGCAGCGCGGCCCGAAGAAAGCCGACCTGGCCCGTGCCATCCTGGCGCGGCCATCGGCTGCCTGGTGGTACGGGCCGCTGGACAGGGAGCGCCAGGTCTGGGTGTCCCGGGACGGCTCGGCGCCAGACCCGGCCCGGCTGACGACGCCCAGCGGCCCACCATCCTGGTGGGAGCGCTACGCCCAGAAGCCCACTGGAGGCTTCTACACCTCCACCCTGTACGGGGACATTTCCTCCATATTCGCGGCCCTGGACGAGGGTGTGGGCGACATCATGGCGGCCTACACAGGCCCTCCCTTCGCCTGCTGGCGCCTCAAGGCCAGTCCATCGGCCCGCGTCCTGGAGATAGACGGGCCGGAGGCGTGGCACGCCCTGTGCGTCCGCTACCCCGCCGACGGTGGCCGCGACCGCCAGACGCCGGACTTCTCGGGCGACGCCGGCCGCCTGGTGCCCGACTGGTCGGCCGTCGCGTCGGACTGGGACGGCGTGCATCTCACCTTCGGGGGGCTGCTGTCGGCGGAGCAGGTCCGGGTCGAGTCGCCGTCAGGGTGGACATACCACTGGGGCTGGGACTGCGAGCAGACCCTGTGGCTGCGCTGGCAGTTCACCGGCGTCGAGCGCATCGGCGACCATGTGCCGATAGAGCCGCTCCGCGGCCTCGTCCACCCCGAGTTCCGACAGCCAGTGCAGCGCTGTTAGGGCCTTCCATGTCCAGGCTGCAATGAGCGCCGCAAGCCTTTCGTTTCCCCCTTGGTGCGTCATTCACTAAAAGCAGTGATGGTATGCGGCTGATGCTAGGGGCGGGTCTGAGACCCTATGCTGTCCGATTAAAGTTACGAGTAGCCGACACATGAGGTGGGAGCGCAGTCAACGGGGTATCCTGGAAGTGAACCCCAACTCAGCGACCAGGAGGTCTCCAGATGACTTGCGCTCCCAGTTCCAGCATACC
>DAOUAM010000081.1:0-11643 GCA_034433305.1 Dehalococcoidia bacterium | reverse complement strand
CGGGAGTCCATATACCGATGGTAGCATAGCAGTAGTGACCACTCAAGATAAACGCAGCCACGGCCTTCTGCCCTTCGCCCCAGGGGGCGAAGGGCAGAAGGCCGTGGCTGCGTTTATCTTGAGTGGTCACTACTGCTATGCTACCATCGGTATATGGACTCCCGATTCATACGCAACTTCTGCATAATAGCCCACATAGACCACGGCAAGTCTACGCTGGCGGACCGGCTGCTCCAGGTCACAGGCACCATTTCAGAGAGGGACATGACCGAGCAGGTGCTGGACGACATGGCCCTGGAGCGGGAGCGCGGCATCACCATCAAGGCCTCGGCGGTGCGGCTGCTGTACACCAGCCGCACGGGCCAGCAGTACCAGCTCAACCTGATAGACACGCCGGGCCACGTGGACTTCAGCTACGAGGTGTCCCGCAGCCTGGCCGCCTGCGAGGGCGCGCTGCTTGTGGTGGACGCCACCCAGGGCATCCAGGCCCAGACGCTGGCCAACGTGTACCTGGCCCTGGAGCACGACCTGGCCATCATCCCGGTCATAAACAAGATAGACCTGGACGTGGCGGACCCGCAGCGTGTCTCCGAGGAGGTGCAGAACGCCTTTGGCTTCCGGCCAGAGGAGGTCATCCTGGCCTCGGGCAAGGTCGGCACTGGGATTGACCAGGTCCTTGAGGCTATAGTGGAGCGCATCCCGCCGCCCAGGGGCAGCCTGGATGCGCCGCTGCGGGCGCTGGTCTTCGACTCCAAGTATGACCCCTACAAGGGCGTTGTCGCCTACGTGCGCGTCTTCGACGGCTCCGCCGGCGTGAGGACGCCGCTGCGCCTCATGTCTACGGGTGTGCAGTGCGAGGCGCTGGAGATAGGCTACTTCCGGCCTAACCCTGTGCCCGCCGAAGGGCTGTCGGCCGGCGAGGTCGGGTACATCGCCACCGGCCTCAAGTCCCTGGGCGACGTGCCGGTGGGCGACACCATCACGCTGGCCCAGAACGGCGCCCAGACGCCGCTGAAGGGCTACAAGCCCCTCAAGCCCATGGTCTTCGCCGGCTTCTACCCCGCCGATGGAGAGGACTTCGTCGCCCTGCGCGACGCCCTGGAGAAGCTGCGGCTCAACGACCCGGCCCTGAGCTTCCAGCCCGAGACGTCCATCGCCCTGGGCTTCGGCTTCCGCTGTGGCTTCCTGGGCCTGCTGCACATGGACGTGGTCCAGGAGCGGCTGGAGCGCGAGTACAACCTGAACCTGCTGGCTACCTCGCCCAGCGTATCCTACAGGGTGGTGCTGACCGACGGCTCGGTGCTGGAGATAGACAACCCGGCCAAGCTGCCCCCTGTGCAGAAGGTCTCGGAGGTACAGGAGCCGTGGCTGGACCTGAGCGTCATAACCCCGGCCACGTTCATAGGCGCCGTCATGGAGCTGGTCACGGGCAGACGCGGCGAGTTCAAGCGCATGGACTACATGCAGTACGGCTCCCACTCCGACGATGGCAACGTGTCCTCCAGCGCCAGGGTGCTGCTGGAGTACAGCGTGCCGCTTTCAGAGGTCCTGGTGGACTTCTACGACCAGTTGAAGGCCCGCACGCAGGGCTACGCCTCCATGGACTACGCCCTGGCAGGCTACCGCCCCGGTAGCCTGGTGCGGCTGGACATCCTGGTCAACGATGAGCCGGTGGACGCCCTGTCCATGATTGTCCACAAGGACAGGGCCTACGCCCAGGGGCGAGAGCTTGTGTCCAAGCTCAAGGAGCTTATACCCCGCCAGCTCTTCGAGGTGCCCATACAGGCGGCCATAGGCGGCAGGGTCATCGCCCGTGAGACCATCCGGGCCATCCGCAAGGACGTGCTGGCCAAGTGCTACGGCGGCGATGTGACGCGCAAGCGCAAGCTGCTGGAGAAGCAGGCCGAGGGCAAGAAGCGCATGAAGCGGGTGGGCCGGGTGGAAATCCCTCAGGAAGCCTTCCTCAGCATCCTGAAGATGAACAGGTAGCTGTTAGCTATCAGCTTTCAGCCATCAGCCTGAGGACAGCCTTCGTTGACACGTGCCTGCATGTCCCGTAACATGAAGGTAGGCCGTGCTAAGCGGGGAGTTAGCGGTGCCCTGTACTCGCAATCCGCTCTAGCGGGGCTGAATTCCTCCCAGAGGTCCGCTCTTCGAGGCCTCTGCCCGTGGGTGGCGGTGTTGAGAGCTGGGTCCTGCGCGGCGGAAACCTGTGAACCCCGTCAGGTCCGGAAGGAAGCAGCGGTAAGCGGTGCTTTCCGGGTGCCGCAGGTCAGCCTGGCTTGAGTCGTACCCTCGGACACGCCTTCGGAGGGAGATCGAAGGTGAGGTGCACGGCCTTGACTCCTCCGCATCTCGTGATTTCCGCTATAGACGGCGCGGAGGCCGCTGCAACAGGCGGTCTGTATCCTGTGCCATGCCTTCAGGCACCTGATGAGGCCTTTCATCCCTATTTCTGGCTCTCCTCGCTTGGGACGTGTGATACATAACAGGCTAGTGCTGAATAAGGCGTTTCGCCCCCTTCCTGGCCTTCCCCCAGGGGGGGCAGGGATATCCTCTCCCCCCTTGGGGGAGAGCCAGAGAGGGGGCCGGAGTATCGCCCCTTTTCCCTTCACAGGCTCGGAGCTTGCCCCGAGCGGAGTCGAGGGGACAAGCTCTGGCCTGCCCCCATTGGGGGCAGGGATATCCTCTCCCCCTTGGGATGCGTGATGTACATGGAGCAACCGCCACACCGTCCGCCTCCGCCCAGGAAGGCGCTGGCCCAGCACTTCCTGGTGGACCGGCGTGTGCTGGGACGTATCGTCGAGGCGGCGGAAGTGTCACCGGGCGAGACCCTCCTGGAGGTAGGCCCGGGGCGAGGCATCCTGACCAGGGAGCTGGCCCGGAGAGGCGCCCGCGTGGTGGCCGTCGAGCTGGACGAGGCGCTGGCCGTCCACCTTCGCCAGGAGTTCCAGGACGTCCCCAACGTCACGCTGGTGGTGGCCGACGCCCGGGACGTGGACATCAGCTCCCTGGTGCCGGCCGGGACGCCCTACAAGCTGGTGGCCAACCTGCCCTATTACGCGGCGTCGCCCATCATCCGGCGCTTCCTGGAGGCCGAGCACAAGCCCACGCGGATGGTGGTGATGGTGCAGCGCGAGGTGGCGCAGAACATGGCCGCGCCCCCGGGCAAGACCACGGTGCTTTCCATCGCCACGCAGCTTTACGGCAGGCCCCGCATCGTCGCCTACGTGCCGCCGGGCGCCTTCCGCCCTCCTCCCAAGGTCACCTCCGCCGTTGTCCGCATTGACGTTTACCCCAGGCCAGCCCTGGAGCTGGAGTCCGTCAAGGAGTTCTTCCGGCTGGTGAAGGCGGGCTTCAGCGCGCCCAGGAAGCAGCTCCACAACTGCCTGCGTCATGGGCTGTCCCTTCCCGCCGAGGCGGTGGAGGCCATGCTGGGCCAGGCAGGGATAGACCCGGCCCGCCGCGCCGAGACGCTGTCCCTGGAGGAGTGGGGTAGCCTTTACCGCGCTTTTCGCCTAAACTATGCCCATGTCACAGGCACTGGTACTGAAAGCCTGCGCCAAGATTAATCTTACCCTGGAAGTCCTGGGCCGCCGGGAAGACGGCTACCACGACATCGTCTCCATCCTCCAGACCATAGACCTGCACGACACCCTGACGCTGGAGCCGGCCCAGGACATCGCGCTGGAGTGCGACCAGCCGGAGCTTGAGGGGCCGGACAACCTGGTGCTGAAGGCCGCCGCCCTGCTGCGCGAGGCAACCGGCTGCCAGCAGGGGGCCAGGCTCAGGCTCCAGAAGGGCATACCCCTGGCGGCCGGCCTGGGCGGCGGCAGCAGCGACGCCGCCGCCGCCCTGCTGGGGCTGTCCCGGCTCTGGGGGCTGGGCCTGTCCGCCGAAAAGCTGGCACCCCTGGCGGCGAAGCTGGGGTCTGACGTGCCCTTCTTCCTCTACGGCGGCACGGCCATGGCCCAGGGCCGCGGCGAGATTGTGCGGCCCCTGCCGCCAGCGGACATCAGGTGGGTGATGCTGCTGGTGCCGGACATCGCCGTGCCTCGCAAGACGGCCACCCTCTACGGCAGGCTGTCCCCCGAGCACTACACTGGCGGCCTGCTGACGCGCAAGCTGGAGGCGCGCATCCGAGGCGGGGGCGACGTCCCGGCCCAGTTCCTGTTCAACGCCTTCGATGCCGTGGCCCTGGACGCCTTCCCCGGCCTCAAGGAGTACTGGGACACCTTTTACAGCCTGGGGGCCAGGGAAATCCACCTGGCGGGCAGCGGGCCAACGCTGTTCACCCTGGTGTCCCGCCGAGAGGTGGGGATGGCCCTGCAACTGCTGCTCCAGCACCGCCACGGCTGGCGCGCCTACCTGGCCTCGGCCTGGCACCCTGCGGCAGAATGCTCAACGCGCTGATAGCCGGCACCGCCGGCGGCATGCTCATGGCATCGGTGTTCATCACCACCACCATGCTCATGCTCTTTTTCCTGCTGAAGGCCCCGACGCCCAGGTGGCGGGCCATCTTCGCCAGGTACAGGCCCGCCACGCTGGCCATGGCCATCGTGGCCCTGGCATACCCGGTGTGGGGCATCGTAGGCGCTGTGCTGGGCGTGCTCTACATCATCAGCGTCCGGCAGGCGCCCGGCGGCGGGCTGGGAAGCCCTAACCTCGTCTTCACGCTGGCCGTGGTGGTGGCGACGGCCATCCTGGCCGCGCCGTTCCTGGTCCTGCTGCGGCAGGTCGTGGCCGGCGTGGTGGCGCTGGCGCTGGTGTGCATGGGCATCTTCGGCTGGTTCCTGCCCTACTTCTCGGAGTGACCGCCACGGCCGGCGGCAAGCCCGACTCAGGGCCTGAGGAGGTGCTCCCTTGGGGAAAATACATGCTCTGGTCTTCGATTTCGACGGCGTGATTATAGACACCGAGACGCCGGACTACCTGACCTGGCAGGAGCTTTACAACTCTTTCGGGGTGGAGCTGGACAGGGGGCTGTGGTCGCGCTACATCGGAGGCGGAGCAGAGAGCTTCGACGCCTGCAAGCACCTGGAGTCGCTGGTGGGGCGGCCCCTAGAGCGGGCCGAGGTCAGGCACAGGCGGCGACAGCGCTACCTGGAGATAGTCGAGGCCAGCCCCGTCCTGCCGGGTGTGCTGGAGTACATCCAGGAGGCCAGAGGTCTTGGGCTCAGGCTGGGCGTGGCGTCCAGCTCGTCGCGGGGATGGGTGGAGGGCCATCTGGCCAGGCGCGGACTGCTGCGGTACTTCGAGGTCATCAAGTCGGCGGATGACGTCGCCCGCATCAAGCCCGACCCGGAGCTGTACCTGGCATCGGTGGCCCAGCTAGGCAGCCAGCCAGGGGGAGCGCTGGCCATCGAGGACTCCTTCAACGGCGTGACCGCGGCCAAACGCGCCGGCCTGTTCTGCGTGGCCGTGCCCAATCCCATGACGGAGCATATGCCGCTGCAGCACGCCGACCTGCGCCTGCGCTCCCTGGCGGAAGTCCCGCTGAAGTCGGTCCTGGCTATAGCTGAAGAGGGAGCTCAGAAGAGTCTGGGCAGGGGCTAGTCGCCCGCTGGTGCTGCTCCAGCTCGTGGGCTATCAGCTTCTCCAGCGCCGAAATGTCAAAAGGCTTGGCTATGACGGGTCGCCCGGCCGTCAGCAGGAAGTCCCTGGTAATGGGGTTCCCCACATCGCCAGTGACAAAGACGGTCCTGGAGGCCATGCCGGGCGCCAGCAGGGCAAGGGCCTGGTAGAAGGCCTTGCCGTCCATGCCAGGCATGTTAATGTCCACTACCAGCATGTCGTAGTCGGTGCGCTCCACCATTCCCAGGGCTTCCCTGGCGTCGGGGGTATCGTGGGTATCGTAACCGGCTTCGTTCAACACTGTCACCAGCAGTTCCCGTACCAGTGGCTCGTCATCTATGACCAGTATAAGCCCTTTCCGCACTGTAGCTTGCTCCATCCTCGTCTTTCCCCTTCCACATTGCATCCCCATCCCAGCCATTGAATGAGACTATCCAGATGGCCCGTCCACGGCACCGACCTCGCGGCGGCATGCGGAGCGAGTACGCCTGGTACACAGAGGCACCTTACAAGCTGACTACGCCATGGCCAGTGGACTCCATAATTAGAGACTAGAGCTAGCCAGTGAACAGACGAGGGAACAGTCAGTTTAAGGAATGCGATTTTGGAGTGACAAGATATGACACGAGAGTGTCAAGCGCGTTAGAGACGCGGCCACCCTTGCTATCGCACCAGCGAGGCCCGCGCTACCGGCCCTTCCCACGGCGGCAGGGATGGCCCTGTGCCTGTCGCACCAGCAAGCGGACCGGGACACCGGACACCCTGGAGCGGTCGCGGCATTGCCCGGCCCACCAGTACCACCGCCAGCGGCCCCGTCGGAGAGGTAACACAGCCTGTTTGCCACTCGCCCTCACCCTCCACGCTCTGTCTGTTACCTGGGTCAGTCAATTCTAGGGCCATGGATTGGTAATTTGTCTGGTACTTTATTCCCAGCCAGAGGCTGACAAATGTACCCTCTTTTGCATGGGAAGTGGCAGCCAGAAGCCCCGATTGACCTCTCCAGGGCGTTGGTATAGACTCCAATCACTTCACGGGCGAGTCGGCCCCACAGGAGGCATGCATGAACCTGCTCGTTGTTTCCGGCGGCAGGCACCCCTACCACGAGAGCACGCCGGTACTGGTGGAGTTCCTTGAGGCGGCAGGCCACAAGGTGACGGTGACGGAGGATGCCAGCATCCTGGCGTCCAGCAGCAAGATGAGCGCCTACGAGGCCCTGGTGTTCAACACGCGCCGCGAGGGCGACATGACCCTCAAGAAGGACGAGCAGATTGGCCTGACCCAGTTCGTCGGCGGCGGAAGGGGCTTCGTCTGCATCCACATTTCTGGCTGCCGCCCGGAGACCTGGCCCGAATACCATGATGTCACCGGCGGTGGCTGGGTCACTGGCTCCAGTTGTCACCCGCCCTACGGCCAGTTCAGTGTCAACGTCAAGAACACCGAGCACCCCTGTGCCGAGGGGCTGACCGACTTCGTGACCAACGATGAGCTATACATCCAGCTTGCGTTCAAGCCGGGGAACGATGTCTTCCTGACGGCGGACCTGGTGGAGGGCACGCACCCGTGGGGCGGCAAGCCCACCCTGATGAAAGGCGGGACCTATCCCATGGCCTGGACGCGGCGCTATGGCAACGGCAGGGTGTTCTGTACCACTCTCGGGCACAATGGGCTTAGCTTCCAGACGCCAGGCTTCCAGCGCCTGGTGCTCAATGGGGTCAAGTGGGTGACTTCCAGGGACTGAGCCCGGCGGCAGTCTATGAGGAGGTGAAGCTATGCCTCGGTTGGAAGGGCTGGGCCACGTCGGGATATACGTGCGGGACCTCATGAAACAGCGCGACTTCTACACGCGGGTCATGGGCCTCCAGGTCACGGACGAGGACCTGGAGAAGCGGGGCATGGTCTTTCTCAGCGCCAGGCCTGAGGACGAGCACCACGAGTTCGTGCTCATGAAGGGCCGCGATGCCCCTCCTGGCGCCAGGGTCATTCAGCAGATCTCCTTCAAGGTCGGGTCGCTGGCCGAGCTAAAGGCCTTCTACCGCCTTTTCCAGAAGGAAGGGGTCAGGATACAGCGCGTCGTCAGCCATGGCAACGCCTTCGGCATGTACGCCCTGGACCCCGAGGACAACACCATAGAAGTGTATTACAAGACGGGCTTCCCGGTGCCCCAGCCCCACGGCGAGCCGGTGGACCTGGAGCGGCCAGATGAAGAACTCCTGTCCATCGCCAGGGCTGCCATCCCCAGGGGCCGGACGTAAGCCCGCCGCCTGCGGCCAGCCCTGCAAGGGCAGGGGCCGAATGTCATGAAAGGGCCATCCCCACGGCCGTGGGGATGGCCCTGCGCGTCCTCAGGACGGCTTCGCCCTAGTACTCGATTATGGCCCGGCCCAGTATCTCGCCGGACTGGAGGGCGTCGCAGGCCTCGTTGATATCCTCCAGCTTGTAGCGGCGGGTTACCAGCTTGTCCAGGGGGAACTTGCCCTCCCTGTGCCAGCGCAGGAACATGGGGAAGTCCTTCTCTGGGTAGGTCGCGCCCAGGCTGCCCCGGTACTGGCGCTGGTGGAACATGAACAGGCCCGGGTCAATAGTCATCTCCTTGCCAGGCATGCCGATGAGCACGGCCATGCCGCCGTGGTTGTCGGCGCCAGGGCCGCCACCACGGGTCGCCGGCAGGATCTGCTCCGTGGTCTTGCGGACGCCGATGGCGTCAAAGGCGAAGTCCACACCGCCACTGGTGATCTCGTGAATGGCCTTCACCGGGTCCTCCCTGGAGGCATTGACGCCGTGGGTCGCCCCGAACTGCTTGGCAAACTCCAGCTTGTCGTCCTTCAGGTCCACGGCGATGATAGGGTAAGCCTCCAGAATGGCAGCCATGCAGATGGCGGAAAGCCCGACGCCGCCCACTCCAAAGACGGCCACCGAGTTGCCAGGGCGCACCCTCGCCGTGTTCAGGACGGCCCCGGCCCCGGTCAGCACCGCGCAGCCGACAATGGAGCTGACATCGGTGGGGTCGTCCCTGGAGATGGGAATAACGTACTCTGCGCTGGTGAGCACGTCCTGGCCCCAGGTGTACACATTGCCGTGGACTACCTCCTCGTGGTAGGTGACGCCCGTGGGCTGCGGGACGGGCCTGCCCCTGATGGGCGTGCGCGGGACCCAGGTGACGATGGCGTGGTCGCCTTCCTTCAGGTGCTTGACGTTGCGCCCTACCCTGGTGACGACGCCAGTCCCCTCGTGGCCCAGCACCATGGGGCGCTTCATTTCCGGGTTGTGCATCTGGTGGAGCTGCGAGTGGCAGATGCCGCTGGAAAACAGCTTGACCAGCACCTGGTCGGGCTTGGGGTCCGGGACCTCCAGCTCGTCAACGACAAGCGGCTGGCCATGGGTAAGGTGGATGGCTGCGATGGTCTTCATACCCTCTCCTCGTGTGCCTGGCGCGTCCCGCGCCTGCGTTCCTGCTATGTGCTTATCGAATACTAGCGTTTGCCGCTGCCTGCGTCAATCAGCAGCGGCCGGCGCCCCGCTAGTTCCACGGGGCTGATGGCGCGGTGATGAAGCACGACAACGTGATTGTGGTGGTGGAGACCGACGAGGGCATAAGCGGCACCAGCGCGGCCCATGGCGGGCCTGAGGCCAGCAATGCCATGGTCGAGCAGGTAGAAAGCCACGGTGTACATCCACATCACCAGTCTGTAGCCCCCTTGGGGGAGAGCCAGAGAGGGGGCTGGTGGTTGGCCCCCTTCCTGACCTTCCCCCACAGGGGGAAGGAAGGGTTCTCGCCCCCTCTGGGGGAGAGTCAGAGAGGGGGCTGGCCTCTGGCCCCCTTCCTGGCCTTCTCCCACAGGGGGCAGGGACGGTCCTCGCCCCCTTTGGGGGAGAGCCAGAGAGAGGGCTGGTAGGGGTTTTGCAGGCCATGCGTCGTCGTCCCTCCATGGTGCATCACACGTGCGAACGGGTTGTCGGATAGGCTCTTCCTGTCAGGATACCCGGCTACAGACGTACACCTGCCTTAAGCCCCAGGCAAGCAGGGGAGGTAACGAGATGTCCAAGCTTGACCAGCCTTAGCGGAGGGGATTAAAATTACTTTGTTAGCAAGCACTAGACCTCCACTGGTGAGGACTGTTCCACTTGGGAACCGCGTAGTAGCCCCCGGACGTAGCACCCTGTTGACTACGAAGCCTCCCGTGCCTGCGTCTCAAGCACGGGAGGTTTCCCTTTGCGTGAGACACGCGTCTTAGCCAGTCCAGGCCCCTGGCCCGGACTGCCACGTCCACTAACAGGGGGTATTGTTCACATGCCATTGAAAGTTGACCCACAGCTTGCGGAACTCCGCAGACGCATTCGCCATTCGGCGGCCCACGTCATGGCCGACGTGGTCACCAGGATGTTCCCCGACGCCAAGCTCGGTGTTGGGCCGCCAACAGACGAGGGCTTCTACTACGATTTCCTGGTATCCAGGCCCTTCACGCCCGAGGACCTGGCGGAGATAGAGCGCCGCATGCGGGAGACCATCGCCAGGGACCTGCCCTTCGAGTACAGGGAGTACCCCAGGGAACAGGCCCTGGCCATGAACTCGGGCCAGCCCTTCAAGCAGGAGATTATCCAGGAGATCCCCGAAACCGAGGCGATATCCACCTACCGTCACGGGGACTTCGAGGACCTGTGCGCCGGGCCACACGTGCCGTCCACGGGCAGGATTCCGGCCTTCAAGCTGCTGAGCGTCGCCGGGGCCTACTGGCGCGGGGATGAGCACCGGCCCATGCTCCAGCGCATCTATGGCACCGCCTTCGAGTCCCAGGCTGCCCTGGACGACTATCTGCACCGGCTGGAAGAGGCCAGGCGCCGCGACCATAGAGTGTTGGGTAAGGAACTGGACCTGTTCTCCATACATGAGGAGGTCGGGCCAGGCCTTATCATCTGGCACCCCAAGGGGGCCAGGGTCAGGGCGGCCATCGAGGACTTCTGGAAGCGGGAGCACCAGCGCGCCGGCTATGACCTGGTCTATACGCCCCACGTGGGCCGCGCCACTCTCTGGCAGACCAGCGGCCATCTGGGCTTTTACAAGGAAAACATGTTCGCCAGCATGGAGATGGACGAGCAGCAGTACTACGTCAAGCCCATGAACTGCCCGTTCCATATCATGTACTACAAGACGGCCCTGCGCAGCTACCGCGACCTGCCCATGCGCATCGGCGAACTGGGGTCCGTGTACCGGTATGAGCGCGGCGGCGTGCTCCACGGACTGATGCGGGTGCGCGGCTTCACCCAGGATGACGCCCACATCTTCTGCCGTCCCGACCAGGTGGAGTCGGAGATAGACGGCGTGCTGGACCTGACCTTCGTCGTGCTTAGCGCCTTCGAATTCAAGGACTTCCGGGTGCTGCTGTCCACCAGGCCGGAAAAGGCGGTGGGCAGCGCCGAGCGCTGGGAGCTGGCGACCGAGTCGCTGCGCCGCACACTGGAACGCCGGGGCATGGAATACGACGTGGACGAGGGCGGTGGCGCCTTCTACGGGCCAAAAATTGACATCCAGATACAGGACGCCATCGGGCGCATGTGGCAGTGCACGACGGTGCAGTTCGACTTCAACATGCCCGAGCGCTTCGGGCTGACCTATGTAGGCGAGGACGGCAAGGAGCACCAGCCGTACATGGTCCATCGCGCCCTGCTGGGTTCCGTGGAGCGGTTCATGGGTGTGCTCATAGAGCACTATGGCGGCGCCTTCCCCACCTGGCTCGCGCCGGTGCAGGCCATAGTAATACCCATCGCCGACCGGCACCAGGAGTACGCCAGCCACGTGGCGGCGGAACTGGCCCAGGCCGGGGTACGCGTGCATACCGACGCTCGCAATGAGCGCATGAACGCCCGCATACGGGAGGCGCAGCTCCAGAAGGTACCCTACATGCTCATTGTGGGAGACAGAGAGGCGGCCGCCGGAGCGGTCGCCGTGCGGCTGCGCTCCGGCGAGGACCTGGGCTCCGTGTCTCTGGCCGACCTGAAAGCCAGGATACTCTCCGAGGCCCAGGCCAGGAAGTGACCGCCTGCCTCCAGTGCCGGCCCCACTCAGCCCCATCA
>DAOUAM010000080.1:0-5571 GCA_034433305.1 Dehalococcoidia bacterium | reverse complement strand
TCATCGGCTTCCTCGTCCAGGTCGTCGGCGTCCTCTTCCTCCGCCTCCTCGGACTCGTCCTCGGCTGCCTCGTCCTCTAGCTCAGTCTCGTCGTCCAGGTCGTCAGGACTCTCGCCCTCATCCGCCTGGCCCTCAGTGCTATCCTCAGGGGTCTCGGTGTCCGGGGCCTCGGTGCCTTCCGTCCCATCAGCGCCTTCAGTTTCATTGGTAGTCCCTCCCTCTCCCTGTTCACCAGCCTCTGGAGTCTCGGTCGGCTCAGGTGTTGGGGAGATGATAGGTTCAGGGCTGGGCTGTGGCTCCGGCTCCTGCACCACGGGCTTTTCCAGCAGGACGGCTACCCTGTCCCCAACGTTGATGGCATCTATACCAACGATGCCCTCTGGCGGCTTGCGGATGATGGTCTTGCCCGGCACAATGCGGACTTCCACCTCGCCATGCCTGGTGGCGACGATGATGGAACTGCCGCCGACATCCACGACGGGGCCGGACAGGCCACGGCGCACCAGTTGGCCGGGCGGCGCGCCACCTTCCTCGCCTCCGTCGGCGGGACTGCTGGCCAACGCTGGTGAGAGTGGCCCGCTCACCAGAGAGGCTGCCAGCGCCGCGGGCGCCGCCAGCCTTGCCAGCCGGACAACTAACCAGTGACGAAACGTACCTCGCATCAACATCCCTCCATGATGCTGCCTTACGGCAGGTAGAAGATGGTGAGGACAGCCGAAAGCTCCTCACCAGAAGCAGTGCTGGCAACGACCTCTACCAGGTTGGGGCCTTCCTCCAGGTCCACCTCGGCCTGGAACCGGCCCGTCTCGTCCACGGTGACCAGGTCGTCGTTGACACTCACTATGGCGTCCACGCGTGTCATGCCCTCCACAGTCGCCCGTGGCGCGGTAACGAAGCTGGTCTCCTCGCTGGGCGACAGCACCCTGAGGAAGAATGCCTCGCCCAGCGGGTCGGGCGTTGGGGCAGGGGATGGCGACGGCGTGGATGTCCGCCCGCCCGCGGCCGCCGGTGTCGCCGTAGGCGTGGGGGACGGCACAGAGGCCCTGGCCGTGGCGGTGGGCGATGGGCTGCTCCCACCGCTCTGAAGCGGCGGGCTGGCTGTGGGCGAAGGCTGCCCCGCTGTTGCCTCCTCGCTCACCTGCTCCTCCGTGGGGCGCTTTGCCCCTGGTGTGGCTTCCTGCGCAGGCAAGGGTGTCGCAGTCGCCTCTGGCTCACGCGACGGAGGTGGAGTAGCCGTGGCCTGCTGGGCCTGCGTGGGGCCACTGGCCGGAAGCATGCCAGGCCCGGACGTGCAGGCCAGCAGGGCCACAAAGGCCAGCGCCATCGCCAAGACGTGCCTGGCGGTGATTGCCAGCGAGAGATTACTTCTGTACTGGTCCACGTGACATCTCCCACGAGACATGACAAGCTGTGCCACTTCAGGGCCGAAACTAGCGTAGCAGTCCTTGGGTGGGAAGTCGGGAAGGAATGGGTTTGCACAAGGATGGGAGAGGGTTTGTTCCTGGTGTGGGACGTGGGACCAGACTACTCGTGCGTCATGTCAGGGCTGGCTCAGCCCCTGAAAAGGCGGAAGAAGAGGTCCAGCAGCACCGTCAGCAGCAGGCTGAGGAGTATGGAGGTCACTATGGGGAAGTAAAAGGACACGTTGCCCTTGCGGAACAGCATGTCCCCTGGCAGGCGTCCTATGAAGGGCACCCTGGGCGCCAGCATGAGGACCACGCCCAGGACCACGATCAGTATGCCCAGGAACACCAGTGTTCTGCCCAGCGATTCCATGGTTGCCTGGCCTGCTCTTGTGGTATGTGCCCTCGCATTGGCAAGGGCTATCTTCCTACTGGAGCCTAGCAAATCCTCCAGGCATGGTCAAACCCCGGCCAGCGCGGCGCGAGCATACGCCCCTGAATGCCGTCAGCAGGCCGGCGGCCTGTGACCGAAAATTCGCCCTTTAATGCCTTGACACGTACAAATGTTCTAGTGTACTGTGTCCTTAATTCTTACCCGGAGGTGCTTTTCCAGATGGCCAGAAGCTCAACAGCGGGCGGCGGCAAGGTGCTGGTGTTGGTGGGCACAAGGAAGGGGGCGTTCATACTCTCGTCAGACAAGTCCCGCCGGAAGTGGTCGGTGTCGGGGCCTCACTTCTCCGATTGGAGCGTGTTCCATATGGCCTACGATGGGCGGGATGGGGGCACCGTGTTCGCGGCCACCAACTCCGAAATATGGGGGCCTGAGGTGCAGCGCAGCAGCGACCTGGGCCAGACCTGGCAGAAGTCGGCCCAGGGGCCGCGCTTCGCCGAGGGCAAGGGGCTGAGCGTGAAGCGGGTGTGGCACATCAGCCCAGGGCGGGAGTCCGAGCCTGGAGTGGTGTACGCCGGCGTGGAGCCTGCCGCGCTGTTCCGCAGCCAGGACGGCGGCAGCACGTGGGCCGAGGTGGAGGGCCTGACGGCGCACCCCAGCCGGGAGAAGTGGCAGCCCGGCAACGGTGGCCTCTGCCTCCACAGCATTGTCCTGGACCTCTCGCACCGGGAGCGCATGTGGGTGGGCATTTCGGCGGTGGGAGTCTTCGGCACGGTGGACGGAGGCCGGAGCTGGCGCCCGATGAACAAGGGCGTCCGGGCCGATTTCATGCCAGACAGGTACCCGGAGCTGGGGCAGTGCGTCCACAAGATGCTGTCGCCCACGGCGCGGCCGGACTCGCTGTACCAGCAGAACCACTGCGGCGTTTACCGTAGCGCCGACGGCGGCGAGTCCTGGCAGGACATCTCCGAAGGGCTGCCCTCGCGCTTTGGCTTCGTCCTGGGGCTGCACTCCCAGGACCCCGACACACTCTACGTGGTGCCCGAGGACACCGCCCTGGGCGACAGTGTGGGCGGCGTATTCCGCATAGTCTCAGAGGCCAGGCTGAGGGTGTTCCGCAGCCGTAACGGGGGCCAGGACTGGGAGCCTCTCACCAGGGGCCTGCCCCAGGAGAAGGCATACCTGCACCTGCTGCGCGAGGGTATGGCCACCGACAGCCTGGACCCCTGCGGCATATACATCGGCACTACCACGGGCCAGGTCTTCTACAGCCGCGACAACGGCGATAGCTGGGAGCTTATGGCCGACCTGCTGCCGCCCATCAACTCGGTAAGCTGCGGTGTTGTCGGCTAGCGCCGGCCGAACTCCCGCTCCAGGTGGCCGGCGCTGAGGTGGACCATGGTCGGCCGGCCATGGGGGCAGGTGTGGGGTTGCTGGCACTGCTCCAGCAGGCGCGTAAGCTCAGTCATCTCCTGGTAGGTCAGGCTCTTGCCCGCCCTGATGGCGCCGTGGCAGGCGATGGAGTAGGCGGCACGCTCCTCCCAGGACTCGTAGCCGCCGCCATCGGCCAGGGAGTCCAGGACGTCCAGGAACGCCTGCCTCGGGTCCTGGCCTGCCAGGAGGCTGGGGACAGCACGCAGCAGGTACGTCCGCCCGCCAAAGTGCTCCACGTCGAAACCAGTACGCGCGATGGCCTCGCGCTGCGCCTCCAGCAGCTCATGGAGCCGGGCATCCAGTTCCACGGTGACCGGCTCCAGCAGGCTCTGGGCGTTGGCCGTGCGGGCGACGGCCTCGGCCCGCACCTTCTCGAAGACCACACGCTCGTGGGCCGCGTGCTGGTCTATCAGGTACATGCCATCAGGCCCCTCCGCCACGATATAGGTGTTCTGCACCTGGCCCACGACACGCAGCACGGGCAGCACCTTCCTGGGCAGGCTCGCGGCTGGAGGCGGAGTGCTGGGGATGTCCTTCGCCTCCGGCCCCGTCTGCTGGCCGCCCGGCGCGGCGCCGGTGGCTGGTCCATGCTCGGGCGCGTGGGTATCGAAGGCAACTGTGGGCCAGAGCGACGCCTTGCCCTGCTGCTGGGCCGGCCGGCCCGTGGAAGGCTGCACCCTGCTGACCTCAGGCACTGGCGAATAGGCCGTCAGGGTGCGCCGGACGGCCTGCTGCAGCGCCGAGAACACCAGCCCCTCCCTCCGGAACCGGACCTCGGCCTTGGAGGGGTGTACGTTGACGTCAACCTCCTCCGGCGGGATGCCTATGCTGACTACTGCAATAGGGTAGCGGCGCTCCATCATGAACCCCTGGTACGCCTGCTCCAGCGCGAAGCCCAGGGAGCGGTTCTGGACGTAGCGCCTGTTGACGAAGAAGGTGACGTGGCCCCGGTTGGCCCTGTCCAGGCGCGGCGGGCTGACCAGGCCCCACACCCTCGGCCCGGACGACTCTGTGGCGTCGGGAGCTATCTCCAGCATCGCCCGCGCCGTCTCCGGATCATATACCGCCGCGATGACCTCCCGCAGGTCTGCCGAGCCGGTGCTGGCGAAGGCAGTGGAACCCTCCACTGTCAACTGGAACCTGACCTCGGGGTAGGCCAGTGCGTAACGGCACGCCACGGCCTGGATGCGCGAAGTCTCGGTGGCCGGCGAGCGGAGGAACTTGCGGCGAGCAGGGAAGTCCCTGAACAGGTGGCGGACGGTGACCGCCGTACCCTGGGGCGTGCCCTGCCGCTCCTTCCTGGTGATTTCCCCATTGGACACGTCCACCCTGGTGCCGAAGTCCTCGCCACGAGCGCGGGTGACCACGGTTACCGACGAGACGGCGGCAATGCTGGGCAGCGCCTCGCCCCGGAACCCCAGCGTGGAGATGGACTCCAGATCGGTAATCGAGGCAACCTTGCTGGTGGCGAAGCGCTGGAAGGCCAGTTCTACCTCATCGGCAGGGATGCCGCAGCCATTGTCCACAACGCGGATGTACTCCACGCCGGCGCCGCGCACCTCGATAGCGATCTCCGTCGCGCCGGCGTCCAGGGAGTTCTCGATAAGCTCCTTGACCACCGACGCGGGGCGCTCGATGACCTCTCCGGCGGCTATCCTGGAAGCGACGTCGGGCGGAAGCAGACGTATTGGCATGGCTCTGGCAGCCTGTCCCTGCCGGGGCGGGCAGTCGGTGGACTGAGGGCCACCCGCTAGCGGCCCTGCCTGGCCTGGCCGTTGAGGCCGGGCCGGAAGGCAGCGTCCTGGGAGTAGCCCTTCGTTACATAGTCTAGCACAATCTGGTACACTCGCTGCATTTCGTCGTCTTCGGGCGTGGGGAAGTAGTAAGGGCGCACCACGGCACCGCCGAAGGCGTTGACTATGCTGGGATAGTCGTCCACCACGAAGTCGGGACGGACTGTCACGCCGAAGGCGCGCAGCCCGGCCTCGAAGTCCTCCAGGGGCTTGACGAAGACCGACGCCACCAGGTCGTGCAGCCCATGCCTGCGGACGTCGGACGTCCGGTTGCCGACGCCTGACCAGATGAACACGCGGTGGCCATCAGCGACTAGCCTCTCGAAGACCTCCCTGGTCCTGGGCCGAAGGCTGCCGTCCACGGCCAGTAAGGTGTAGTCCACGTCGAAGAAGATGTTCAGCGACCTGCGTGCTGTCATCGCCTGCTGCGTCCAGCACCTTCCTAGACCGCCGCCGCGTGGCCGTCGGTGCGCGGGTCTGAGCCGGCCATGCGCACGCCGCTGGCCTGGTCCACCATGATAAGCTGGGCGGCGCCGCCGGCGGCGCCGGG
>DAOUAM010000079.1:0-3728 GCA_034433305.1 Dehalococcoidia bacterium | reverse complement strand
GGGCACAGCTCCCACGGGGGGATTGGACTGGACCACCCTCACCATAGAGGATGCCATGACGGCCAAGGGCGACGTGGCTGAGATACAGGGCACGTTCCTCTATCCCAACGACATGCCTACGCATCTTCCTCGCACGGAGGAGGAGCTGGTCATCAAGTTCAACGATACCACCATATTCGGCGGTGTGGTGGAGGAGGTAGAGTTCGAGGTATTGGGGCAGAATCAAGCTCTGGTTACCGTCCGCTGTAGAGATTACACCAAGTGGCTGGACGGCAAGCTAGTGTCGGGTGTGTTCACCCAGAGCAAGGCCGATGACATGGTCAAAGCCATTGTGCAATCCGTTACCAGCAGTTTCGACGTCAGCGGTGTGAATGCTCCCCTGGACATACTACCCAAGGTTTCAATCCCCTTTCGAGGATAAGCGTCTTTCCGACCCCCCTATCTGGTCTTTGAAGCTGTTTTCCGAGCACCCCCACCGGGCTGGGGCCGTGGCCGCCCTTCGGCATGCCTTTCCATCCTCTTTCATATTCCGAGCACCTCGCATATCATACCACAAAGTACGGTTCTGTCTGCTCCAGGGGCTTGCTGTTCCCTTCCAGCTCAACACGGGCCAGGCACTGGGCGCATAGTATGTAGTACCTGACACTGTCTTCCTCTCCCTTTATGGCCCGCTTCACCTTCTTCTTCAGGGCTTCAAACTGCCTGGACGTCAGGTCGCATTCGAACACGCTCTTCTGGACACGGCTGCCAAACCCCTCCAGCACCTTGCTTAACTTGTTACGCCTCTTATCTTCGGGGATGTCGTAGCACACAACAATAAAGATGGCATCACCCCTCATTCTGAGAGTCTGGGTCAAGTTAGCAAGCGCTGCCTTCCTGGCCTCTCCAGGTCTCCCACTGGCAAGGTGGAGGGCCAGGCCTCGCCCTTGCTGGAAGGAGAAGTTTTGCCCAGGGCAGCACAGGCGCCATCCCGCGCGGCCTGCCTCACAGCCCTACTTCACCAGAAAGGGCTGGTACCTGGGCGCCTCGCCCTTGATTACCCTGGCCATCTGCCTTGCCTGGAGCTCAAAGCACCTCCGGTAGGTCACCTGCTGGCCTGTGACGGGGTGGTTTATCCTGGTCTGGACACGCTCCTCGTACATCCCCAGGAACTTTTTCATCCCTTCCTGGGTCAGGACAATCGCCCTGGGGTCCTCCTCGGACCTGCGGAAGTCCTCCGCAGTCAGCGAGCGAGTGTTAATGCACCGCAGCACTATGGAGTCCACCACTATCGCCCTGAACTCCTCTATAAGGTCCAGCGCCAGGCTGGGCCTGGAGTATTCGACGGTATGCAGGAAGCCAATGAAGGGGTCCAGCCCGACTATGCGTATGGCCGACTGCATACTGTAGGTAAGGAGAGTATACCCGAAACTGAGCAGCGAGTTGACCGGGTCGGTGGGTGGCCGCCTCACCCTGGTCTCAAAGCCCAGCTCTTGCTTGAGCACCGCCTTGAAGGCCCGGAAATACATGGCGGTGGCGACACCTTCTTGCCCGTGCAATTGGCCCACGTCCGTGGCCCTGTCCAGGTCCCTCAGACACTCGTCAACGCCGGCAACGGCCCTGTCCAGCTCGTCCAGCGGGTGGTCGCGCCGGTAACGCATAAGCAGCGTCCGCTGGTTGAGCAGCTTGCCCCGCACAGTCTCGCGGGCAATGGCCAGCCTGGCCTCCTGGTTGCTGGCTACCAGGGCCTGCTTCTGGCGCAGCAGGCCGTAGCCCGACTCGGTGGAAAAAAGGCGGCCATGGTACTTGCCATAGCTGGAGCAGAAGACGCAGTCTATGCCTTGCTGGAGGAGATGGGCGATGACAGGCGTGGTCAGGTTCACGTTGCCGAAGACCACCACCTGCTCCACCTTGGCGGCGGGGACTTTCTGCAAGGTCTGGCCGTCTTTAGTTATCACGAAGGTCTCCGCTTCCTTCCTGAGGGTCGCCCCCTGTTCGGTCAGGTAGAGGACTGGCATCGTCAATCCTCCTGCACTGTCCCATACCCATGGTGGTCTTGGCACCCACACCGCTGAAGAAGGCGAAGGCGGCCAGCGCCCCCAGCCAGCGGCGCTCCTGGGGGCCTGCGCCCTCCCTGGCCGCATACTCGCACCAGCCTGTGAACCCTGCCTGGAAGAACTCGCCAAAGCCCACTCGCCCCAGGTGCAGGCGGTACTGGGCCACGGCCAGCAGGGCGGGTAGCCGCTCCACCAGGCCCGAAGGCACCTTCATCGGCGCGAAGCTGTCCCAGCGCCGCGCCAGGCTACCGAAGACCAGGCCCACCGCCGGGAAGGGGCCGGCATCGCTCCTGCTGCGGAAGCTGGTAGGAGTCAGGAACTTCAGCCGCCACCTGGTGGCACCCTCGCCGGCCTCCTCCAGCAGTTGGCCGAAGCTGGCGCAGGCTACCCGGGTGTCCCTGCCCGGCGTCGTCTCCAGGCCCAGCAGGTCAAACTGCTGGCCTTCCAGCAGCAAGGGGCGCTGCTGGTCCCAGGCCATCACCGCCTCCAGCAGCAGGCCGAACAGCGCCTCGTCCAGCGCCGTGAGCCTGATAGCCCACACCCGGCCCTCCATGTCCAGCCTTAGCGGCGGCGATACCGTCAGAGGCTTGGCCTCGGCGTCGGCGTGGAGGCCCTCGGCGGCCACGGGAGACACCCGGCGCAGCATGTCCAGCACCAGGGCCAGCCCCCGGTAGGCGTGGCCGCTGGGCCTGAAGGCCCCGTGGGGCCTCAGCTTCAGCAGCGTGGAGTACACAAGCCTGTCCATAACGTCACCTCGGCGGCAAGGCAGGGCTACAGGCCCGCGTCCTCGGGCGGCACCGCCATGGGCACGGCGAGGCAGAAGGCCGGCTGGTACACCCAGTCGTAGGCCGGGCTGACGTTGCCCACCAGCCGGCCGTAGAACTCCCGCACCGGTGAATCGTAGAAAGTGGCCCCGGCCCGGAACATGAGCAGCGGCCGCTTGAAGGGGTTGTCGGAGCTTGCCAGCTCTTCACCCAGCTTGCCGTACTTGACCAGCACCTCCCAGTAGCCGAGCGTGGGGTCATGCCTGGCCGGCGCGAAGGTGGACAGGGCCACGAAACCATTGGGCTGCCCCGGGCTTCCGAAGCCCTGGAACGGCTCCAGGCCGGACATCTCCTTGATGCTCCCGTAGCCTGTGGCCTTCCTCTTGCCGTAGCCCGACTCGGCCAGGTAACGCAGGAGCTCCTGCAGCAGTTCTTCGGAGCCTGGCTCCACCAGGGCGTAGACCGTCACCTCCTTCTGGAAGGTCTCCTCGAACTCGAACAGCCCTCCCTCGTCAGGCGTGGTGGCCGTCATGCGGTTGATCTGGTTCTTGAGGATGCCTCGCCCCACCGGCAGGGCTTGTTCTGGGGGAGTCGCGGGCGTGACCGGCTCGCCCTGGAGCAGGCGCGAGAACTCCTCGGCGGTGACCCAGGCGGCCCGGCGGCGGCGCTTTTCGGCCTCCCTGCGCTGGCGCTGGGAGGCCAGGTCTGCCGTCACGTCAATACGCTGCGGCGGCAGCACCGGCATGGGCAGCAGGTCTCCCGGGAAGCCGTCCGACAGCACGAAGGGAGGCTGGCCCTCCAGGGCCGGCACCAGGATATCGTCCAGGCGGCCCTGGCCGCCCAGGCGCAGCGCCGCCCAGCACAGGTGGCCGTAGAGGATATCGGCCAGCCACGGTGTGGCATGGGGGCCGCGCAACTGGAACTTTAC
>DAOUAM010000078.1:0-3443 GCA_034433305.1 Dehalococcoidia bacterium | reverse complement strand
GCAACTGTTCGGGCTTTTGTGGGGGATGGGTGCGGCGACCACGCTCTCTAGCGGCCTCTTGTGGACCCAAGGGGTTTGGGTCTGCCGCACCCTCTCTTTCATTCTATCCCCCTTCCAAGATACAAGGGGGCTGGCCTGGCCCCCTTTCTGGCCTTCCCCCACCAGGGGAAAAGGGAGTTTACCACCATACTCAAACAAACCTGATGTTAAACCGCTAGCAGAGGAGGCACGCCATGAAAGCGGTCGTCTATAAGGGTCCTTTCAAGGTCGCCGTGGAAAACGTCCCGGACCCCAAGCTGGAGCACCCCAACGACGTCATTGTGAAGATAACGTCTAGCTGCATCTGCGGCTCCGACCTGCATATGTACGAGGGCAGGACAGCCGCCAGGCCGGGCATTATCTTCGGCCACGAGAACATGGGCGTCATCCAGGAGGTAGGCAACGCCGTCACGGGCCTCAAGGTGGGTGACCGGGTGGTGATGCCCTTCAACGTGGCCTGTGGCTTCTGCAAGAACTGCCAGCGCGGCTTCACCGGCTTCTGCGTCACCGTGAACCCCGGCTTCGCCGGCGGCGCCTACGGCTACGTCGCCATGGGGCCATACCGTGGCGGCCAGGCCGAGTACCTGCGCGTGCCCTACGCCGACTTCAACTGCCTGAAGCTGCCGGCCGGCAAGGAGCACGAGGCCGACTTCGCGCTGCTGGCCGACATCTTCCCCACCGGCTACCATGGCGCCGCCCTGGCCGACGTCAGCCCGGGCGAGAGCGTGGCCGTCTTTGGCGGCGGCCCCGTGGGGCTTATGGCTGCCTATAGCTGCATCATCCGGGGCGCCGCAGAGGTGTACGTGGTGGACCACGTCAAGGAGCGCCTGGACAAGGCGCAGCAGATAGGCGCCATCCCCATCAACTTCGATCAGGGCGACCCGGTGAAGCAGATCAAGGACCGGCGCAAGGGCGACGGCGTGGACAAGGGCATAGACGCCGTGGGCTACCAGGCAGCGGCCCAGGGCTCGCCGGCGGCGGGCGGCCAGCAGAAAGAGGTGCCCAACATCGTCCTGAACCAGCTCATAGACGTGGTGAACCCCACCGGCGCGCTGGGCATCCCTGGCCTCTACGTGCCCACCGACCCGGGCGGCATGGACGAGGCCGCCAAGCGCGGGGCGCTGAGCATCAACTTCGGCAGGCTCTTCGAGAAGGGCCTGCGGCTGGGCACCGGCCAGTGCAACGTCAAGCGCTATAACGCCTACCTGCGCGACCTGATCATCGCTGGCAGGGCCAGGCCCAGCTTCGTCGTCTCCCACGAGGTGCCGCTGGACCAGGCCCCCACGGCCTATGAGAAGTTCGACAAGCGCATCGAGGGCTACACCAAGGTGGTGCTGCATCCGTAGCTGACAGCTATCAGCAGTCAGCCATCAGAATTCCTTTGACCTCCGATGGGTGTTGCCAGTTAGCAGTACGCTGGCGCGGAAGGGACGTTTAGCCCCCTTCCTAGCCTTCCCCCAGAGGGGGAAGGGACTATGTTCTCTCCCCCATTGGGGGAGAGTTAGAGAGGGGCCAGTCCCGCTAACCGCTGATAGCTCAAAGCTGACCGCTATCCAAAAGGAGCTTTGCCATGCGCATCGGCAGTGGGAAGGTGACCTATGAGTGGATCGAGGGATGGGCCAAGGTGCCCGAGTCCGAGAGCGCCCGCACGGGCTGGGCGCACCACGGCATCGTGGTCACCGAGTCTGGAGATATCGTGACCTGCCATCAGGATGGCTCCACCATGCTGGTGCTGGACAGGGACGGCAACCTGAAGCGCTCCTGGCGGACCGGCCTGACCGAGGCCCACGGCATTACCCTCACGAAGGAAGACGACACCGAGTACCTGTGGGTCGCCGACAACGGGGCCAAGCGCCAGCCAGCGCTGGGCTACCAGTACCCTGAAACGCCCTCGCCTGTGACCGGCCAGGTGGTCAAGCTGGACATGGAGGGCAAAGTCGTCATGCGCCTCCAGAAGCCCCCGCTGGACATCTACCGGAATGGCCGGTACTCGCCCACGTCTGTGGCGGTCAACGAGGAGCGACACGGCGGCAACGGCGACATCTGGGTCGCCGATGGCTACGGCCAGAGCTACGTCCACCGCTACACCAGGGCTGGAGGGTACATCAGCAGCATCAATGGCGAGGAGGGCAGGGCAGGCCGTTTCAACACACCCCACGCCGTCTTCATAGACCGGCGCAAGGCCGAGCCAGAGCTGTACATCGCCGACCGCACCAACCGGCGCGTGCAGGTGTACGACCTCCAGGGCCGGTTCAAGCGGGCCTTCGGCGCGGGCTTCCTCACCAGCCCCAGCATCTTCGCCACCTACGGCGACCTCATGGTCATCGGCGAGCTGCGCGCACGGCTGGCGGTGCTGGACATGAGCGACAAGCTGGTGAGCTACCTGGGCGACAACGAGGCCGTGTGCAACGTGGACGGCTGGCCCAACAACAAGGACGAGAAGGGCCATATCGTGCCCACGAAGCTGCTGGAACCAGGCAAGTTCAACAGCCCCCACGGCCTGGCCGTGGACGCCGATGGCAACCTCTACATCGCCGAGTGGCTCATCGGAGGCCGCATCACCAAGCTGGCGAGGGTGTGACCCTCTCCATCCACTCGGCCACGGCGGGTACGGCCCGCGCCAGCGCCCGCCTGCTCAGCACCAGGCCCCAGTGGGACGCGCCCTCGACGCTGAGGCGGTCGGCACTCAGCCACAGGCCTTCGTAGCGGCTGGCGGGCCACTGGACATCCCGGGAGCCGGTGACTACGAGCAGCGGGCAGGGCAGCGCCTGGATGATGATGCCGCGCCGCCGCTCGTCGCGGGCGTAGAGGGACTCCCGGCACAGCGACGCCAGCGCGACCTGCCGCTCCTCCAGGTCCAGGTCTGGCATCGCCGGCTGCTGTTCGGGGTCAGGGCTGGTGATGCCGTACTCCTCGGCGGTGAACTCCCCAGCGCGCGGCTGCACCGAAGGGTCGGCCTCCCTCGCCGGCAGGCTGGGGGCCAGCGCGACGCAGGCCACGGCCAAGCCCGACGCGGCGGCCATCATCGCCACCAGCCCACCCATGCTCCAGCCCATGATCACGGGGTGCTCCCTGAACTGGCCAGCCAGCGCCAGCACGTCCTCGGCATAGTCTGCCATGCTGACGCGCGACAAGTCCAGGGTGTCGCTCCTGCCGTGCCCGCGCAGGTCTATCGCACAGGTTGGCCAGCCGCGGCCGGCAAGCTCACGCTGCCAGAACGTCCACACCAGCGCGGAGTTGGCCGCACCATGCACCAGGATGACCGGAGGCCGCCTGGTGCCCTCCGCCGGGACCAGGCAGGATACGGCAAGTGCCACTGTCTATCTCCTCGGTGCCATACCATCCCTGTTTGAAGACACTACAAAAGGAAGGCAATCTTGTAGGGGCAACCCTTGTGGTTGCCC
>DAOUAM010000077.1:0-11728 GCA_034433305.1 Dehalococcoidia bacterium | reverse complement strand
ATAGCCGAAGCCGCTGGGGCCAGATGCCCAGGCCGAGTCGTCAAAGCCGATGTCGTTCCAGCCTGCCGGTGGCTCGGACCGCCCCTTGAAGTAGCGCCAGATGTCACCTTCCACTATGGGCAGGCTGGAGGCCTGGGGCAGGGCCTGAGTGGTGGCGCAGGAGGTGGCTGCGTAGCCCGAGGGGCCAGCGCTGTTCACCGCTCGCACCCGGTAGCAGTACTCGGTCTGGGGGGCGAGTCCGGTATGGCTGTAGCTGGTCGTGTTGGCAGCCAGCACACCCAGTGGCGTGAATGGCCCGCCGCTGCCTGAGGTGCTGACCTCCAGCTCGAAGCTGGTCTCGTTGGTGGCGTTGTCCGTCCAGGCCAGGTCAATCTGGCTGTCCGAGACGGCTGTGGCGGAAAGCCCTGTAGGGTTTGCCGGCGGGTCACTCACGCCCGTGAGTGTTGGGATGAGCGAGAAGTCGGAACTTGACTTTATGAAGTTGTGGCCCTGGAGGGCCAGGACGTTGGTGCCAGGCGTCAGCAGGACTATGAAGCTGGTGAGGTCGAAGACGCCCACTGGCTGTGGCGTGCTGCCATTACCGCCGCCCGAGGCCTCATGCTCGCCGTTGGCGGGTGTGTCATGGGCGGGTGGGGAGCCAGTCATGTTGGCCCGCGCTACCTCCACGCCGTTGAGGTAGGCCACAAAGCCATCGTCATAGTCCACCGTCAGGGTCAGGCTGGTCAGCGCCGTCGGGTCTGCGACCTCGAACTGGTGCCGGATATAGACGCTCCAGTAGTTATTCTTCATATCACTCAGCACGGTGGCATCGTCGCCATCAGCATAGCCGAAGCCGCTGGGGCCGGATGCCCAGGCCGAGTCATCGAACCCAGGCTCGTTCCAGTCGGCTGGCGGCTCCGTGGACCCCTTGAAATACTTCCAGGTGACCCCTTGCGGCACATCTATCAGTGTGGCCGCTTCACTGGAGGGTATAGCCCTTACCAGCAGCAGGACTGCGGGCAGGAGGAGTAGAGAAAGGGACTTGACCAGCTTGGACATATAAGACCTCGTTTGCTACTGCTTCCATGAAAATGAATGGAAACGCGGCGAGCACAGGTGGGTTTCCAGGGGTATCTGGAATCTGTAGTTGGACTGATAGGGGTCCCGGGAATCAAAAGTGGTGCCAGCGGGCAGTGGCTGGCGAGAGCAGGCCCTGACCTACGGGGACTTCACTGGCGACGCTGGTCTGGCAATGCCCTGCTCCGCCGTCTTCTCCAGCGCGGGGAGGCAGGCCAGCAGCCCTACCAGGGTGCCCATCAGCACAGTCTCGCGATAGTCCACCAGGCCCATATCCAGGGCGCCCATCATCACCCAGGCTGACAGGGCAGCCACGGTGAACACGGCGAAGCTCTGAAAGTAGGGTGTCCTGGCCTGTCTTGCCGCCAGGACAGCGGCGACGAGGGAGCGACCGATAAACAGCCAGAAGGCCGCGAAGCCTATATACCCCAGACGCATCCACACCCACAGCACAGTGTTGTGGGGGATAATGTCCCACCAGACGAAGATGTTGCCGATGAAGGGCATGGGCACGAAGAAGATGATGGGCTTCCCGTAGCCACGCCCAAGGATGGGATTCATGTAGATGTTGTACTTGAGGTTCTCAGCCTCAATGACGCGATAGTCATTGGAGCCGGCATCGCGCTCGTTAGGCTGGATGAGCGACTTCACCGCCCTGGCAGGCTCGGCGACGACGCTGGTGGAGTTCCACATAGCCCCGATATATACAGGCAGCAGCACCGCCAGCGTGACGGCGACGGCCATGATAACCCGACGCCTGGACTTGATCAGCAGGTAAGCGAAAAACGTCACAAGCACAATACCCGCCAGGAGAGCGAGAGTGCCGACGCGCCGCTGGTTCGCCAGGAACGCTATTAGCACGGGCAGCGCAGCCAGGCAGGCGAACCATAGCTGGCCCCTATGGCTGCGGAACAGGAACAGGGCCAGCGCCAGCAGGAAGAAAAGCGCGAACAGGAAGCTCTCTTCGTGGGACAGGATGGAGTTGGTGTTGGACATCTCCGCCACGTTGACAAGGTCCCCCTGCAGCGTCACCAGGAAGCGCCAGAGGCCGATGAAGCCCTTCAGCGCCACTCCCGCCATGAATAGCCACATCAGGCGGCCCACGTGCCGAGGGTCGCGAATAGTGTTGACCACCAGCATGTATACCAGGAAAAGGTAAATCTGTGCCCTGGCCTCCCAGAGGGCAATTTCCCAGTTGCCGCCGGTGCCCACGCCGTAGACCAGGCCAAAGCCCACCATGGCCGTGTAAGGGGCCACGGCCCAGAACAGCGGCCCCAGTTCCACCGGTGTCTGGCCCGTGGACATGCGCCTTAGTATCACGGCGCCCAGGGAGAAGACCATGATGATCTCCGCCGCCGACGTTATCAGGATGTCTGGGCCGCCGACGCTGCTCATGTTCTGGAAGAAGGGCACGCGGTCCGTCAGGGAGTCCGGGAAGCCCAGGATAAAGGTCTCGAACACCGTGGCGCCGCCCACCAGCAGGTACACTCCCAGCACGGGCCGGTTCCACAGCAGGGGCAAGACCAGCACCAGGCCGGCCAGGGTGCCGCCCAGGGCGGCGTTGGCATGGGAGCCACCCGCGTAGGCGCCCACTATAAGGGCGGCCAGGGCCACGAGGCCGTAGAGCGTCAGGCTGCCTGCCATGGACAGCGAGGGCCTGCCGGGGGCGGACCTTGGCCTTCGGTAGCCTGCGAGGACTCGGGACTGTTGCATTGTGTTGCTAGACAAAAGAGTAATGCGGGCCTACCAGAAGTACAGGAAAGCTATGGGCATTACTGTGGTGACCAGGAGCAGCGCCGCCCGCACCCGCCAGGTGTACTGTCGGGCCAATAGCCCAATGGCCAGGTAGGCTCCCAGCAGGAGCACCATAAGCTGAATGCCCATGTCTTACTCCGGCAGCAGGCGAACAAGCCAGGAAGGCAGCGGTGAGGCCCCGCCTACGAGCAGGACGCTGAGGAGCCTGTCCTTGCCGATCACATTTACGGAGTCCGCGATGCTCTGAAGGGTGGTGACACCTTCCTGCGCCACCAGCAGGGTGCCGTCCAGCATGTGGACAATGTCCTGGGCGTAGGCATTCTCGGACAGCGGCGGCAGGTCCACCAGCACATAGGCATGCACCTGCTTGAGTGCCTTGAGAATGGCGGAGAAGCGGCGCCTGAGGGTGCTGAGCGCCTCGTCCTCCCAGGACTCCCACTCGCTGCGGGAGGCGCGCTGCTTGCCGCCGGCCACCATGACTTCCAGGTTGGGCAGGCTGGTGGGGCGCAGCGCCTCAGAGATGGGCGTGCCGTCCAGCAGGTGCTCCGCCAGGCCGGGGCCGGGCGCCACATCCAGCCTGGTGGCGATGCTAGCGCTTCCGAAATCGCACTCCACCACCAGCACCCTGGCTTCGGTCTCCCGGGCCATGGCGGTAGCCAGGCCCAGGCAGTTGGAGGTCTTGCCTTCGCCGCGGCCGGCGCTGGCGATGCCCAGGGCCAACGGCGGGGCCAGCGACTCGGTGTCAATCACCTGCAGCGCAATGTTCAGCCACGCCTGCTGTAGCTCTCTTATCGCCTGTCGCTCCTTCTTGCTCAGGCCACGGGACTTCATTTCGTTGGACTTGCCCGACACCCTGGTCACAGGGCTTGAAAGGGCACCGACTTTCATCTCTTGTCCACCACCTGACTTCAACTTCCGCGCGTCCCTCTAGGCGCCCACGTTGAGGCGATGGCCTGGAGCAGACGCTTCTGCTTCTTGGGGGACGCGGAGAGCAGAGGGACTTCCAGGATGCTGGAAGCGCCGACAGCCCGCTGCACATCCCAGCCACTCCGCACCGACTCGTCCCTCCATGTCAGGAGCACAATGGGCACGATGGCGAGGATGAAGCCCAGGACAACGCCCATGGCACCCATCATGCCTATCTGCCTGGGACTGACGCCGGCGCTGTCCGGCGACACCGGGGGGTCTATGACCTGGAAGCTTATCTCATGGCTGACCACGGAGGCCTCGCCGGTGAGGCGCATCTGCTCCAGGTTCCGGAGGGTAGTCTCATACAAGGACTGCGCCAGGCTGTAAGTCCGCTGTAGCCGGGCAAGCTCCGTTTCCTCATCGGGAGGCCTTTGCTGGCCGGGCAGTGGCGGAGGGTAAAGCTCCTGGAACGTCTCAAGCTGCTGGGCCGCCGTCTTGAGCTCCTCTTCCCTGGACTGCAACTGCTGGGTCAGCAGTTCGACACCGTAGGAGGCTTCCTTCCTGCGCATCTCCAGGTTTATCTCGTCGTAGAGGCGTATGGATTCCTCAAGCAGCCGCTGCCCTAGCTGCGGCTCCGGCCCCGCGTACGCCAGTATAATGAGGTTGCTGCCCTTGGTGGTCACCTTGAGGCTGTCCTTGATCATGGCCAGCCCGCGGTCCGTGGCCTCGTCCACCGTGGCGGGAGGGGCCATGCCCAGGGCTTTGGCAACCTTAGACAGCACAGGAATGCTGGCGAGCTGGGCCTGTAGCTTGCTGGGCGCAGGCCACTCGCCGGCCTGGATGGCCGCGGTAAGCCCGACGCGGTCCATCACCTGCTGTCGGAAGGACTCGGTCACCAGGCGGTCGGTAATGGACTCGGCCTCAACCTCGTTGGGCGTGCCGCGCGACGCGCTCCTGGCGCCATCCTCCAGCACGTTGGCCGACTCGATCCAGATGGTGGCCAGCACCTCGTACTTCCTGGCGCTGTACAGTGTTATCACCACAGTGACCAGCGGCACCGCCACCAGTGGCAGCAGGAAGAGCAACTTGTGCCGGAACAGGGTCTCCAGGTACCTTCGCAAGCCTACTCTTTCCTCCTAGCGCTCTGGGCCTGCCCACGCCGCGACCAGCGATGAGGGCAGGCTACCGCCGTCCCGGCCCTGGGCCGGGCTTTCGCTTGAATGTTTGTTCATTGATGGTCCAGTTGCCACAGCTCAGCCCCGCAGGTCTCGAAATGCAGGTCCTGAGGCAGTCCTAAAGTGTGGCCTGCCTTATGTGGTGGGTGACTGGAACCTGGACAGCTTCGCTGCAGGCCCGGCGGAGGCGACGCCTCCAGGGCCCGCCCACTGTACGGCACTGCTGGAAGCGGGCCACTTGCCTGCCAGGCATCTCCCCTGGCCGCATGTTTGCCGAGGGATGTTACACTGGAACAGGCCTGTACTCCACGCTGGACTCTGCGGCGCTTGCCCCTTCCAGCAGGGCGTATCCAAGCTGTAGAATCTTGCTTGTGTGATGCTCAGGTCACTTCTAGGGGGTACTCTGTTCACCCCCGGGCCGGACATTACCTTACTGGTACTGGCGCGCTGCTCATCCTGCCCACTCTGGGGCCGCACCTCCTGAACGCACCAGGACGAACAGTTCCGGCAATGTGAGCGTACCGTAGCGAGGTGAACTTGTGCAGGAATACCAAGTCACTATAAGGGGGTAAAAAAGTGACCTGAAGTGAATAAATTGTGAAGAATATGTAGGCCCCTTCGGGCATTAAGGGATCCCCCTGGACCTCTCTGTTCCCACACTGCGGGCCATGCCGAAAGGCCCGGCTTCCCGCTCCATTCCCACCGCATCCGCCAATCATCCCCACCATTAAACCACACCTCCCGTAAACTCCCCTCACACCGAGCCGATGCTATTGTCAGGATGAGTGTGAGGTGAGACATGAGAGCAAGGGTCCCAATCTTCAATGCACCAGTCTGGCGGGTGCCAGTCCAGAAGCGTTCTGGCTTCGCAAAGCTGGCCCTCGCGGCCTTTTTGATGTTGTCCATCACCATTACCCGTGGCCCGGTATCCTTCTTCCCTGGGCTCAGCCACGCCGCATCCACCTACGCAGCCGAGGCAAGCATGTCGGCCAGCTCCGACGATGCCTACCATACGCCAGGCGGTTGGCCAGACTACAACCACCGGGACACCGTTGTTTACGCAGGCGCCCCCGGAGGCAACGGGCCGACCTGGGGCGGCTGGCGCTTCACCGGCCTTGACCTGCCCGCCAACGCGGTCATTGTGGACGCCTACGTTGAGCTGACTCAGGCCGAGTGGGGCGAGGTCTTCACTACTACTCTGGCCCTGGAAGACTCTCCCAGCCCTTCCACCTTCTCCGCCGAGTCCTCCCCCGCCCACCGCTGGCAGGACAGGACGGACTTCCAGGTGGACTGGACGTGGACCAGGGGCGTGCCGGGTTCCAGGGTGCGGACTCCCTCCCTGGCCAATGGCATCCAGGAACTGCTCAGTTCCTACGGTGCCATTGACACCGTTGTGCTTCTGGAGAGCGGCGAGGGAGTGGCTACAGGTAAGTACCATGGCTGGGCCAGCTATGATGCCGACCCAGCGCTGGCGCCCAGGCTACACATAGAGTACACCGTGGGCGCGGCCTCCTCCGAGGCGAGAGACCCGCAGCCCGAGCCTGCGCCCACGCTGACGCCGGCACCTACGCCTACCTCTACCCCGGCGCCAACGCCAACGCCGCTGCCGGTGACCCCTCCTTCGGCCCTCCTGGTCCCAGAGGCCCAGGCGCGGGTTGGAGGGAGCACGGATGTCGCTCTGGTGCTGGATACTGCTCCTTATGGCGTGTCGGGCTTTGACCTGGTCGTCACCCTCGACGGTGACGGCGTGGCCCAGGTGGCCGAGGTGCTGACCCCCGAGTATGGCGTCGCCCTGGGCGAGGTGGTCTCTGAGTACCAGGCCCATATCAGGGCCGCGGACGTCGCCGACCTGATAGGCCAGGGCGACACCCAGGTTGTGCTGGGATGGGTCAAGGTCAAGGGTGTGGGGGTCGGCTCCACCAAGGTCAATGTCCGCGCCCTGCGCATGGACGATGACCGTGGCGTCCCCGTCAAGCCCGCGCCCGGGTCTGGCACGGTCATTGTGCTGAACGTCCCGCCGGCAGTTGAGTTGGCCCCCGCAGGGACTATAGAAGAGGGCCAGCCGTTCTCAGCCTCCGGTAGCTTCACTGACGCCGGCGAAGATACCTGGACGGCTACCGTGGACTACGGCGACGGCTCCGGCGAGCAAAGCCTGGAGCTGACCGGCAAGTCCTTCAGCCTGGGCCATGTCTATGCGGACAATGGCGACTACAGGGCTGTTGTGACGGTCACCGATGCCAGCAGGGACTCCGGTTCCGCTCAACTCAGTATAAAGGTCCTCAACGTGGCTCCCCGCGTGGAGGCAGGCCAGGACGTGACTTTGAAGGCAGGGGAAGAGTTTTCCCGCAAGGGCACCTTCGCCGACCCGGGCGCCGATAGCTGGACGGCTACCGTGGACTACGGCGACGGCTCCGGCGCGCGGCCTCTGGCCCTGGACGGCAACTCCTTCACCCTGGGCCATGTTTACAGCGCCGCCGGCGAGTACACCGTGACTATCACGGTATCCGACGATGACGGTGGCACAGGCTCCGCCACCTTTGTGGCGACAGTAGCCTCCTACTGCCCTACCCTGCCAGGCATGGAGGCCCCAGCCCAGGACCTGGACAGTGACGGACTCTGCGAGGACGTCAACGGCAATGGCCGTCTGGACTTCGCCGATGTACGCGACTTCTTCCGCCACCTGGACTCTCCCGAGGTGCAGGGCAACCCACAGGCCTTCGACTTCAGCGGAAATGGCCGCGTGGACATGACTGATGTGAAAGCCCTGTTCAGAATGACCAAGGGCTAGGAGTAACACTCTTGAGGACTCTGGTTGCGGTCATCGGCGGACTGTGCGTACTGGCCACGGGCTGCGTGGCTGGGCAGCAGGCACCCCTGGTGCCGGCCCGCCAGGTGTCGGTGGTGGAAGGAAGCTCAGCCTCCACGCCGACGCCTGCCACCCTGGCACCATCCCCTGTTCCTGTCACGCCTGAGGCCACGCAGACCGGTACGAAGGTATCTCGGTACGCCCTGTTCCTGACGGCGCAGCCTGCCCAACCTGCTCAGTCTGCTGGTGACGTGCCAGCGGCTGAGGCAACCCCAACACCTGCTCTGGCTCCAGCCACCGCCACGCCAACCGCCGTGCCGCCAGCGGCCACCCCTACTCCCATGCCCCGGCTTTCGCCTTCTCCTGCGCCGCGCCGGGGAGGAAGTGACGATAGTGGGCAAGGCTCCGGACATAGCGGCTCTGGCAGGGAGCCGGCCATTCCCACGCCAACGCCGAGGCCGTTCACTCCGGCACCCACGCCTACTCTGGTGCCCCCAACGCCGACGCCTGCCCAGGGTGGCACCGATGGTGGAGATGGAACGCCTCTGCTGAGCCTTACTGCCTCCCGGACCTCGCTGGCAGTGGGCGAGACGGTCCCTGTGGAGGTGGTCCTGTCCGAGGCCCCCACCGGCCTTTCGGGGTTTGACCTGACGGTGGAGAGTGCCAGTGGGGTAGAGGTAGTGCAGGCTGAACTCCCCGAGTTCGGACTTGTCAGCATATCGCCGGTGCCATCAAGGACCATCCGGCTGCGGGCGGCGGACCTCAATGAGGTAGTATCGGCCGGCATGCACCAGACGGTCCTGGCCCGCCTGTACCTTCGCGGGCAGGTCTCCGGCTCCGCCGCGCTGTCCATCCGACTGACCACGCTGGACGACGAGCGCGGCTATCCAGTGTCTGTCAGGCTGGTTTCCACCACGGTGAGCGTCCGCTGAGCCGGCGGCGGTGCCCGGCCCACACCCTCGCTCATCGTGGAGGCCCGGGCGGACAGGCCCCACCAGGCCAATTCCTCTAATGTGTCCGGGCTTGTTGCCACGAGTGCCATGGGGTGAGCATACCTGCGTGGTCATTCAGGACTTGTATAAGGAGTAACTTCCGACTCCACGGCCTGTGCCCGGCCCTGCCGCACCGCTGGCAATGGGCGCGCAGGCGCAAGCCTGTCCAGACATCACGCATGATTGCAGCCTCACGCTGATTTCTTCTCCTGTTCACTTGAGTACACCTTTACAGCCCTCTCAGTTCACTGAATGTAGACCCCTCTGTTCACCACCCCGGTGTAGCATTTACTTCGAGTGCAGCATCAGGGCACGTGCCCGGTGAAGCCCGTGGTCCAGCAGGGTCTGCCGACGTGGCAGTCCCTTGACGGGTATGGCCTGGGATGTGACGTCTCATTCCTGAACGGTCTCTCTGGTCCTGCACCTTACCTTGACAGGCGGCCGGGACCGCTGCCCCGCAAGGTATGCCATCACCCGGGTTGTGGCGCATCCGCCGGGTCTGGTCATCCCGCCCTGTACGCTCTGTCCGTGATAGTCGCTCCGCTTGCGCTGCACTATCGCGGTCTGGTAGCCGGATAGGGCCTAATGGCTGGCGGGTGTCTTGCTGATAGCAATGTTCTAGAAAGAGCTGTGGCTAGTTGATCAGGACGTTAAACAGGTTTGAATGGAAGCTCCTGGGCGTCGCATCGCTGCTGACGCTGGTCGTGCTGACATGGTTGGCTTTCGCCAGCAGCGTGGCCCGCGCGACGCCGGGGGCTTGTGCTTTTGCGTCAGCAGTGGACTCCTACAGTCCTGGTGCTGATCTGCCCCTGGGTTCGCCCAACAGGGACCCGTCCAAGGCCCTTGGCGACGAGGATGCCCAGTGGGTCTCCCTGGGCCAGGGAGGCAATATTGTCCTCCAGTTCGTGCCGCCCATAGCGGTGGGCGCTGGCACCGACATTGACTTCCAGTCCATCGAGATCCAGCATAACGAGGGCGCCTTCTTCGAGGCCAGCGAGGACGGTGTCAACTTTGTGGCGCTGGGCCTTGGCGTTGGTAATGCCACCTTCGACATCAGCACCTCTGGCCTGTCCACAGTCAGCTTCGTCAAGGTCATTGACGATAACGATGGTATTGGCACTGGCTCGATGACATCAGGGTTCGACCTGGACGCGGTAATAGCCTACAACTGCGGCCCTGTCACGCCTCCCGAGCCTGCCATAGATATTGAGAAGTCCACCAATGGCGAGGACGCCGACACGCCCACCGGCCCCATCATCCCCGTGGGTGGCGCCGTGACCTGGACCTACATCGTCACCAACACCGGCAACGTTGACCTGAGCAACGTGACGGTGACCGACGACCAGGGCGTGGTGGTAAGCTGCCCCAAGGACACCCTGGCAGTGGGCGAGTCCATGACCTGCACGGCCAGCGGCACCGCCACGGCGGGCCAGTACGCCAACGTCGGCACCGCCACGGGCGAGGGCGATGGCACATCAGTTACCGATTCCGATCCCAGCCACTACTTCGGCGAAGAGCACCGTGCGGGCGGCGAGGGCTGCACGCCTGGCTACTGGAAGCAGGAACACCACTTCGATTCCTGGGTCGGGTACAGCCCCAGCGACCTGTTTGAGACTGTCTTTGGCGTGGACGTGAGCTACGGCAACCCCACCCTTCTTGAGGCTCTCAAGATCGGTGGTGGTGGCGAGAAGGCCCTGGGCAGGCATGCTGTGGCTGCCCTGCTCAATACCGCCAACTCCAACGTGTCTTACCTGTACTCCACGGCAGACGTCATCGCGCTGGTCCAGCTCGCCTACTCCACTGGCGACTTCGAGGAAGTCAAAGACCAGTTGGCTGGCCAGAACGAGCAAGGCTGCCCCCTGAACTGAACGGCGGGAATGGCGACAACTATGGAGATGCTGAGGATGAGGACTGGGGAGGCAAGGGCGGCCCTTAAATAGCGCTGTCCCCGACTCCACCGCCGCATAGTCGTCGCCAGTGGAGTGACGTACTTGAAGCACCCTGGGGTGACGCCAGCGTCACCCCAGGGTGCTTTTGCTTGCTTCTCTCCCTCTTGCGTGCCCAGTCGCGGGAGGCCGCTGTCAGTGCCCCGGCCCGTCCTGGTTAGCGGAGTCAGGCCACAAAGAGGCTGGGGGCGTTGAGCTTGGCATGGGCTGGCTGCCGGGATAGTCCTGTGAAGCAACGTGCCTGGAGGAGTGACCTCCAGGCACGTAAGCGAAAGGGTTTGTGGGGAGTGGATTGGGGGCTAGAGCCTGGGCATGGGCAGGGCCAGGTCGCCCTCGCTGATCTCCACCGGCGACAGGCGGCCCACTACCTGGAGCAGCACGCGGCAGCGCTGCCGGGAGCTAACGTACCGCTCGAATATGCCCTCCAGGCCTGCGAAGGGGCCATTAGTTATCATGACCCGGTCCCCTGGATGCAGTTGCTTGACGCCGCTTTCCCGGCTATTCCAGTTGTCCACGCGCTGCTTGATGTAGTCCACCAGGTCGTCGGGGATGCGAGCGGGGCGGCCCTCGGTGCCCAGGAAGTAGTTCAGCCCTGGCGCCCAGCGTATGGAGGGCCAGTCGGGAGTGTTGATATCGAAGCGGCAGAAAAGATAGGTGGGGAACAGCGGCTCCAGTATGCGCTTGCCGCGACGGTGGCAGATAATGCGTGGGAAGAATACCTCTACGCCCAGGTGAGTGAGGCTTGTGTTAAGCCATGTCTCCTTCTGAGGTTTGCTCTTGGCGATAAACCAGTTGGTCACTATAAGCTCCTCTCCGTCACTGCGCTGAAGCAGAACGCACCAGGCGGTAGCCGATGCCCTTGTGGGTCAGCAGCCTCATGGGCACCGTCTTCTCCACCTTCCGCCTGAGCTGGCAGATATGGTACCGCAGGCGCACTTCCTTGACCTTCCGCCCCCAGACCTGGGCCATAAGCTCGTCGTGTCCCACCACCCTCTCCTGACCGTCCAGGAGACAGCTCAGCAGCCTGGCCTCGGTGGCCGTCAGCCTGCGCTGCAACTCCTCGGGCCACTCCTGCCCCGCCTTCAGCGC
>DAOUAM010000076.1:0-2528 GCA_034433305.1 Dehalococcoidia bacterium | reverse complement strand
GTGGAGCGGCTGATCAACCGCCTCAAGCAGTACCGGGCCATTGCGACCCGCTATGAGAAGCTGGCGGTAACCTATCATACGCTGCTCATCATTGCGGCCATTATCATGTGGCTCTAGGTTTTCAAACACGCCCTAGTCACCGGCGTCGCGTGCCTGACCAGAACATCAGTCCAGGCGAGGGGAGGTCCCCGTGGGTCTGCCGCGTCGTTGACGCGGCCCCGTCATGCTGCTACGATGGCTATTTAGATGTGACTCTGTTCACTTCTCGCCCGTGATGTCATCCCGGGATAGAAGCCTTTCAGGATGCTCCACACACTGACCCTTCCTGGTGTCACTGCAGCCCTCGCCCGGGCAGCCAGGAAGGGGCGCTGAGGGGCAGGCCCTGCACCCTGCCCCGTGGTACACTCCTCGCCGGGAATGGCGAAATTCTGTGTGGTGTGAGTCAGACGAAGTTCTGCGATGGAGGGGAGGTTGATGAGGATTGCACAGGTTTCGCCCCTTTACGAGAGCGTTCCGCCGCAGGGCTATGGCGGCACGGAACGTGTAGTGTCTTATCTTACCGAGGAGCTGGTCAGACAGGGACACCAGGTGACACTGTTCGCCAGCGGCGACTCGGTCACCAGCGCCAGGCTAGTCCCCATCTGCCAGCGTTCGCTGCGACTGGACGGCAACTGCTCCGACAGGCTCGCCCACCATGTGTTCATGGTGGAGCAGGTGTTCAAGGAAGCCTCCAGCTTCGATATTATTCACTTCCACATAGACTACCTGCATTTCCCCCTCGCCAGGCGGCATAGCATCGCCCATGTCAGCACCCTCCACGGGCGTCTCGATATTCCAGACCTCGTCCCGCTCTACCAGGAGTTCCGCGAGATGCCGGTGGCATCCATATCAGACGCCCAGAGGGAGCCGCTGCCCTGGCTCAACTGGCAGGGCACGGTCTATCATGGGCTGCCGCCAGACCTGTACACCTTCCGGCCAGAGCATGGCAAGTACCTGGCCTTCCTGGGCCGCATTTCGCCAGAGAAGCGCCTGGACCGGGCCATAGAGCTGGCCAACCGCCTGGGCATGACCCTCAGGATCGCGGCCAAGGTGGACAGGGCCGACCAGGACTATTTCCAGGAGGTCATCAAGCCGCTGCTCAACAGCCCCCTGGTGGAGTTCCTGGGAGAAATCACAGAGGAGGAGAAGGACGATTTCCTGGGCAACGCCTACGCCCTGCTGTTTCCGATAGACTGGCCTGAGCCTTTCGGGCTGGTAATGATCGAGGCCATGGCCTGTGGGACTCCCGTCATAGCCTACCGGCGCGGCTCGGTGCCGGAGGTGATGGTCCAGGGCGAGACCGGCTTCGTAGTGGACAGCTTCCAGGCCGCCCTTGAGGCGGCGGAGAAGGTCTCGGCCCTGGACCGGCGCAGGTGCCGCAGGGTATTCGAGGAGCGCTTTACCGCCTCCCGCATGGCCCGAGACTACCTGGCCATATATGGCAAAGTCCTGGAGGGCAGCGCGCTGCCCCAGGAGAGTCCCCTGGCGCCCCGCGTCGTGGGGCCCTTCCCAGCGCCCAGGGGAGCGCCCGGGCTGGCGAGGCCGGACTGCGCCAGGCCATCGCTGCTGGGCCGCGCATCCGTGCCAGGCGTGTAGCCAGACAGAGCGTCCACCGAGGGTGCGGGCATCCTCGGTGGACGTCCCACCAGGAAAGGACGAAAAAGAGAAAGCATTATACGAGTTACGTTAATCAAACCCAGGATTGACCTGAAAAGGGGCATAATAACCTTTCTTTTTTAGGCGGAATCGTGTATACAGGTAGGCGAAAGGACTAGTCTTCTCGACTACCGGGGGAGACGACGCTCCTGAAGAGAAAGGCTATGGAGAGGCCCCTTCCTTGCTAGATGAAATAATCTGTGTGAAAGACCAGTTCTACATCCTGGCAACTTCCTCCCTGGCCGACGACCGGACCAGGGTAATCAAGCATGGTGACACCTTCGCCGTGCTGGACCGCTATGGGGACATCACGCCCGTGGGGCTGCGGGAGCAGGGGCTGTACCATCAGGGCACGCGCTTCCTGTCGCACCTCGTCCTGGAGCTACACGGTACGCGCCCCATGCTGCTCAACTCCTCCATCAGCCAGGATGCCGACCTGCTGGTGGTGGACATGACGAACCCCGACATCTACGTTCACGGGGACCTGGCCTTGCCCAGAGGCATACTCCACATATCCAGGTCCAAGTTCCTGTGGCAGGGCGTCAGCTACGAGCGCCTGGTGTTCTCCAACTACGACCGCTTTCCGGTGCAGGTGCGCTTCTCCCTGGAGTTCAGCGCCGACTTCGCTGACATCTTCGAGGTGAGAGGGATGAGGCGGGCCAGAAGAGGCCGCCTGCTGGAGCCTGTGGTCAATGAGGAGGCAGGCTGCGCCATCCTGGAGTACGAGGGCCTGGACGGCGTGCTGCGGCAGACGCGGCTGTGCTTCTCGCCCAGGCCTCGCAGGCTCTCGGCCTCGGAGGCCCATTTCGAGGCCCGGCTGGAGCCCAAGCAGA
>DAOUAM010000075.1:0-33718 GCA_034433305.1 Dehalococcoidia bacterium | reverse complement strand
TGACCTGGGAGATGGGGATCTCCCTGGAGCCGCCGAAGGGTTCAGAGAACAGGGTGAAGAAGATGGCGATTACGGCGACGATGATGAGCAGGTAAATGAAGCTGTTGCGCATCCAACGGGGGTTCATCTCACCTCCGTGAGCACGTCCGGGTACAGTGTCAATTAAGGGAGGACGCCATCAGTATTATATTGGACAAATTCCTGAAGCAAAAGTGCAGCACATCTGGACGGACTTGACAACGGAGCCAGGGCCGGCTATGATAAAAGTGCAAGTACAAAATTGGACATATATAACCGGCCCAGCCTATGGAGCTGAAGCAGGTCCTGGAAGAAGTCCCCGGCCTCACCCGGCGGTTTGTGTACTACCTGGAGGCGAGGGGCTACATCCAGCCCACCAAGATACGCAAGCAGCGCATCGCTCGCCGGGAGTACTCCCAGCAGGACCTGCAGACTATCAGGGACGTCTGGAGGTATTACACCAGGGGCTACTCCCTTCAGACCGCCTTCGACCTGGCCTCCGCCCAGACAAGGACTATCATGTACCTGGGCATCCGGGTACCCTTCCGGAGCGAGGAAAAGGTGCTGGAGCGGCTGAAAGAGTACCACCAGATAGTGGAAGCCAGCGTTGTCCATGGCGCCGAGCCGGATATCTTGATGAAGACGAATACGCCGGACCAGAGCGAGGTGTACCATACTCTGGTACCCCTGCTGGCGGAGATGGGGATCAGCGGGCTCCCTGACGTACGGGTCGCCAGCCAGCGCTTCATCCGGCAGGAGGAGTCGGACACAGGAGTCCAGCGGGGCATGATGGCCTACGTTCTGATGAAGGTCCCGGGCAAGGACGTCAACGACGTCATGGAGCAGCTCAAGACCTTCAACGCGGTCAAAGAGGCCAGCACTATCTATGGAGAGTCCGATATCATCGTGAGAGTGGAAACGAAGGACCAGGACGAACTGGACAATCTGGTGATGAAGCGGTTCCACGACATCCCCGCCGTGGAGTCCACACGCACCTTCATTGTCGTCAAGAACCTTCACTGGAGCCGGTAGCGGCCTGATATATTTTTACTAGTCATAAGTACACGTTTGTATATGCACATAAAGTGGTGCAGGAGGGTGAAAATGACAGAGTTGGTGAGGAATATCGAGAGGGCGCTGGAGCAGGAGCACGAGAAGGCGCTGACCTACGCTATTCAGTACGGCACCGGTTGGGACAGGGCCGAGGAGGCCTACAGGCGGCTGCGCGCCTTCAAGGACGCCCTGGCACGCAAGCAGGAGTCCAGGCCTGGCAGAAAGGCATCTCGCAAGCTCGCCGCCTAGATTGGGCATCTGGAGAACGGCACCGCCCCTCCAGGGCCTGGACGGGCGGGCACCCTGTCCCCGGGCCTGCAGGCCACCGGGGAATACAAGGCCCAAGTACCGCAAGGACAGACTGTAAGCTGATGGACCTGCCCATGCAACGCCGGGCCGCGTCATGCGGCCCGGCGTAGTTTTTGGCGCTCCAGCCCCATTTGACACCTTTCCCTCCGACGTCTAACATTTAGCCCATGACTGCACCAAAGAGGATTGGCATCGTCGGGTGCGGGACCATCGGGCGCAAGGTGGCCTCGGAGCTTGCGCGAGGCGCCGTCCCAGGCGCCGTGCTGACCGGCCTCAGCAGTCGTGACCTGGACAGGGCGCGTCAGTTCGCCAGCACGCTGCAACCGGCCCCGCCTGTCCTTCCCCTGCCCGACCTGGTGGCGCTGGTGGACCTGGTGGTGGAGGCAGCCACGGGTGCGGCCCTGGACGGCATCGCCAGGGCGACGCTGGGCGCCGGCAAGGACCTGCTGGCCCTGAGCTGCGGCGCGCTGCTGGACAGGGACGACCTCTTCGCCCTGGCCCAGGAGCGCGGCGCCACCATCCACGTCCCTTCGGGGGCCATCGCGGGACTGGACGGCGTGGCCTCCGCCGCCATGGGCCGCATAGACTCGGTGACCATGGTCACCCGCAAGCCGCCAGAGGGCCTGCGCGGCGCCCCTGGCGTCGCCGCCGCTGGCATTGACCTGGACTCGGTCACCGCTCCTGTGGTGGTCTACGAGGGGACGGCCAAAGAGGCATGCCGCCTCTTCCCGGCCAACGTCAACGTGTCGGCGGCGCTGAGCCTCGCCGGCGTCGGCCCCCAGCGGACCACCATCCGCATCTACGCCGACCCCACGGTGACGCGCAACACCCACGAGATCATAGTCCAGGGCGAGTTCGGCAGGCTCCACATCAAGATCGAGAACGTGCCTTCGCCCACCAACCCCAGGACGGGAGTCCTGTCGGCGCTCTCGGCCCTGGCCACGCTGCGACGGATCACTTCCCATGTGAGGGTGGGCACCTGATGGCCCTGGCTGCTCCGGCGGTGACCGTGTCCCGGGTCAGGGGCAAGACGTCACCCGCTGGCAGCGGCTACGCCGCCTCGGCGTCCGCCCAGTCCCACCAGGCCGCAGCCCGGGCAGACTCCCGCCGGGCCGTACAGGCGTGCAGCCTGCCCCTGTAGTTGCGGTGTATCTGCCGGATACCCCTGCGCTCCTTGAAGACGGTGGCGACCTGGCCCGAGTCCCCGTGCACTACCACGGCGGTGCCAGAGATGGCTTCGAGCTCTAGCCGAAGGCCCGGCTCCACTCGCAGCGCCCGGGCTACCTGGCGTTCCCCCAGGTAGTACAGGAAGGCGCCATCATGCCAGCGCCTCTTCAGGCCGAACCGGAGCACCAGGGCCAGGTGGGCCTGGGGTATGCCACGCTGCTGACAGCGCCGAGCACCGTGCTTCGAGACTACCAGAAACTCCATATAGTGCCTCCTTTTACTGCTCTGCATATTACTGTTCCGCCGGAGGAGAGGCTCCGCGACGGGTCGGCAAGCCGTCTACCTTGAGCCACACGGGGCCTGCGGCCAAAGACTAGTCTGGCTGTGCGTAATTTCCTAGTCCTGAGGCCACATCTGGGCCGCTCAATGCCATAAAATGTAGTTACGGGCATTCGAGGGCCTGCCGCCTTACAGTGCTATAATCCTCGAAGACCTGCCGCGGTCTCACAGGCGTGGGCAGGGACATGCCATTATTCGGAGTAGCCTATGGTGTCGGTTTCCTATGAGAAGCTCACCCTGTCCAACGGCCTGGAAGTGGTCCTGCACGAGGACCACACCCTGCCCCTCGTCGCCGTCAACGTGTGGTACCACGTTGGCTCCAAGAATGAGGAGCCTGGCAAGACAGGCTTCGCCCACCTGTTCGAGCACCTGATGTTCGAAGGCTCCAAGCACCACAACAAGAGCCACTTTGACCCGCTGCAGAAGGTGGGCGCGACCCTCAACGGCTCCACCACCGCCGACAGGACCAACTACTGGGAGAACGTCCCGTCCAACTACCTGGAGCTGGCCCTGTGGCTGGAGGCCGACCGCATGGGGTTCCTGCTGGACGCCCTGGACCAGAAGCGCTTCGACATCCAGCGGGAGGTGGTCAAGAACGAGCGCCGGCAGAACTACGAGAACAGGCCCTACGGCATGGCCTCCATGCTGCTCCAGCCCCAGGTGTTCCCTTCGCCGCACCCCTATCACTGGCTGACCATCGGCACGCCCGAGGACCTGGACGCGGCGACGCTGGAGGACGCCAAGGCCTTCTTCCGGCGCTTCTACGGGCCGTCCAACGCCAGCCTTGCCATCGTGGGCGACTTCGACAGCGACCAGGCAAAGCGCCTGGTGGAGCAGTACTTCGGCGACATCCCCCCAGGGCCGCACATCAACCGCATGGGCCGCATGGACTCGCCGCTCAAGGGCCAGGTCCGCCTGGTGATGCACGACCGCGTGCAGCTCCCCAGGCTCTACCTGGCCTGGCCCACGGTACCGGCCTTCAGCAAGGAGCAAGCGCCGCTGGACGTCCTGGCCATGGTACTGGGCGATGGCAAAAGCTCCAGGCTGTACCGCCTGCTGGTGTATGAGAAACAGATGGCCCGTGACCTGCGGGTAGTCCACTACGCCCAGGAAGTCTCGGGAGAGTTCAACATCCAGGTCACCGCCAACCCGGGCTACAGCCTGCAAGAAGTCCAGGCCCTCGTGGAAGCGGAACTGGAACGCATCAAGCGCGAGCCGCCCACGGAGCGAGAGATGCTCCGCGCCAAGAACCGCATCGAGAGCAATCATGTCCACCAGCTTGAGCGCCTGGGCGGGTTCGGCGGCAGGGCCGACATCCTGAACTACTGCAATGTGTTTCTCAGGGACCCAGGCGCCATCAACACCGACATTGACAGGTATATGGTGGTATCCGGAGAGGACGTGCAGCGCGCGGCGGCCCTCGCCCTGGGCAGCAACCTGGTAAGGCTATCGGTGATGCCCGAGCGTCCCCTGAGGGCGCAGGCCACCGGCATAGACCGCACGGTCATGCCCACGGGGCAGGCTGCCAGGGCCTTCAAGCTGCCGGTGCCGAAGCGGGCCAGGCTTGCCAATGGCCTGACGGTCATGGTGGTGGAGAAGCCAGACCTGCCGCTGGTGGCCTTCGGCATCCTGCTGGACTCGGGCGCGGTGGCGGACCCGCCGGAGCGGCCAGGGCTGGCCCATATGACGGCCTCCATGCTGCTGGAGGGCACCACCACCCGCACCAGCCAGCAGATTGCCGAAGAGATGGAGTTTATGGGCGCCCATCTCATCAGCGAGGCCAGCCGGGAGTACGTGCTGGTCTCCTCCGAGACGCTGACGTCCCAGTGGCCGGCGGCGCTGGCCATCATGGCCGATGTAGTGAGGGACCCGACGTTCCCGTCTGAAGAGTTGGAGCGCGTCCGCAAGGAGCGCCTGACCGATCTGCGGCGCATCCACGACAATCCAACCAATATCGCCATGCGTGCCTCCAGAGCGCTGCTCTACGGCCCGCAGTCCAGGTACGGCCATCCCGTAACGGGCGTGGTGGAGTCCGTGGAGGCCATGACCCAGGCGGAGATGGTCGCCCACTTCAGGGGCCACTACTGCCCGGAGGACGCCACCTTGCTGGTTGTGGGCGACGTGACCATGGACGAGGCCATGTCCAGGGCCGAAACGCTGTTTGGCGACTGGCGCTCCCACGACGGCCAGCAGGCCGCCGTCGAGGCCCGGCCCGAGGGCGTTCCCATGGCGCCCACCACGGTTTACCTGGCCGACAAGCCAGGCTCGGCCCAGTCGGTGATACGCGCCGGGCACCTGATTGTCCCGAGGCTCCACCCCGACTACTACGCCATGAGCCTCCTGAACTACGTTTTCGGCGGCCAGTTCTCCTCGCGGCTGAACATGAACCTCAGGCAGGCTAAAGGCTACAGCTACGGCTACTTCTCCTCCATTGACTGGTTCCGCGGGCCGTCCGCCCTGCTGGTGGGCGGGGCCGTCCAGACCAACGTCACCCGGGAGTCGGTGGCCGAGACGCTGAAGGAGTTCGCCGACATCAGGGGCCAGCGGCCAGTGTCCGAGGAGGAGTTCCTCGCCGCCAGGGACGGCATCCTCAGGGGCCTGCCTTCCCACTTTGAGACGCAGGTGCAGGTGCTGCACCAGCTTTGCCAGCTTGCCGTCTTCGCCCTGCCAGAGACCTACTTCGCCGAGTTCCTGGACAGGCTCCAGGAGGTGGGCCTGGAGGACGTGAGACGAGTGGCCAGGGACATGGTGCAGGAGGACCGGCTAAAGGTCCTGGTGGTGGGTGACAGGCAGGCCATAGAGCCAGGCCTGCGCGAACTGGGCTTGCCTATCGTGCCCGTGGACTACGAAGGACGCGAGCTGCCGTGACCGGTCAGGCCAGAAGGGACGTCCTCCGGCTGATGGAGACGTTCCGCAGCCTGTTCTACACACCCATCTACGTGGCGGTGGCGGGGGGCTTCCTGCTGCGCGAGGGCCTGGACACCTTTTTCAGCACCCTGCCGGCCGGCCAGGCTGGCGTGGACGTCCTCAGGCGCGGCGAGGCGGACGTATTGCAGACGGGCGTGAGCCGCAGCCTCATGGCCCTCGACCAGGGACACCAGGACGCACCCGTGCACATCGCGGAGATAAACCAGCGGGACGGCTTCTTTCTGGTGTCCCGGCGGCCAGCGGAGGGCTGGCAGTGGAAGGCGCTGGAAGGCGCTACCCTGGTGCCCGTGGGCTTCACGCCGGTGCCCTGGACCACCCTGAAGGCCGCGCTGGCCCGGCACGACGTCAACCTGGCGCAGGTCCGGCTGGCGCAGGGCCTCCCCTTGCGGGAGGCCCTGGAGCTATTCCGTGGCGGCGGCGCCGATTACATCCACCTGCCCCATCCCCAGGCCCAGCAGCTTGTATCCGATGACCAGGGCCACATTGTCGCCGCCATTGGCCCGGGGCTGGGCCACCTGTGCTACAGCTCCTTCGCCGTCACGCCCGGCCTTCTTGAGCGCCGGCAGGAGGTGCTCCAGAGGTTCGTGAACGGCTTCCACCGTGGGCAGCAGTGGCTCGCCGCCGCAGCCCCTGGGGCCGTGGCGGCGCTGGTGGCCCCTTTCTTCCCCAGCGTGGCGCTGCCAGTGCTGGAAGCCAGCATAGCGCGTTACAAGGCCCAGGATACCTGGGCCACCAGCCCACTCATCCAGGAGGACGGCTACAATGCCATGCGCGACATCCTTATTGAGGGCGGGCTGGTCAGGGGCCGCCATTCCTACGAGCGCGTCGTGCGGCCAGAGCTGGCCCTGAAGGCCATGAGCGCATGAGAGTGCCAGCGCGCATCGCCGCCATCCGCCAGGAGACGCCTACCGTCCGGTCTTTCCGGCTGGACCTGGACGGACAGGAGTTCCACTTCAAGCCCGGCCAGTGGGTAGACTGCTACGCCGCCATAGAGGGACGCCTGAAGGTCGCCGGCTTTTCCATTACCTCCTCGCCTCTGCTTCAGAGCAGCATTGAGCTGGCCGTCAAGAAATCGGAAAACCCGGTAGCCAGGTACCTCCACGAGAGCGCCCGCGTCGGCGGCCTCCTGCAAGTGGACGGCGGGCAGGGCGACTTCTACTACCAGCGCGGCATGGGCGACTCGCTGGTGCTTGTAGCCGGCGGCATTGGCATAACGCCCCTCATGAGCATCCTCAGGTACGTGGACGAGGCCGCGCCGGAAGTCAGCGCCACGCTACTCTACAGCGTCAAGGTGCCATCCGAGCTGCTTTTCGGACAGGAGCTACGTGAGCTTTCGGCCCGCAACAGCCGCGTCCGCTGCATCTTCACCATAACACAGGCCACAGATGCGCCCTGGGACGGCCTCACCGGCAGGTTCGACCTGGCGCGGCTCCAGGCCGCCAGCCTGGACATCCAGGCCCTGTACTTCGTCTGCGGTCCGCCAGGCATGGTCCAGCACATGCTAGCGTTGCTGGAGAAGCTGGGAGTCCACAGGTCACGCATAAAGCACGAGCAGTGGTGACAACCGGCTTGCCCTTGGTTCCCATTCCTCTCGCCCCCAGTTATAATGTTGCGCTAAGAACCCGGGAGGTAAGAACATGGGCAACCGCTTGGAAGGCAAGGTGGCCGTGGTTACCGGGGCAGGGCGGGGTATAGGGAGGGGCATAGCACTGCTGCTGGCCGAGGAAGGCGCCTCCGTCGTCGTCAATGACCTAGGGTGCGAGGTGGACGGCACAGGCTCGTCCCATGTGCCGGCGGACCAGGTGGTGCAGGAGATCAAGTCCAGGGGAGGCAACGCTGTCGCCAGCTACGATAACGTTGCCACCATGGAAGGCGGCGAGAACGTCATAAAGGCTGCCGTGGACACCTTCGGCCACCTGGATATCCTGGTCAACAGCGTGGGCATCCTGAGGGACCGCATGATATTCCAGATGACCCCTCGCGATTTCGACATGGTCATCAGGAACAATGTCAAGGGCACCTTCGCGCCCACCAAGTTCGCCGCCATCCTCTTCCGGCAGCAGCGCAGCGGCCGCATTGTCAACATGACTTCTGATGCCGGCCTGGGCCAGATTGGCCGCGCCAACTACGCGGCGGCGTCGGAAGGCATCATAGGCCTGACCCGCACGGTGGCGCGGGACCTGGGGCGCTACGGCGTGACCTGCAACGCCATCTCGGCCATGGCCCAGACCAGGCTCTTCCCTGGCACGGTGGAGGAGTACCGCGTGGACAACGGCCCACACCCGACGCCCGACGAGCGCGCCGGCATTGGCCTGTCGCCGGCCGTCAACCAGTGGGAAGGGCCAGGCCACCCGGACGACCCGGACAACGTGGCCCCGCTGGCGGTGTTCCTGTGCACCTATGCCACGCCCAACGTCAATGGCTACGTGTTCGGCGTGCGCGGAGGCAGCATCTACCTCTACTCCAATCCGGCCATCGAGCGGGCCATATACAAGTGGGGCAACTTCACCATGGACGAGATGGACGTCCTGGTGCCCAAGATGATCGGCACCGGCTTCTAGGCAGCCGGACGCTGGCCCTATACCCAGGCCCCTTTCAGTGCCTACCCACTCGGGGGCCGGTCTGGAGCGCAAGTCCTGAGAGTGAAAGCGAGAGGTGTCAACCATGGGAAACAGACTTCAGGGTAGAGTAGCCATCGTTACCGGCGGAGGCCGGGGGATCGGCAGAGGCGTGGCCCTGCTGCTGGCCCAGGAGGGAGCAGCGGTAGTAGTCAACGACCTGGGCGTCGCAGTGGACGGCACCGGCGCATCCACCGGCCCTGCCCAGGACGTGGTCAACGAGATCAAGGCCGCGGGCGGCAGGGCCGCCCCCAGCTTCGACTCGGTGGCCGAGTACGAGTCGGCCGGCAGGATAGTCCAGACGGCCATAGACAACTTTGGCCGCGTTGACATCCTCTGCCACGTGGCCGGCATCCTGCGGGACCGCATGGTGTTCAACATGAGCGAGGAGGAGTGGGACGCCGTGCTGCAGGTCCACCTGTACGGGGCGTTCAACATGGTACACAACATTCTGCCTCACATGATACAGCAGCGGTATGGCCGGATTGTGCTTTTCTCCTCCGGCTCAGGCCTGGGGGCATCGGGCCAGGCCAACTACGCAGCCGCTAAAGAGGGCATGGTGGGCTTCGCCCGGGCGCTGTCCCGGGAGCTCGCCCCCTACGGCATTACCATCAACGCCGTGTACCCGGGCGGCGCCACCAGGATGACGGCCACCATTCCCGAGACCACCCAGCAGCTAAGACAGCAGCAGAGGGCCGCCGCGGCCGCGCAGGCAGCCCAGGCCGCCGCGCCGACCATGGTGCAGACCGGCGGCATCCAGGGGCCAGAGGAGGCCAGGGCGCCGGAGAACAACGCTCCCAAGGTGGTCTATCTCTGCACCGAGGCTGGCGGCGCCATCACCGGCCAGGTCATCGGCACCAGCGGCTGGGTCATGTCGCTGTACTCGCCGCGACACGTGACCCGGAGCATACACAAGAACGGGCGCTGGACGCTGGACGAGCTGGACAAGCTGGTGCCCATCTCGCTGGCCTCAGGCCTGGTCAACCCGGTGCCGCCGCAGCCGACGCCCCAGGCGCAGCCCCAGCCTCAGGCCCGGACATAAAGGGGCAGCGCGCTGGTACAGCGTCACCATAGCTTCGAGGACGGCTTCACCCTCACCTCAGGCCTCTCCCGCCAGGGGCTTACTACACGACACTTTTTCGAAGGAGGTAGAGGCGTCGGGCAGTGCCTGCGCCACTGGCCGCTCCATTTTCAACAAACTGTGGTGTAGTAAGGGCGGGCTGACAGGGGTAGGCGTCTTCCTCCAGCACGCCTGTACTGCGCGGCAAAAGCCTCCTTCAGCAGTGACAAACTGCCAGGGCCTTGAGGGCCAGTCGCCCCAAGCCATGGCCGGGATGGCAGCAGCATGCCGGTGAAGGAAAGCAGCAAAGCAAGTCCCCAGGCAGGGGAAGGCCCTGTGCCTCTAGCCCGGGTATCGCCAGCGGTCAGGAAGGCCCTGCTGGCTGGCGTTTGGGCCTTGCTACTATCGGTGGCTGGTGCCATGGCCTACGCCGGGGCCGCCGTGGACTACTACTCCTGGGAAGTGTCCGTCTCCAACTGGGTGCAGTCGTGGCGAGCACCCTGGCTGGACGTATTCATGAAGGCTGTGTCGCTACCTGGCCTCATGGTGGTGGCGCTGCCCATGTCCCTGGTTTTTCTGGGCCTGCTCTATCTGAAGGGGCTGCGCGCCGAGTGTGTCCTGCTGATTGCCAGCACCGGGGTGGGCTATGCCGCGCGAGAGGCTATCAAGGTGCTTGTGGCACGCCCGCGACCTCCCACCGAGCTTGTGAAGGTGCTGGAAGAGTGGGACAGCTACTCCTTCCCCAGCGGCCACGTCTTCCACTATGTCGTGTTTTTCGGGGCGGTGCTGGTGATACTGAGGAAAAGGCCGGGGACTGCCTCATGGCTGGCCCAGGGGGCGCTGGCGCTGCTCATCCTGCTGGTCGGGCTATCCCGGATATATCTTGGCGTACACTGGCTTGGTGACGTGATAGCCGGCTACTTCCTCGGCGGCATCGTCCTGGCCTGCACCTTCTGGGGCTGGCAGAGGTGGAAGCAGAGGACGGGCCGTCGCTGACCGCTGGCACCTGGGCCTGCCCCGCCAGCGCACACCGCCTGCGATGCCACATCCTTCTACCTACAAAGCCCAGCCTGGGGCAACGCCGCGCCGCGCGGTTGTGGGACCTGGCGTACCTTTTCCACACCTGGACGCTGTGGTAAACTGGAGCCAGGATTGCTCCGTCAAATACTGGCATGGGCCGGATTAACGCGGACTAAACAGTACGCGGCGGCCCAGGTGCCAGAGAAGGAGGTAAAGAGACACAATAGGTGAACTGGCTTGACATCGTTGTGATAGCCCTGCTCGTCCTGGGCGCTCTGGCCGGCCTGAGGACGGGACTTTTCGGCGCGGCCTTCGCGGCGGCAGGCGCACTGATTGGCTGGTTCGTGGCTGGCCAGCTCAGCGACGATCTCGGCGGACTGTTCTCCGGCTCCCTCTCCAACGATACCCTGGTCACCGTCATATCCTACGCCATCATAATCATCTTGTCCCTCGTAATCGCTCGGCTGGCGTGGAAACTGGTCCGCCCCGTACTTACTACCCTGACCCTGGGCCTGGCAGCCATGGTGGACAGGCTGGGAGGAGTTGCCCTCGGCCTGGTGCTGGGTGGGGCTATTGCCGGCGCACTGATTGTCGCCATGGCAAGGTTCACCTATAACTTCACCTTGCCCGAGGAGGGCATAGCCGGTACCCTGGTGGAGCGCACGCCACTGGTCAGAGTAGAGGATACGCGGGAGGGCGTCAGGAATACCCTTACGGGTTCCAGGCTGGTCCCCGTGTTCATAAAGGTCGTGGATGCTCTGCCCGGTAACGCCCTGGGATTCGTCCCGTCTGACTTCAGGGTGGCGCTGGATCTTCTGAAGCAAGACATTGAGAAGGAAGAGGCTTCCTGACGTGTATGAGTAGCAGCCAGTTTATGGACGCGCCTGTACTGGTGCTTAACCAGAACTATCAGCCGCTGAACATATGCAACGCCAAGCGCGCAATCATCCTTCTTGGGAGGGGCAAGGCCGAGTTGCTGGAGAACGGGCGAGGCTACGCCCGCAGCGCCTCCGTCATCATCCCTATCCCCTCGGTGATACGGCTGGTGTACATGGTCAAGCGCCCGCTGATGAAGCGCCGGCTGTCGCGTCGGGCTGTCTTTTACCGGGACGGGTTCACCTGCCAGTACTGCGGCAAGCAGACCAAGGAGCTTACCCTGGACCACATCATCCCGCGCTCCAGGGGAGGCCCCCATGTGTGGGAGAACGTCGTCAGCGCCTGCATTCCTTGCAACCATAAGAAGGCGGGCCTGACGCCGGCCGAGGCTGGCATGTGGCTGCTCAAGGACCCCAAGGCACCCCACCCCAACCCCTACTACCTGTTCCACCACAGGCCGATCCAGGAGGAGTGGCGGCCCTTCATCCCATGGCTACAATAGCCACGGGCCAATACCCGGACGCTTGCTTCAGCCGGCCACGTTTCACGGAAGCGTGGCCGGCCTGTGGGCAGGGCTGCAAAGGCATCCCTGAGTGAAGGAAGGGAATAGCTACTCTCGCCTCAGCAAGACCGCACAGGCCCTTGCCGCTTGTAGCGGCTTCAAACGGGACCGGTACAAGGACTAGTGCAGCTTGCGGACCACCGGCCTGAGCGGGCCACGGATGTCGGCGTAGAGCACCTGCCCCGGCGCGATGACAACGTAGCCCTCTCTATGGGCGCCATCGGCATCCACGAGGACCCTATCCCCCGCTGACAGGTCCAGGTTGTTGGCGGCAAAGTAATGCACCCTGCCGGCGGGACTGAACTTGACCCCTACTATCCGCACCTGCTGGACACCCCGCAGAAAGTCATGGCCTCGGCAGCGCCAACACCAGGTTGTCCAGGGCAAGCCTGGCATTGACGTTGCGCTCCAGGTGCTCCAGCGCCTCCTGCACAGCCCTGATAGCCTTCACCACCTGCGCCGCCGAGAGCCTGCCGGCCGCCGCCTTGAGCGCGTCCAGCCGCGAGAGGTTTACGGCAAAGTCCGGCGCGCCTTCCTTGACCACCAGGACATCGCGCCACCAGCCCAGCCAGAGTTCTAGCTCCTGCCAGACGGCCTCGCGGTCGCGGGAGAAGATGGCGGCCTGCTTGCTGGCGTAGTCGAACCGCTCCTCCAGGCTGCCATTCACCACGGCCTCGATGGCTGACAGCCGCTCGGCCCGGCGCTCCAGCAACTCCGGCTCGCTCATGGCCCGGAACGCCCAGCCTGGCCGCCCGCCTGAGAGCCGCGCCACCTCCTGGGCTTTCAGCAGGTCAGTCTGGTAGCGTTCCATAAGCTCCGTGGCCACAAGCTCCAGGGACAGCGGCCTGAGATCAAGGCGCTGGCACCTGGACACGACTGTGGGCAGCAGGGCGCTGACGTCGGAGGCCAGCAGCACCAGCATGACCTGGTCTGGCGGCTCCTCCAGCGTCTTGAGCAGGCTGTTGGCCGCGTCCTCCCTCATGTGCTCCACGCCATCGAAGATAAAGACCCGGCAGCGGCCCTCGAAAGGCTTCAGGCTTGCCTCGCGCTGTACCTCGCGCACCTGGTTTATGGATATGACCGTGTGGCCCCGGCCTTCAGGGCCTGGCTGTACCTCCACAGCCACGACGCGCACGTCAGCGTGCAGCCCGCTGGCGATACGCTGGCACTGCCCGCACTGGCCGCAGGGCTTGTCAGCGCCCAGGCAGTTCACCATCTGCGCCAGTTCCAGCGCCAGCAGCATCTTGCCGACGCCGGGCGGCCCCGTCAGCAGGTACGCGTGGGACAGCCGCCCCTCCCTGAAGCCGCGCTCCAGGGTGCTGATAGCCATCTGGTGTCCAACAGTCCGCCACATGGGAGAGGCCCCTGTGCTAGAAGACGTCCCCGCGCAGCATGTCCTGATAGGTCTCGCGGCGGCGTATGAGGCGGGCCTTGCCCTCCTTCACCATCACGATAGCAGGCCGGGGGTTGAGGTTGTAGTTGCTGGCCATGGCCGGCGCGTATGCCCCCGAGGAGGGAATGGCCACGACATCCCCGGGCTGGAGGACAGGCAGGGCTATGTCCTTGATGAGCACATCGCCCGACTCGCAGTACTTGCCCACCAGCGTCACAGCCTCGGCGGGGGCATCCTCGACGCGGTTAGCCACAACGGCCTCGTAGCGGGAGCCGTAGAGGGCTGGGCGGATGTTGTCGCCCATGCCACCGTCCAGCGACACGTACTTCCTAACTGTGGGAATGTCCTTGATGGCCCCCACGGTGTAGAGGGCCACTCCGGCGCGCCCCACGATGGAGCGGCCCGGCTCAATGACGAGCCTCGGCTCTCCCAAGCCCAGGTCGGAGCAGCGCGCCTTAAGGGCCGACGTTATGACCTGGGCGTAGGCGCTCACCGGCGGCGGTGGCTGGGTCCGCAGGTAGCCGATAGCGAAACCGCCGCCAGGGCTGAACTCCCGTAGCTCCAGCCCGTCGCTCCTGAACTGGGCGGCGAAGGTAAGCACCGTGTCCACGGCGATGGAGTAAGGCTCCAGCTCGAATATGGGCGACCCCAGGTGGAAGTGCAGCCCGACCAATCGCAGGTTGCGCGCCGCCAGCGCCTGGCGGATGGCCTGCGCCGCGTGGCCGGTCTGAATGGCAAAGCCGAACTTGCTATCCAGGATGCCTGTGGTGGTGTGGCTGTGGGTGTGCGGGTCAACGCCGGGGGACAGACGCAGCATGATGTCCTGGACCTTGCCGCGCCGGCCCGCCAGGGAGTCCAGAAGCTCAAGCTCGTGGAAGCTGTCCACCACCACGCGGCCTATGCCGTAGTCCAGGGCCAGTCCCAGCTCGGCGGGTGTCTTGTTGTTGCCGTGGAAGTAAATGCCTTCGGGCGGGAAGCCCACGGCCTGGGCCAGGGCAAGCTCCCCACCAGAGACCACATCCATCCCCAGCCCCTCCTCACGGACAAGCCTGGCGATAGCGGCATTGGCGAAGGCCTTGGAGGCGTACAGCACTCTGGTGTTGGGGTATAGCCTGCCAAACTCGCCCGCGAACTCGCGGCACATGTGCCTTAGCGTCGCCTCGTCAAAGACGTACAGCGGCGTGCCGTACTCGGCCACCAGGTCCAGCACGTCACAGCCGCCCAGCACCAGGTGGCCTTGCTCATTGACGTCGGCTGTGATGGGAAAGAGACTTGCGTTAGCGAAGGTCATAGGTCACTCCTGGAGGCGCCTGACTGGCACACGCCAGCACGCGGACTCACGGCACCTGGATACGACAGACGCGGCGTGTCCTGGCGCAGCAGAACACCAGCGCGCCCTCGTGAATGGTCAGGCCATGGACTTCCGGGCTGGGGACCTGGAGCTCCTGCAACACCTCGCCCGTCCGGGGGTCCAGCCGCTGGACAAGGTTAAGCTGCGAGTCGGCGCACCAGAGGGTGCCGTTGTCCCAGGCCAGCCCGTGGGGCGCAGCGCTGGGCGCTGGGATGGAGTGCAGCACTTTCATGGTGTCCGGGTCTAGCTGGTAGATACGCTGCGCCGGTTTGACGGCCACCCACAGCGTCCCACCCACCCACTCCATGCCATGCGGCCTTGGATAGTTCGGCCCCGTGCTGCCCGGCGCGACGACGCCCTTGCCGGGGGAGTCGTAGAAGGCGGCGGTGGTGCCATCAGGGTTGAGCTTGTACAGCCTGGAGTTGTGGGTCGAGGCGACCCAGATGTAGCCGCCGCCCAGGGTCACGCCGCTGGACTTGTAGGTGTCGGTGGGCAAGTCGGCCAGCACTGCGCCGTCCCTGTAGCTGAGTTTGTACAGGTGGTTGTCTTGCTGGTCAATGACCCACAGGCCGTCGGGCGCGGCCTGAAGGCCGTTAGGCTGCGGCCCTGGAGTCAGCCACATATCCTCGACGTGTACGTTGGTCATGGGGAAATCTCCTCTATCTGTTGCCCGGGCGCGGGCTACTTCAGGGGCACGCGGCACACTCGGCAGGTGACCGCGCAGCAGAACCACAGGGCGCCCTCGTGCAGCGACATGCCGTGGACCTCGGGCTCGGGCACCCTTATCTCGTCCAGGACGCGGCCTGTTTCCGGCTCCAGCTTGTGGATGACGCCCATCTGGGTGTCGGCGCACCACAGCGAGCCATCCTCCCAAGCCAGCCCATGGGGCCGGACGCCCGGCGTTGGTATGGAGTCCAGCACCTTCATGGTGTCAGGGTCCATGAGGTAAATCTTCTGGGCTGGCGGCACGGCGACCCACAGCTTTCCATCCACCCACTCCAGGCCATGGGCACCTGTGACCCGGCGCCGCGTCGGGTCGCCGAAGGCCACGTACCCCTTGCCCGGGGTGTCGTAGTAAGCGACGGTCTTGCCATTCATATCCAGCTTATATATCCGGGCATTGTATGTGGAGGCGACCCAGATATAGCCGCCGCCCAGGGTCACGCCACTGGACCTGTCCGTCTCGGTGGGCAGGTCGGCCAGGACTGCCCCGGTGCCATAGTCCAGCTTGTAGAGGTGGTTGTCCTTCTGGTCAATGACCCACAGGCCATCGGGGGCTGCCTGCAGGCCATTGGGCTGCGGGCCAGGGGTCACCCACATGTCCTCGATATACGTCATTGCCGTGCCTCCTGTCGCCTCGTGTGCCGGCGCGCATGTCTATTCTACTCATGCCGTCGCTGAAAGGGAACAAGCCTCCAGGGCTTCCCTCAGTAAGACTAGTCCCTCAGGTCAAAGTTAGGCGCATAAATTTGGGGGTGGCGACTCACTCACGTCGTTTGCTTAATTAATCCGCGTGAAGGACGAAGCAGGTCGGAAAAGGATGTATCAATAGGGGGTGAGAGTTTCGCACCCGGGTAGCGACGGCTAGAGAAAGGAGAATTGTATGAAGAGGTTCACCCTATTGGTGGTGCTGCTGACGATGTCAGCCATCTTAGCCGCTGCGTGCGGCGAGGAGGTGACAGAGACGCCAACAGGTGAAACCCCGGGCGTCGGCCGCACTCCCTCACCCGTGGGCACCACGCCCGCGGCGCGAACTCCTACCGGAACACCTGGTGCTGCTGTCTCGCCCACGGGCACGCCAGCGGCAGCCCGTACCCCCACGGGTACTCCAGGTGTTGCAGCCTCGCCTACTGGCACGCCCAGGGCGGCGGCCTCGCCTACCGGCACGCCCAGGGCAGCGGCCTCCCCTACCGGCACACCCAGGGCAGCCGCCTCGCCTACTGGCACACCCCGGGCAGTGGCCTCGCCTACTGGCACGCCCAGGGCAGCGGCCTCGCCTACCGGCACACCCACAGGCACCCCCAGGGCAGCGGCCTCGCCTACCGGCACACCCGGAGCGGGAGGGACCACCGGTGGCAGGACTGGCACCGCCGCGGCCCAGTTCACCGTCCTGGCGGGCGCCGGAGAGGACACGACGGCTATCAACGCTTTCTTCCCCTCAACTATCCGCATAAGCTCGGGTGACACGATTACGTGGACGCTGGGCAGCGAGGAGGTCCACACCGTGACCTTCCTGGGCGGCGAGGAGCCACCTGCTCTGGTGGCCCCGGTACCTGGCCGCTCCGGGGAGTTCATGATACCTGAGGCGTTCGTGTACGCCAGCGTGGAGGGCGGACAGGCGCCTGGCGCCGCTGCCAGCCCCACGCCGACCCGGACGGGCACGCCCACAGCGGCTGCCACAGGGACGCCCACGGCGCCTGGCGCTCAGGCCGGCGCCCAGGCCTACGGAGGCACCGGCCTCGCCCACTCAGGCATCATGGCCCGTGATGAGGCCCTGGGGTTCCCGGAGAACACCAGGTTCTCTCTCACCTTCAACAGGCCCGGTATGTACGAGTACTACTGCCTGATCCATCCCTTCATGACCGGAACGGTCATAGTGGAGGAGCAGCCCACCGGCCTGCCCACGCCGGAGGAAGTCAACCAACAGGCCCAGGAAGAGCTTTCCGAGCTTCAGGCCCTGGCCCTGGGGCTGGAACAGGCCGCGACCTCTGCCTCTGCCATAGAGGTGGAGCAACCAGGGCCTGACACCTGGCTTGTTCAGTCGGGCATCGGCTTTCCCAACGTCGAGGTGTATGAGTTCGTCCCCAGGGAGATAACCATCGAGGTGGGCGACAGCATTGTCTGGACATCAACCTCCCTGCACACGGTGACCTTCGAGACCGGCGATGAGCCTGAAGAGTTCATCACGGTGGAGGAGCAGGGTGGCGGAAGGCGTCCGCTGTTCATCTACAATCCGGACGTGATGACGTCGGAGAAGCCCTCTGAGGTGTACGCGTCCGGCGAGTACTTCAACTCCGGGTGGATTGGCTCCGCGGCCGTAGCAGCGGGCCTGCCCGGTGGGGCTGCCTTCTCGCTGACCTTCGACCAGCCGGGCACCTATAGCTACTACTGCGCCATCCACAGGGACCTGGGCATGGTCGGTACGGTCAGGGTAGTCCCGGAGACCTTCGGCCCAGCGGGGACCGCGACGCCCAGCCCGACCGGCACGCCTCGCGCCGCGCCCTCACCCACGGGCACGACGACGCCTCGGCCCACGGTGTCCCCCACCCCCACCCGCACGCCAGGGCCGTAGCGCCTGGGCTAACAGCAGCATAGCGGCAAAGGAATAGCAGGACAGGACGGCGCCAGAGGTGCCGTCCTGTCCCTTTGTAAGCGGACTTCCGGCCCGGTAGCGCCCATTTCAGGCATAATGGGTATGACACGGCGTGGGCTGTATGGGGCAGGGACAGCAAGGCCTCGCGGCTCACCAAGAGCCAGGCGGAACGGTGAGCGCCGCCTGGCCGACGCGCCGACGCAACTGGCCGCAGGCAGCGTCGACGTCGGAGCCGCGCTGTACCCGCTGCGTCACGGTGGCACCCTCTCGCTCTAGGGCCTCCCTGAAAGCCCGGACTCGCTTGCCATCGGGTGCCTCGAAGCCGGTGCCGTACACGGGATTGAAGGGGATGAGGTTCACGTGGCAATTGAGGCCGCGCAGCAACTGGGCCAGGAGACGCGCCTCGGCCACGCCGTCGTTGACATCTTTCAGCAGGCAGTACTCGAAGGTCAGCCGTCGCCCGGTCTGGGCCACATACTCACGACAGGCTGCCAGTATGTCAGCGATGGTCCAGCGGGTCATGGTGGGTATAAGCTGGCGGCGCAGGGTGTCGGTGGGGGCATGGAGAGATATGGCCAGTGTCGCCTGGAGCCTCTCCCGCGCCAGCTTGCGGATGCCGGGGACGTACCCCACGGTGCTTATGGTGATGCGACGCATGCCGATGCCCAACTCCTCGTTGAGTAGCCGCACGGCCCTCAGCGTAGCGTCGTAGTTCAGCAGCGGCTCGCCCATGCCCATGAACACTACGTGGCTGACTCGCGGCCTGGCGTCAGCGGCCTGGCCCACGCACAGGGCCTCCTGGGCCGAAAGCACCTGGTCCACTATCTCGCCGGCCGAGAGATTGCGGGCGTAGCCGCTCATGCCCGTGGCGCAGAAGGCGCAGCGCACGGGGCAGCCCACCTGGGTGGACACGCAGCAGGACACGCGGTCGCTGTAGGGCAGCCCCACCGTCTCCACGCGCTCGTCGTCAGACAGGGCCAGCAGCAGCTTCAGCGTGCCATCGCCGCTACGCTTCCCCACTACCAGGCGCGAGCGCCCGATGGCGTGGCCTTCCGCCAGCCGCGCACGCAAGGCCTTGGGCAGGTCCGTCATCTCATCGAAGGCGTGGGCGCCGCGACGGTAGACCCAGTGGGCAAGCTGGCTGCCACGATATGGAGGCTCGCCCAGCCCCTCGGCCAGGGAGCGCAGCTCTTCGGTATTGAGTCCTATGAGGACATCAGGCACGGGACTTCTCCTGCTGTTCCCATTATATACCTCCAGGCCAGCCAGGGTGGGCAGCCCTGCCAGGCAGGGCGTGGGCCAGGGCAGTTGACTCCCCCGCTGGCCTGTTGCTACACTCGCTTTCGTCCGAGGGAGCAGCCTGTTTCCCAAGCAAGTCCATGAAGCAGGCCAGGCCCAGGGGGTACTGTACATGCAGGCAATTCCATTCACTACCAATCCCTTCGGTGGTGTCGTAGTCGACCCCAAGGCGTTGCCCGAAGACCCGGAAGCGTTCAGGGAGGGACTGCGGCACTCCCTGGAAGTATGGCGCGGCGCTGGCTACCTGGTAGCCTGGCTGGAGGTGCCCATCGCCAGGGCCAGGCTGATCCCCGTGGCCGTGGAGGCCGGGTTCGGGTTCCACCACTCCAGCGAGAGTTACCTGATGCTGACCTGCCGCCTGAAGGAGAACGCCTTCATCCCGCCCTTCGCGTCCCACTACATCGGCGCTGGCGGCGTGGTCCTGAACGACAAGCGCGAGCTGCTGGTGGTGTGCGAGCGGCACCGCGCCCCAGGCCGTCCCCCTTTCTACAAGCTGCCAGGCGGTGCGCTGCACCCGGGCGAGCACCTGGTGGAGGGCGTCATCCGCGAGGTGTACGAGGAGACAGGGGTCAAGACCAGGTTCGAGTCGCTGGTCTGCTTCCGGCACTGGCACGGCTATCGCCACGGCAAGTCCGACATCTACTTCGTCTGCCGCCTGGCGCCGCTGACCCAGGAGATCTCCATGCAGGTAGAGGAGATAGAGGAGTGCCTGTGGATGCCAGTGGACCGCTACCTCCAGGACCCCGCCACCAGCCCGTTCAACAGGCGCATAGTGCAAGCGGCCCTGGAAAGCCCCGGCATCAAGCCCGGCTGGGTGGAGGGCTACGCCGACCCCAGGAAGTACGAGTTCTTCCTTCCCGACGGTACCGGCTAGTCGTCGCCGCCGCTGGCCTGCTGGACGGCCCTGGGCGCCGCGCCGGCGCGGGCCTTCTCGGGCAGCCGCTGGAACAGGGCCACCAGCGCTCCCGCGACCATGATCCAGACCACCACCAGCGCCGCGTGCCTGAACCCCTCGCGGTAGAAGGCCTGGGCCTGGGCTGAGGGCAGCAGGTCTATGGCGGTGGGCAGGATGAAGCCCATCACCGTCGCCGCGATGGTCGCGCCTATGGTGTGGCCCATCTGGCGAGTCGTCTCCAGCATGCCCGAGGCGAAGCTGCGGTCCTGGGGCAGGGAGTTCATCACCAGCGCGTTATTGGGAGAGTTGAACAGCGCCGAGCCTATGGACGCCGGCCACAGCAGCATGGGCAGGCCCCAGATGGGCACCTTGCCACCGAACACCCCCACCAGCCCGATGCCCATGGCGATGAGCAGCAGCGACGCAGGCCGCAGCCACCTGGGACTGTAGCGGTCGTACACCCACCCCGCCAGGGCAGGCAGGACGAGGCCCATGCTCTGGTGCGGCACCAGCACCAGGCTCACCGCCGTCGGCCCCATGCCAAGGCCGTCCTCCACCATGATGGGGATAAGCGTCATCACCGCCAGCATGGAGAGGTGGAAGGTGGTGTTGCTGAACAGGGCCATGGAGAAGTACTTCTCTTTGAAGTAGCGCAGGTCCAGGAAGGGCTGCTTGCTCTGCAACTGGAGTGTGATGAAGAGGGCCAGCAGCGTCAGGGCCAGCACGTGCATGGGCAGGTGATAGTCCAGGGCTTCCCGGCTGGTGAAGGACTCAGGCCCTTCGTGCAGGTGCGATCCTGAGAGGATGAACACACTGAGCGTCGCCACCATGAGAAGGGCGCCGAAATAGCTGATGGGCACCTTCCTGGCCACGTCGCCCGCCTGCTCCAGCCTGTACCTGAGCAGCGGATAGCTGTTCCTGATGGCTAGCAGGCCCACAGGCAGCGACGCCAGGAACACCAGGCGCCAGCTAAGGTACTGGAGAAAGACGCCGAAGATGGCGACTCCCAGCATGGAACCCATCTGGGCGGAGGTGATGGGCACGGAGAAGGCGCGGCCCCGCTCCCGCTCGTTGAAGACCAGCGTCAGGATGGCGTTGGAGTTGGCGGTTATGAGCGCCCCACCCAACCCCACCAGGCCGCTCCAGGCGATGAGCATCATCAGGTTGGGAGAGGCGGCAGCCAGCGCGCTGGCGACGGTCATCAGGATGGCGCCGGCAAAGTACACCCGGACGTGGCCGTACCTTTCGCCCAGGCGCGCCGCCAGGAACACGGTGCTGCCCAGCATAAGCAGCCGGATGATGACCATCCAGGCTGCCTCGGACACGTCGGCGTTGAAGTAGCGGGCCACCGAGGGGATGGTCAGGGCCACCGGCATGCTGGAGAGCTGCACCAGCAACTGAGTGGACGCCAGGGCGATGAGGGTCTCCCTGCGCTGCTTGCTGGAGCCCAGCTCTCGGAACGCTCCCACAAGGTTCAGGTGCCTGAAAAGGCTACCCGTCGCGCTTATGCTCAAGGTCCACCTGCCTTCACTTCACTCCTGGGACATACCCTCGCCGGGCAGAGCTACCTCGACGCAAATAAAATACCCCGAGCCGCGCCTGGGCGGCGTCGGGGTAGCTATGCGTCTCTTGCAAGCCTGCTGCTACACAAGTCCTCAACCTCAGTGGCCCCAATTCTAGCGTCAGCCAGCCTACCAAGTCAACTGCCGTGAGGCCAGCCTGCGTCAGTTGCGCTCTGGTGGCGCAGAGATTAGAATCGCGGCACAGCACTGACGGAGGCAGCAGACCATGGACCTGGAGCTAGCTGGGAAGACGGCCATCGTGACCGGAGGCAGCCGGGGAATAGGCAAGGCCATCGCGCTGGAGCTTGCCAGGGAGGGCGTTGACGTCGCCATAGGCGCGCGGCACCGCGACGCGCTGGAGGCTTCCGCCAAAGAGCTGGAGGACGCCTCCGGGCGAAGAGTGCTGCCGGTGGAGGTTGACACCACCAGGCGGGAGTCGGTAGAGCGCATGGTGGAGTCCGTCCAGGCGGCCCTGGGGCACATAGACATCCTGGTGAACTGCGCGGCCACGCCCGGAGGACTGGTCCAGGGGCCTCTTGCCGACGCCAGCGATGACGCGCTGCTGGAGGACCTGAACACCAAGGTCGTGGGCTACCTGCGCTGCGCCAGGGCCGTAGCGCCCCACATGCAGCGCCAGGGCTGGGGCAGGATTATAAACATCGGTGGGCTGTCCGGGCGCCAGTCGGGCAACATCAGTGGGCTGCGCAACGCCGCCCTGGCCCATCTTACCAAGACCCTCTCGGACCAGTTGGGGCCTTACGGCATCACCGTGAACCTGGTGCATCCCGGGACGACTCGCACCGAACGCACCGGCCCCCTGCACGCCGAGCAGGCCCGCCGCCAGGGCGTCACGGTGGAGGAGATCGAGCGGCGCATCACCCAGAACATCGCCATCCGGCGCATCGTGGATGCCAGGGAAATAGGCTACGTGGTCGCCTTCCTGGCATCGCCCAGGGCCACCGCCATCACCGGCGAGGTCATCGCCGCTGGCGGCGGCACGGGCCGCGCCGTGTTCCAGTAGGCCCGGAGAGTTTCTCTGTCCACGGCCTGGTTTACCTGATTGGAAGAGCTATTGAGCACGCCTCGCAGGGCAGGTGCCGGCCGGGACACGGAAATCGTGCGCTCCTATTTCTTCAGCCTGGTGATAGTCACCTTACTGGTGCTGGCCTGCAGCCGGCCTGTGCAGTCGGACGACCCCGGCGTACATGCCAATGGTGGCGCCGCCAGGACGTCCTATCCCACCATTGCCCCTTCGCCAGAGCTTGTGCTGGCTGTCACGCATGGGGACGGCCAGGTAGGCCAGACTATACCAGTGAACATTGTCGCCTACAAGTTGACCACGGGCATCGCGGGATTCGACTTCAGGGTAAGCGTCACGGAGCCGGCGGTAGCCCGCATCGCGTCGGTCCAGCTACCAGACTACGGCCTCCGACGAGTCAGCGAGCTTCCTGGGCCAGCCATGAACATCCGAGCCGCCGATATCCACGAAGTGATGGAAGGGGAGCTACCCCAGGTGGTACTCGCCACCCTGGACCTGGAGCTACTCGGCCCGGGAAGCACGCAGGTGCTGCTGGAGCCACGCATCCTGGATGACGACCTGGGGAACCCCCTCAAGCCTCAGTCGGTGGAGCCTGGCCTGGTCACCGCCCGCGGCCTCGGCGCCTCCCAGTAGCGGGTAGCCCACCACGTTGCTAGCGCTGGCGCTGCTGCCTGGCGCTCAGCAGCCTGGTAAGGCGACGCTTCAGCCGCCACCTGGGCCTGAGGTTAGCGGTGACGTAACGGACAACGTCAGGGCTGCCCAGGGCCAGCGGCGATGACCACTGGCGCAGTTCCTTCATGGTGGTGCCGCCGCTCTGCCAGGCGTCCCGGAAGGACTCGAAAGGCCCCCACCGGACGGAGGGGAACACCTTCAGCGCCGCCTCCTGCCGGCCCTTCAGCACAAGGCCACCCGCCTCGGCCACCAGGACGACGCCTCCGGCCACGTCCCAGAGCTTCGGGCCAGTGGTGATGGAGTACTGCAGGACGCCCATGGCGGTCAGGGCCAGCTCGTAGGCGATGCTGCCCGTGACCCTGAGCTCGCCAATCTTACGCCGCATAGCCCCCAGGAAGCGAAAACCCGCGCCGAAGTAGCCGGGCAAGGCGACAAGCCTGTTGCCGTCAGGCTCCGCGACCTGGGCCACCAGGATGCGCTCGCCCTCCATGAAGGCGCCACCGCCCCTGTGGGCGTGCAGCACGACGCCTCCACCTTCGGCTGGCCAGGGCAGGAACACGGCCCCCACTACGGGAGCGCCACGGTACAGGACTCCGATGGAGCAGGCATAGACCGGCATTCCGCTCATGAAGTTCCTGGTGCCGTCCAGCGGGTCCAGCACCCACACAATATCGGGGGCAGGCGCGTTGCCCTGCCCCGAGTCCTCTTCCCCCAGGATGCCATGCTCCGGGAAGGCCTGGGCTATGCCACTTCTGAGGTACTCCTGGCTTTCCCTGTCCACGTCGGTCACCGGGTCTCGCTGCCTCTTTTCGTCCTTGTACTCCACCTCCAGGGAGCCACGAAAGCGCCGGCCCAGGATAGCGCCTGCTCCCCTGGCCAGATCAACAGCGTGAGCATCCATGCGGCTGAGCAGCCCATCGTCCAGGACTGAGTCCATTGGTGTAAGTAACTCCCGGCCCCTGAATGGGATTACCTTTCCTGTCCGCTACTGGCCCAGTGTAAGGACTATCTGGATGGCCGTCAACGCGACGGGCGCTGACGCCCTCGATGCATGGCCTGTGGCGCTGCGAGGGCCGTGGCAAGCGCTACTACCCTTCGCGGGGCGCGGTGGCTACAATGATGGGGGTGCGTCAGGCGTGAAGTCCGGGCCAGGGAATGGACCAGAGAGGTGGACATGCCCCTGTTCTTTCAGCGCCAGAGGATAGCTGTAGTGGAGTTCTACGGCACCATCGGCGGGAGTATCAAGTCACCGTCCTATGAGCGGATATTCTCGGCCATCGAGAAGGACCGCCGGCTGCGGGCGCTGGTGCTGGACGTGGACTGCCCGGGCGGCTCCGTCACGGCGTCGGACTACCTGTACCGCAGCATCGTGAAGGTCGCCAGGCAAAAGCCGGTGGTCGCGTGCATCAGGGGCCTTGGCGCCTCGGGAGGCTACCTGGTGAGCTGCGCGGCCCAGCGCATTGTGGCGGCGCCCGGCGCCATGGTAGGCTCTATCGGAGTCATATCCATAAGGCCTGTCCTCCAGCAGCTTCTGGAGCGCCTGGGCGTGACCGTCAGCGTCAACAAGAGCGGCCAGTTCAAGGACATGGGTGCCTTCTGGCGCAAGGCCACCGCCGACGAGGAGCGCAGGTTGCAGGATATGGTGGACGAGTCCTACCAGACTTTCATCTCCGTGGTGGCCCAGGCCCGTGGGATGGAGGAGGACAGGGTGCGCAGCCTGGCGACGGGCGAGGTCTTCTGGGCACCCAGGGCGCTGGAACTGGGCCTCGTGGACGAACTGGGCGACGTTGACAGGGCCATAGACATCGCCGCCGAGATGGCGGGCGCGCCCAGGCGGCCCGTGGCCGTGCGGCCCAGGCGAGGGCTCAGGGAGCGGCTGTTTGGCGCCGCCGCCGAGTCGCTGGTGGACTCGCTGGCGGCAGAGGTGGAGCGCAGGATGTGGGCCAGCTTCTTCCGCTACTGAGGTACATGAATTCCAATTCCCGCAAGTGGTATCATGGTACCGCTGGCCCCTGCTTGGGGCCAGCAGACGGCGGACCAGCCTCCTGAGGTCTTTCCCGGCGACAGGCCCCGGAGGCGGAGGACAGGACTGGTGGACACAACCAAGGCGTCGGCAGGGTCGCAGCCCGGAGACAGCCCCTCACTGTCCGCCAGCGCGGCCCGGCCAGTGCCCGACGCGCCAGCGGGCCTCCCGGAAGAGGGTGCTGGGCCGGCGCAGCCACGGCTGGAGCGGCCGCGTGCAGCAGGCTGGCATGGCAAGGTCCACACCTTCGACTCATTCCGATACTTCAACTACCGCTTCCTGTGGGGCGCCACGTTCTTTTCCAGCGGAGGCTACTGGCTCCAGCAGGTCATTATCGGCTGGATGGCCTACGACATCACCAGGTCGCCCCTGCTGACCAGCCTGGCGCTAGGGCTGGACGCGCTACCTATCCTCCTGGTCGGCCCGGTGGGTGGCGTGCTGGTGGATGGCCTGGACAGGCGAAAGCTGCTGGTGGCTATATTCGCGTACCAGGGCGCCCTGACGCTGGCCTTCGCCGCGGCGGTCTTTCTGGAGCAGGACAGGACGTGGCACCTGTTCGCTTTCACCTTCCTCATGGGCCTGTCCTGGGTCATAACAGACCCCGCGCGGATGTCCCTTATCCCCAACATTGTGCCCCGGCACAGCCTGGTGAATGCCTTCGCCCTCAACTCGCTGGCCTTCAGCACAACCCGACTGGCTGTGCCGGCGCTGGGCGGCGCGCTGCTGGAGCTGATAGGGCCAGCGCCGGCGCTGCTGCTGGAGGCCGCCCTGCAGCTTACCGCCTGCGGCCTGGCCCTGACCCTGAGGATCGAGGGCCTCATCAGGCGGAGCTTCCACCTGGCCTCCACCTTCTCGGAGTTGCTCAAGTCCCTGGTCTACGTCAGGGGCGAGCCGCTGCTGGTGGGACTCCTGGTGCTGGCGGTCCTGCCTTCGGTGCTGATAATGCCCTTCGTGCACGGGCTTATGCCAGTGTACGCCGCCGAGGTATTCCACACCGGCCCTGCTGGGCTTGGCATCCTGCTGTCGGCCATCGGCGCGGGAGCGACCCTGGGCACGTTCCTGCTGGCGTCCCTGGGGGACATCCGCTATAAGGGCCGGCTGCTGTTCATCTCCAGCGCCCTGGGCATGGCCATGGCTGCCCTATTCTCTCATGACCGGGTATTCGGCCTGGCCTTCCTCAACCTTATGGCGCTGAGCAGCGGCGTCATGATGTTTTTCGCCGCCACCAACGCCGCCATCCACGGCATCGTGCGCGACGAGTTCCGGGGCAGGGTATCGGGGCTGTATATGGTCACCTGGGGCCTGTCGCCCGTGGGCAGCCTGATGGCCGGCCTGCTGGCGCAGCGTCTCGGCGCGCCCTGGGCGACGCTTATAGCTTCGGGCGTCATGGCAGTGGCCCTGGGTGCGCTGGCCCTGCGCTTCAAGGCGCTGTGGAAGTCCCAGTAGGCCCTTCCAGCCGCTTGGCCTCCTGCCAGAGGGCATCCTTCTCCTGCATGGGCAGGTCCTTGAAGGAAAGCCCCCGCTGGCGGCACAGCTTTTCCATTGCCACGAAGCGGCGGTAGAAGCGGGCGTCGGCCTGGCGCAGGGCGCCTTCGGCGTCCACGCCCAGCCAGCGGCTGGCATTCACCAGCGAGAAAAGCAGGTCGCCCAGCTCCCTCTCTCGCTCAGCGCCCGGCGAGGCGGCCTCCACCTCCCTCAGCTCTTCGACCACCTTGGCCAGGACGCCCTGGAAGTCCTCCCAGTCGAAGCCGACGCGGGCGGCGCGCTCCTGGATGGCCTGGGCATAGGCCAGGGCCGGCATCTGCCTGGGAACGCCGTCCAGGATGGACGCCTCGGTGCCGGCCTTCTCCTGGCCCTTGATGGCCTGCCAGTTGCTGACCACCTCCTCGGCGCTGGCCACCTGGACGTCGCCGAACACATGGGGGTGCCTGCGGACCAGCTTGGCTATAAGCTGCCGGAAGACGTCGGCCTGGCTGAACTCGCCCTGCTCCCGGGCAAGCTGGAACTGAAAGGCCACGTGCAGCAGCACGTCGCCCAGCTCCTCCAGGAGCCTGGAGGCGTCGCCCTGGTCCATGGCCTCCAGCAGCTCATAGCACTCCTCCAGGAACTGGGGCTTCAGCGACTCACGGGTCTGCTGGCTGTCCCAGGGGCAACCCTGCGGGCCTCGCAGACGTTCCACCAGTTGAAGGAGGCCATCGAAGCTGGCCGGATAGTCCTGGTTGTCCATTTGCTGCTCCGGGCACGCTGCTATTTGCGTTGACAGACAGAGGTGCCACCTCTATGATGCTAGCAGCTATGGTGACTCATGAACATACTTAAAGCTCTGGCCGTCGCCCTGTTTATCGCGGCGGTGCCTGTCTTTCTCGTCACCAGCAACGTGCGCTGGGTCATCAACGCGCCCTTCCTGTACAGCTACGGCTTCGACAAGTACGACATCCCCGAGCGCACCGGCATAGAGCGCGGCGAGCTGCTGAGCGCGGCCCGCCAGGTCCGGGACTACTTCAACAACGACGAGGAGTACCTGGACGTGCGGGTGTACCAGGGCGGCATCCTCCGCAGCCTCTACAATGAGCGGGAGGTGCTGCACATGAAGGACGTCAAGGGCCTGGTGCGTGGGGTGTACCGCGCCCAGGAGGTCACGGGGGCGTACCTGGCGGCCTTCATCGTGGTGGGCCTCATCGTGTGGGGACGACAGTCCCTGCCCAGGCTGGCCCGTTACGCGGGCCTGGGCGGCGCGCTGACGCTGGCGCTGGTCTTGCTGGTGAGCCTGGCCTCCCTGGTGGGGTTCGACCAGCTATTCCTGGCCTTCCACCTGCTGAGCTTCAGCAACGACCTGTGGCAGCTTGACCCCAGCCGGGACTACCTCATCGCCATGTTCCCCGAGGGCTTCTTCTTCGACGCCACCATGCTCATCGCCGGCTCAACGGTAGTGGAAGCGCTGGCGCTGGCCGTGCTGCCTCGCCTGCTGCGCCGTGCCCAGGGCGCTGCCGCCACGCCCGCCCGGAAGCCGGCGGCGCCCCGCCCCCGCAAGGCATCCCGGGCGCGCAGGGCTTAATAGCGCCGATTGGCGGGCCGGACCTGCCCCCTTTCCACGTATGGAGAGGGGCTTACGGGGTGAGGTATGCGCGTCAGGCCCCGCAGGCGCAGCCACAGCCGCCGGGGCCGCAGCCCCCACAGCCACCGCCAGCCCCCTGGATGGCCTTCGTCTCTCCGCTGGAGCTCGACGAGAAGGCCGCGAAGACGGAGAGCACACGCCGGGAGTCCCCGCCGCAGTCAGGGCATGGGGCCTGCTCGTCCATGCGGCTCATGGGCCGCAGCTTCTCGAAGCGGTTACCGCAGGTAGTACAGGAGTACTCGTAGACAGGCATATACCCTTCCCTTCTGGTCGCTTTTGTCCCTATTCTAGGAAGCGCATTGCTTTCGGTCAATACGCACGTTATAATAGAAGCGTTCAGCTGGGATGGGCGGCTGAGGGCATAACCAGGAAGGAAGCACCATGCAAAGGCACACGCCACTACCCGACGCCACAGGCCACTTCGGCCCCTTTGGAGGGCGGTTCGTCCCCGAGACGCTGATGAGCGCGCTGGAGGAGCTTGAGGAGGCCTACCGCCAGGCCCGGGCCGACGAGGAGTTCCAGGCCGAGTTCCGCCACCTCTGCCGGCAGTACGTGGGCCGGCCAACGCCCATGTACTACGCTGAGAACCTGAGCCGCGAGCTGGGCGGCGCGCAGATTTTCATCAAGCGCGAGGACCTGGCCCACACCGGCGCCCACAAGATCAATAACGCCCTGGGGCAGGGCCTGCTGGCCAGGCGCATGGGCAAGAAGCGCATCATCGCCGAGACCGGCGCCGGGCAGCATGGCGTCGCCACAGCCACGGTATGCGCCATGCTCAAGCAGGAGTGCATCGTCTACATGGGCGAGGAGGACATCCGGCGCCAGTCCCTCAACGTCTTCCGCATGCGCCTGCTGGGCGCCGAGGTCCGCTCCGTCACGTCGGGCAGCCGCACCCTGAAGGACGCCATCAACGAGTGCATCCGCGACTGGGTGACCAACGTCAGGACGACCCACTACCTCATCGGCAGCGTGGTGGGGCCACACCCCTACCCCATGATGGTGCGGGACTTCCAGTCCATCATCGGGCGGGAGGCGCGGGAGCAGGTGCTGGCCGCCATCGGGCGACTGCCGGACTACGCCGTGGCCTGCGTGGGCGGCGGCAGCAACGCCATCGGCCTGTTCCACGAGTTCATTCCCGATGAGCAGGTCAAGCTGGTGGGCGTGGAGGCCGGCGGGCTGGGCCTGGACACCGACAAGCACGCCGCCACCCTCTGCGCCGGACAGGTGGGCGTGCTCCACGGTAGCATGTCCTACCTGCTCCAGGACGAGAACGGCCAGGTACGCGAGACCCACAGCATCTCGGCGGGCCTGGACTACCCTGGCGTCGGCCCGGAGCACAGCTTCCTGAAAGAGACAGGCAGGGCCAATTACGTGGGTGTCACCGACCAGGAGGCGCTGGAGGGCTTCAAGCTGCTGTGCCGGACCGAGGGCATCATCCCCGCCCTGGAGCCGGCCCACGCCATCTACTACGTGTCCAGGCTGGCCCCCACCCTGTCCAGAGACCAGGTCATACTGGTGGGCCTAAGCGGCCGGGGCGACAAGGATATGAACACCGTAGCAGCAGCCCTGGGCGTGAGTTTATAATGGACTCGTGTTGAGGTCACTGATAAGGCACTTACCCGGCCTGGCGCTGCTGGCGGCGGTCATATTCCCTTCCATCGGGCCGCTGGTGGACCACCATTTCGCCGAGCACCAGGCCTATCACAGCCACGTGGGGCTGTACCATTACCATACCCACAATACCCTGGAATACGGCCATAGCCACGACCACCAGGCGGCGCAGGACGGAAGCCATCAGGCAGGGCCTGTCATGCTGTACAGCTACGACAGCGGGCCTGCCTCTGGCCTGCCCATCCTGGTCTGGCACATGGAAAGCCTTCCAGGCCTTTCCTTCGAACCCACCTCTACCCTGCTGCTCCCGCTGCCTCCGGCGGAACGCTGGAGTCAGAGTTACATTTCCCCTCCCTCAAGACCGCCCGCTGCCGCTATCTAACGGCCTGCGCCTCCGCAGGCCGTCCATCGCATGGGCCACGTCCCGTAATGTCGCTGCCCCAGCAAGGAGCACCGTTCCATGGCCCTCAGACCCGGTTATATTACCCTTGTAGCGCTCCTGGCACTGGCGCTGGCCGCCATGCCATTCAGGCCCGCCCACGCCAATGGCCAGGTATCCAACTTCGTGAGCAAGACCGCCGGGCCCTACGAGATTGTGATGGGCACCAGCCCGGCCAGCCCGACCATCGGCAGCCTGCACATAGCAGTGCTGGTCAACGACCTGGCTACCAGGACGCCGGTGCTGGACGCGCGGGTGATGGTGACCGGCAATGGCCCGGGGGACGGGGCGCAGATAGGCCCGGTGGAGGCCCAGCTCGGGCTTACCAGCGCGGCCTTCTACGAGGTCAACACCTCGGTGGACCGCATCGGCCAGTGGGTTTTCACCCTGAATGTGGAGGGCCGCCTGGGCCAGGCCTCCGCCGAGTTCCCCATCGAGGTCCGGGAGCCCAGTCCCATTATGAGCATCTTCGCCATAGTGGTGGGCGCCATAGCCTTGCTGGTGCTGGGCTACATCTGGTTCTCGCTCCTGCGCTGGTACCTGCGGCGACGCGGGACGGGCAGGCCGCGCAGAAGGGCCGCCCGCTGAGTGGAGGTGGCCGGGCGGTGAGCAGTATGCCATTCCCGGCGGCCGTCCCCAGGGTAGCCGCATCTGCGGGCAAGCCTCATACCCATCAGAGAGGCAGTCCAGGCAATCAGCGGCCTGTTGCCGTGCCTGGCAACGGGCCTTCCACGTGAGGACAGATGAGGAATGCCAACCATGACGCTTCACACGTTCATTCGACTGACTATACTTCCTGCGCTGCTGGTAGTGGCCCTGGCGGCCAGCGCATGCGGGCCATCAAGGCCAGAGGCCAGGCAGTTCGACCTGGAGATCAGGGACGGGAAGCTGGCCCTCGACCCGGCGGTGGTGAGGGTCAATCAGGGCGACTCCGTGACCCTGAGCTTTCGGACCGACCAGGCAGGCGCCGTCCATATCCATGGCTATGATATCGAGCAAAGCGTCACGCCAGGCCAGGCCGCATCGGTGCAGTTCACCGCCAACGCCACGGGGCGCTTCACCATGACCTTCCACCCGGACGGCGAGGATGGCCTGCACGCCCACGGCGCCCTCTTCGAGTCGCCCGTGCTGGAGAGCAGCCAGACCTTCAGCTACCGGGTGGGCCACGACCTGGAAGGTAAGTCCTTCCCCTACCACAACCACATGGACCACGAGTCCACGGGCACTATTACTGTAAACGATGATGCACCCCTCTCAGGCACTGTCCAGATACAGATACTGGAGGACGGCTCCTTCCAGCCTGTTGAGGTCTCGGTCCAGCCCGGCACGACGCTGGTGTGGCTCAACACCTCCGCCAGCAGGCAGCGCGTGACCGCCGGCGAACTCCCTACCGGGGAAAGCGGCGGAACGCACGAGGAGGAAGAGATCACGCTGGGCACGCTGGAAGTCTATCCACGATAGGAGCAGGGCGATGAAGAGGACTCTCAGACTATCGGCAGCCCTGGTGCTGGCGGGTGCTGCTGGCCTGGCGGCCACGACCGCTTACGCCCACGGCTTTGGTGAGCGGTACGACCTGCCCTTGCCCCTCAACTACTTCATGATAGGCGCCGCCGCCACGGTGGCCCTGTCTTTCGTGGTCATTGGCCTGTTTGTCCGGCAGCCTTCGGGCGGACTCACATACCCCAGGTACGACCTGCTGCGGGTGGGCTGGCTCAGGCCCATCCTGACCAGCGGCGCGCTGCTGAACGCCTGCCGCGCCCTCTCGGTGTTCGTGCTGGGCCTGGTGATTGTCACGGGCCTGCTGGGCACGTCAAGGCCGGTGGACAACTTCGCGCCGGTCTTCGTGTGGATCATCTGGTGGGTGGGCATGGGCTACATCAGCGCCCTGGTGGGCCATGTGTGGATGGCCTTCAACCCGTGGAAGGCCCTCTTCGAGTGGGGCGAGCGGCTGGTGTACGGACGCCACGGCAGGCACACGCCCCTGTTCCGGTACCCGCGAGGCTGGGACGCATGGCCGGCGCTGCTCCTGTTCCTGGCCTTCGCCTGGCTGGAGAACGTCTATGACGGAGCCGCCGACCCGCGCAGGCTGGCGGGGATTGGGGCTGTGTACTCCCTGGTGACGCTGGCCGGCATGGTGGCCTTCGGCAAGCACCAGTGGCTCCAGCACGGCGAGGCCTTCTCGGTGCTGTTCGGCTTCTTCGCCCGCTTCTCGCCCACGGAGGTAAGGGTCGTGCCCAGGGGGGCCGGCCGGCACTCTCGGCCCTGCGATACCTGCGACCTGGGGTGCGACGGCCCCGGCAAGGAGTGTGTGGACTGCTACGCCTGCTTCGAGCGCGCCAGCAGCGACCAGCGCCAGTTGGCCCTGCGGCCCTACGCCGTGGGGCTGGCCTTGCCCCAGAAGGTGTCCCAGGCTACAGCGGCCTTTGTGCTGCTGGCGCTGGCAACGGTGACCTTCGACGGCCTGACGGATACGCCGGCCTGGGGCGAGGTGCATAGCAGCGTCGGCCCGGCCTTCTCCTTCCTGGGCGCCCGGTCCGGCGCGGCCACGGACACTCTCGGGCTGGTGCTGCTGCCGGCCCTCTTTGTGGCGGTCTATGTCGCCTTCTCCTGGGCGATGAAACGCTTCTCAGGGGAGGAAGTCCCCCTCTCGGAGCTGGCGCGGGCCTTTGTGTTCTCCCTGGTGCCCATTGCACTGGCCTACAACCTGGCCCACTACATTTCCTTCATAGCTATCCAGGGCCAGCTCATCGTCCCGCTGGCCTCGGACCCCTTCGGCTTTGGCTGGGACATCTTCGGGGCGGCGGACTACGCGATAAACGTGGGCGTGCTCAATGCCAAGGCAGTGTGGTTTATCTCCATAGCAGCCATAGTGCTGGGCCACATCCTGGCGGTGTACGTCGCCCATGTCATCGCGCTGCGGACCATGGCCGACCACGCCCGCGCCCTGCGTAGCCAGTACCCCATGCTGGTGCTGATGGTCTTTTACACCGCCACAAGTCTTTGGATCATCGCCCAGCCCATTGTCAACGAGGCATGAGCATGGCACAGTCACACTA
>DAOUAM010000074.1:0-9687 GCA_034433305.1 Dehalococcoidia bacterium | reverse complement strand
CTGCTGGCCGCCCCTCCTGTTTCCTGTCGACTGTACTGCCCGCCGGACGCCTGCGCCCTGAAGGATAGACACTACCGCCGCTTTCCAGCGTGCCCGGAGCGTGGCGGGCCATCATGAGTGGTGGGCGATCCAGGAGTCGAACCTGGGACCTTCTGTGTGTAAAACAGACGCTCTAACCATCTGAGCTAATCGCCCGACGCCAGCAGCTAGCTGTGAGCTTCGTCGAGAAAGGGAGTGCGCTTGGCGGGACTTGAACCCACGGCCTCAGCCTTCGCAGGGCTGCGCTCTATCCATCTGAGCTACAAGCGCCCGGGTGGGATAGTGGTGCCGAAGGTGGGATTTGAACCCACACACCCGTAATGGGTACTACGCCCTGAACGTAGCGCGTCTGCCATTCCGCCACTTCGGCTTTGCCTTTACCTGGTAGCCAGCACCCTGTATCAGTATAGCCCATCCAGCACCTGTGCTGAAGGCCTGCCAGGGCAAACAAGCAGCCTCGAGGTGAGCAGGTGGGCTGCCAAGGACCTGTTGCGTGAAGCGGGCCTGGGGCCTCGAGACAACTACCCGGACCGATGGGCGCGGGGCTACACGGCTAGCGACCACAGTATAGCAGAAGCCCACAGGGGTGACAAGCGCATGTCCATGGCCTGGCCCAGCCAGCCTGGCCAGGGGCCGGAAGGGCACCCTCCCTGTGCTACGGTATACCACCTTATGCCAGACTGGCATGTATAAGGACTGGAACCCATAGCCGCTGATGTTGTAGAATTCGGCAATATCACGCAGTCCCGCGTTGCCGAGAACGGCCGGCCACGCGGGACTGCACAGCGCGGCCCAGCCGGCCGTTGCCGTCTGACTATGGCATCGGAGTCCAGGGGTAGCCGGCAGGGCAGGCACAGCGGCTGCTCTGAGGCCTTACGCTCATGGGCAGGACTCAGTTCTGGCTACTGGGAACTTTCCAGGTATGGCGCGATGACGAGCGCCTGGACCGCTCCACTCCAGGCCAACGCGCGCTGGCGCTGCTCGCCCTGTTGCTCACTCAGCGCAGTCGGTACGTTTCCTCAGAGTACATTATTGATCACCTCTGGCCTCACCTGGACCCGGCCACGGCGGCCAACAACCTGCGGGTGACCGTGCGCAAGCTGCGCCGCTGGCTGGAGCCTGACCTGGGGCGCGGGACAACGTCACGCTTTCTGGTCACCGAGCCTGGCGGCTACCGCCTAGTGACTGATGACTGCTACATTGACGTGGAAGAGTTCCTGCAGTCCCATCGTCGGGGGCAGGCGGCCCTGCGCGCTGGCGACCTTCCCACTGCTCAGGCTGCCTTCCAGCGGGCACGGGACCTGTACCGGGGCGAATACCTGAGCGAGTGGCCCTATGCCGAGTGGGCGCTGACAGCCCGTGAGCAGCTACACGACATTCACATCCAGGCGCTGGAGGCCCTTGCCGAGACCTGTCAGCGGCGGGGCCTCTCCGAAGAGGCGGTCAGCGCCTGCCAGCAGGTGCTGGCCATAGACCCACTGCGCGAGTCGGCGGTCAGACGGCTGATGCAGTGCCTGGCCAGGAGCAACGAGCAGGCCAGGGCGCTGGCCGTTTACACCGACTACGAGGAGAGGCTGCGCCAGGAGCTGGGGGCCGACCCCGCGCCTGAGACCCGCAGGCTGCGGGACAGCATAGCCTCGGGTGGGACGCTGGCGGCCACTCCCACCTGGCAGCCCGCGCCTCCGACGGCGCTCCACCTGCCGCTGGTGGGCCGGAGCGAGGCGCTGGCGTCCCTTTCCCATGCGTGGCGGGAGCGCCCTGGCCTGGCCCTGGTGGCTGGCGAGGCGGGCACAGGCAAGACACGTCTCTTGCAGGAATGGGCGGCGGCGCAGGAAGGCCCCGTGTGCTGGTACACGGCGCGTGAGGGCGACGCACCCTTCACCGCCGCGCTCCACTTGATTGGTGCATACCTGGCTCTGTCACCTCCTGCATCCACCCTCATGGGCCTGGGCGCCCTGGGCGCGCCTCTGGCCGAGCGGCTGCCGGCGTTGAGGCAACTGTGGCCGGACTGCCCCCACTACACTCCCCTGCCACTGGACAGGGAGCGAGAGCGGCTACATCATGCCACGCTGGCCGCCCTTCGCCTGGCCGCATCTGAGCAGACTATCTTCGTCCTGGACGACGCTCACTGGATGGATGAGGAGTCGCTGGCCGTGCTGGCGGGGCTGCCCGGACACATGCCTGGCAGCGCCCTCTTCGTCGTGGCCTACCGCAGCGAGGAGGTGGCCGCCAGGGCCGCGCTCGCCCGCTGGCTGGCTGAGCAGACCGGGGAGCGCCTGCACCATGTGGCGCTGGGCCCTCTCTCCATGGCCGACGTGCTGGAGGCCGTGCGTGCCGTCACGGGCCTGCCAGACCCTCTTCAGTTTACCCGCCGGCTGCACCAGGCGACCGCCGGCCACCCACTCTTTCTGACCGAGACTCTGCGCGGGCTGATGGACGAGGGCCGCCTGTACCGCGACGCCAGGGGAGTCTGGCAGGTGGAGGGCGAGGCCCTGGGCGACGACCCGCGCCGAGTCCCGCTGTCCGCCACTCTCAGGGAGACCATCCTTGCCAGGGTCGCTCGCCTGACTGCTCAGCAGCGGGAGGTGCTGGATGCAGCCTCGGTGCTGCGCCACCAGGCCACGGGCGACACCGTGAAAGCCGTGTTGCGCGCGGGCCACGAGCAGGTGCGGCGCGCCCTGGATGTGCTGGCCGACCGCCGCCTTCTGGTGGGCAACAATAGCGCGGGGACCTGGGAGTTCTCGCACCAGCTCATCAGCGAGGTCGTCTACGCCGGCATGAGCGAGTCCCACCGCAGGTTGCTCCACCGCCTGGCCGCGCAGGCGCTGGCCGAGGCCCGGGGCCAGGACGCCCGGGAGATAGCGGGGGAGGTTGTGCATCACCTGCGGCATGGCGAAGTGGAGGGCGAGTCCCTCACCAGGTGGGCAGCGCTGGCCGGGGAGTGGGCCTACCAGCGTTTCAGCCATGCCCAGGCGCTGGCCTATTTCGGACTGGCCGTGGAGCAGATCAACCTGCTGCCGGAGCCACGGCGAGACCCGCATGTGACGCTGCGAGCATGGGAAGGGCTGGCCCTGGCCCAGCGGCAGACGGGCCAGGCCAGAGCAGCCCTGGATACACTGAAGGCCGCGCTGCCCCACGCGCACCTGCCCAGGGACCAGGCCCGCCTGCTGCTCGGGATGGCGCGTCTGTGCGAGGGGTACACCGGCGAGTATGACCGGGCCATGTCCCTGCTGGACCAGGCCGAGACCATCCTGGCCGAGGCCGATGTGGCCGACCGGGAAGCCCTGGCTGAAGGCCACGCCATCAGGGCATATGTCCACTACTGGCGCGGCGACTACACAGCCGGCGAGCGCTGGGCACGGCAGGCGCTGGCCGAAGGGAGCGGCACGCCCGTGGAAGTCCTGGCTATGCAAGCCCTGGTGGTGAACCTGCACAAGCTGGGCCAGATGGAGGAAGCCAACCAGCTTTACCGCCAGGTACTGGAGGCCCACGAAGCCAGCGGCGACCTGCGCGGCCTGGTCCTGGCCTATAACAACCTGGGTAACGGCCTCCAGGTGGTCGGCAGGCAGCATGAGGCCATGGAAGCCTACAAGAGGTCTGGCATCATCGCCAGACAGCTCGGCGACATGCGCCGCCTCAGCGTCGCCGACACCAACTGCGGCATCCAGGCAGCCAGGATGGGTGACCTCCATGGCTCGGAAACGGCCCTGCGACGGGCCATCGAAACGGCGCAGGCGGTGGACGCGCCCTATACCGTGGCGCTGGCCCGCCATCACCTGGGCCTGACGCTGACGCTCCGGGGTCGTTGGCGGGAGGCGCAGGCCGAGTTCGAGGCGGCGGTGGCCCTGGCGCATACCATTGACGCCCAGGTGGTGGAGGCCCAGGCACGGGTACACTACGCGCTGTGGCAGTGGACGCAGATGCACACAGAGGAGGCCCGGCGCGAGGCCCAGGCCGCTCTAGCCGTGGGGGAGCGGACCAGGGACAACTTCTGCCGACGCGAGAACCGCCTGCTGCTGGGGGCCATGGCCCTGGAGGCCGGACAGGTGGCCGAGGCCGAAGCCCTGGCCATCTCCATGGAGGGCAGCCAGCGGCTGGCGCAGGCCGTGGCCGAGCGATTGCTGGGCCAGACCGCCGCCGCGCGCGGGGACGAGGCCGAGGCCCAGCGCCATCTCAGCGAGAGCGAGCGCATTTTCCGGGACTGCGGCTACGAGATCGAGCTGGGCCAGACCCTGCTGGCCCGGTCTGAGTGCGAAAGCCACGCCGGGCCAGACCAACGCCGGGCATGGCTCCTGGAAGCGCAGCGCCTGTTCTGGCGGGCGAGGGCGGCGCCCCTCCTCAAGCGGGCAGGACTGCGCCTGCGGGAGCTTTGATAGACTAGTCCAGGTCCACTAGGCAAAATTAATCTCGGGTTAATGTGAACACGCTAGGCTGGCGCGCAAGGTGCCAGCCTTTAATTTTTGGAGGACAAAATGGCGCCCTCTGAACGACACGTTACCTTTGTCCTGCGACTGTGGCACCAGCAGGACATGCAGGCGGGCCAGTGGCGGAGCGAGGTAACCCACGTGCAGACGGGCGTCATGGTGCGCTTCGGCGACCTGTCTTCACTGTTCACGCACCTGCGGTCTCTGCTGGAAAAGCTCGAGGTGGAGGTACCCGAGGAACGGGACGTGGGCCTCCAGTAAACGGCAGCAGGCCCTCAGCCCTGATAGAAGGTCCGAAGCAAGCGGAGCAGTACGCCGGGCAGGCCAGCGGTTAGCTCAAGGGCCTGTCCCTGGACGAATGAGAAGCTGTGTGGGCAAAGCGAGGAGGTCTTACATGTCAGCGCGCAGGTCTCTTCTGGTCGTCGTATCGGTCATAGTCCTGGCCGTCGGCAGCGTCGCGGAGGCCAGCGGGCCTTTGGGCTTCGGCTCGACGCCTGTTCTGGCGGCGGAAGCCGCGTCTGTCCGCGTGGAGGCCATAATTACCAGGGACGATGGAGAAGAGGTCAATGGCACCTTCGACATCCAGTTCAGGCTGTATGACTCTGAGTCCGAAGGCGACAAGGTAGGCCGGACGGCCACCTCCAGCGAAGTCCCCATAGCTGACGGACTACTGGTGGCCGCACCGGACTTTGGCCCCAGGGCACTGGGCGGACAGGCGCGCTGGTTGGAGGTGAGCATAAAGCCCTCCACTGACGGCGGGCCTTTCAAGACACTGACGCCCAGGCTGCCTGTGGCCCAAACGGAAGAGGGCGCCTTCGCCTCGGGCGACCTGCTTTACCAGGAAGCCGAAAGGCGAGATGACGACGGCGCCAGGCGCAACGTCGCCTTCTGGGCGCTCAGCGGCAACTCAGACATTGACCCCGGTGACAACTTCCTGGGCACGACTGACGCGCAGCCCCTGATCATCAGGACCAACAACAACGAGGTCATACGCATTACCCCCGATGGGCGTGTGGGCATCGGCACCGATGACCCGGCGGCGACGCTGCATGTCGTCGGCACGCTGGCGGTGGGCGAGGGCACCGTAACCGTAAGCGACGACGCCATTCGCATCCCGGTCACCTTCCCCGGCCTTCTGGCCGCAGGGGAGGTAGTAATTGGCGACCTTGGCGCCGCTGTCCCCGGCGGCACTGACCTGGGGAGCGGCATGGGTATCTTTGTCAGCGGCGGCTTCGGGTTCCCTGCCATACCTCTATGGGTGGTTACCGAGAAGGGATCGGTCCACAATGTGCCGGAAACCTTCTTCATCACGGACGCATCGGGGCAAGGCCAGAGAGGCGCGGTGACCATTGGCCCTGGGGGCGTGGTGGTAAAGGACAATAGCGGCAACGTCGTCTTCCAGGTAAACGAGAATGGCGTGGTGGTGGGCGGGGACACAGGCGGCGACGGGGATGACTCGCTGCACGTCCCCTTGATAGGAGGCGGCACCCTGTTTACCGACGACGCCGGCCTGGCCATCGTGGACAACCAGGGCCGGGTGGTCTTCCGGGCCAGCGAGACGGGCGTGTTCACAGACAGCGTCACCATTCCTCTGGATAACGGTGCGATATTTGCAGACAACCGGGGCATTTCCATCGCGGACGAAAACGGCACCATTGTCTGGCAGGTCAACAGCGAGAAGTCCGTCCACAGAATCCCGGAGGAGTTCTCGGACCTCAGGGTCGTGGACAACGAGGGCAATATCGTATGGCAGGTCACGCCAGAGCAGTCTGTGCACTTCATCCCCGAGCTTTTCCAGCTTACCGATGGCGCAGGCAACCCCATTGGCGCGCTGGGGATAGGCCCCGGCGGCCTGACGGTGACAGACAACACCGGCACGATAGCCTTCAAGGTGGACCAGAATGGCATCGTCATAGGCGGCGCAGGCGGCGGGCCGTTCAGCATACCGCTGGCTGGCGGCGGCACGCTGGCCGGGGATGCCAGCGGCATCTCCGTAAGGGACGCCAACGGCAACGTGCTCTGGCAGGTGGACAGCCAGAGGTCCGTGCACAACATCCCCGAGGAGTTCAGGTCCATAAACATCATGGACTCCGATGGTAACGTGGTAGCCACATGGAGTGACGCGTTACTGCTGGTCTCCGACAAGGACGGCTCTAACGCCGCCGTAATCGCTCCTGGGGCCTTGGGCACATTGGTGCAGGACGAGGCGGGCAACATGGTGGGCGAGGCCTCTATAAACAGCAGCGGCTTCGAACTGACCGACAACGATGGCAAAGTCCTCTGGCGCGTCGGCCCCGAGGGCTCTCTGCACAATATCTCCGAGGCATACAGCCTGACGGACGAGTCGGGGAATGACATAGGCGCCCTTGTTATCGGCATGGGTGGCATAACGGTGCTGGACAACAACGATAACATCGTCTTCCAGGTGACCGAGAAGGGTGTGGTCGTGGGTGGTGGCAGTCCGTTCCCCATAACCCTGGCTGGCGGCGGCACGCTGACGGCGGATGCCAGCGGCATTGCCATCAAAGACGGCAGCGGCAACGTGCTCTGGCAGGTCAACACCGAAAAGTCGCTGCACAAGGTACCGGAGGAGTACGCGCTGTTCGATAGCCAGGGCAACTCCACGGGCAAGGTGGTGATTGACAGCGTTGGGATAGCCATCTCTGACGCGGGCAACAACCTGGTTAGCCTCTTCAACCAGAACGGCTCCATTCACAACAAGAATGAGGAGTGGCGGATAAGGGACGACTCCGGCAACATAATGGGCAGGCTGGTGCTGGGGCCGGACGGCCTCACCGTGACAGATGGCGGCGGCAATGTCGTCTTCCACCTGAATGAGAAGGGCGTCGTGACAGGCAAAGGCTGTAGCCCCTTTGGCGCTAACCTTGGGTTCTTTGGCGCGATTTCCTGCATTGAGGACAGCCAGGGCAACATCATAGGCGCTGCAGGCCTTACCTCCGAGGGATTCCAGGTGGTTGACGCCAATGACAATCTGGTGTGGCAGGTCAATACCCAGAAGTCCATCCACAACATCCCCGAGGAGTTCACGGACATAAGGGTTGTGGACGCGGCAGGCAACGTCGTCTGGCAGGTCACGCCCGAGGAATCGGTACACAACATCCCCGAGGAGTTCACGGATATAAGGGTCGTGGACGACGACGGCAATGTGGTCTGGCATGTCACGCCGGAGAAGTCTGTCCACAACATTCCAGAGGAGTACGTCTTATCCGACGACGAGGGCAACAGGACAGGCACGCTGGTCATCGGCGAGGATGGCAGCGTCGTCTTCAAGAACGCCACCGGAGAGACCACCAGCGTCTGGAACGAGGCCAGCTTCAGGACCGTGCTGCGCGATGCTGGTGGCAATGAGATAGGTCGAGCGTTCCTCGACGACCAGGGACTTGCCCTGGTGGACAGCCTGGGCCTTCCGCTCTGGTCGGTCACGTCCGAGAAGTCTGTACACAACATACCTGAGGAGTACAGGCTGGTTGATGAGATTGGCAACGATTTCGGAACGCTCACCATAGGTGGAGAGCGAGGCATTCTGCTCAAGGACTCTGACGGCAAACCCGTGGGCGAGTGGAACAGCTTCCAGTTCGCCACCGTCCTGTACGATGATGAGGGCAACAAAGTGGGCGGGGCTATCCAGGACGCTGAGGGTTTCTCGGTCTTCACCAATGAGCGAGGCGTGGTCTGGTCTGTTACACCAGAAAAGTCTCAACACCAGATACCCGAGGAGTTCGCACTCATTGATGATGATGGGAGCTTCAAGGGTACGTTCACGGTAGGCGAGAATGGCAAGATATTCCTGACTGATGCCAGCGGCAAGGTCGTGAGCGTGTGGGACGAAAGCGGCCAGGGCACCGTGGTCTACGACGCCAGTGGCAACGCCATAGCCATTGCCGAGCTTACCGGCCAGGGCTTCCAGTTGTCCGACAACCAGGGCAACATCCTCTGGCAGGTCACGACTGAAAAGTCGGTCCACAACATCCCCGAGGAGTACAGGCTGACCGATGCTGCTGGTAATTCCGTCGGCACGCTTACGATAGGCCAGGGTGGGCTGACGGTGAAGAACAACGCCGGCACCACGGTCTTCCAGGTCAACGAGAACGGCGTGGTTGTGGGCGGCGGAGGCGGGGGCGGGACGGCCAGCGCGCTCAGCGCCACCCTCCCCGGCGGCGAGACGCTGACGGTGGACTCCAATGGCATCAACCTGATGGCTGGCGCGAACCTGCTCTACCAGCTCACGCCCCAGGGGTCGGTCCACAGAGTCCCCGAGGTGTTCACATCCATCAAGGTGGAGACCGATCCCAACTCAACGGCCCCCAAGACCACGATTGACATCAGCCCGACAACCGGGATCACCATGTTCGACGAGCAGACCGGGGCCGTCAGCGGCGTCAACCCGTCGGGCCAATTCTTCTCCAGCACCGCCGACGGCTCGTACTTCGCTCACCCCTCCACCGGCGTCAATGTAACTAGCTGCGACACCACCGGGTGCAACTCCTTCAGCGCCAGCCCGGGCGTGAGCGGGGTCCAGCAGGTTACCAACGGGGGCAACACCTTCGCTGGCATCGGCACGGATGGCAGTTTCAGCTCCTGCGACAGGTCCACGGGGACAGACACATGTCTGTCCTGGAGCTGGAACGGGGTTGGGCACAGCATGAACGACGTGCCCACCTGGGGAATTGACCAGGCAGGCAACTTCACCACCCCGGGTGACGTGGCGGCGCAGAATGTCACTGCCGACAGCATGACCGCCGGCAGCACCAACTCCCTGATAATGGAGAGCTTCCCTGTCCTGACTGGCTTCAGCTACACACCCGGGACCGTGCTGGTGATAGACGCCAGCACAGGCAAACTCAAGCCCTCCACCAGCGCGGCGGACCCAGCCGTGATAGGCGTCGTCGCGCCGGGAGCCACGGTGGATGCCCATGGCGAGATACTGGTGGTTATCCTGGGCGCACGGGGGCCGATGCGCATGGACGGCACCAGGGTAGAGGTCATTGTGAACGTGGATACGAGCCTTACCGGCCCCATTGTTCCGGGCGACCCGCTGGTGACCGCGCCGGCGCAGGGCCGGGCTATGAAGAGGCCCTCCGCCTCGACAGACCCGGCCGCCATCTTCGCCAAGGCCCTGCAACCAGTAGCAGGAGGCCAGCAGGCGACGATACGGGCCTTCATCAGCCACTGGTAGCACCAGAAGGGGCCTGACAAGCCATCG
>DAOUAM010000073.1:0-11883 GCA_034433305.1 Dehalococcoidia bacterium | reverse complement strand
AGAGGCAGCGCCGGCTGGCTCCCCTGCCCTGGCTGGCCGGGGCTGCGCTCGGGGATGCGGCCAGCGGCGGCCTGGTGGGCCAGGCGCGTAGGCTCGGGCAGACGGTAGCGGGTGCAGCAGGCCAGCACCCAGCGGATGGCCGTCTCCAGGTCCACCTTGTGGCCGATGGAGACGTAAATGGGAGTCGTGCCGTCCCTGGTGCGGAGGGCGGCACCGACGGTCTCGCCCCGGTGCAGCAGGGGCGTCCAGGCCCCTTTTTGCTCCGCCAGCGGCCCATGCTTGCCCACCAGGATGGACTTGGCGCAGCCGATGGTGGGCATGTCGGCCAGGACGCCCAGGTGGCTTGCAATGCCCAGCCGCCTGGGGTGGGCGATGCCCTGGCCGTCCACCAGGATGAAGTCGGGGGACAGGGTCAGCCGCTCGAAGGCCTGCACCAGCACGGGCGACTCGCGGAAGGACAGAAAGCCCGGCACGTAGGGGAAGGGCGGCATGGCGCCGGCCCGCCTGACCTCCACCACCTGGAGCTCGGGCAGGCGTAGCACGACGACGCCGGCCCAGACCAGGCCCTGGGCGTCGGGGGGCGACAGGTCGGCGCCGGCCACCAGCGTGGGCTGGTCGGGTATGGCGCTGGCGCTGGAGACCATGGAGGCCAGGCGCTGCTGGATGGCTGCGGCCTCCTGCAGGGGCACGTCCCAGGGGTGCAGGCGTAGGAACTCCAAGTCTCGGTACCTCGCCTTATGGTGGCTAGCGCTGTGTCAACTTGAATTTGATGGAGCGTTTCCCCCTCACCTCAGTCCTCTCCCGTCAAGGGAGAGGAAATACTCCTTCTCCCTTGACGGGAGAAGGTTGGGATGAGGGTGAAGCCCTTCATCAAAACTATTTGACGCACTACTAGGGGGCAGCATCTATGATAATGGTAAACTCGCCGGTGTACGACTGGGGGACGTGGGCTTGGGCCGCCAGCGCCTGCCCTTCGACACGGACGCTGAAAGTGTACTTCCCCTCTTCCAGGGGCACGCCGGAGATGAGGCCAGACGCTGCATCCAGCGCGAGGCCGTCGGGCAGCTTGCCCTCCACCAGCCTCCAGGCGTAGGCCCCGCCGCCGCCCCAGGCCAGGAGATGGTACCTGTAGGGCTGGCCGACCGTCCCCCGTGGCGGCGCCTCGATGAACATGTCCAGGCCCTTGAGCCGCTGGAGGGCGCTGGAGAAGTCAGCCATCATCCCCTGGAAGCGCTCATCGTCGTGGAGGTTACGCAGCTCCCTGGGGTCTTCACGCAGGTCATAGAGCTCTCGCTCGCCAGTGAAGTACTCCACGTACTTCCAGCGGCGGGTGCGCAGGCCGGCCCACTGGGGGCCATAGTCCAGGGCGCCCTCCACGAAGTTCTCGATGAGGATGTACTGGCGCCAGGGGTCGTACCTGCGTTCCAGCAGCGGGACCAGGCTGAGGCCATCGGTGCCAGCCCGAATACCCGCCAGCTCCAGGACAGTCGGCCCGATGTCCAGGTTGGGGACGACCAGGCGCTCCTCCTGGCGTGGAAGAATGCCGGGCGCGACGATGACCAGCGGGACGTGGATAGACTCCTCGTAGGGCTGGCCCTTGCCGTCCAGGCCGTGCGCTCCCCACATAAGGCCGTTGTCGGAGGTGAAGACCAGGAGCGTCTCGTCCAGCTTGCCCTGCGCCTCCAGCCTGTCCACGATGGCCCCGATGGCCCTGTCCACCGCCTGGAGGGACTGGAACTGGTGGCGTATGAAGTCCGGGTGCTGGGCATCTTGCCTGGCGTGCTCCCGTACCCAGCGGGGCTTGTCGGCCAGGCCCTCCTCCCGCGACACGTAGTCCTCGGGGGAGAAGTCGGCGAAGAGGCCCTCGTCGCCGGGGGCGGGAGTGGCCGGGCCATGGGGGGCATTGGTGCTGAAGTACAGGAAGAAAGGCGCGTCGCCGACGTTGTCCAGGAAGGCCAGCGCCTGGTCGCGCTGGAAGTCGGTGATGTACCGGGTGCTGTGCACGATAGTGCCCCAGGAGGCCTCCTGGCCGCTGGAGCCCTGCACCACGTCGTAGCTCCACCAGTCGTGGGTGTTGTCGTTGCCAGCCCAGAAGGTCAAGCCGGGCGGGACGTAGGGATAGATGTCCTGGTAGCCGTTGAGGTACTTGCCGACGAGGGCGGTGCGGTAGCCCGCCTTCTGGAGCATGGTGGCCAGGGTGCTGGTGTCGTTGAAGCGGGTGACGCCGCCGTTGGGCGCCCTGTTATGGAGAACGCCGGTGTTGTGGGGATAGAAGCCGCCGCTGAGGAGGCTGGCCCGGTAGGGGCAGCACAGGGGCGTGGTGGCGAAGGCATTGGCGAAGGTGACGCCCCGCTTGACCAGCTTCTCCTGGAGGATGGGCATGGCCCAGAGGGTATCCCAGCGCTGGTCGTCGGTGATGAATATGACGAAGTTCCTGACCTTGCCTATCCTGATGGACACGGGCGTGGGGGTCGGCGACGGCGCGGGAGTCGGCGTGAGGGTGGGCGTTGGCACAGGCGTGACGGTGGGCGTGGGGGCAGGGCGAGGGATGACCGATGGGGTGGGGCTGGCCTCCGGCGGGACGGCGGGCGTCGGCGTGGCCGTCGGCGCCAGGATAGCCGGCGCGGGCGTGCGCAGGCAGGCCGCCAGCACAATGGCCAGCAGCGCCACGACCAGGACAGTCCGGCAGCTTGTCAGCATGGGCGGCCCCCAGACACAGGACAGGGTTGAAGTTGCAGGCAGCATGAGCGTCAATGCGCCGCGAATTCCTTCAGTATAACGCCAGAAGGCAGCGCGCGGTTTTAAGAGACCTGCCCCTGCTCATATTGCTGTTTTCTGAAGCCTGTCCTCCCTGGTGCCCGATGAGGCGAGAATAGCTCCTGACCTGACAGGCTACCCCGCCCTGTGCAGCCTGGCGTAGCGCCCCGGCGTAATCCCGAAGGCCGACCTGAACATGCGGGTGAAGTGCGCCTGGTCGGCGAAGCCCGCCATCAGCGCCGCCTCCACCAGTGGTGTCCCGCCGCGCACCTGCTCCCGCGCGAAGTCCAGGCGGCGCAGGAGCGAATAGCGGTAGGGGCTTGTCCCATATAGCACCCGGAACTGGCGGGCGACCTCGTAGCGGCTCAGTCCCGTGACCGCTTCCAGCTCGGCCGACCGCACGATGGCGCGCTGGCTGTCCAGGAACTCGCGGGCGCGAGCAAGGGCCGCGTGGTCGAGACGGCGCGGCGCGCCGGCGGGCAGGCCCGCGCTCCCTTCCAGCAGGCCCTCCGACAGCCGGAGGACCAGTGCGTCCAGCGCCAGTGGCTCCAGCGGTAAACAGAACGCCGCCGCGACGGCGCGCGCCAGTGTCGGGCTGTGCGAGACAGGCTCGCGCACGAAGGGCAGCGGCGCCGGGCGGCCCCTTATCGCGCCCACAGCGGCGGCGATGCGGGCCGGCTCGACGTAGATGATACGGTAGCCGAACCCGCCCTCCGCTCCAGCCCGGCCATCGTGCGCCTCGTCGGGGTGGAGCACGACGACCTGGCCCGGCAGGCTGCTCTCCACTCTGCCACGGTAATTGAACTCCTGGACGCCGGCCTCGGTCACTCCAATGGCATAGGTATCATGCCGGTGCCTGGCGAAGGCGCGCCCGCTGAACCAGGCCCGCAGCAGTTCGACACCCTCCACAGGCCCGCGACTGCGTATCCAGTCGCCCGCGCCGCAAGAACGTTCAAGACCCTCGCCGCCTGGCCGACTTAGCATGAATACCATGCAGCAAGTCTAGCTTTCGCGCGACGGAGGGTCAACATGACGCCGGAGCAGGCTGTCGCCTTCCTCGTCTTCTCGGTCACCGCGGCCGGCACGCCGGGGCCAAGCAACGCCCTGCTTACGGCCACCGGGGCGAACGTGGGCGTGCTGCGCGGCCTGCCCGCCCTGTTCGGGGTCGCCTGTGGCATGGGGCTGCTGATGTTCGTCGTAACCTTCGGCCTGGGCGCCGTGGTCCTCGCCAACCCGGTCATCCTGACGGGGGTCAAATGGGCTGGAGTCGCGGTCCTGGCCTGGCTCGCCTGGAAGACGGCCACCGCCGGCCGGGCCGGCGCCGCCTCGGGCGGCAAGCCCATCGGTTTCCTCGGTATGGCGGCCTTCCAGTGGACCAATCCCAAGGCGTGGCTGGTCTGCGCCAGCGCGGCGGCGACATTCCTGGACCAGGGGTCAGGCAGCGCCCTGGGCCAGTCCGTCGCCTTCGGGCTGACTTTCGCGCTGGCGTCCCTGCCGAGCTGCCTTCCCTGGCTGGCCTTTGGCGCCGTCCTGCAGCGCTTCCTGCGGTCGGAGCGCGCCCTGCGCGTCTTCAATGGCGTCATGGGGGCGTTGCTTGCTGCTTCCGTGGCCATCTTCATCTGGTAGGGCCTGCGCCCCGGAGGCCAGGGCCAGAGGGACGGGCTGCCCTCTTGACATCGCAGTACATTTGTTCTATTATCTCAGGCAAGCAAAGGGACAGACCTGGCGGGGTCTGTCCCTTTGTCTTTCGAGAATGCGTCCAGCCATTGCCGTTGGCAAGCGGCACCGACCGAGAGGTAGCGCATGGGCTTCTTCGATGCCAGGGCATCCAGGTTTTTCATAGATGACGTCGGCGGCGTGCAGCGGGACCTGTCGCCGTACCTGACCGAGGTGCGCGGGCTGCCAGGGCCAAGGCACCTGAACGAGGTGTCGGCCCTGGGCGATGGCGGCGCGCGCTTTGTCCCCGGCCTGGAGGACGTGGCCATCACTCTACACGGCCTGTTCGATAACGCTGCCGGCGGCGGGCCTGACGCGGTGCTGGGGCCGCTGCGTAGACACGCCTCGCCCGTGGACTTCGAGTACGGCCCGGAAGGCGCCGGCGCGGGCGACGTGAAGTACCACGGCACCTGCTGGGTGGTCTCCTACGAGCTACACAGCCGCGTGGGCAGCCTGGTGGAGTGGTCGGCTGTCCTGCAGGTGGATGGCACGGTGCAGAGGGGTACGTTCTGAGTCGCTGGAGGGTCGCCATGGCGGAGGCTGTGAAACGCATCGCCCTTCCAACGGGCGGCTGGTGGGAGCTACGGCTGCGGCCCCTGTGGCGGCACGTCCGCCAGTGGATGGCCAAGGATGACGCGCCGGGGCTGGTGGAGCAGGCGCTGGCCTCCCTGACCGCGGCCTGGAGCTTCCCCGAGGAGGTCAGCCCCGAGGCGGTGCGCCTGCGCCAGCCCGACGACGTGGCGGCGGCCCTGGCTGTGGCGCTCCGGGAAGTCCTGCCCGCCTTGGGCGGCGCCGACGCCGGGCCAATGGCCCAGGAGCTTTTCGCCGGGCTGCTGCGCGGCCAGGTGCCCACCGCCTTCACCGAAGCGCACCTGCTGGCCCTCACCGGCTGGACCTGGCACGAACTCCAGGAGACGCCAGCCGATGTGGTCCGAAAGCTGGCTATTTACCTGGCGGTGCGCCACGCCCTGGACACCAGGGGCAGCCTGGAGGTCTGAGGGGGCCACGCTCGGGCCAATCTCACTCCCGTAGCCCTCTGCCCGGTCCGTAGGGGCAACCCTTGTGGTTGCCCAGGGCCAGGGCAGGCACAAGGCCTGCCCCTACTACGTCTGCCAAGGGAATGGGGGTGAAACCTTCGCCAACCATCAGGCAGGTCTTCAACAAACCATCCCGGAATTCAGGAGGCAGTATGCAGTACCTGTCGGAGCTGATGGCGGAATCGGATGAGGCGCTGCGCTCGCTGGTGTCGGGACTCAGGGCATGGAGCCGGCAGCGGGCCGGCACTGGCGGCGGCGCAGGCCGGGCAGCAGGCCCCGGCGCGTCCTGGGCGCTCTCCGGGGACGAGCGCCAGATGCGCTGGCTGGCCAAGGAGATCAAGCGTCTGATCATGGAGGACCAGAGGCGGGGCATCGGCCTGGCGTAAAGGCCACGGCCACTGCTACTGGGCCGCCCACGGGAGGGACAGCTATGGCACAGGCCAGGTGGCTGGTGTGCATTGACTGGAATGATGACGGCGACTTCGCCGACGCGGGCGAGGACGTGACCTCGGACGTGCTGGGCCTGACACTGGAGCACTTCCGCGACCTGGCCAGCGAGCGCGTGGAGGCCGCGCGGCTGGAACTGGAGCTGCGGAACGACGGCCACAGGTACAGCCCGCCCAACGGCGCGTCGCCCCTGGCGGGCAACCTGAAGCCAGGCCGCAAGGTATGCGTGCGGGCCGCCTATCCCTATGATAGCTTCACCGGCACTCCGGGGACCCACCTGGCGGGCCACGCGCCGGACTACGACGCCAGCTTCGCCTGGGCCGAGCACCTGGGCGGGTTCGCCATCGCCGCCTCGGGCGCCGGCGTCCAGACCTCCGGCGTCCAGGGCGGTGGCCGCTGCGTGGCAACCCTGGACATGGGCGATGCCCACGTGTCCCTGGGCTGCGACTTCACCCGTGGCAGCGACGCCACAGACCACGGCGGCCTGTGCTTCCGCTTCGCCGACGCCAGCAACTACCTGTACCTGCGCGTCACGGGCGCGGCCATGGAGGTCAGGAAGGTGGAGGCCGGCGCCGATAGCCTGCTGGCCAGCGCCGCCTTCGCCTGGGGCGCGGCGGAGAAGAAGGCCCTCCAGGTGGCCCTCCATGGCGACTCCATTGGCGTCCTGGTGGACGGCGACAGGGTAGTGAGCGCCACGTCGGCCTTCAACAGCGCGGCGACCCGGCACGGCCTGTACTGTGACGACCAGGCCGACCACCTGTGGGAGGGCTTCGGCGGGTGGGTATCGCTGTTCCACGGGGCCATTGACGCCATCCACCCCAGGCCGCGCAGGAGCGGCAGGGGCCAGTACTGCTACGTCCGGGCGCTGGACGAGATGGCGCGGCTGACCAGCGTGACGCTGTACACCTACCCCTCCTCGCAGTTGCCCCAGACGTCCTCGGAAGTCCTGGGCGGCCTGCTGGACTACGCCGGCGTTGACACTGGACGCCGCCTGATGGACACCGGCACGACGCTGGTGCCCGAGCTATGGACTCCGCCATCCTGGGGAGTGCGGGCCATGGACGAGATTTACCTGCTCCAGGACGAGGAGGACGGCTTCATCTACGTTGACGGCCACGGCTACTGGCGGCTGGAGGGCCGCTCCCACCGGGCCTCCGGGCCTCACACCACGTCGCTGGCGACCATCACGGAGACAAGCGGCGGCACAGCCCCCTACTTCTCCGAGCTAACGTGGGACGACGGGGCCAGCTACGTGGAGAACATGGTCTTCATGAGGGTGCGCGACGCCACCAACCAGGGCCTCAGGACGGTCTGGACGCTGACGGAGAAGCCCCACTTCAACGCGGGGGAGACCCGCGACTTCCTGGCCGAAAGCAAGGGCTACGACATCGTGGCCGGCGTGGTCGCGCCAGCGGAGAACACCGACTACGAGGCCAACACAAGCCAGGACGGCAGCGGCGCCGACATATCGGGCGAGCTTACGGTCAGCCACCCGGAGCCGGAGCGGTACAGCGGCAAGGGCACACTGGTACGGGTGACCTTCGGGCCGACGGCGGGCTACCTGACGCTGCTGAAACTGCGGGCCGTGAACGCCCTGACCTTTAATGACCCGCTGCTGGTGCTGGCCCAGGACGAGGCCAGCAAGAGCGCCTACGGCGAGCGCACGAAGACCATAGACGCCCGCTGGACGCGCCTGGTGGACACGGCCCTGGCCACCGTCCAGGGACGCCTGGCCCGCCGGAAAGACCCGAAGACCGTGCTGAGCATCGTCGTGCCCAACGGCTCCAGGGCCAACCTGATGCTGGTCCTGCAGCGCGGCTTCTCCGACAGGGTCACCGTGCGCTACGACGCCATGGGCATCAACCAGGACTTCTACATCGAGGGCCACAGGATAACCGTGGGCGAGGGCTGGACGTCGGTTGTGGGTGAGCTGCTGCTGAGGGGAGTGTAGCTACTGGGGGCGTCTTTCCGTGGCAGACCTCACCCCCGGCGTTTGAGGGCACAATGCTGGTCAATCTATGGCCCCTCTCCGAATTCGGAGAAGGGGCTACGGGGGTGAGGTCTTGTGGCCCTTGCCCTGGCATACCCACTCCCTCGAAGTGTCGTGAGGCTGGTACTGGGAGCCTGTTCCGGGGAGGGCAAACACATGGACATAGACCTGACGCCTTTTCTGAACGCGGGCATCGCCGGGCTGTTGCTGCTGTGGTTCATGTTCCGGCTGGAGCGCATCCTGAACCGCTTCGAGCGGACCTTGCAGCTCATGACCCGCGCCATCATCCGGCTGCTGGAGCGCCACGACTCGGACGCCGCCTCCAGCCTGAGCAAGGCCATGTCACGGCTGAACGGCGATGAGTGACAGCCCCGCGACTCTGCTTCGAGCCACCTGGGTGGGCTTGTGGAGGCCCTTTCTCCAGGGCCTGATGCATATGTATGTACAGCTGACGCTGCGCTGGTGTATACTTCTCAACCGTGAGCATCGTTAGACCCGCTTGAGGACCCCCTGGGCATGGCCACTCCTCCCTGCTGTCCTGGCTGCCGGCGCCAGCGTGGAGCCGCGCCGCCCTACCCTCTCGACCTCCTTCGTCCACGGCCTGGCGAGTCCCTGCGTGGGCCAGTCTGGTGCTCGGACCGAGGTGTTTTGTGCGCTCTTTCATAGCTCGTAGTGGGATGGAGTCCCGCTTTACCGCCCGGAAGGCCCCCCTCCTGCTCGCGGCCCTCGTAGCGCTGCTGGCGATATTCGCGTCTGGCGGCGTCGCGCTGGCCAGCCCGCCGGCCCAGTCGCCAGGGGTGGAGTTCGAGGCCCCGGCGGCCAACGAGGTCGGCGGCAGCCTGCCCACGGACCTGGCGGTGGCGGACTTCGACCAGGACGGCCACCTGGACCTGGTCATCGCCACCACCAGCGACCGCATAAACTTCCTGCTGGGCGACGGCGCGGGCGCCCTGAACAAGGAGAACACCATTTACCTGCCCTACGCCTACGGCGTCGCCGCCGCCGACTTCAACAGCGACGGGGCCATTGACCTGGCGGTGACCCAGGGCACCAGCTCCAAGTTCTCGCCGGACCCGCAGTGCGGCAGCCAGACAGGCGTCATGGTGCTGCTGAGCGACGGCCCCGGCACGCAGTACACCTTCAAGACCTGCCTGACCGGCGCTGGCACGTTTCCCATAGCCGTGGCGCCGGCCGACTTTAACGAGGACGGCACGACCGACCTGGCAGTGGCCACCAACGCCGGGGGCTACGGCATAACGCTGTTCCCTGGCGCCGGCGACGGCACCTTCGGCGCGGCCATGCCCGTGGACGGCGCCAGCGGCCTCCACGCCACAGACATGGCGTCCGCCGACCTGGACGGCGACGGCCACCTGGACCTGGCCGTGTCGCACTACAGCGGCGTCAGCGTCTTCCTGGGCGCCGGCGACGGCTCCTTCTCCTACGCCGGGACGGCCGGCCGCAACGCGCTGAACGAGGCGCTGGCCGTGGGCGACCTGGACGGCGATGGCGCGCCCGACATCGCCTCGGTGGAGATATACACGGGCGACCTGCTGGTAGCCCTGGGCAACGGCGACGGCACCTTCGCGCCGCCGACGGCCCACGCCGCCGGGTCTTTCCTACGGGACGTGGCCGTGGCCGACCTGGACCTGGATGGCGCCCGCGACGTGGTCGTGGTGGCGCAGGACAGCGACGACATCAAGATGTTCCTGGGCAACGGCGATGGCACGCTGCTGCCGGCGCAGCCGGTGCCTGTGGGGACGCAGCCAGAGATGGTGGCCGTGGCCGACTGGAACGAGGACGGCTACCCGGACCTAGCCGTCCCGGACCGCAACTACGGCGAGGACTCCACCGCCTGGATGCTGCTCCAGGTGCCCGGCGCCACCGCCGACCAGGAGCCGCCGGCCGTGGCCCTCACCTCGCCCGCCAACGGCAGCCGCGTGTCCAACACCGTCGCCCTCACGGCGGACGCCTCCGACAACGTGGGCGTGGCGCGGGTGGAGTTCTACCACAGCGGCAGCCGCCTCATCGGCGCCTCGGCGGGGCCGGCCTACGCCGTGAGCTGGGACACGACGGCGCTGGCCGACAGCGAGTACACCCTGACCGCCGTGGCCTTCGACGCCGCTGGTAACAGCGCCACCTCCGCGCCGGTCGTCGTCACGGTCAATAACTCGGCGCCAACCATTACCTCGGTGCCGCCGCCGGGCGACGCCAACGTGGGCGTGCCGTACCAGTACCAGGTCACCGCCACGGGCGCGCCGCCAGTGACCTTCTCGCTGGTGTCCGGCCCGCAGGGCATGGGCATGGACGCCGCCACCGGCCTGCTCTCCTGGACGCCGGCCCCGGACCAGCTCGGCGCCCACTCGGCCACCGTCCGCGCGTCCAACAGCGCCGGCAGCGACGAGCAGACCTTCGGCCTCAACGTCGTGGACACGCTACCGCCCTCGGTGCCGGCCAACCTGCGGGCCGAGCAGGTCACCCAGACCTCCGTCACCCTGGCCTGGGACGCCTCCGCCGACCACGTGGGCGTGGGCTACTACCGGCTGTGGGAGTACGTGAGGATCAACCGCTTCTCCTCGGGCTACCGGCTGGTGGCCGACAACATCATGGGGCTGTCGGCGACGGTCTCGGGCCTGACGGCCGGCTCCAGCCACAAGTACTCGGTCAGCGCCGTGGACACTCTGGGCAACCAGTCGGCCAGGACACCGTCGCTCCTGGTGAAGACCCTCCAGCCGCCGACGGCGTACCATCCTGTTTCCAGCAGCGGCCAGGTGGTGGCGGCCATCGTGGGCCAGCTTTTCACCTACGAGGTGGACGCCCTGGGCGAGCCGCCGCCCACCTTCTCCCTGGTGTCGGGGCCTGAAGGTATGACTGTGGACACCGTGACCGGCACGGTGCGCTGGACGCCCGCGCCCGGCCAGGAGGGCACCGCCACGGCCACCGTCCGGGCCACCAACAGCGAGGGCACCAGCGACCACACCTTCAGCTTCCCGGTGTACCCGGCGGGGACCGATCTGGAGCCGCCCAGCCAGACGTGGTACCCCTCCTGCGCCAACGTCACGCCCTACGGGTGCGACCTGTCCTGGGACCCGGCCACGGACAACGTGGGCGTGGCGGGCTACATCATCAAGGCGCAGAAGGACGGCCGCGGCAACTCCCTGTTCACCGTGGCGACCCTCACCGGCACGGGCACGACCTGCACCATCACCACCTTCGAGCCGGCGTCGGGCTACCGCATCTGGGTGCAGGCCTACGATGCCGCCGGCAACGTGGCCGAGCTGGCCGGGGCGTTCCCGGGCCACGTCAACACCCTGCCGGCCAACGCCGCGCCGGTGGTCAGCGCCGGGCCTGACCAGACCATCACCCTGCCCGCCGACACCGTGACGCTCAGCGGCTCGGCCACGGACGACGGGCTGCCCGACCCGCCGGGCGCGCTCACTTTCGCCTGGGCCGTGGCCAGCGGGCCGGGGCCGGTCACCTTCGGCGACGCCGCCGCGGCCAGCACCACGGCCACCTTTGCCGTCGCCGGCGCCTACACCCTGTCGCTGACGGCCAGCGATGGCGCCCTCAGCGGCAGCGACACGCTGGTGGTGACGGTCAACCCGGAGCCGGTGGCTGACACCCAGGCGCCGACGGTGCGCATCCTGTCCCCGGCGCCGCTCGGCACCGTGACTGGCCTGGTGACCATCGAGGCCAGCGCCTCGGACAATGTGGGAGTAAGCAAGGTCATCTTCTACGTGGACGGCCAGCGCATCGGGCGCGACCTGACGGCGCCCTACAGCATCACCTGGGACACCACGGCCTGGGCCAACGGCGAGCACAAGCTCCAGGCGCGGGCCGTGGACACGTCCGGCAACAAGGCCAGCAGGACCATCAGAGTGGTGGTGGGCAACTAGGGGGCGCGGGCTGGACGGATGAAGCGGGGCGAGGCCGTGCGGC
>DAOUAM010000072.1:0-61789 GCA_034433305.1 Dehalococcoidia bacterium | reverse complement strand
CCGGGCGAGCTGGCCGGCGGCAGGGCTGGGTAGGGCCAGCGGGCCATGCCTCACAGTGACAGCCCATGGCACCATGTGAGGGGAAATCTGGACAGGCCAGTCAGCCCTTGATGAGGGAGGACCAGAGAGGGGAGATGTCTTGCCAGACGCTCCAAAGGCCTTGGGGGCCGGAGGGAGGCAGCATTGACAAGGTTACCGGCTATACCTAGAATCGCTGACAGAGCGTAGGACAGGCACGTTTAGCTCCCACAGGGGGCTTCATCTTCGGACGCCGCCACCGCAACACGTGCAGGGCGTCACGGTCAGGCTCCTGCGCGCAGCAGTAGAGGTAGAGTGTGGCAGATAGTCCACGACCGGAAAACGCCCCCGGGCTGGCGCAGCGTTTGCGTGAATATGGGGGCGGCCCCATCCGTCTCACCATCACTCCACGGAAGATGCCGTCCAGGGCGCTGTCGTCGCCCCTGGTCATCATCTACGTCATCGCTGGCATCATAGCCGCTGGCACGCTGCTGCTACTGCTGCCCTTCACCCACCGTGGGGGTGGCACTACGCCCATTATGGTAGCCTTGTTCACCGCCACCTCGGCGGTGACGGACACGGGCCTTGTCGTCAGGGATACCGCCACCTACTGGACGCGCTTCGGGCATAGTGTCATCCTGGGCCTCATGTACGTAGGTGGCCTGGGGTTCATGTCGCTGGCCACATTCCTGCTGGCCCTCATCGGACAGCGCATCACCCTGGCCCAGCGCCTGATGGTGAAGGAGAGCCTGGGCGTGGACAGGCTGGGCGGCCTTGTACACCTGTCAGTAGCCATCGTGCTGACATCAACAGCCATCCAGGTGGCGGGCGCCGTGATGCTATTCCTGCGCCTCATGTTCCTGTACCCGCCGGGCGAGGCAGCCTGGCAGGCGGTATTCCACTCGGTGGCGGCCTTCAACAATGCGGGGTTCCTGGTGTTGCCGGAGGCCCAGGGGCTGACCGCCTTCAGGGGCGATGGCTCGGTGCTGGGCATACTGGCGGTGCTTATCTTCCTGGGTGGCCTAGGCTACCCGGTAATCGCCGATGCGGTGAGGTGTCGCGGCCGGTGGTCCATCCTGACCCTCAACAGCAAGCTGGTGCTGAGCGTATCCGCTGTCCTGCTGGTGGGCGGCATGCTGGTCTTCTTCTCCTCGGAGTACGCCAATCCGAGGACCATCGGCCCCCTGCCCCTGGACACAAAGCTGCTGGTATCCGCCTTCCAGTCCATCAGCGCCAGGACCGCCGGGTTCCAGACGGAGAACCTGAACGAGACGATGCAGCACACCAACTTCTTCTTCATCACCCTTATGTTCATCGGCGCGGCCTCGGCCTCCACGGGTGGCGGCATACGGGTGAACACGGTAGGCGTGGTGGCCGTGTCCATCCTGTCCACCATCCGGGGCAAGCGCTATGCTACCTACTTTGGCCGGGAGATACCCCAGGAGCAGGTGCAGCGCGCCATGACCATCGGCGCGGTGGCGACGGTCTTCATCTTCGCCCTGGCCTTCATGCTGACCTTCTCAGAGACCAGGTTTGCCTTCATTGACCTGCTGTTCGAGTGTGTCTCGGCCTTCGGCACCGTGGGGTTCAGCACCGGACTGACGCCGGAGCTTTCGGTCTGGGGCCACCTGATCCTCATCCTGACCATGTTTGTGGGCAAGATCGGCCCGCTGACCATCGCCCTGGCCATGGCCCAGCGCGGCGAGGGCGACCTCTATCGGTATGCCCAGGAACGGGTTACAATAGGTTAGCACCAGATGGGCCTGCGCCCATGGACAGGCCTGGGGCCTGTGCAGGGTGTCCAGGAGGCAGCTATATGAAGAGACAGGTGGTGGTGATAGGGCTGGGACGCTTCGGGTCGAGTGTAGCCAGGACTCTCTATAATCTCGGCCACGACGTACTGGCCCTGGACACCAACGAATCGCGTGTCCAGAGCATGATGGGACAGGTCACCTATCCGGTGACTGGCGACGCCACCAATGAGGCCGTCCTCAAGGAACTGGGCGTGCCAGACTATGACGTGGCCATAGTGGCCATAGGCTCTGACATAGTGTCCAGCATCATGGCCTCAGTGCTGCTAAAGACCCTGGGCGTGCCCTACGTCATCTCTCGCGCCCGCAACGCCCTCCACGGCAACACCCTGGAGCGCATCGGCGTGGACAGGGTTGTGCATGCCGAGGCCGAGATGGGCGTGCGCCTGGCCCACAACCTGTTCAACCCCCACGTACAGGAGTACCTGGAGCTTATCCCCAACTTCGGAATCAGCAAGGTCAGAGTACCCAGGCGCTTCGTCAACATGAGCCTCAAGGAGCTGGGCTTTTCCTATCCCAGGGACAGGCAGGGGCTGGCCGTGCTGGCAATCCAGCGGGGCAAGGACATCACCCTGAACCCGGACACCGAGGAGCGCATCCAGGCCGGCGACCTGCTGATCCTGGCCGGCAAGGACGAGCTGCTGGACCGGCTGGTGACCTAGCCCCGGCGCGCGCCGATTCCCCTGGTGCCAGGCTTGCCGGTGTGCAAACTACTTGCCACGGAGCCGCCGGAGGGGGAAAATCGGAGGCAGTGCAACATCGAAGCTTCGAGGGTATGGAATGAGCAAGAGGCTGGCGTACCTGGGGCCGGCGGGCACGTACACTGAGCAGGCGGCCCTGACCTACGACCCGGAGGCCACGCTGCTGCCATGTACCTCCATACCCGATGTAGCCTCTGCCGTGGACTCAGGCCGGGCCGACGAGGGAATCGTGCCCATCGAGAACAGCCTGGAAGGCTCTGTGACATTCACGCTGGACCTGCTCATCCACGAGTCCACCCTGTTCATCAAGCACGAGCTTGTGCTGCCCATTCACCACTGCCTGCTGGCGCGGCCCGGCACCAGGGCCGAGGATATCCGCGTCATCTACTCTCATCCCCAGTCGCTGGCCCAGTGCCGGGCCTTCCTGCGCAAGCACTTCGCCGGAGCGGAGCTGGTGGCATCCCTTAGCAACGCGCTGGCCGTGGAGGAGATGAAAAAGAGCCAGGTGACTGCCGCCGCCATCGCCAGCCAGCGCGCCGCTGAGCTTTACAGCGTCCAGGTGTTGGCCCGAGGCATCGAGGACAACCACAACAATATGACCCGCTTCGTAGTCCTGGCGACGACGGACCACGGGCCTACAGGCTCGGACAAGACCTCTCTTTGCTTCTCTTTCGACGTGGACGCTCCGGGCATTCTGTACAACGTGCTCGGGGAGTTCGCGCAGCGGCGCATAAACCTGGCCAAGATCGAGTCCAGGCCCACCAAGCAGAGCTTGGGCCGCTACATCTTCCTGATAGACCTGGAAGGCCACCGGCTGGACAGGATAGTGCAGGAAGCTCTGGAGGGGGTCAGGAGGCAGGTCTCCATGCTCAAGATATTCGGCTCCTACCCCAGGTACACGGCCCACCTCAACGACGCCAAGTAGCCCCACCCTCACCTGACAGGTGTACTGGCCAGACACGTCTGCAATACCTTCTGGCCTGCTGAAGGCCTGGGCAGGCACCGTGAGGCAGCGCCTGTCGGTCCCACCCACCCGCCCTCGCTATCTAGCCAGCACAACCGGCCCAGAGGCGTGCGGGTGCGCCAGAAAGCAGATGGCCCGACTTCCTCAGTCGGGCCATCGTGCAAGGCCACGGCTCTGGGCCGGCAGTGGCGCCTGATAGATGACCGGGCTTACTCGCCGCGCATGGTGCCGGTCGGAGGCTCTTCGGGGCTTACCCTCATGTCACCGTTGGTCTCTGTGGCCTGCTCCTGGGCGCGCCCGAAGCGGGACCCCATGCGCTCGGCCACCGGGCCGATACGCTCGCGCATGCCCTCCACAGCGGGGCCGAGGCGCTCGCGGGCGCCTTCCATGGCTGGGCCCATGCGCTCCCGCACCATGGCGGCCATCTCCTCGGCTCGCGCCCTCCAGGACTCGCTCCGCCGTGCCAGGTCTGCCCGCATCTCGGAACCCGACTTGGGAGCCAGCAGTATGCCCACCACCGCGCCCACTATCCCGCCAATGATGAAGCCTGTTACAAAGGAGCCTCCACCGTTGTGCTCGTGGTAATAATGCTCGTGATTACTGGCCATCCTTGTCTCCTCCTTTTCGGCTTCGGCGCTGCTGCCGACCTGTCAGGCCGGCGAGGAACGCCGCTACCTTCCCTGCACCAAAGGCCACACCCGACCCGGCAGCCGCGGGCCTGGCAATCCTGTTAAGCACGATTGAGGCCACGTCCTCCGCATTCCTCATGGTACGCTTGACAGAGTTGAGGATAGAGGAAACCTTCAGATAAACGAGGAGCACCACCAGAAGCACCACCAGCAACACCGATATGATGATGATGTCCCGGATCATTCCGATGATTTCTGGGGCGCTCAAGGTGTTCACCCTCAAGCCTGAGTCAAGTCTTATAGTAACACGCTGAAGTTGCAGCGGCAACAGCTTGCACCTGGGCCAGGCGCCCTGGCGGGCCGTGGGGCGGGTGGTGGGGACGTAAAGGCCCTGTCAGCAGTCCAATGGAGGAAGGCTGAACTTGTTGCCGCAGGCCGCGCATTGGGACGCGTCCGGCGCGTTCCGGGTGCCGCAGTGCCCGCAGAACAGGTCGCCGCGCTCCCCCGGTGGCGGCGTCGGTGAGCCACAGAAACGGCAGAAGCGCCGCGTCACCAGGAACAGGCGATGGCACCGCTGGCACTCGACCACGGGAGTGTCCCTCCAGAAGCGGAAGGGAGAGACCCGCTGTGCCCAGCGGAACCGGCCCAGCGTCCAGCTTACTCCAATGACCAGCAGCAGCAGGGACAGCACCGGATAGGAGAACACCCCGACGTTGAACAGGCCGTGTACCGCCGCGGCCACCGACAGGGCGGCCAGGACCATCAGCGCACCGCCGGGCCGGGGCTGGGCCTGCACCCCCAGGGCGTAGCCCCAGATGCTGCCAAAGACCACGTGGGCCAGCGTGCTGAGGGGCGCCCTCACCAGCATGACAGCCGGGCCAAAGGTGAGGATGTAGCCCAGGTTCTCCACTGAGGCGAAGCCCAGGCTGGCAGCGGCGCTGTACACCAGGCCATCGGCCGGCTCATCGAAGTACCTGCTGCGGAATGGCCCCAGGCGCACCGATGCAAACTTTACCGTCTCCTCCACTGGGCCGACCACAAAAAGCATGGTAACAGCCAGGGACGTCGGGTCAAGTATGCCGCCAGTGGCTGACGAGTTGCCCAGGAACAGCGCCTCCAGCAGCAAGGCCGGCACCGTGGACACCATCCCCAGGAAGAAAGTAAGTGCGATGAGTCTCAACGGCTCAGGCTGGTATACATCGCGGCGGGCAAAGAACCATAGCCAGAACACGCCTGGCGCCAGGGCCAGCAGTATGAAAGACAGGATATTCATGGCAGAGCAGCCTGACGCGACAGCACCCGCGCCATGGCCCGGGCGACCGGGAAGCGCGTCCTGTCAGTATCGTACCTTTTAGTCAAGGGCCGGTCAAACCAGCCCGCCCCACTCTCGGGGCCAAGCGTGGCGCCCCTCAAGGGCGTTTATAACTATATTAGGCTTTGAATAATCCGGTGATTGACAGCCCCAGGGGCGGCCCGTATATTGTTGGCAATTTCCCTGACTTCCTGGCCCAGAGGAGAGACCATGGCCAAAATCAAGCACATTGCCATAGCAACCCAAGAGCCAGAAAAGACCGCGAATTTCTACAAGCAGGTCTTCGATCTTCAGGAAGTCGGCAGAGTCAACAGTGAGAACGCGGAAGGGTACTACCTCAGCGACGGCCACATCAACCTGGCCATACTGCGCTTCAAGAACGATGAAGCGGCGGGGGACAGGTTTGGCGCCAAGTACAGTGGCCTGCACCACATTGGCTTCCAGGTGGACGACCTGTCAGTCGCCGACGCCAGGCTGCGCCGCGCCAATTCCTACCCGCTGGGCAAGCCAAACAACGGGCTGCACGGTGGCACAGGGCGTCCGCGCAGGGGCCGAAACGTGGAACTCAAGTACTGTGGCCCCGACGGCGTTGTCATAGATATCTCTCAGGGAGGTTGGGTCGGCACCAGTCCCGACTAGACCGGCCCTGCCGCGATTCTCCTCTCCTTTGAATGGGACGGCTGTTGCCGTCCCATCTGGTCTGACTGGCGGGCCTTGCTCAAGCCCGCCTTGCCTCTGGCCAGGGCGCTTGCCCCTTCCTCACGGCGTCGGCGCATCAGGGGCGATGAGCTTTTGTCGCCGCAGCTCTGTCCAGAGGTCACCTGGAACAGGGAAGGACGCCATGCGCAGGTTTTCTTCCACCTCGGCCACGGAGCGGGCGCCGGGTATGGCCGCTGCCACTACCGGGTGTGCCAGGATGAACTGGAGGGCTGCGGCCTTAAGGGGCACCTTGTAGCGGTCGCAGACTGCTTTGATGCGCCGGGCCTTCTCCAGCACCTGGGGCGGCGCCGCGCGATAGTTAAAGGTTGCTGAAGGCCCCAGGTCAGAGGCCAGAATGCCGCTGTTATATGGCCCGCCAGCGATGATGCTTATGCCCCGCTTCTGGCAGTAGGGCAGGAACTCCGGCAGCCCGGACTGGTCCAGCAACGTGTAGCGGCCTGCCAGCAGGAAGCAGTCGAAGTTGCCCTCCCGGGCAAACCGTAGCTCCATCTCCCACTGGTTCATGCCCGCGCCGATGGCCTTCACCAGCCCTCTGGACTTTAGCTCCATCAGCACCGGGAAGGTCTGGGTAAGGGCCTGGGTGTAGTGGTCATCCGGGTCGTGAATGAGCAGGATGTCAATGCGCTCCAGCCCCAGGCGGTCAAGGGAGTCCCGGAAGGAGCGCACCGCGCCTTCCCGGCTGAAGTCGAACTCCCATCCGGACTGGAGGCTGCCCGGCGCCAGGGGCTTGATGACCCGGCCCACCTTGGTGGAAATGACGTAGCTGTCCCTGGGGAAGTCTCGGATGGCCTTGCCGTAGCGCCTCTCGCTCTCGCCCACGCCGTACAGGGGCGCTGTGTCGAAGTAGCGTATGCCCAGCTCGTAGGCGCGGCGAATGAGGGCGACGGCGTCGGCCTCCGAGGTCATCACTCCATCAGGAGGCGGGGGAGTGCTTGCCAGGGGCGCTCCTCCAAGCCCCAGCCGCGTAACGCGCACATCCGTCTTGCCAATTGCCACGGTCTCCAGCGGGTCCATGAGGTCCTCCAGTCTGCTTGCTATCGCCTCGGGCGGAGCCATTCTGCCAGGCTTCGCGCGGCCCTTGTGGCAGTATAGCCGAAATACCCTGTTCCTCCAACATGGCAGACGCAGCAGGGGCAGGTCCAATTGACCTGCCCCTGCTGTCTTGCCCTATACCTGTACCGGCTAGGCCGTCTTCTGATGGAAGAGGTTCAGCGCTGAGCCTACCCTGAACCACTCGAGCTGGGACGCGCTGTAGGAGTGATCCAGCAGGATGGTCTCCTGCGTGCCATCCGAGTGGTGGATGATGCAGGTCACCGGCTTGCTGGGCGCCATGTCCTTGAGGCCCACCAGGCTTATGCGGTCGTCCTCCCGGACCTTGTCGTAGTCCCTGGGGTCGCGGAAGGTCAGCGCCAGGAGGCCCTGCTTCTTCAGGTTGGTCTCGTGGATGCGGGCGAAGCTGCGGGCGATGACGGCGGCGCCTCCCAGCAGCCTGGGCGACAGGGCGGCATGCTCGCGGCTGCTGCCCTCGCCGTAGTTGCTGTCCCCTATGACCACCCAGCGCAGGCCCTGGGCCTTGTAGTAGCGGGCGATCCTGGAGATGGCCTGGCCCTGCTCGCCGGTCAGCAGGTTCTTGCCCTTGCCGGCCTCGCCGGTGTAGGCGTTGATGGCGCCCATGAACATGTTATCGCTGAACCTGTCCAGGTGGCCCCGGTAGCGCAGCCAGGGGCCGGCCGGCGAGATGTGGTCGGTGGTGCACTTGCCCTTGACCTTGATGAGCACCGGGAGCTGGACGAAGTCCTTGCCGTCCCAGGCGGGCCAGGGTTCCATCTTCTGGAGCCGCTCGCTGTTGGGCCGGATGACCAGCTCGATGTTGCTGCCGTCCTCGGGCGGCGCGACATAGGCGCCCTTGCTCTGGGTAAAGCCGCCCGGCGGGACTTCGGGCGCTTGCCTGGGCGGCTGGAGCTTGAAGGACTTGCCATCAGAGCCGGTGAGGGTGTCTGTCAGGGGGTTGAAGGACAGCCTGCCGGCCAGGGCCAGGGCTATGACAACCTCCGGGCTGGCGATGAAGTTCATGGTCTCGGAGCGGCCATCGTTGCGGCGCGGGAAGTTGCGGTTATAAGACGTGACGATGGTGTTGGGCACGCCATCCAGCAGCTTCTCGCGCTTCCACTGGCCGATGCACGGCCCGCAGGCGTTGGCCAGCACCACGGCGTTAATGCCCTTCAGCGACTCCATCTGGCCGTCGCGCTCGATGGTGGCGCGGATCTGCTCCGAGCCAGGGGTGACCATGAGCGTCACGGCTGACTTGATGCCGTGGGCGCGGGCCTGCTCGGCCACGTCGGCGGCGCGGCTCATGTCCTCGTAGGAGGAGTTGGTGCAGCTACCGATGAGGGCCGTGTCAATCTGGTCAATGAACTTGTTCCTGGCGTCTCCCACCTCGGCGGCTAGCTTGGAAATGGGTCGGGCGCGGTCTGGCGTGTGCGGCCCCACCACGTGCGGCTCCAGTCTGGACAGGTTGATCTCCACGATGCGGTCGAAGTACTTCTCGGGGTGGGCCTCCACGTCCTCGTCGGGGCGCAGCATGGCCACATGCTGGTCGGCCAGCCTGGCCAGCTCGCCACGGTTGGTGGCCTTCAGATAGGTCGCCATGCGCTCATCGTAGGGGAAGACAGACGTGGTGGCGCCCAGCTCGGCGCCCATGTTGGTGATGGTAGCCTTGCCAGTGCAGCTTATGGAGCGCGTGCCAGGGCCGAAGTACTCGATGATGGCGTTGGTGCCGCCCTCCACCGTCAGCGCGCCGGCCAGGTACAGGATGACGTCCTTGGGGGCCGTCCAGCCGCTCATCTTGCCGGTGAGCAGCACGCCGATGCGCCGAGGGTACAGGAGCTCCCAGGGCAGGCCGGCCATGACCTCCACGGCATCGGCGCCGCCGACGCCCACGGCGCAGGCGCCCAGTCCGCCAGCGTTGGGCGTGTGGGAGTCGGTTCCGATGATCATGCAGCCGGGGAAGGCGTAGTTCTCCAGGACCACCTGGTGGATGATACCAGCGCCCGGCCCCCAGAAGCCGACGCCGTACTTGGCCGCGGCGGAGCGCAGAAAGTCGAAGACCTCCTTGTTCTCCTCCAGGGAGTTGAGCAGGTCAACCTGGCCCTCCACGCGGGCCTGGATGAGATGGTCGCAGTGGATGGTGGTGGGCACCGCCGTCCTGGTGCGGCGCGTCTGCATGAACTGGAGCATGGCCGTCTGGCCCAGCACGTCCTGGAGCGCCACGCGGTCGGGCCGGAGCAAGAGGAAGCTCTTCCCGGGTTCCAGGTCCTGGCTGCGGGGGTCGTCCAGGTGGGACAGCAGGAGCTTGTCCGCCAGGGTCATGGGCTTGCCCAGCCTGCCCCGGACGGCATCGAGGGTGTGTCGCATCCTGTCATAGACCTGTGTAACGAACTGAGGGGTTGACTCTATGGTGACCAAGCCTGCTTCCTCCTGCTCAAGAATATCCAGGGCGCAACAAGGCCCGAGCCGACATGGTACGCCGCCCGGGCCTGTTGGTGTCAATCAGGGTAGCATCCAGACTATCGCGACAGCCCGAAGTACGCGTAGTTCTTGTCTATGTAGCTCCGCCACTGCTCAGGGACATCATCCTCGGCGAAGATGGCGACTACCGGGCAGACCGGCTCGCACGCGGCACAGTCTATGCACTCGTCGGGGTTGATGTAGTACTGCCGCTCCTCGTCGGTGGTGTAGATGCAGTCCACGGGGCAGACCTCGACGCAGGCCCCGTCCTTCACGTCCACGCACGGCTCCGCGATGATGTAGGTCATGCTTGCGCTGGCCTCCCGAAGGCATCTGCAGTCGCAGCACTATTATAAGAGCGGCAGACAGGGGCTTTCAAGTGCGAAGGTCTGCGCCGCCTTTGGCCCGAAGCCGTCGGAAGGGCGGATGTCGAGGTCTGGCCTGCCTGAAAACTCCTTAATAGCGTTTTTGAGTTGCGTCTACACGGCGGTGTGCAGGGGCTGGTCTGAGACCCATCTGCTCCAACTAGTCCATTTCCCTGGAGGGTCCGCTGCTGGCAGGCCATCTTGTAGGGGCAGGCCTTGTGCCTGCCCAGGCCTTGGGCAACCACGAGGGTTGCCCCTACACCAGGCACGCACCCGGAAACCGGTCTAATCTCGTACGGGCGTGGCCGTCGGCAGGGGCGTGCCTGCGAGGCTGCCGCCGGGCGCTACCTGGTTACGCCCAGCTCCTTGAGCCGGCGTACCTCCTCGGCGCTGTACCCTAGCTCCGCGAGGACCTCGTCGGTGTGCTCGCCCAGGGCGGGGGAGGGGCGGGTGGCCTTCAGGGGCGTCTCGCTCATCTTCACGAAGGGGCCGACCATCTTGAGCCTGCCCGCGCGGGTATGCTCCAGCTCCACCACCAGGTCGTTGGCCAGCACCTGCTCGTCGGCCATCAGCTCCTCGGTGAAGCGGACGGGGCCGGCCGGGACGCCTGCCCTGTCCAGCACCTGGAGCCACTCGTCCACGGTCTTCTCAAGGAAGATGGCCTCGGCCTTCTTCACCAGCTCCTCGCCGAAGACGCGGGCCTCCTCGCTCCTGGGGTCGTAGCCGGGCTGGAAGCGGATGTCCTCCAGCCCCAGGACGGCGGCCAGGCGCTTGCGCAGAGGGTCGCTGAGGCAGCCCACGGCCAGCACGCCGTCCCTGGCCTGGTAGGTGCGGTAGTAGATGTTGCCGGGCGGCCGGGCCGTAAGCTCACGGTAAAGCTCCAGGACCTCCTCGAAGCTGGCGCCACTGGCCCGCAGGTGGGACAGCGCCTCCAGGAAGGCCGCGCGCGGCTCGTCGTCCACCATGGCGACCTGGAGGAAGCGGGTGGTCTGGACGGCCAGGGCCGAGCCTAGCAGCGTCGTCTCCACCTTCTGCCCCTTGCCGGTGCGCTGGCGGTGGTACAGCGCGGCGCAGACGCCCCAGGCGATGGACAACGCCGTGGCGAAGTCGGCGATGGCCGTGGACTGGATGACCTGCGGGACTCCGTTGAGCACCTTGCCCTCGGAGGCCAGCAGCCCGGTGATGGCCTGGGCCACGATGTCGTAGCCTGGCCGGTGGCTGTAAGGCCCCTTGCGCCCGAAGGCGGTGTTCTCGCAGTAGATGAGCCTGGGGTTCCTGGCCGACAGGGTCTCGTAGTCTATGCCCAGCTTGTAGGGGACATCTGGCCGGGAGTTGATTATGACCACGTCCATGAGGGGCACCAGCCTGTATACCACCTCCAGGGCCTCGGGCCTGGTGAGGTCCAGGGGCAAGCTGCGTTTGCCCCGGTTGAGGGATATGTAGGTGCGGCTCTCGCCCGGGATGAACTGCTGGTAGAGGCGCCAGGGCTCGCCCCAGGGCGGCTCCACCTTGATGACGTCGGCGCCCATGTCAGCCAGCAGCATGCCGCCGAAAGGCCCGGCGATTATCTCCGTGAACTCCAGGACTCTGACGCCCTCCAGTGGCCCTGGCATAGCTGACCTCCGCGCTGGCCTGGCAGGGTACCCTTAATATGAAGGTCTGACAGCGATGCGGTGGCACAAGTCCTGACCCGGACTTGTTGGAACAAGTTATGGCTGTCAGGGCCTCTTGTCAAGGGGCGGGCCGGCCCCGGGCCTGTACCTGACCAGCAGGGAGTCCTGACCCCCTGTGGTCCCCCCGTTGCCAAGGGGACAGCAGAAGTCCTCCTCCTGCCCGGCAAGGGCCCAAAAGCGGACAGTTTTTGAAGGAAAGGAGATGGCCTTGACAACTGGGGCCGTGGCTAGTTAACTGTCCTGAAGGCGCCAGGTGGGGCCGCCAGGGCCTCGCTCGGTGTCGCTCCACACCTGCAATAACAAGGAGGCTGGAATGGGCCTGCTGGACAACAAGGTATCCATCATAACCGGCGCTGGCACGGGTATAGGCAGAGGCATAGCGCGCGCCTTCGCCAGGGAGGGCGCCCACGTCGTCCTGGCGTCCCGCAACAGGGCGAACCTGGAGAGCGCGGCGGAGGAGCTGCGCCCCTTTGGCACCACCATCCTGGTTGTTCCCACCGACGTGACCAGCGAGTCCCAGGTGGCGGCGCTCTTCGACAAGACCATGGAGACGTTCGGCCGGGTGGACATCCTGGTCAACAACTCGGGCGTGTTCGATGGCGGGCCGCTGGAGGAGATTTCGCTGGAGACCTGGAAGAGGGTGCTGGATGTCAACCTGACCGGCCCCTTCCTGTGCAGCCGCGAGGCCATGAAGATAATGAAGCGACAGGGAGGGGGCAGGATCATCAACATCGGCAGCATCTCGGCCCAGATGCCCCGGATGAACGCGACGCCCTATGCCACCACCAAGCACGGGCTGGTGGGGCTGACCAAGGCCACGGCGCTGGAGGGCCGCGCCCATGGTGTCATAGCCTGCGTGCTGCACCCGGGCAACGTCCTCACCGAGTGGCGGGCCGCCGGCGGCGACCCCATGCACCAGGAGCCTATGATGACCGCCGACGAGCTGGCCATGACGGCGGTCACCATGGCTGCCCTGCCACCTCACGTAAACATGCTGGAGGCCATAGTCCTGCCGGTGAAGCAGCTCTACCTGGGGCGCGGCTAGAGCCAACCATTTCTACACGCTACCCACACCTCCCCCAGACGGTTTTCCTGTTAACCTCACCTTGTCATAGATGGCGAGTCCCGTAAAAGGGGCACGCCCGAAGTCCTTATGTAGATGGTGAGGAAGGAGTCAGTCCGGATGAAGTGGATAAGGAAACTGAAGTGGGTAGCGGGTGTATGTAGCCTCGTGGCCGTATTTGCCGCCGTGCCGGCGGTCTATGGTGGCCTCAGGTGGACCGGCATAGACCCCGAGCTGGACGTGGACGGGCATACCGTCAACGTGCGTGTGGAGTGGCCGGAAGGGTACACGTGTTCCGTCAGCAACCCCGTGCTGATCGTTATCTCTGTCCCCAGGAATGCCGAGTATAGCTCGGCCATGGAGTCTTCTGACAGCTTTGACTGCGGCCCCGGAGAGACCGAGATTTCCACGCACACCATCGTGGTGGAGCAGAGCAAGCCAGACAGGGTCGAAGTATCTGCCTGGCTCAGGGCCTCCGAGCGTTTCCCGGCCAGGGTGCTGGTGTACGAGGACGGAGAGCGTGAGCTGACCTGCAGAGGCGTGTCCAATCACTTTATCGCCTGCCGTCCGCTCAAGCTTGACGACTAGTTTGTGGTACGCGGCGTCAGTAGCACCAGGATGGACGGGTAGCCACCGCGGCGGCCTGTTATGAATACTCAGATCCGGTCCCAGTTATACATAATCGCCCTGGAGGTGTGCGCGGTAGGGCTTACGGCACTGGCCGTGTGGCTGTGGCCCGTTGCCGAGAACACCCCTCCTCTGTGGCTGCTACTGACGCTGGTGCTTCTGGTCGCCCTGGCGGGGCGCTTCCCTATAAAGCTGTCCCGGCAGGCCGAGGCCTCGCTCTTCACAGTGCCGCTGTTCATGGCGGTGCTGCTGCTGCACCCCATGGAGGCGGTGCTCATCGCCATGGCCGGCACCCTCATTTCCGAGCGCATGGCCCGGGCGCCGGCCAGCGCCATCATCTTTAACGTCAGTGTCAGTGCCGTGGCGGCGGGGCTTGCGGGCATAGTCTTCTTCTCCCTCAAGGCCGAAGAGGCGCCCCTGGCCCTGACCCACCAGCAGATGCTGGCGGCCGCCGCCGCAGGGCTGACGCTCCACGTCACCAACATCATGCTGGTGGCGGGCATGCTGACCCTGCGCAAGGGCAGGGACTTCTGGCGCTCCTGGAAGGACACCTTCGTCTTTGAGGCCATACAGGAAGGCGGCCTGCTGACGGTGGGCGCCATCGCCTCGCTGCTGGTCCTGGAGGCCTGGTGGGGCCTGGTGCTGGTGCTCATACCCGCCGTACTGGCCTACTATGGCTTCGAGCGCAGCGTGAACGAGGCCGCCCAGAAGGCCCGGCTGGCCGAGGAGCTGGAGCAGAAGCTCAAGGAACTCAAGGAGCTGCAAGCCCAGCTAGTCCAGTCTGCCAAGCTGGCCAGCGTGGGCACGCTGGCCACAGGCGTGGCCCACGAGATAAATAACCCCGTCTTTGCCATCACTGGCAGGGCCGATATCCTGCTCAAGAACGCGGACAAGCACCTGCGCAGCGAAAAGGCGGTGGAATACATCCAGACCATCCAGCAGATGGGCAAGCGCATCTCCACCATCGTGAGGCACCTGCTGGACTACGCCCGGCCCTCCGAGGACATGGCCGAGGTCCGCATTGACGATGCCATCGAGGGCGCGCTGGCCCTGCTGGGCAACAAGGTGAAGAACCACAGGATCGTCAAGGAATACGAGGCTACGCCCGTGGTGAAGGGCGTGCCGGCCCAGTTGCAGCAGGTCTTCGTGAACCTGATAAGCAACTCCGCTGACGCCACTCCCGAGTGGGGCACTATAACCGTGGGCTGCCGCGTGGACGACTCCACCGCTGTCGCCTACGTCAAGGACACGGGCATAGGGATATCCAGGGCGGTCCAGGAGCGGCTGTTCGAGCCATTCTTCACCACCAAGGAAGTGGGTAAGGGCATGGGCCTGGGCATGTTCGTCTGCCACAGGATCGTGACCACGCACAAGGGCCAGATCACCGTGGAAAGCGAAGAGGGCAAAGGCACCACTATCTGGGTCAAGATACCCCTGGCTGCCAATGGCGCGGCCAGCCCGCAGCAGAACGGCCTGGCCAGGGAGGCCGGGCCTGTCCTGGAGGTTGCCAGTGGCGCTGGCAACTAGCATGCACGGGCCTCGCCTCCGGCACAGCCACCGACAAGGCGTCGCTGTTCTCAGTCTTTGATGGGAGTCTGAAACCTCATGTCCAAGACTGTCCTTATAGTCGAAGATGAAGAGGCGATCCGGGAAATCCTGGCGACCTGGCTGGAGGACGCGGGGTACCAGACCTGCTGCGCCTCCAACGGGCTGGAAGGGCTGCAAGAGCTGCACCAGCGCCGTCCAGACCTGCTGGTGACAGACATTTTCATGCCGCAGATGGATGGCTTCGAACTCTGTCGCCTGGTGAGGGAGTTCGACCAGATGCCCATAATCATGCTGACAGGTCTGGGCAAGGAGTCCGACAGGGCCAAGGGCCTTCAGCTTGGCGCGGACGACTACGTTATGAAGCCCGTGGACATGGACGAGTTCCTGGGCAAGGTCGCCACGGTGCTCCAGAGGCGTGGGAGTGGCGGGCGTGGCCTGATGGTCGGGCCGGACCTCTCCACCTGACGCCTGGGAGGCTGCACATACCGGCGGCTGGTAAGGCCCTGCATACTCCAGGGGTGCTGCCCACCATTAACACGCCTCGCCATTGGAATACCATGTCGCCAGAACAAGGCCTGCTGACACAATGCACCACATGGTCATCTCTGGAGATTACAGGAACACGACCCAGTACAGCCCCGGCGGGCCTTCAGACGCCCATGCCAGCGCCTCGGCTTGGGCGGGCAGCCCCCAGCAGGGCCAAGGGCCAGCCCGAATCCTGATAATGGACGACGAGCCTGGCCTGCGAGCTATCCTGGAGGAAGTGCTGGAGGGCTACCACGTCACCCTGGTGGACAATGGCCCTGACGGTGTCCATCGCTTCAAGCAGGAAGGGTACGACCTGGTGTTTACCGACCTGCGTATGCCGGGTATGTCAGGCTGGGAAATCGCCAGGGCCATCAAGGAACACAGCCCCGAGACCCCGGTCATCATGGTGACCGGCTGGGAAACCGACCTTAGCCCCGATGAGCTGGCGGGCAGGGGAGTGGACCGCGTCCTCAAGAAGCCCTTCGAGATCATGGAAGTCCTGTCCATAGTAGCCGAGCTTATCCAGGACAGCGGCACGTCCCCTCTCAAAAGCTGACCAGGCTACACCCTCCAGACCGGCCCTGGCCGTGGTGGCGCCACAAGGCATTCCCTTCTCCCATTGGCGGACAGTCCTCATCCCTTGTCTCCCCTCTGGACTTGGGCAAGCACAGGTAGGGGCCTCTCCCATCAGGGGCTGACTGGGGTATAATTCCGCCTGGCATGTGCTGATGTCCGGTCCAGTTGACTGGTGGTGTGCCAGGCAGTGCCTGGGCTTTCAGGTCCTCTGTAGCCCGGCAAGAGGTGTGCCAGGTGGTCGAGTCTGTACTCCTGTGGACCATCGCAGCGATTCTCCTGTCCAGCACCGTGGGCGTGGTGCTGGCGAGACGCAAGAAAGACCCCTGCCTCAACGATTTTCACTCCTACATGGTCACCCTGCAGATGAAGAGCGGGAAACGGGTCTGGGGCAGGCTGCATGTGGAGACTTCGGGCATCGAGTTCCGGTACAGGGGCAACTACTGGGACAAGGACCATGTGGAGACAAGCTTCATCATGTACAAGGAGGAGTTCGGCGGCATATACACGCTCTTCCGCTTCCACGACGAGCTAACGCCAGAAGAGCAGCGGCGCCGCCTGTCCGCCCTCAGGAAAGCCTACCATCCCTGGCCACTACGCCGGTTCCTGAGGCATATCAGGAACCTGTTCAACACCATCAGGGATGCCATAAGCGAGGCCCTTGAGACGGCTTTTTTGCAGATCAAAACGCCCAACCCGGCTTTGCAGGCCATGGCCACGCAGCAGAAGTATGTCAGCAAGCTCCAGACCGACGTCATCGGCTACCTGGGCACGTCCTACGATCCCATGCTGGAGAGGCACATTGGCACCCTGGTAGTGCTGGAGATCACCAGGCCCGACGGCGTGATAGAGGAGCATGTCAGCGTCTTCAAAGAGTACAGCTCCCAGTACCTGGAAGTCATGGACGTCAGGTACGTGGACAATGGCCGGCCACGGGTGTGTGACATGGTGGTGCCACGCGCCCACGCCTTCATACGCCACAGCGCGGAGCCAGTGCAAGGCCAGGCCCCGGCCCTTCAGCCGCAGGAATCGGTCAGTCCTCTGGGCGGGAGTGCCGACCAGGGCCGGTGACCTCCCGCACATCCCTTCACACAATCCTCACACCCTGCCACAACCATCTTCACACTTTCTTCACGACCCCTGTGAAACAATAGCTTTGCGGCCCCATGGTGCTACGCAGAGGTTGTGAGGAGGTGAGATATGACGTCCACCAAGGAAAGGGCAGTCCAGGTGCGCGACAGCGAGCGACGCGGGATTGGGGCCTGGCCGGAGGAGTTCGACAGGCTCCTGGAACGGGCCTTCCGCTCCTTCCGCCCCTGGTCGCGACGTGGCTTCTGGCGCATTCCGTCCTTCCTGGAGGGCTGGGCGCCCGATGTGGATGTGTTCAGGAAGGACAACCAGATCATCGTGAGAGCCGACCTGCCGGGCATGAAGCCCGAGGACATCGAGGTCTCCGTGGAACAGGACACCCTCTTCATCCGTGGCAAGCGCGAGGAGGAGCGTGAGGTCCGGGAAGAGGACTACTATTGCGCTGAGCGCGCCGTGGGGGCCTTCTCGCGGGCTGTGGCCCTGCCAGAGGGCGTCAAAGCCGAGACTGTCCAGGCCAGTTACAAGAACGGAGTCCTGGAGGTCACCATACCTGCTCCGGCCAGGCGCGAGAGCAAGGCCATCAAGATCAACATACAGTAGCAGTCGCCTCTTCTGGCGTCTCCGTCCCATGGCAGGCTGCACTGGGGGCCGCTGGACGCAGCCTGCCATGGTTACCCGCCCGAATGTAACACCTTGTTAATCCCTGTGCAACACGCGGGAAACATTCCTGCCGCATAATTTGTGATTGCAGTCACAAAAGAGGGTGCTCCCACTAAATGCACCAAGTTTTAAAACCCCGTTAATGTGCCATTTAAGGACAGGAGCTATCCTGAAGGCAGAGGGCATGGTGAGAGCAGGGCCCCGGAGGCGAGGAAGGACCATGGGCGTTTTTCAGGAGGACAAGCCATGGGACAAGATACAGTGGCGGTGGTCCTGGCAGGCGGACGTGGCAGCAGAATGGGGCCGCTGTGCGAGCACCGGGCCAAGCCAGTCCTGCCTTTCCTGTGGCGTTACAGAATAATGGACTTCACTCTGTGGAACACCATCCACTCGGGGATATGGAATATTGCCGCTCTGACCGACTACCAGCGCGCCTCGGTACATGAGTACCTAAGGGTGGCGGCCCCGTGCAAGGTGGAGGCGCTGGACCCGCCTCGTGGCAACTACCGTGGCACCGCCGACGCGGTCTATCAGAACCTGGACTACATCCTTGGCCAGTCCGCCCAGGTGGTGCTTGTCCTTTCGGCGGACCACGTGTACAGGATGGACTTCAGGCCCATGGTGGAGGCGCACCTTCGCAGCGGCGCGGGCGTGACGGTAGCCCTGGTGGACGTGCCTCTGCAGGATGCGCACCGCTTCGGCATCGCCGCCATCGGCGAGTCGGGGCGGGTACTGGAGTTCCAGGAAAAGCCGGCGCACCCACGGGCGACGCTGGCCTCCATGGGCATCTACGCCTTCTCGGTGGACTATCTGGCCACGCTGCTGGAGCAGGACATGGACGACCCGCTCTCTCGCCACGACTTCGGCCACTCCATACTCCCCGCCGCCGTGGAGGATGGCAAGGCCTACGGCTACCGCTTCGACGGCTACTGGCGGGACATCGGCACGGTGGAGAGCTACCACCAGACCAGCATGGAGTTCCTGGCCAGGCCGTGGCTCATACGGCAGCTTGGCGCCGCCGACGCGCACGTCGTGGACGAGGGCACGGCGAAAATGACGGGGGCAAGCTCCATTGCTTCCAGCGCCACCATCCGGGGCGAGGTCAGGAACTCGGTCATCGGCCCTGGGGTGATCGTGGAGGAAGGCGCGCTGGTCAGCGACTCGGTGCTGATGGAACTGGCCTACGTGGGCGAAGGGGCCGTGGTCCAGCGGGCCGTGGTGGACATGCTGGCCCACATCTCAGAGGGCGCCACCGTAGGGAGCGAGGAGGGACTGGAGGGAGAAGCGTGGGGCATCTCCGTACTGGGCCGTGGGGCGATCGTCCCGCCAGGCGCCCGCGTGCTACCAGCCAGCACACCGGAGACACGGCCAGCCCTGGCCCAGGCGCTGGTGGCCTCCGCTGCAGGAGTACACTAAACAGGTAGCCTTGGTTAATATTCACTTAACATATCCAGCCTGCCCCCTCGACAGACTCGTGGCAGGCTCTGAGCTTGACGAAGGGTGGAGAAGGGAACGGGAGTATGGTCCGCACGTCTGCCATCACCCTACAGACCTTATTCCTCAAAAATCTGAAAGTGCGTACCAACTCAGGGCCATCTGCTGCCCTACCGTGGCAGCCCACAGATGCAGGGAAGGGGAGGTTGGCATACCCCGGTCAGCCCGCCAAAAGCGCCACATCCACGCGGACCAGGTACCAGTCTCTCACCCACGGTACTTGACCCGGTCGCTGCCGCTGATAGCCGGGAACAGGATAGCTGCCACGATCATGATGGCCCCCACGAACGTATAAAGCCAGCCATTTGTTGCATGCATGCCCAGGGTCGAGTGAAAGCTTGAAGGCTCAATAACAACAATAAGCCCGAATGCCAGCATGATGCCGCCGAGGAACGTCATCATTCCGCGACCGCTCCACGGGAAAAGCCCACCTACCGATGCCGCTGCCGAGGCGATGGTCAGCAACCCGAAGACCAGCTCCAAAAAGCCTAGAAGCGGGGTATGGTGCAGACCGGCAACGGTGGTGTGGTTGAGCACATCACTGAAGCCGCCTCGGGCCATGGCCACGCTGCCTATCACGACAAGCCCTATGCCAATGACCATGGCTATGATCGGGGCCAGGCTCCATGGTACGTGAGTGGCCTCTCGCTCCACCAGCACCTCGCGCCCGGCTGGGGGATCACGCACTTCCTGTGTGACGTGGACGTGCTGGCCGTGCGCGGGGCCTTCCGCTTCCACCTGACGCTCGACGACACGGTCACCTTCGTCGGCGTTGGCCTCTCTCGAGATGTCTCGCCGTTCATACTCATCGCGCCTGGCCATCTCCGCCCACCTCCCAAAGTCTTCAGGGCCATTCAGCCCTGGGCATCAAGCTGGCCCGGACCGTAATAGTCCGGGGCACAGATTAGATGGCAGAAGCGACCTCTCTAGCAGTCCCATTATGTCAGCAACAACGACTCATGGCATTACACGTATGGGTGAAATCTCAGTCCATGAATGTAGGCTGTATGAGGCAATTCACGCGGAAACCCGTGGACTTTGTGGGTACCAGCCAGGCAAGATAAGTGACAGTGAGACTACAAGGAGTACCTCATAACAGGACCGGTATAAGATGCGCGCCAGTCCCGCCGACTGCACCTCCAGTGGCCATTCTATGCTAACATAGCGGCATCGCGGCCTTAAGCCCTGGCAGGGGTGAGGTCGGCCCAGCCCGGCCACCTTTCATCTGGTCTGAAGGACTCTCCTCTCTTGATCTCTTGAGCCACGCGCTGGAACGGCCCCTGTAGTCCCTGGAGGCTGTGCCCATGAACACCGAGGAACGCTATCGCCGCATTGGCGACCTGCAGGGGAGGCTCCACGAGGCCCGACGGCGCGGCGACGCCGAGGCCGAGGTCGCCACGTTGCTGGAGATAGGCAGGGCCGCCTATGCCGCCGACGACCTGGGCCTCGCCAACATGCACTTCGACCTGGCGGCCAGGGCCATCAGGCGCTCGGGCAAGGGCCTGGCCCGGCTGCACGAGGCGCTGGCCGAGCGGGCGCTGGTCTTCCGCAACGCACGGCGCTTGCAGGAAGCCCTGGACCTCTACCGGCAGGCCGCTGAGGCCGCCAGGGAGCACGCCGGCCCGCTGGAGTACGCCAACTGCGTGGGCAAGCAAGGGCTGCTGCACCGGCTCATGGGCAACGCCGACCTGGCCCGCCAGGCTTTCCAGGAGGCGCGGGACATCTTCATGGAGCAGGGCGAAGCGGGGCTTGCCGGCCTGGCCGACCAGGAGGGCTACCTGGGCCTGCTGGCCAGCGACGCCGGCGACTTCGACACGGCGGAGGACGCCTACCGCCTGGCCCTGGACCTGGCCATGCACACAGGCTCGCGGGACGTGGCCAGGACCTGGGCCACCAACCTGGGCAACGCGCTGTCGCGCCGGCGTCGCTACCAGGAGGCCTGGGGCTGCTACCGCCAGGCTATGAAGGCCGCCCGCGCCACCGGCAACGAGCATGCCATGCGCGGCACGGCCCAGGAGTGGGCCACCAGCTACAGGAACGCCCACAGGCCGCTGAAGTCGGCGGGCGTGCTTATCGCGGCGGCGGGCAGGGTCACGCGGCCTGATTTCCGGTGCCAACTGCTGGAGGATGCCCTGGGCGACCTGTACGCCGCCGGCGCCTGGCAGAGGCTTGTCCAGGTGGGCGGCGAGGTGGCGAGGCTCCTGGAGGACCAGGGGGCCGAGCAGCAGCGGCTGGAGCGCTGCACCCAGCTTGTGGACTATGCCCGCAAGAGCCTGGGCCGCAGGAAGCCCATCAGACCGCCAGCCTCTCAGGGCGTCCTGGACCTGTTCCTCGCCGAGAGGATGGAGCAGTACACCAACTCCAGGAACATCTGGGGCATGCGGGACATGGCGCACCTGCTGTGCGACATTGGCCTGGGCCTCATGGATACATCTGAAGAAGCCTGGAGGCCCTTTGTGTCCGAGAGCTGGCTGCGCTTCAGGGTGCTGGGCGACGCCATGAAGGCGCTGTGCGAGGCGGAGATGCCAGCCTACAGCCTGGAGGTCTCCCAGCGCCTCAAAAGCCTGGGCTTCTGCCTGCCCAACATCCGGCGCCTGCGCGAGGCCGGCCCACCGCACCAGGAAGCCGCCGACTACCTGCAAAAGCTGGACGCCCTGTCCCGCGCCGTGGCCTCGCTGGCCCGCGCGACGCTGGACAACGTGCCGCAGCGGGTGGAGGCCGTCAGGGCCGCTGGAGAGGCGCTCCTGGAGGCGGGCGAAGCCCTGCGCGACCGCGACCCGGTGCTCCACGCCAGGCTGGGAGGGATTGTGCATCCTGACGGCATCATGGACGCCCTGCCCGTGGCCGACCCGGTAGGCATCATTGACCTGGTGGTCACACGGGAGGGAACGGTTGTCCATATCTTGAGGCGACTGGCAGGCAGGGTCCACGTTGCTGGCGGGCTTGTTTCTCAGTTCACAACCCAGAATGCCCTGGAACTGCTGGAGGCGTGGGCCAGGGGCAACGTGGCCGGCGAGATCAGCCACCGCCAGTGGGAGGCCCTCGCCCAGATAAGCACCACCCTCCACGGGCTGCTGTGCCCGCTGGCGAAACACCTGAACGATGCCCGGGTGCCCCAGGTCATTCTGGTGCCGGACATCACCACGCGGCACCTGCCCCTGCACCTTGCCTTTATCTGCTCCAGGGAGGTACAGGACATCGTCAAGGCCATCAACATCGCGGGCATGGCCGTGGACGGCGAGCAGGTGCTTTTCAGCGAGGTCTTTCCCGTGGAGTACGCCCCGTGCCTGCAGGCGGTGGCCGTGAGCCAGCACCAGCGGCGGCCCCAGGAGATAAAGCACGTGCTCTCCCTGGCCGACGCCAGGGCCGACCTGCCGGGAGCGCGCAACACTGCGGGCTGGCTGGCCTCTCGCCTGCCGGAGACCCTTACATACTCTTCATACCTGGGCGAGGATGCTACAGTCGCCAGCCTGTACGGTGAGATGGACAGGGCGGACGTCATCGTCATCGGCACCCACGGGGACTTCGACCCCGTCCATCCTGAGCAGTCGGCCCTGGAGTTCCACGAAGGCCCCTGGACTCTGAGCGCCATGCTGGAAGGCCCGGCTTTCAGCAAAGGCCCGGTAATGGTGCTCAGCGCCTGCGAGGTGGGCGCCATCGCCCCCACGCCCGACGAGCTGGCCGCCAGCGGCATTCCTGGGGCGCTCATCTCGGCCGGCGCCGCGTCGGTGCTGGCGGGCCTGTGGCCGGTGGAGGACATCTCCATGGGCTACGTGGTGGAGCGGTTCATCACCCACCTGTCCCATCGTGGCTACAGGCCAGCGGCGGCGCTGTTCCGGGCGGTGCGCGACCTGCGCCTGCTCCCGAAGGAGGACGCCCTCCAGCGCTGCTACAGCCTCCTGGAGCAGATGGAGAGCGATGGCACCGCCGAGCGCCTCCCTGAGCAGTACCTTCTGCTCAACAACCTGGTGGAGCAGCTAGAGGACTCCCAGGCCGAACACCCCTTCACCAGCCCCCAGTACTGGGGCAGCATCGTGGTGGTGGGCAGCGGCTGGCACAGGCCGGCCGGCGCCGTGGTGGGGCCGGCCGAGGACATACCCCACCTCATTGAAGACCGGCTGAAGCGCGAGGAGGCCAGGGCGCTCATGGCCCAGGGCCGCTTCCGCGAGGCCAGGAAACTGCTGGAGGAGGTCCTGCCTCTTGCCGACGGCGCCGACCGCGCCCAGACGCTCCATGCCCTGGCATGGGCCGTGTGGGGCGACAGGCCCAGCGGTCGGCGCCGCTGGGCAAGGTGGAAGGCCTCCCGGCTGCTGGCCCAGGCGGGACTTATCGCCCGCTCGGAGCGGGACGAACGGCTGGCCAGCGACATCGAGGACGCCAGGCAGGCACTCGCGCTCTGAAAAAGGGGGAACAGCATGCTCTGGAAGCGCAACACCGACGATCCCCTCATCAGGATGTTCCTGGACAGGTACTCCCTGCACCTGCTGGCCGTGCCCAGGGAGGGCGCCACCGTCGGCGACCTGTACGTGTACGATGGCAGGCGGGTCTCGGCGCCGGGCAAGGTCATGTACCTGCTGGAGCCGCCTCTGGAGTTGCCGCCCGTCACGGCCGGCGAGGTCATGGCCGACGTTTCTGGCACCATATCCAACAGCGTGTCCCTGGAGGCCGGCTTCGGGCTTCTGGAGGGCTTCCTGGCGGCCATGGGCGCCGTGGGCATCGTCAGCAGCCTGCGGGCTAGCTGGCAAGCCAGGAGGGTTGGCTACCTGCGGTTCAGGTTCTCCAGCGCCGTCCGCGATTCGGTGGACGTCCTGCTGCTGGGCAGCCGGCTCATTCGGCACAAGTTGGTGGAGGACCACCCCCTCCACGACGAGGACCATCGCTACTACCTGGTCACCGCCGTGGCCCGGACGCCCTCCATCAGCATCGTGGCGGAGAGCGCCGAGGGCAAGGCCGTGGCAGTGGACATCGGCGCCGCCAGGGTGGCCGACGTGGGAGCGGGCGTCTCGGTGCAGCAGACTAGCGAGGGGGAGATAACCTTCGCCGGCAGCAAGAGCCTGGCCTTCGGCGTGGAGCTACACGAGCTGCAGTACGACTCCAAGCGGGGCAAGGTCAAGCTGCGCATGCCCGAGGGCGCCGTTCGGGTGCGCGGCCGGGAGCATGGAGGGCCCCAGCGCCTGGTGCGGCCGGCCGTCATCGGCGGCCCCGAGGACGACGTGTTCCTGCCCCTCGGCCAGGGCACACCGTGACGTGATGCCGACTCTGCTCAGAAGTTTCGCCCAAGTCCTGTCCCGTCGGGCGCGTGCTACATATGGGCGTTGGGCCGATATGCTGGCAGAGCCAGCCCCCTCTCTGACTCTCCCCCACAGGGGGCGAGACCAGTCCCTGCCCCCTGTGGGGGAGAGTCAGAGCCTGTCCCCTCGACTCCGCTCGGGGCAAGCTCCGAGCCTGTCGAGGGAATGGGGGCCAGCCGCCCGCCCCTGCATGCCGCCGTGCTGAGGCAACTCAGGATTGCCACAGTCCTGAACCCATAGCCCCTGCAGGCGGCCCTACTGCCGCTGGCCCAGGCGCTCCAGGGCCTGGGCTGCGGCCGTGCGAACGGGGCGCTCCGGGTCTTCCAGCGCGGCGCGGATGGCCTGGACGGCGCGGCCGTCCCTGATGTGGCCCAGGGCGGTGATGGCCGCCACGCGCACGTCCCAGTAAACGTCCTTCAGGGCGGCGGTCAGCGGCTCCAGGGCAGGCTCTCCGATCTTGCCCAGCGCCTGGGCAGCCGCTGCGCGCACGGCGGCGTCGCTGGACTTGAGGGCGCCAATCAGCGGCTCCACGGCGCTGGCGTCCCCAATCTCACCCAGGGCCAGCGCGGCGGCCTCCTGCACCGGCGGGCCGCCCAGGGTCAGGCCCTCGATGAGCGGCTCCACAGCCGGCGCGCCCAGCTTGCCCAGGGCCTGTGCCGCCGCCAGGCGGTCCTCCCGGTCGGGGCGCTCGATGCCAGCCAGCAGCAGCTCCAGGGCATCGGTGGCGCCTGTTTCTCCCAGCGTCAGGGCGATGGCCTGCCACTGGACGCCCTGGGCGCTCTCCAGCGCGGCCATGAGCGGCGCCGAGGCGTTGGCCCTGAACCGGGCCAGCGCCTGCATGGCAGCCAGGCGCGGGGCATCCTCGGCGGAGGCCAGGGCCGCGATGAGCGGGCCGATGGCGCGCGGGTCGCGCACCTGGCCCAGCGCCCGCGCGGCGGCCTCTCGCACAGCCCCGTGGGGACTGGACAACAGGCCAATCAGCGGCTCGACCACCCGGGGGTCGGACGAGCGGCCCAGAATGCCGGCGATGCTGACGGTCACCTCGGCGTCGGCATCCTCGAGGGCAGCGATGAGCGGCTCCACAGCCTCGCTGATGCTGTCCAGCGACCGGGAGGCGGCCTGCCTGACGGCCTCGCTCTCGTCCTTCAGCGCGGCCATGAGCGGCCCAATGGCCCGGCCATCGCGGCGCTTGCCCAGCTCCCTGGCGGCCACCTCGCGCACGTGGGCCTCGGCGTCCTTCAGCGCGGCGATGAGAGGTCCCACGATGTCGGCCTCCATTCGCTCCAGCGCCTCCAGCGCGGCCCTCCGCACCGGGGCGTCCCTGTGCTTCAGGGCGGCCAGAAGGGCCGGGGCGGCGGACTGGTCGGCCAGCCTGGCCACGGCTGTGGCGGCGGCCGCCTTTACCTCCTCGTCGCTGTCGCCGACGATAGCCTCCAGCAGCGGCCCGACGGCCCTGGTGTCGCCTATCTCGCCCAGGGACCTGGCGGCGGCGCTGCGGACGGTCCAGTCGCCGTCCTCCAGGGCGGTGAGTAGCGGCCCGACGGCGCGGCTGTCGCCCAGCCTGCCCAGCGCGGCGGCCGCGCCACGCCGAAGCTCGGTGTCAATGCTGCGCAGGGCGGCGGCCAGCGGCTCCAGGGCTGGCACTCCTATTCTGGCCAGCGCCGCCATAGTGGCCTCGCGCACGCTGGCCCGCCTGTCCTTGAGCGCCATGACCAGCGGCTCCACGGCCTGGGCGTTGCCGGTCTCTCCCAGCAGGCTGGCGGCGGACTCGCGCCTCAGCCCATCGGGGTCGCGCAGCATGGCGGCCAGCGGCTCCAGCCAGGCCAGGCCGTTCTTCTTCAGCGATGCGGCGGCGGCGTCACGGACAAGGCTATGGCCGTCCTTGAGGGTATCCATGAGCGGCCCGACGGCCCGGATGTCGCCGATGTCGCCCAGGACAATGGCGGCGGCCCGGCGCAGCTCCCAGTTGGCATCCCTGAGGGAGACGATGAGCGGCGCGACGGCCGGCGCTCCCACGCCGGCCAGGGCTTTGGCCGCGGCGGAGCGCAGCTCCTCGTCGGGGCCGGCCAGGGCGGAGACCAGGGGGCCTACGGCCTTATCGGCCAGCTCGCGCAGCGCCGCCACCGCCGCCTCGCTCACGCTGGGGTCGCGGGTGTAGGCCACCGCCTTTGTCAGGCCGCGGATATCCCCCCTGGCCTTCAGCTTCTCGATATTGGGTCGTCCTGAAAGACCGGGAAGGCGCATGGCAATTCCACCTGCTGAGGGATTCCTGCCCGCCGGGCCTCCGGGAGGCTCCGAGGCCTGACGCGGGCGAGAGGTCTGGCCTGCACGAGGCATATTCCGGCACCATTATAGCAGCCAGCCCGCGGGTGCGAGGGGATAGTTATTCCCTGGTCCGGCCCGTTAACGTGAATGGGGCGCAAAGGCTGCGCCCCATTCACCGACCAGTCGTCGCGACGCCTACGGGGTCACGATGGCCCGCGTCACGACGCTGCCGCCCTCGCGGCCCAGCCACTCCGCCGTCTCGAAGGCCTCCTTGATCCTGTTAATGGGGAACTTGTGGGAGATTACCCTGGTCAGCGGGTACTTTTCCCTGGTGCGCATGAGGAACTCGATAGCATTGGGGATGATCCAGGGGTCGTAGTGCTGAATGGCGTAGAACCTGATCTGGTTGGCCACCAGCTTCTGGACGTCCAGGGTCGCGAAGCTGTTAGGGGAGATGTGGCCCACCTCCAGGTAGGTGCCGCGCATCCGGCACATGCGGACGCCCTCTTCCACGGCCCTGGGGAAGCCCACCAGCTCGATGACAATATCGGCGCCGATGCCGTTGGTCAGCTCCATGACGCGCTCCACGCGGGCGTCGGGCGTTGGGTACTCCTTCAGGTCAATGATGTCGGTGGCGCCGCACTGCCTGGCCAGCTCCAGCCGGGGCGTCTGGCCGTCAATGACTATGACCTTGTTGGCGCCCATCTCGCGGGCCACGGCGGTGGCGTTGATGCCCAGGCCGCCGGCGCCCTGGATGACCACGTTATCGCCGAAGCGCGGCTTTGCGATATGGAAAGCTTCCATGACCTGGGCCAGGGCGCAGTTTATGGGTGCAGCCGCCGCGTCGTCCAGCTCGTCGGGCAGCTTGAACAGGAACTGGGGGCTGCGCAGGTAGTAGTACTGGGCGAAGCCGCCGTTGCACACCGGCCACTCGCTCAGGGGCTTGCGTCCTCCCCGGAACTTGCAGGCGCCGAACTCGCCGCGGATGCAGTTGTAGCAGCGCATGCAGGGGAAGAAGTAGCAGAAGGCCACACGGTCGCCCTCCTTCAGGGGACGCCGCAGCGAGTCGGTGGTGACCTTCTTGCCCAGCTCGGCCACGACGCCCATCATCTCGTGGCCGAACACGAAAGGCTCGCGGGGCTTCTCCTCAGGCTTGACGCCATCGCCGCGCCAGATGTGCAGGTCTGAGCCGCAGACGCTGGTCGCCTTGACCCGGATGCTCACCGCGTCCGGCTCGGTCTCCGGCACCGGCAGCTCTCGGACCTCCCAGCGCTTGCCCTCGTCGTGCCATACCGCCGATAGCCCTGTCTTCTTAGCCATCTCTCCTCCTCTCTTCTGGCCCTGGCCACTGAAGGCACCAGGGCAGCTATAGTCCACAGGCCGCAGGTATTATACTCCTGTTGCTCTGGCTGGGGCGAGGCTGCCCGTGCCTGTCCAACCTGGCCCCGTGTGGCTGACCTGCCTCCTGCCAGACTGAAGCGGGCGCTGGCACTGCCGCAGGTTGACAGCGCGGCGGTGCCCGCGTATCTTTGAAGGCGCCAGGCCCGAGGGCCACAGTCCTGGATGGGGAGGATGCCATGCCTGCTAACAAGAAGGGGACCGCGCTGCTGATGGTCTGGGCTGAGGTGCCTCCGGACAAGGAGGAGGACTTCAACCGCTGGTACAACGAGGAGCACCTGGCGGAGCGGCTGTCCCTGCCGGGCTTCCTCGGCGCCGCTCGCTACGAGGCCGTTTCGGGCGGCCCCAAGCACCTGGCCTGCTACGAGCTGGAGAGCGCGAAGGCGCTGGAGTCCCCGGAATACCGGCGCGTCATGGAGAAGCCCACCCAGTGGACCAGGCGCGCCTCGCCGGCCGTCATCGGCACCGTGTACATCCGCAACGTGTACGAGATGGTGCATCCGGCGAAGCTGACGCCAGAGACCGCCCAGAGCGGCATGGCCCCGGCGCTCCAGATAGGGCGCATGGACATCCCGCCTGAGGTGGAGGACGAGTGGAACCTCTGGTACAACACCGTCTATGTGCCCAACTACGAGAAGGTGCCCGGCTGCATCAGGGGCAGGCGCTTCCGGGCGGTGGAAGGCCAGCCGAAGTACCTGACGGTGTACGAGTTCCAGCACGAGAACGTGTCAAAGAGCCGCGAGTGGGCCTTCCAGCAGAACCTGCACCCCATGAACGCCAGGATGCGCGGGCTGATGCGGCACGCCCCCGGCTCTCCTGGCATCTACAAGAAGACATTCGAGCTTTCGAGGTAGTCAGATGGCTGCTCAGCCCCTGGAGACCGCCTTCTCCATAGACACATCCAGCATCAAGTTCGGGCCGGGGGTGACCCGCGAGGTGGGCTGGGAGATGAAGCGCCTGGGCGCGCGCCGGGTGATGGTGGTCACAGACCCCAACCTCTCGGCCAGCGACGCCGTGGCTGTCGCCATGCGCTCGCTGCGGGCCGAGGGGATTGACGCTGTGCTCTTCGACCGGGTGGAGGTGGAGCCGACCGACGTCTCCTTCAAGGAGGCCATCCGCTTCGCCACCGAGGGGCGGTTTGACGGCTACGTGGCCGTGGGGGGCGGCTCCAGCATGGACACTGCCAAGGCCGCCAACCTCTACGCCACCTATCCCGCCGACTTCCTGGCCTACGTCAACGCGCCCATTGGCCAGGGCAGGCCGGTGCCCGGGCCGCTGAAGCCCCTCATCGCCATCCCCACCACGGCCGGCACCGGCAGCGAGACCACCGGCGTCGCCATCTTCGACTTCCTGGAGATGAAGGCCAAGACGGGCATCGCCCACCGCTTCCTGCGCCCCGTCATGGGCCTGGTGGACCCGGAGCACATGCGGACCCTGCCGAAAATGGTGGCGGCGTGCAGCGGCCTGGACGTGCTGTGCCACGGCCTGGAGTCCTTCACGGCGCTGCCCTACAACCAGCGGCCCGCGCCGGAAAACCCCGGCCTGCGGCCCGCCTACCAGGGCTCCAACCCCATCAGCGACGTCTGGGCCTCCAGGGCCATCGAGATGGTGTCCAGGAACATCGTCCGCGCCGTCCACGACCCCGAGGACATGGAGGCGCGCAGCCAGATGATGATGGCGGCCACCTTCGCCGGCGTGGGCTTCGGCAACGCCGGCTGCCATCTGCCTCACGGCATGTCCTACGCCGTCGCCGGCAACGTGCGCGACTTCCGGGTGCCGGGCTACCCCCAGAACCACCCGCTGATACCCCACGGCATGTCGGTCATCCTCAACGCGCCGGCGGTCTTCCGCTTCACAGCGCCCACCAGCCCGGAGCGGCACCTGCAGGCCGCAAGGCTCATGGGCGCCGACGTCTCGGGCGCTGGCCCCGAGGACGCCGGCGAGGTGCTGGCCGACGCCATCGTCCGCCTCATCCGGCAGATAGACATCCCCAACGGGCTGAGCGCCGTGGGCTACACGCCGGCCGACGTGGACACGCTGGTGGCGGGCGCGCTGCCCCAGCACCGCGTCATAAAGCTGTCGCCGCGCCCGGTCACCGAGGCCGACCTGCGCCAGCTTTTCCTGGACTCCATGAGGCTGTGGTAGGCTACTCCCGGCGCACTGGGGCCGTCACCAGCAGGTGCTCGATCCAGTCGTCGCTGTCGTTGATAAGCTGGTGCTTGGAGCGTGGCGGGATGTGGACGGCGTCGCCCTCGCGGACGGAGATGACCTGGCCGTCTATCTTCATCTTGCCGTGGCCGCGGATGAAGTAGTACACCTGCTCGGCGTCGGCGTGCTCGTGGTAGTCGCCCGACTTGCCGGCCTGCATCAGGTGGAGGGTGAAGCCGGTCATGCCCTCCAGGGGCGCCTGCTCGTAGCTCCTGCCCTCGGTGCCTTTGGCCCGGAAGATGGGCCAGATGATGGCCGACTCGTGGCCCACGTAGGGCGTCTCGTCTTTCCAGTTGCGCTTGACGACCATTGTTGTCTCTCCCCGGGGAATGTGCCTGTTTCAAGCAGTACCGCTGTGTTTGAAGACATTAAGAAGGCGATCCTGTAGGGGCAGGCCTTGTGCCTGCCCTGGCCCCGGGCAACCACAAGGGTTACCCCTACGGTTGCCTGGTAAAAATGCCTGCGTTGCCCAGGGGACGTCGCGTGCGGCGCTCGTTACTCCAACCACGCGCTGCCCTCGTCCACGTAGGTCGTCCTGCCCACGCGGGAGAGCCTGAGCTGCTGGCGGTAGGTCTTCCGGCCCAGGCTGTGCACGGCCCCATGCACCTGCTCCGACCACCTGGCGGCGCCCGGCCCACCGGCCAGCGCCTCCTCCAGCACGCGCCCGTCCATCTGCTCCTCGCCCGGGATGCCCAGGACGCGCAGGATGGTGGGCGCCAGGTCGGTGTTGCCCGAAGGGACGTCTATGACCGTGCGCTCCCGGAAGCTGGGGCCACGGGCGAAGAGGATGTTGTGTAGCTCGTGCCTGCTCATGGAGCCGTGCTGCCCCAGGCCACGGGCGCCGCCGCTGGAGCAGGCGTGGCCGGCGTAGCCCGCCCCGTTGGGGCTGGAGTCCCAGCGGAAGGACATGGCCACGTCGGGGACGCGCGGCCCCTCGTTGCCCACCAGCGACGCCGGCAGCGTGCCGGGGATGTCGGCCAGGGACTGCCTGACGGTCAGCGGGCCGCACCAGGGCTGGGCCATCAGCCAGCTTACCAGGCGCTCCGCCGTGACCCTGTCCTGGCCGTGGGCGTAGAAGAGCACCGAGCCGCCGTTGGGCGCAATGCCCACGCCGCCCGGCTGCTCCAGCGGCGGGAAGCCCGCCTCCCGCACCAGCGCCTCCACCTTCACCGGCATGCTGATGGTGGAGTAGCCATGGTCCGAGACCACCAGGACGTCGGTGTCGGCGGCGCGGCCGGCCTGCTCCAGCCAGCGCAGCAGCGCGCCGAACTGCTCGTCGGCCTCCCGGATGGCGGCGTTGGCCAGGTCCGAGCCGACGCCGGCGTCGTGCTGGGACTTGTCCGGCTCCGAAGACCAGACCAGGGCCACAGCTGGCGAGCGCTCCGGCAGGATGTACTCGATGAGAATGCGGATGGCGTGGGCCAGGCGCCTGGTGTTGGGCCGGGCCTCGGCCGGCCACGGGCCGAAGCGCTCCATGAGCCGGGCGTGCAGACTGGCGGGCAGAGTGAAGTCGGGGTGGATGGTCGCCCCGCCGGCGCGCTCCGCCGTGGGGTTGTGGACGTAGGCGTTGCCGCTGGTGCCGACGCCGATGGCGACGTACTCCTGGCCGCGCCGGGACAGGATGTCGGCCAGGGTAGGGGAGAGCAGCACGGGCGTCTTGCGGGCGACCTGGGCTAGCTCCGGCTCCAGGGCTGGAATCACGCGCAGGGGGGCGAAGTCGTGGACGACCAGGGTGTTGGCGGCCAGGCCGTGCGCCCCCGGGTAGCGGCCCGTCACCATACTGGCGGCGTTGAGCCGCGTGACCGTCGGGTAGGCGGGATGGTGCCTGGCGAAGGTGACGCCACTGGCCGCGAAGGCCGACAGGTTGGGCATAAGCTCCGGCCTGACCTGGGCCGGCTGGAGGCCATCAAAGACGACGATGATTACCGACTTCACGTTGCCTCACGGTGGCTGCGAGACTCTGGCCTGGTACCTGGCGCACTCGGGCAGGCTAGTTGATTATCTCGCAGTCAGCGAAGGTGTCAAGTCCCAGCCCTCCTGTGCACTGGTCGCTGCCGCCCACATCCTGGCCTCCTCCATCCAGCGTGTCGTCCCCATCGCCGCCATATAGGGCATCGTTATTGCTGCCCCTATGGGACTGCAACAGGTCTTGTAGAAGCACTTGAGTTAAGGCTCCTCTATGGTGATGGTGGCGTTGGACAAGCCCAGGGTACGAGGGTCTTCCTGGTTATAGGCTGGCCCTGGCAGAGGCGAGGGAGGTGGAGCAGGTGTGGGCGCTGGCCCTGGCCTCAGCTTCACGGTCTTCACTATCGAGGGACCTCCATCCACGGCAAACTCGAAGGTCCTGGCGCCCTGGAAAGCTTTTTCCTGGACCTGGAAAGGCTGTACCTCCCAAGAGAGAAGCTTGATTACGGCCGATGATACTGGCCTGATGGCCCTGGTGACCCATGGTGGTACGCTATATGCCTTGTAACTGCCCCTTAATGTACCGTTGTCCCAGATGAGGTTATGTCCTTGAAACACAGGCAAGTAGCCTGGCGTGGACTTCATGGCATCAAAATAGGCGATAAGGAACACCTTGGAGAAATCAAATCTCAGCAGCTCACGCCAACTGTAGCGCAGCTCTTTTGGAAGCAGGCCCTCAGCCTGCAACCTTACTATGTCATCCTTGCTTTGGATAAACTCGACTCGATGGAAAGGAGATGTGTTCAGCAGCAAAGCCGAATCAACCACGACATTACGGCCGACAGGTACCTCCCCCTTCGCTGCAATGGATATGCCACTTTGGCTATTATCCTTCCATCCGAAGCTACTCGACTCAGCAGTGACGGTGAAGTGGACGGGTATAGCCTCTTGGCCAGTTCTTGCCGTAGAATAAGCAGCAGCACCGGCGTCATAGTTCCCTTCAGCTACGACAGCAAAGATAGCAGCCAGGGTCTTCGTTTCGCCCAGCTTTAACGGCCCATGCCACCTGTCTTCCCCATCCAGGTAAATGCCCCACGGTGATGCCAAAGACACTACGCCGATCCACAACTCCGCATCCTCTTCGTCCTTCTTGATAGGAGTGAACTTGCCCGTTACTGTAAAAGGCTCGTTCAGCTTTGGCAGGTGGTCTATGCTGACCTCTATCTTGAAGTCCTCCAGCACAGCAGGCCCGGAGGCCCCGGGAGGCCCTCCGGGCTGGGACGCCGGCCTCTGGCAGCTTGCGAGCGTCAGCGCTATGGCAGCCAGTACCGATAGCCACAGCGCCAGTGATGGCTTTCGGTGTTTCTGGTATGGTCTTGGCATCATCGGACACCTTGGCAGTGTACAGGCCTGGAGGGACCTCTTCTCAACTCAACAGCGCATAGCGGCATTGATACTCACAGGTGGAAGGCTTTAGGGCCTTCTCTTGCGTCAAAAGGACTAGTGGTGCGTCACCCATGCTTTGATGCATTGCTTTACCCCTGTAGTCCCCCTTCTCAAGGGGGATAGCACCAGGTCCTCCCCCTTACGAAGGGGGAGCCAGAGGAGGTCAAAGGCCCCAATTCAGGAGTGATATACCACTAGTCTGAGTATACAGCTTTTATAATGGGCTTTAACAACGTAGCAGCCCCATCTAGTCCTTCTACAAAGGGGTGAGAACAGTCCCTTCCCTCTTGATGGGCTGAGAGCGGCATACACAGACCATGCCTCAAGGAGCCAGGAGGCAGCCTGCCGCCAGCGCCCATGCGCCCTGGCCGGGGCGCGGCCTTACCGCCTGGCACCCCGGACCTTCACCAGCTTCTGCATGGAGCGCAGCTCCCGGGGCGGGTCCATGCGGCTCCCGTAGTCGCTCCAGGACACCTCGGCCACGTAGATGTCGCCTCGGGAGTCCACGGCTATGCCATGAGGGGAGTAGAAGCGGCCAGGCTCCTGGCCGTAGGACTGCTCCCCCAGGCGGGCCAGCACCTTGCCGCCGGTGTCCAGGATGGTGACCCTCGGCCCCAGCCGTATGCCCATGGAGTTGGTGCCTATGCCACAGAAGTACTCGCCCACGTACACAAGCTGCTCGTCGCCTCTGGTATCAATGTAGACGCATGCCGTGCGCGAAAGGTTGCACCACTGGGCCTGGAACCTGCCGCTGGAGTCGAAGACCTGGATGCGGTGGTTCTCGCGGTCGGCCACGTACACCCAGCCGTCCCGGTCCACGGCGATGTTGTGCACTATGTTGAACTGGCCCGGGTCTGTGCCCGACTCGCCCCAGGAGAAGAGGTAGCGCCCATCGGGCGAGAACTTGTGGACGCTGGCGTTGCTGTAGCCGTCGGCCACGTACAGCTCGCCGGTGCGCGGGTCCACGGCCAGGTGGGCCGGCCGGTTGAAGGGCCTGCCGCTCATGGGCGACGCCGGCTTGCCAGCAGTACCCAGGGTCAGCAGCAGCTTGCCCTCGGGCGTGAACTTCCGCACCGTGTGGTCGCCGTTGTCGGTGCAGTATATAGAGTCGTCCGGGCCGACGGTCACGCCGTGGGGGCTTTTGAATACGCCCTGGCCCCAGGTGCGCAGGATGTTGCCCTCGCGGTCGAACACTATCATGGGGCAGGTGCCCCGGTTGAAGACGTAGACGTTGTCCCTGGAGTCCACGGCCACGGCGGTGGCCTCCTTGTAGCTCCAGCCATCGGGAAGACTGCCCCAGTCCTTCCCGGAGACCTCGTAGGTGAACCTTCCGCTGCCCAGCAGGACCATAGACTGCCTCCGTCGTACTTGCGCCGCTCCGCCGACTCGTGCGGGGGAAGCGGGCTGCGCCGATGGTACCAGCAAGCGGGGCGCTTTACAAGGACAGGTGCCAGCGCGCGGCCGATGACGTAAACTATTGGCACCCGGACTCGCTGTATGCGCCCTGGGTGGAAACGCACCAGGGCCGGAAAGGGGGCAAGGATGGCAGGCTGGAGCAGGCTCATTGGCCACCACGTCACCAGGCCGGGCAGGACTCCCGAGGATGCGCCGGTGACCATACCCGTGGCGAAGGACCTGGAGACGGTGCCCGGCATTCCCCAGCGGGACGGCGAGGTCTCCTTTTACAGCCGGGAGTACCCGCTGGAGAGCGTGGCGGTGGAGCACAGCGCCTCGGCCCACTGGGCCAGCCAGGTGCGCGGCGCCCACGCCCCCGAGGTGGCGCGGCTGTACGAGGAGCACCAGCGGCGCATGCGGCCCATCCTGGAGTGGATAAAGGCCAGCGGCGACCTGGAGCCTTCGGGTGTGCCCACGGGCGAGGATGTCACCGAGAGAATACGCCTCAAGGCCCGGCAGCTTGGCTACGGCGAGGTGGGCTTCACGCGCTTCGACCACCGCTATGTCTACCAGAGCATGAAGAAGCACGTCCGCTCCGACCTGCCCTATGCCATCTGCCTGGCCCTGGAGCAGGACTACGAGGCCACCCAGTCCATCCCCAGCCTGGAGGCCGAGGCCGCCCAGGGCGAGGCCTACGAGCGCCAGGGCCGGCTCGTCATGGAGCTGGCCGAATATATCCTCTCCCTGGGCTACCGTGTCCAGGTCTCTGGCCCCACCTGGCAGTTCGGACCGATGATACCCATGTTCGTGGAGGCGGGCCTGGGCCAGCTTGGCGCCAACGGCCAGTTGCTCTCGCCCCACTTTGGCTCCAGGGCGCGGCTCCAGATTGTCCTCACCAACGCCAGGGTCACCTGCGACAGGCCGGTGGACTACGGCATACACAACTACTGCCAGCTATGCCAGGTGTGCACCCTGCGCTGCCCGGGCCGCGCCATCACCGCCGAGAAGGTCTGGTTCAGGGGCGTGGAGAAGAACAAGCTCATATTCAAGCGATGCCGCCCGGTCATGGCCCGCTACGCCGGCTGCGGCATCTGCATGAAGGTCTGCCCCATCCAGCGCTACGGCATGAAGGCTGTCATGGAGCACTACGTCGCCACCGGCGAGATACTGGGCAAGGGCACCGACAACCTGGAGGGCTACACGCTGCCGGACAAGGGCTACTTCCCGCCAGGCAAGCTGCCTCACTTCAGCACCGAGTTCTTCGAGATGCCCCTGGGCAGGGCCGAGCAGGGGCTGCTGGAGGAGTACCGGGAGCAGTTGCGCGCCGCCGACGGCCCCGAGTCCAGGGAGCGGCCCTGGAGGGAGTTCCGGCAGAAGCTGGAGGCCGCGCTGGACCGCCGGAGCGCCGTGGTGGACATGGGCATGGACATGGTGGTGTAGGCGCCCGGCGCAGCCACAGGGCCTCGTTGCCATGGGGCCAGCGCAGGGGGTATGCTTGGGTAAACGTCTCCAGCAGGCCACTACAAGGCGTAGCCCTTGCTGGGTGGGCCGGATGACCGGCCAACTACTTGCGGAGGGGACGCTGCAATGACACATCAGCCCACGGGTCCTGGCCTTTCCCCTGTTTCTGTCACAGTATGGTTCGATTACATCTGACCCTGGTGCTATGTGGGCCTGGAGAGGCTCGACAGGCTGCGGCAGGAGTTCAACGTTTCCATTACCGGCAGGGCGTTCATCCTCAGGCCCGATACGCCCAGAGAGGGCAGGCCGAGGCAGCCGCGCCCCGGCGAGTCGGGCGATGAGCTGAGCGAGCCGCTGCGGACGTACGCCAAGCAGGCCGGGCTGGTGATGCGCCGGCCGTCCCTGGTGTCCAACACCATGCTGGCCCTTCAGGCCACCGAGTTCGCCCAGGAGAAGGGCATGTTCGACCCCTTCCACCGGGCGCTGTACCGCGCCTACTGGGAGGACGGCAAGGACCTGGGCAGCCTGGACGTCATCGGCGACGTGGCGCGGAGCGTGGGACTGGACTGGTCCGAACTCAAGGCCCGGCTGGAGTCCGGCCACTACCAGCAGGATGTGGTCAGCCAGTACGAGGAGGCGCTGGCCCTGGGCATCCACGGCATACCGGCCTTCCTCATCGGCAACTTCCTGTTCACAGGCGCACGGCCCTACGAGGTGTTCAGGGCCGTGGCGCAGAGGGTGCTGGCCGGGGAGGGCCGCTGACGGCGGCGCCCACGTCAGGCGCTACTGGGCAAGCTGGCTGGCCAGGTGGGGCGGCTCGTTGACCGGCAACTGGCAGGCGTAGGACTGGCAAACGTAGGCTGTCGGCCGGCCGTTGACCATGCCACGGCCCTGGACAAGGGGCAGGTCCGAAAGCTCGGCGCCGTCGCCGGTGCCCACCAGCACGCGGTTGGGCAGGTACTGGCGGAAGACCTCGGCCAGCAGGGCGCGGGTGTCCGCCAGTGCCGGGTCTCCCACGATGAGGACTTCCCTGGGCGTGGACAGGTAGAAGTCCAGGGCGCACAGCCAGTGCCCGGCGCCCGTGGGGAACCGGGCCATGAGCTCCCTGGCCGACCGCAGGCTGGTGACGGCGCGCCGCTGGAGGTCCGAGTCGCCGGTGACGATGGCCAGGCGCAGCAGCACGTCCGCGGCCATGGAGCTGCCGGCGGGCGTGGCGTTGTCGGAGATATCCCTGGGCCTCACCACCAGTTGCTCGTGGTCGCGGCCTGTGTCGTAGAACTGGCCGGACATTTCGTCCCAGAATAGCTCCACCATCTGGCGGCCCAGGGCGATGGCCTCCTGGAGCCAGAGGCTGCCGAAGGTGGCCTCGTGGAGCGTCAGCAGGGCGTCCACCAGGAAGGCGTAGTCCTCAAGGTAGCCGGTGATGGTGGCCCGGCCGTCCTTGTAGGTGCGCAGCAGCCGGCCGTCCTGGCGCAGGTTGTCCAGGATGAAGCCGGCGTTGCGGGACGCCACCTGGGCGTACTCCGGCCTGCCCAGCACCACCGACGCCTCGGCGAAGGCCCGCAGCATGAGCGCGTTCCAGGCGGTCAGCACCTTCTCGTCCCGCCCCGGATGGACGCGCTGGCCCCTGGCCTCCAGCAGCCTGGGCCGCGAGCGGGCGATGACGCGGGCCAGCTCCTCCCTGGGAATTCCAAGCTCGGCGGCGACTTCCTCGGCGTCCCTGGCCACGTGCAGGATGTTGCGCCCCTCGAAGTTGCCCTGCTCCGTCACTCCGTAGTACCTGGCGACGACCTCGCCATCGGCCTGGCCCAGCACGCCGCTGATTTCCTGGGGCGTCCACAGGAAGAACTTGCCCTCCTCGCCCTCGCTGTCGGCGTCCTGGGCCGAGTAGAAGCCGCCCGAGGCGTCGGTCATCTCGCGGAGCACGTACTCCAGCGTCTCCTCCACGATGCGCCGGTACAGCGGCCTCCCCGTCACCTGGTAGGCGTGGAGGTACAGCCTGGCCAGCAGGGCGTTGTCGTAGAGCATCTTCTCGAAGTGGGGCACCAGCCAGGCGGCATCGGTGGAGTAGCGGTGAAAGCCGCCGCCCACCTGGTCGTAGATGCCGCCGTAGGCCATGCGCTCCAGCGTCAACTCCACCATCTCCAGGGCCGGTTGCTCCCTGGAGCGCAGGTAGTAGCGCAGCAGGAACTCCCAGGTCATGGGCTGCGGGAACTTGGGGCGGTCGCCCAGGCCGCCGTGCTGCTCGTCGAAGAGGCCCGCCATGCCCCTGTAAGCCTGGTGAAGGATGTCAGCGGTGAGGGGGTCCAGGCTGCGCATGCTGGCGGTGACCTGGCGCACCCGCTGGAGCACCTGCTCCGAGGCGGTCAGCACATCGCTGTAGTTCTCGCGGTACACGCGGGAGATGACCTGGAGCACCCTGGGAAAGCCCGGTATACCCTGGCGGTCTTGGGGCGGAAAGTAGGTGCCGCCGTAGAAGGGCTTGCCGTCGGGGGTGAGGAAGACGGTCATGGGCCAGCCGCCCTGGCCGGTCATGGCCTGCACCGCCGTCATGTAGATGGAGTCCAGGTCCGGGCGCTCCTCCCGGTCCACCTTGATGCACACGAAGTCCTCGTTCATGAGGCGGGCGATGTCCGGGTCCTCGAAGGACTCCCGCTCCATCACGTGGCACCAGTGGCAGGAGGAGTAGCCGATGCTCAGCAGGATGGGCTTGTTCTCCCTCCTGGCGCGCTCCAGGGCCTCCGGCCCCCAGGGGTACCAGTCCACCGGGTTATGGGCGTGCTGCAGCAGGTAAGGGCTGGTCTCGTTGATAAGACGGTTGGGCATCGCTATCTCCTTGGCGGGAAGCCGTGGGCGCTCGGCCTTCCGGGAAAGGCCCAGGCATTCGGTTGGACTGACTAGGCTGCTCCTTTAATCTCCAGGGTGGCCACCTGCGCCGTCTGCAGGTCCGCCACGCGGATGGCATGGTTGTTGGTATCGGCGATGTAGAGCTTGCCGCCTGCGGCGCTGAGGCCGCCCGGCTCGTAGAGCTCGGCCTCGCTGCCGACGCCGTCCTTGTGGCCGGGCCGGCCGCTGCCCAGGTAGGTGACGGTGCCCCTGGTGTTGGGGTACACCTTCTTCACCTTATTGTTATAGGTATCGGCGATGAGCAGCGTGCCGTCGTGGATGGCGATGCCCAGGGGGTGCTGGAGCCGCACCTGCTCACCTGCGCCGTCCGCGTCGCCGAAGGTGAACAGGCCCTGGCCGACGATGGTGCTGACCTCGCCTGCGCCATCCATGTCGGCGGCCCTGATGGCGCTGGTCTCGCTATCGGTGAAGTAGAGCTTGCGGCCATCGGTGGCGATGCCGCTGGGCTGGGCAAGCTGGGCCAGGGCCAGAGGCCCATCCACAATCATCTCGCGGCCACTGCCGGCGTAGGGCCTGGCCTGGCCCGTGGCCAGGTCCAGCGTCCACAACTGGTGGAAGCCGGCCATGGCGATGTACAGGGCGCCGCCGTGCAGGGCGAGGTCCCAGGGCGAGTTCAGGGGCGTGTCCCGCCCTGGGCCGCCGCCGTGGAACATCATGGCCTGCTCGCCTGTGCCGGCGACAGTCTCCACCGCCCGGCGGGCCAGGTCCACCCGGCGGACGGCGTGGTTTTTCGTGTCGGCCACGTACAGGGCGTCGCCCTGGAGCGCCATGCCCTGGGGGTCGTTGAACTGGGCCTCGCCGAAGCCACCGTCCCTGAGGCCTTTGCGGCCAGAGCCGATGACATCCGTCACCTGGCCGTCCAGGGTCGCCACGACGATGCGCTGGTGGTTGGAGTCGGCGATGAACAGCCGGCCGGAGGCGGCGTCGGCCAGGACCTTGCCGGGGAAGGACAGGGGGCGCTCCCACTCCTTCTCGCGCTCCAGCTTGAAGCGCAGGGGCCGGCGGTCCAGCAGGCCCGCCTCGTCGAACTGCCGCACCATGTCGGCCAGGACCTCGTCCATGGCGGCGAAGTCGAACTCGCCCTCGTGGCGGCCAATGACCTTGCCCTGGGGGTCAATGAACATGAGGGTAGGCCAGGCACGAGCGGCGTAGCTCTGCCATATGACAAAGTCCCGGTCGTTGACCACCGGGTGCTCTATCTCGTAGCGCAGGACGGCCTTGCGGACATTGGCGGTCTGCTTCTCCTGGGGGAACTTGGCCGAGTGGACGCCAACGACGGCCAGCACGTCCGCGTACTTCTCTTCCAGCTTCCGCAACTGCGGAAGTATGTGCATGCAGTTGATTCAGCAGTAGGTCCAGAAGTCCAGGATGACGATTTTGCCGCGCAGGTCCTTGAGGGCCAGGGGGCTCTCGGTGTTGAGCCAGTCCAGGCCCTGGGGGAAGTCTGGGGCGTTCACCCTGCCCGCGTAAGACCTCGACGCCATAGCAAACACTCCGTGGCGCGCGGGCGGCCTCGCGCACTGGGAAAGAGGCCCGCCCCACGCTCGATGCTCCATTCCGTCGGCTGCCCGCAGTGGCAGTATAGCCTACTTCTACTGTACAGCGTAACCGGGGAAAGGGGAACCGTTGAGGCAGAGGGAACACGGGGCCGCGTCAGCCCAGGCGCGTCCTGAGCATGTCCCGCACCAGGCGGTGATGGGGAGACCAGGCCTGCCACACGTCCCTGGCCCATGCCTCCACCAGGCGCTGGTGCTCAGCCAGGTCCTGCGCCTTCACCACGTCCAGCACAGTGATGCGCCCGTTGGGGACGGGCGGTCCCAGCCACGCGAAGGCCGGGCGACGCCTTATGACCAGGCTGATGGCCCGCGTGGCCTGCCGGCCGTCCATGCCCAGATCCAGGACACAGCACAGGCCCATCAGGTGCACATTGACCGACTGATTGGCCTGCCGGCCCGGATTTCCGGGGTGCTGCACGGCATAGGTGTCCACAGTGAGCCTGTGGGTCGGCTCCGGGTAGCCGTACTCGCCATACTCCCTGGCCAGGACTTCTCCATAGACCTCCCAGCACCCGGCGCTGGCGCCGATGTACCTGTGCGCCTCGCCCGGCATGTCCCTGACCAGGGCGCCGCAGCCAGGACACTTGCTGAGTCTTGTCATGTAATACGGTCCTGCCTGAAGGTGGAGGTCTTGAGCCAAAATGGTACAGGCTGCCCCTCCTCGCCTGCCCTGTGGTGGCAGGCATGCGAGGCGGAAAAGCGCAGCGGCCAGGGCATTACACCATTCACACCTGTGGGCGCTGTCAACGCTGGCGAACGTCAGCACTACCTTCCGGGGACATTCACCTGGATGCTGTACAGGCTGGCCCTGGCGGTCACGAACAGGGTGCGGTAGTCCTCGCTGCCGAAGGCCAGGTTGGCCGGCTGTTCGGGGAAGACGATGGTGCCCAGGTGCTCGCCCTGGGGCGTGACCACCCAGACGCCTCCGGGGCCGGCGATGTAGAGGTTGCCCTGCACGTCCACCTTCATGCCGTCGGGGGCGCCCGGTGTGTCCACGTCCATGTCCAGGAACACGCGGCCGTCGGCCAGGGACAGGTCTGGCGCCACCTGGAAGGCCCGCACGTGCCGGCGCGCGCTGTCGGCGATGTACAGCACCGACTCATCGGGTGAGAAGGCCAGGCCGTTGGGCCGCTGGAAGTCATGGGCCAGCAGCGTCAGCTTCCACTGGCCCCGCATGGGCGTGTCCTCCTCAGGCGGGTCAATGCGAAAGACGCCCTGGAAGTCCAGCTCCTTGCCCTCGGACTGGCCGGGCAGGCCGTAGGGCGGGTCGGTGAAGAAGATGCGGCCCGAGGAGTGGACCACCACGTCGTTGGGGCTATTGAGGCGCTTGCCTTCGTACCGCGATACCAGCGTGGCCATGTGCATTCCGGGCGTCTGGCGCGAGACCTGCCGCCCGCCATGCTCGCAGGCGATGAGCCTGCCCCTGGCGTCCAGGGCCAGGCCGTTGGAGTTGTGGCTGGGGCGCAGGTACGGCCTGATGCCATCGCCCGGCGTGTAGCGGTATATGGTGCTGGCGGGGATGTCGCTGAACAGGAGATAGCCCCTGGGGTGCCAGACAGGCCCCTCGGTGAACTGGAAGCCCCCGGCCAGCCTCTGCGGCTGCTGCGGGGGCACAAGGTCTTGCAGTTGCAGTCCCATGCTGTCCTCCCGAGTGTGAAATTATGCTGGCAAACCGACGCGAAGGCAAGGTGGGATGCCGGCGTTTCTGTTGACACACCCCAGAGGCACAGATATGATAATGCCGCTGACCAGCGACTGTGGCCTGACCCACAAATCGCGGGCTTACCCGGAGACAAGTTGACACAGGAGACGGGCCATGGCGGAATACAAGAAGAGCGAGGCAAAGGAGTGGGCGCGGGAGAACCTGCGCGGCCAGTGGACTACCCTCATGACGCCTTTCACGCCGGACGACGAGGTTGACGAGGAAGGGCTGCGACGCAACATACGCCACATTCGCCAGCTTGGCACCACCGGGGCCGGCTGCACCTGGGGCATGGGCGAGTTCTGGAGCCTGACCCGCGAGGAGCGCCTGCGGGTGTACGAAATCGTCGCGGACGAGGCCCGGGGCCAGTGGCCCATCGCAGCCCATGTGACCCACACGTCCCTGAAGGAGGCCCAAGCGCTGGCCAGCCACGCCGAGAGCCTTGGCTTCGACCTGCTCATCGTGGCCGCACCCTACATAGTCACCAGGACAGAGCCGCAGGTCATTGACTTCGTGCGGGCGCTGGCCGACAGCACCGACCTGGCCATCATGTTCTACAACTCGCCCCAGTTCGGCATCGTCATGAGCGCCCAGGGACTGAAGAAGCTGTGCGAGGTCCCCAACGTGGTGGGCGTCAAGGAGGCCAGCTTCAACCAGCAGCTTTCCATCGAGACGCACCTGCTGGTGGGCCGGGATGCCATCATCAGCACCCCGGACGAGTGGGTACTGTTCAAGGGCAAGGAGATGGGCTTCGAGCAGCAGGTGATGTTCGCCAACACCTCCGACTGGCGCTTCGACCAGCCAGGCCGGAACTACTACGTCCAGTTCATTGACCGGGCCATGCGGGGCGACCTGGACGAGGAGTTCTACAACACCCATATTCGCCCCATCAAGCAGTTGTCCGACAAGTGGTGGGCCAGGACGGTGAAGAAGTTCAACGGCGCCCTGCCCGTCCCCATGTGCAAGTACTGGGGCGAGCTTATGGGCATGGCCGGCGGCCACGTGCGGCCACCTCTCGCCGACCTGTCGCCCGAGGAGAAGGCTGAGCTAAAGCAAGAACTCGAGGCTGTGCTGAAGCAGCTAGACCGTAACGGTGGGTGAATGCAATGCTGTTAATGGTAAGTGTCCAGAACCTGAACGAAGCTCTTGAAGCCCTCAAGGGCGGCGCAGATATTGTTGACGTCAAGAACCTGCAAGAGGCGCTGGTGGGGTCGGCGCACCCCATGGTGGTCAAGCAGGTGCGGGAGGCCGTGCCGGCGGACCGGCACGCCAGCGTGACCCTGGGCGTCGTACCCAACCAGGCGGGCACCGTGGCCATGGCCGTGTACACCGCCGCCATGCTTAACGCCACCTCCGTCAAGGTAGGCTTCATGAAGTCCGAATACAGCGTGGCGGTGGAGGTCCTGCTGGCCTGCCGCGAGGCGCTGCAGGGCTCCAGCACCAAGCTCATCGGCTCCCTCTTCGCCGACAACCCCCTCTACGACGGCCTGGACCCGCACCTCATGGTCCAGCTCGCCAGGGACGGCCAGTGCGATGGCTTCCTCATAGACACGCTGACCAAGGACGGGCGCAACCTGTTTGACTTCATGCCCGAGCCTGAGCTGCGGGAGATCGTCTTCGAGGGCAAGCACCTGGGCATGAGCACCGCCCTGTCCGGGCACCTGCGCATCCAGGACCTGGACGAGCTGGCGCGCATCAACCCGGACATCGTGGGCGTGCGCGGCGCCGTGTGCAGCAAGGGCGACCGCACCAGCGGCGTGTACTGGGAGGCCGTGGCCGAGTTCAAGCGCCAGCTTGACCTGCGCAAGAGCGGCCAGATAGACGTCCACGATGGCAGGGCCTGGCTGTACTCCAACGGCTCCACGGGCGGCTGGGTAGTCATAGACGGCACAGGCAAGACCTGCGCTGGCATCATCGCCGCCCTGACGGCCCAGGTGGAGCGGGACAGGGACTCCTTCATCGAGGTCATCATCCCCGACGTCCTCAACACCTACGACATCATCGTCTGGGCCGAGAAGGGCAGGCACAGCATCCTGACGCAGCGCAAGGAACCCAGCGGCGCCATGAGGATGCTCATCCGGCCCTAGCCCGGCATAGCGTCGTCATCCCCGGAGAGGCGTGGCCGCATGTCCACGCCTCTTCATTTTGTGCGCCTTGGCGCTGTCCCTCTGGTCGTCCCTCTTCCTGGCGTCGTTTCAACAGGGTGGCGGTGTCAGGCAGAGGCCGGCCCGGCCTGATAGCACAGGCTCGGACGAAGTCCGCCCGTTGCGCGGGGCGCAAGGTGGGGGATATACTTCGCTCAGCCGGCCTCACAGGCTTATGGAGCGCAGGGATGCTTGCTGAAATCGTGTCCATCGGCACCGAGCTACTCATGGGGGAGATAGTGGATACCAACTCGGCCTACCTGGCCTCCCAGCTCCCCAAGCTGGGCATAAAGCTGCGCTGGGTGACCAAGGTGGACGACGACCCCGAGAGGATGTTCGAGGTGCTGGACAGGGCGTGGCGCCGCTCCGACGTGACGCTGACCTCCGGCGGCCTCGGCCCCACCTCCGACGACCTGACGCGGGAGACCATCGCCCGCGTCTTCGGCGAGGAGATGAGCGTCCAGCCCGACCTGCTGGAGCACCTGAAGGGCCTCTTCTCCTCCAGGGGCATCGCCATGCCGGCCACCAACATCAAGCAGGCGACCCTCATCCCCTCGGCCCAGGCCATCGCCAACCCCCTGGGCACGGCGCCCGGCTGGTGGGCCGAGAAGGACGGCCACGTCATAGTCGCCATGCCCGGCCCACCACGGGAGCTGGAGCGCATGTGGACTTACGAGGTCGCGCCCCGGCTGAAGGCCCGCAATCCGGGCGTCGCCATCGTGACGCGCACCATCAAGACCTTCGGCATCACCGAGGGCGGCGTCAATGAGATGATCGCGCCGCTGTTCAAGAGCGTAAACCCCTACCTGGGCATCTACTCCAAGCCCGACGGCATACACCTGCGGGCCATCGCCACCGCCAGTACCGAGGCCGAGGCCAGGGCGCTCATCGCCCCCATGGAGGCGGAGATACGCAAGGCCCTGGGCAGCGCCATCTGGGGCGAGGACGAGGACACCCCCGAGTCGCTGGCTGCCCGGCTGCTCAGCGAGAAGGGGCTGACCCTGGGCGTCATGGAGTGCTTCACCGGCGGCCTGCTGGCCAGTAACCTCTCTGAGTTGCCCGACAGCGGGCGCTTCTTCCGTGGCAGCATCGTGGTCACCGGCGACGACCTGCTGCCGGCCAGCGGCGTGGAGCCTCGGCTCCTCGAGGACTACGGGCCTGTCAGCCCCCAGGTGGCCGAGGCCATGGCGCGGGCCGCCTGCCAGCGCCTGAATGCCAGCGTGGGCATCGGCATAACGGGCGTGGTGACCGCTTCAGTCCCGTCCGGTCCGCCCCTGGGCACATCCTACATCGGCTTCGCCGTCAACGGCAGGGCCAGCTCCATCAGAGGCAGCTACCCCACGCACCGCCTGCGCATCCGCAGCCGAGCGACGACCCACGCCCTGCTGGAACTGGTGCGGCTGCTGAGAGCTTAGCGCCCTCCGCCGGCCCGTGAAGCGGCCACTCAGAAGACGGCCAGCGGGTTCACCGGAGAGCCGGTGGCGCTGGACAGCCGCAGCGGGCCGATGCATAGCATGAACTCCCAGCGGTTGCGCTGGCGGCACGCCTGGGCCAGCGCCTCCAGGTCAGCCCTGTCCAGTACCCACAGGCCCAGGGCCACCAGTCCCACCTGGTGGATGGGGTTGGGCAGGCGCGGGTAGCCGCTGGGGATAACGTCGTTGGTGGTGTCGCTGCCCAGCAGGGCGATGCCGCGCTGGTGGAACAGAGGCAAGCACGCCGCCTGGCAGGCCGTCCCGCCCAGCCTGTCCAGCTCCCACGGGCCTTCGGTGTTGCGCTGATAGAGCTGGCCTGTCCGCACCAGCAGGGCGTCGCCCTCCTCGACGCGGAAGCCGCAGCGCTCCTCGGCGGCCAGGATGTCCTCGGGCATGACGCCCTCGCCGCGCTCCACCCACTTCACGCCGCGCACCAGCGGCACGTCCACCAGCACACCCCTGGTCACGATGCCGTCCCTGGCCAGTTCCACGGCCTCCGCCGTGGCGCCCAGGCTGGTGGAGATGAGGTGCGCCGGCCTGCCGTTGTACATCTGGCCCTCCCAGAAGAAGTGGGCAGGGCTGTCCAGATGGGTCACCGCGCCACCGTGGATGTGCATAGCGATGAACTCCATGGCCACCTGGCTGGCGCGGTTGGTCACCTTCTGGCCCGTGGCGTAGCCCTCGCCGCTCTCCACCATGAAGCGCACCGGCGGCCGCCGCAGGTCCGGCTGGCGCTCGTAGCCGATGGTGGTGGAGCAGGAAACGGTGACGCCCTCGTGCACCAGCGAGGCCGCCTGCAGCCGCTTGCGGGGCGTCACCAGGTTCAGCGTCCCTAGCTGGTCGTCCTTGCCCCAGCGTCCCCAGTTGCTCAGCGACTGGAAGTAGCCGATGACCTCGGCCTCCGTGGGTATCCTGGCAGCCATGGCACCCTCTCCCTGTTACGCTGGCCTACATTTTAGCGCCGCCAGGCCACACTCTCACAAGCCCCCTCTCCAGCCTGCTCTGAGCTTGCCGAAGAGCTGAAGGCTGATAGCTATTAGCCCCCCGTTTGACGCCTCGGCCCTCAGGCTGTAGATTTATGCCACCAGCAAACGCTCAGGGAGGGACACTATGCAGCTCAGCGACAGGGTAGCCCTGGTGACGGGCGGCGCCAGCGGGCTGGGCAGGGGCATATGCCTGGTGCTGGCCCAGCGCGGCGCCGATGTGGCCGTCGCCGACCTCAACCTGGATGGCGCCAGGAAGGTCGAGGAGGAACTGGCCAGGTTTGGCCACAGGGCCAGGGCCTTCCGGGTGGACGTTACGAAAAGGGCGGAAGTCCAGCAGATGGTGCAAGCCGCCATCGCCCACTTCGGCAGGGTGGACATCCTGGTGAACGCGGCCGGCGTCATAGGCGCGCCGGGCTTCGAGGATACCACCACGTCCCGCGAGGAGGACTGGGACATCACCTTCGACGTCAACGTCAAGGGCACCGTCCTCATGTCCGAGGCCGTGGCGGAGCACATGAGGCAACGGCGCTACGGCAAGATCGTCAACATCGCCTCCCACGCCGGCCGGGCAGGCTCGGCCGGCGGCGGGGCCTACGGCGCATCCAAGGCCGCCGTCATCCACCTCACCCAGTCCTTCGCCCTGGACCTGGCGCCCTACAACATCAACGTCAACTGCGTCTGTCCCGGCACCATCTGGACGCCCATGTGGGAGCGCATCGCCGAGCGCACCCGCCGCAATGACCCGTCCAGGCGGCATATGACCACGCGGCAGATTTTCGAGGAGTCCATCCGGCAGCGCTGCCCGCTCCAGCGGGAGCAGACGCCCGAGGACATCGGCAAGGCCGTGGCCTTCTTCGCCTCCGACGATGCCATGAACATCACCGGCCAGTCCCTCAACGTCAACGGCGGCACGCGCATGAACTGAGGAGGTCCAGCGTGATCATAGACAGCCATTGCCATGCCTGGCGGCGCTGGCCCTATCAGCCGCCGGTGCCCGACGACGAAAGCCGCGGCCGCGTGGAGCAGTTGCTCTTCGAGATGGACCAGAACGGCGTGGATGAGGCCGTGGTCGTCTGCGCCAATATCCACCGCAACCCGGACAATAACGACTACATCTGGGAGGAGTCCCGCAAGCACCCCACGCGGCTGCACTTCTTCCCCGACATAGACAGCGGCGGCGAGGGCAGGCCCGACCTGTACCACAAGCCCGGCGCCGCCGACAGGCTCCGGCGCGCCATCCAGCGCTGGCCGGGCATCAAGGGCTTCAACCACTACCTGCTGCCCGACGACGATGGCTCCTGGCTCTACTCCAGGGAGGGCCTGGAGTTCTTCCAGGTGGCCGCCGAAGCCCGGCTCATCGCCTCCATCGCCTGCGGGCCGCACCACCAGCCGGCCATACGCAGGCTGGCCGAGCGCTTCCCCTCCATGCCCATCCTCTGCCACCATCTCTCGGGTGTGCGCGCCAGCCAGGGGCCGGAGGGCACAGGACTCAAGGAGGTGCTGGCCTCGGCCAGGCTGCCCAACATCTGCCTGAAGGTCTCGGGCTTCTACTACGCCTCCCAGACGCGCTGGGAGTACCCTTACTCGGACATGCTCTGGCTGGTGCGCGTCCTCTACGAGCACTTCGGCCCCTACCGCATGTGCTGGGGGTCAGACTACCCGGTATCGCGGCCGCACTGCACCTATCGCCAGTGCATCGAGGCCGTGCGGACTCACTGTGTCTTCATGCCGGAGAAAGACCGGGCCTGGGTGCTGGGCGACACCCTCCACCGGCTGCTCACCGAGCGCCAGCCCATCGCCACGGCGTAGGGCGGGGGAAAGGGCAGCCTGTCGAAGGGGAGGGGGCGCCTAGCCGCTGCTCAGCGCCCTGTCCGCCGCCTCCACCGTCGCCTGGATGTCGGCGTCGCTGTGGGCCGTGGACACGAACATGGCCTCGAAGGGCGACGGCGGCAGGTAAACGCCCTCCGCCAGCATGCGGTGGAAGAAGCGGGCGAAGCCCTGGCGGTCGGAGGCCGCCACCGAGGGCCAGCCGGTGACCTCGCCGGCGTTGAAGAACAGCGTCATCATGGAGCCGACGCGGTTGATGCGCAGCGGCACCTCGTGGCGGGCGAAGACCTGCCGCAGGCCCTGGGCCAGCCTGTCGGACTTCGCCTCCAGACCGTCATAGACGCCGGGGCGCTTCAGCAGTTGCAGCGTCTTGATGCCGGCGGCCATGGCGACCGGGTTGCCCGAGAGGGTGCCGGCCTGGTACATAGGCCCCAGGGGCGCCACCTTCTGCATGATGTCGCGCCTGCCGCCGTAGGCGCCCACGGGCATGCCGCCGCCGATGATCTTGCCCAGGCAGGTGATGTCGGGCGTGACGCCGTAGATGTGCTGCGCGCCGCCGTAGGTGACCCGGTAGCCCGTGATGACCTCGTCGAAGATGAGCAGGGCGCCGTGGCGGGCCGTAAGCTCCCGCAGGCCCTGGAGGAAGCCAGGCAGGGGAGGCACCACGCCCATGTTCCCGGCCACAGGCTCCACGATGACGCAGGCGATGCCATCGGGGTAGGCACGGAAGTAGCGCTCCACCGAGTCCAGGTCGTTGTACTGGGCCACCAGCGTGTCGCGGGCGAAGGACGCTGGCACGCCGGCGCTGTCGGGGATGCCGTGGGCCGTGGCGCCGGAGCCTGCGGCCACCAGCAGCGCGTCGGCGTGGCCGTGGTAGCCGCCCTCGAACTTGATGGTCCTGTCCCTGCCGGTGAAGGCCCGGGCCAGCCGCAGGGCGCTCATGGTGGCCTCGGTGCCCGAGTTGACGAAGCGCACCAGCTCTATGGAAGGGAAAGACTCTACTACGATCTGGGCCAGCTCGTTCTCCAGCTCCGTGGGCGCGCCAAAGCTGGTGCCCCGCTCGGCCGTGGCCTTGATGGCCTCGATGACCTGGGGATGGGCGTGGCCCAGTACCAGCGGCCCCCAGGATGCGACGTAGTCAATGTACTGGTTGCCGTCGGCGTCCCAAATCTTCGAGCCAGCGCCCCGGGCGATGAACAGCGGCTCGCCGCCCACGGCGCGCCACGACCGCGCCGGGCTGTTGACGCCGCCGGGGATGTACTGCCTGGCCCTGGCATAAAGCTCGCTGGAGCGTTTGCGGTCCAAAGAGGTCACCTCAGAGGGATAGTCATACCTGGCGTCAAACATGATAGCACCTGCCGCCGGTGGCGTCAGCAGCCAGCAGTGTCCTGGCGGAGGGCCTGTAAGCGGCGGGGCTGGGTGGGGTGAGCATGAAAAGTGGCCTCTGCCTCATGGTGCCAGTGGGCACCACACAGCAGCGACGCACCTGCTAAGGTGGGACAGCCCCCGGCGGGGCGCCGCTTGCTGGCATGGCCGTGCCATAGTAAACTCTGACGCGAAATTCCAGGCGAAGGCTGACAGGGGCCGCACGCCGCGCCCCCGTCAGCCGAGCGAGGGGGCACTCCATTGAAGATCACCGGCATCAAGACACACATCTTCTCGTCCCAGCACAGGAACGCCAAGCGCAACTGGCTCATCCTGCGGCTGCTGACCGACGAGGGCATCGAGGGACTGGGCGAGGCCTCCATGCTGGGCTACGAGCCTATGGTCGTCCAGCTCCTGGAGGAGTGGACCGAGACCTACCTGAAGGGCAAGGACCCCATGCACCACGAGCTGCACTGGATGCGCCTGCACCAGGACAACAGCGGCCGCGGCGGGCGGCTGTTCAGCACGGCGCTGTCGGGCGTTGACATAGCCCTGTGGGACCTCAAAGGCAAGGCCCTGGGCCGGCCCGTGTACGAGCTGCTGGGCGGCCCGGTGCGGCCACGCATCCGGGTCTATGCCAATGGCTGGTACACCAACCCGGGCACGCCGGAGCAGAACGCCCAGGAGGCCAAGAAGGTCGTGGAGATGGGCTACACGGCCATGAAGTTCGACCCCTTCGGCCAGCACAACTACTACACCATCTCGCCCGAGGAGGCGCAGCTAGCCGAGGACCGCGTAGCCGCCGTGCGCGAGGCCGTAGGCCCCAACGTGGACATCCTGGTCGAGGTCCACGCCAAGTTCAACGTCTTCACCGCCATCCACCTGGGCCAGCGGCTGGAGAAGTACCGGCCCTTCTGGTTCGAGGAGCCGGTGTCCCAGGAGAACGTCTCGGAGATGGCCCAGGTGCGCCAGCGGGTGAACATCCCCATAGCCACCGGCGAGCGCCTGTACCTGAAGTTCCCCTTCTACGAGCTGGTCAAGGCCGAGGCCGTGGACATCCTCCAGCCGGACATCTGCAACGCTGGCGGCATCACCGAGCTGAAGAAGATCGCGGCCATCGCCGAGCCGCAGCACGTCATGATGGCGCCGCACAACACCAACGCCGCAGTGGGCACCATGGCCGAGTTCCACCTGGACCTCTCCATGCCCAACTTCCTCATCCAGGAGTACCACGCCGAGTTCTACGAGCCGCACTATTTCCAGGTCTTTGACGGCCTGCCGCGCCAGAAGAACGGCTACGTGGAGCTTTCCAGGAAGCCGGGCCTGGGCCTGGAGTTCAACGAGGAAGTCGCCAACGCCCATCCTTATATGCCGCTGCGCCGAGGCGAAAGGGGTATATAGGGCGGATAAACCCCTCGGCTGAAATGCCATATGCCCAGGAAGGGACTCGAACCCCCACACCCTTGCGGGTAGCGGATTTTAAGTCCGCCGCGTCTACCATTCCGCCACCTGGGCGAGCGGGCCAGAGGGACTGGCCCCTGAGGGCTGGTGTGGCCTCGCGCAGCCGGCCGCCCGGTGAAATTGTAGCAAGAAGTCTCCTGGTTTGTCTAAAGGCACTGCCGCGCCAGGGCAGCGCCCTAGCGCAGAGGCGGAGCGTCGCCTCGCCGGTTGGCCATGGTGCGCGGTGTCAGGTCGTGGCGCGTCTCGTGGCCCGCGAAGAAGCGCTGCAGCTCGTCCACCATGAGGCTGAAGAAGCGCTTGCGCGACGCCAGCGTGACGCCGGCGATGTGGGGCGTCAGAAAGACGTTCTCCAGGTCGCGGATGGGCGAGTCCACGGGGACCGGCTCCGGGTCGAACACGTCCAGGGCCGCGATGATGTCCCCCTGCCTCAGCCGGGCTATCAGCGCGTCAGAGTGGACGATGGCGCCACGGGAGACGTTGACGAAGACCGCGCCGGGCCTGAGCAGGGCCAGTTCCCGCGCGCCCAGCATACCACGGGTCCTGGGCGTCAGCGGTGCCAGGCACACCACCACGTCCGGCCCGGACATGACCTTCTCCAGCGACGTCAGGGTGAAGTCGTAGATGTCGGCGACCTCCCGGGGAATGTAAGGGTCGTGTACCAGCACCTCTACCTGGAAGGGCTTGAGGTACTCCAGCAGCCGCCGGCCGATGTGGCCGCAGCCGATAAGCCCCACGCGCTTTCCCGTAAGCTCGCCCCGCTGGTAGCCCGGGTCCGTCCCTCGCTCATCGAAGCCTGGCGCCGGCTGGTGGCTGATGAGCCGCCGGAAGTGGGCGCCCGCGTTGCGCAGGCCAATGAGCATCAGCGCCAGCGCCCACTCGGACACCGGGTAGGAGGAACCGTGGGTGGTGTCCACGGCCCTGACGCCCCTGGCAGCCGCCGCCTCCACGTCTATTCGCCTGGCGAAGCGGTCGCCCTCCAGTTCTCCCACGAGGCGGGGCCTGGCCGAGGCGTCCAGCACCCGGCCGGTGACGCGAGGCGCGCCGTGGCAGACCACCAGGGCATCCAGTCCCCTGGCGAAGGCGACTAGCCGCTCCTCCACGCCAGGGTCGGGCGGGGGAGGCTCATCCCAGCTTGAAGGCTCGTTGAACTCTGCCCAGTGGAAGTCAGCAATGGCCCCCAGCCGGGCGAGGTCCTGCGGGTCTATGTATTGCTCACGGACATGGCGGTTGGACGCCAGTCCTACCTGGGGACGTGCGGATGTCATGGACGCCGGCGCTCCTGTGCAGGGCAGTATATCCACGCCGCTGGCCTTTGTCAATGTCGAGCTTCTGGCGCCGACTGCCTGTGTATGCTTTATAATCGAAGTATCCACCACTGACTTTGGGAGGGTTGCTCTTGGCTGGAGCAGTCATCGCTGCCACATACAGGGTTTCTGAGAAAGACCTTCAGGCAATGGTGCTCCAGAAGCACCAGCTTCCAGAGGAGTTCCGGGAGTTCCAGGTCCTCCGGGAGCGAGTGCTGGACAACGAGATGCTGGCCGAGCACGGGTTCCCTGGCAGCACCGCCTCGGAATTCGAGCGTATGGGCCGCATCACAGGCTATGTGAGGGAGTTTGCATCCAGCCAGGCAGGCCAGCAGCCCCTGCCCGAAGGCACCAGCCTCGTGGTGGCGACAGTGGCCCACCTGTTCCACGACCACGCTGCCGTATCCCAGTGGATGTCAGAGGTCTTTGTCAAGCAGTTCGAGGAGAACGTGGGCAAGCCCATGGGCAACGGCCAGCAGCTAGTAGCGGCCGAGCGCCTGGAGGTGGCCGGGTTCCACGACGAGGCTGTAGGCATCCTGGCGGTGCAGCAAGGCCCCGGCGGGCTGCTGTCCAGTACCGTGGTGGACTTCCGCGTGGGCCGCATCCTGGGCGTCGCCTACATGGTGACCAGCGGCAGGGCCAACCGCCTCGACCTGGTAAGCCAGGTGGGCATCGAACTGGAGCGCCAGATTGTCAGGGTGATCCTGGCCTGAGCAGTCTGTCCAGGAAAGCAGGGCCTGGCCGGCTGTTGACACACCGGCCAGGCCCTGTGTTTTCGCGTCGGCCTCTAGGCCAGAGGGCGCAGCAGCCAGGACAGCCCGTAGTAGCCCATGAAGGCGATGGCCGTGACCTTCAGCACCTTGCCAGCCGTGACGTACAGCAAGAATCTCCACAGGGGGTAGCGCACGGCGCCAGCCCACAGGCCCGCCACGTCGAAGGGCAGGGGCAGCAGCGCGAAGGCGAAGAGGGCCTTGCCACCCCAGCGCATGGCCATCGCCTTGAAGCGCTCGACCAGCCTCCCCGTACCCATGGCCCGCCTGCCCCTGGTGCCAACGGTATAGCCCACCAGCTCGCCCATGCCAGATGCCAGCCCGCCGACCACTCCCACCAGCAGAGGGTTGAGCGTCACCGACGCCGCCAGGGTGTAGGCCGGGCCTGGCGTGGGCAGCAGGATGACCGCGCTGTTTACCAACTCCGCGAAGAACACACCCACGTAGCCCCAGCTACCAAGCTGGGCCATCTGCTCCCTGAAATAGACCAGCGATGAGACCAGGACAAAGGACAGGCCCGCTATCGCCAGGGATGTCCAGGTGGCCGAGGACCTGAGGACCGCGGCAGCACCAGCCAGGTAGCTCCTTGACATCGAAGGCGCCTGGCCCTGACGGACTGATAACGTCTGCTCCACAACTGCCTGCACCATGGCTGCTCCCCCTCGTTTCCGCGCTTTCAACCACTTCTTCTAATTTTCCAGACGGCGCAAAGGGGGGTTTTGTTCCATGGTATTCGGCAGGGGACCAGTAGGCCTGTTCGTCTCGCCAGGGGCCTGCTGGGGCACAATACGTCCGTGCCTGGCCTTTCGCAAGGCGCTTACCAGCGCACGGCGGCCTGTGCAGTCCGACAAGCGCGACAGCCTGCCACCGACAGGTAAGGGAAAGTCCCTGGTGTGACCGGGACACCGGCCACGCTACTCGAACAGCAGCACGCTGCGGGCGACCTCGCCGCGGCCCAGGGCCTCGAAGGCCCTGTTGGCATCCTCCACGGGAAAGCGCCGGGTTATAAGCTCGTCCAGCTTGAGCTTGCCGGCCTTGTACAGCGCCAGTAGCCTGGGGAACTCGATGTGGGGCCGAGCGCTGCCGTACATGGAGGCTATCACCGTCTTCTCGGGCATCAGCGCCCGGGCGTCTATGGTGACCGGCGTGTTCAGCGGCGCGTGGCCTACCCAGACTGTGACGCCGCGCTTGCGGGTACACAGGATGCTCTGCACGAAGGGCTTCTCCACCAGGCCAATGGCCTCGAAGGCGTAGTGAGCGCCCTTGCCTTCGGTAAGCTGCTTGATGCGCTCCACCGGGTCTTCCCTGGAAGCGTTGACGGTATGGGTGGCCCCGAACTGGCGCGCCAGCTCCAGCTTGTTGTCCAGCAGGTCCACGGCGATGATGGTGGTGGCGCCGGCGATGGCGCAGCCCTGGATGCAGTTCAGGCCCACGCCGCCGCAGCCAAAGACGGCGCAGGTGGTGCCCGGCTGGACTCCGGCGGTGTTGATGGCCGCGCCCACGCCCGTGGTCACGCCGCAGCCCACCAGCGCCGCCTGGGCGAAGGGTATGTCCCTGTCTATGGGCACAGCGGCCACCTCGGGCACCACCGTATGGCTCCCGAATGTCCCCAGGCCGGCCATCTGGTTGATGGCGGTGCCTCTGCCACGGAGGGTGGGCTTCGATGCCACGGCCGGCGAGCGGTCGCACAGGTTGGGCCAGCCCTTCTGGCACATCTCGCACAGGCCGCAGCTTGTCTTCCAGGAAAGCACCACGTGGTCGCCGGGCCGGACGCCGGTGACACCAGCGCCCACGGCCTCGACTATGCCCGCGCCCTCGTGGCCCAGCACAGATGGCAGCGGGACGTGGCCCCACTCGCCCTTGACCACGTGCCAGTCGGAATGGCACACGCCGCTGGCCATCAGCTTCACCAGCACTTCGCCAGGGCCGGGGTCCTTCAGGTCCAGCTCCTCAATACGCAGGGGTGTCTTGGGTTCGTACAGGACTGCCGCTTTCATGCGCTTGCTCCTTGGGCCCTTGATGGCTCCCTAATGTAGCACTGGTCGAGGCGGGAGTCCATCCACCTGCCTTGCCTGCACATCCCCTGTCCATGGCGCTACAATGGTAAGTGTAGAGCGACTGCAAGGCGGACCGAGAGGGGAGGGGAGAAGTGGAGCCATGATACGGTTGCTGCTGCTTCTACTGGTGAGGCGATGGCCCTTGAGGTTGCTAGCGCTGACAGGGTACAGGGTGATAAGCATGACGGCAGAGACCAACAAGCTGCGACGGCAGAACGGCATCATCGCGGGCGTGTGCGGTGGGCTTGGCGAGTTTTTTGGCGTGAACCCCTGGCTCTTCAGGATTATTTTCCTGATACTCCTGCTGCCCGGTGGGCTGCCAGGGCTGCTACCCTACCTGCTCCTGTGGATCGCCATACCGCCGAAGCGTTAGGGCTGGGCCTGGCCGGCCAGCAGGGGGATGCTCCGCGCCAGGCCCTTGCACAAATGGACTAACGCATCAGGTACACGCCTGGTCTGATGGTATTATATTTTCGTCTCGTGCTTGACATATAACGACGCTATGCTATGATGAAAGTGCCCCGAGTGATTCAGTAAAGTAAACTCACCGGACTGAAGGATACCGAACGGTCAGTAGGGGAAAGGCCGAAAGGCCCGTACCCGAAAGGCGCATAGGGCACCGTAGGCTGGTGAGGTACACTGAAAGGTCACTCGGGGTAAGTTTTTGTGGCGCCTCCCTCCAGCGCGTAGCGAGAGGCTGGTAGCGCGTGCTACCAGGGGCGGCACGCGACTGCCCCCGCCATGTCCCGCCACCTTGTCGCGTCCCCAGACAGGGCTGGCATTCTAGCAAACTGGCCGCGCCACCACCTCACCCTGGACCTTGCGCGACACCAGTTGCCCGGAGCCTGCCGACGCCAGCAGCTTGCCTTCCTCCACCATGGTCTTGCCACGCAGGATGGTGGTGACCGGCCAGCCGTGTACCTCCCAGCCCTCCCAGATGCTGTAGTCCTCCAGGTGCAGGTCGTCCAGCGTCAGCCGCTTGCGGATGGAGGGGTCTATGATGGCGATGTCAGCATCGCTGCCGACGGCGATCACGCCCTTCCTGGGGTACAGCCCGAATATCCTGGCCGCGTTGGTGGAGGTTATGTCCACAAAGCGCTGGAGTGACATGCCCCGCTTGACCACGCCCTCGGTGTAAGCGATGCCCATGCGGGTCTCGATGCCATTGTGGCCGCCCGTCACGTCGGCCACGGTCCTGTACTTAATCTTGACCTCCCAGGTAGTGGACACCAGGTCAGTGGCGATGGTAGAAAGCCTGCCGTCCAGGAGGCCCGCCCACAGTGCCTGGCGGTCCTCCTCGGACTTGAGGGACGGGTAGGTGTGGTACTTCATGCCGTCAGGCTCGCGGTAGTTGTCGGCGCTGAAGCAGGCGTAGTTGTGGAGCGTCTCGCCATAGACAGGCAGTCCACTGGCCCTGGCTTCCCCAACGGCCTCCACACCTTCCCTGGCGCTGACGTGGACGAAGTAAATGGCCGCGCCCTTGTGCCTGGCGAGACGCACCACCCGCCGGAACGATATGTCCTCGGACAGGTTGGTATGGACCAGGTGCATGTTCCACCACTCCCACTGGCCCCTGTCCCTGGCCATGGCGTAGTTGTACTGTACCATGTCATCGTCCTCGGCGTGGACCATGAGCATGGCGCCGTGGCGGGAGACTCGCTCCATGATCTCGGCCAGCCTGCCAAAGTCCGTCCGGTTGTCCTGGGGAAGTACCTCGGGGGGCCGGATGCTGGTAGTGAACACCTTGAAGCTGGGGAACCCGGCCTCCACCAGCTCCCCGATCTGATTGATGGCGTCCAGGCCCGCGCCCCGGGTGAAGATGGGGTGGTACGAGTAGTCGGTGTAGGCGTTGCCCCGCCAGCGCTGGGCGGCCTCGTCCAGGGCGTGATGAAGGTCGTGGCCTGGCACCTGAGTGGCGAAGTCCAGGACTGTCGTAGTCCCGCCGTAGATGGCGGCGCGGGACACCGGCAGAGCGCCGGAGCGCTCCGGCTGGCGTGGCCCGCCGATATGGGCGTGTGGCTCGATGCCGCCGGGCACCACAATCTTGCCCGAGGCATCAATGACCCTGGCTGCCTCCGCCATCACGGCCCCTGGCTCGGCCACGGCGACGATCTTCTCGCCCTGAATGGCAACATCCCAGTTGCCGACTCCCCAAGGCGTCACCACCTGTCCGCCGCGAACCAACAGGTCGAGCATGCTACACCTCCTGGCGTGCTGGTTGTCTTACCAACATCTATCCACGACCTGCCATCAGGCCTGCCGCGGCCTCAACCTGGGACGCGCCTAGGCCGATAGCCTCGCGGCCCGCTGCAGCACCTCCTGGGCCTCGGAAGCCATCCTGCGCACGATTTCGGCGGCCGGCAGGACCTCGCGGACCGCACCGGCCGACTGCCCCGCGAAGGGCACCAGCTCGTGTACCCGGCCCTGCTGGAGCGCCGACATCACCTGGCCCTGTAAGGCCCGCCTGTCCGGCCGGGCCTGGCCCGGGGCCTGGGTCCACTGGTCAATGAAGGCTGTCCGGAGGGCGCGTGGCACCGCGTAGTACGCGCCTGGCGTGGCAGGCAACACGTCGTCCATGAACTCGACCTTGACCGCGTCCTCCGACTCGGCGGCCAGAATGGCCCGCTTCCACGACTCATGGGCATTGGACTCGGTGGAGGCGATGAACCGGGTGCCGATGTTGACACCCTGGGCGCCCAGGACAAGGGCGGCAGCCAGGCCACGTCCGTCGGCTATGCCGCCAGCGGCCACCACTGGTATGGGGCCGACGGCGTCCACTACCTGCGGCACCAGGATGGCCATGGCCACGCTCCCGCCGAAGCCGCCGGACTCGCTGCCCTGGGCAATGATGATGTCCACGCCACGCTCAGCCGCCTGGCCCGCCTGCCTCACCGTCGTCACCTGGTGCATCACCAGCGCCCCCGCGTCGTGGGCCATGCTGACCAGGTCTCCAGGGTCGCCCAGCGCAAAGGAGACGACGCGCGGCCTCGCCTGGAGTGCGGCCCTGAACACCTGCTGGTCCAGCACTGGCACCAGGAAGTTTACGGCGAAGGGCCGGGATGTAAGCTCCCGTGTCAGCGCCATCTGGCTTCTGAGATGTTCGATGGGCCACTGTCCCGCGCCGAGGCTCCCCAGGGCGCCCGCGTTGGACACCGCGGCCACCAGCTCGGCGCACGTGGCGGCACTCATTCCGGCCTGGACTATGGGGACCTGGATGCCTACGAGGTCACAGAGTGGCGTGTGCAACATGCTCACCTCGCATATGAAGGGAAGCTACCTGCGCCGAAGACGAAGTCCCCCAATTATACCCCGCTGCCGGAGCGCCTTGTACTCCCCACGGCCAGGCGCACCTCACCCCTTAGTACCAGGCGAGGCTGGAGGGCGGCCGGGCCAATCCGACTATGGGACGCTCTGGGTACATCCTCGCCACCGTGTGGCTCAGGCCCAGGGCTGTGCTGGTCGCTCTGGTCTCCGGGCATGATGTCACGTGCGGGTGGGACAGCCAGTACAAGTGAGCCCTGGCCCTGTAACCAGGACCACCGGAAGCAAGCTGCGTGACAGGCATGCACGGCCACGCATGGCGCTCCAGGGTGCACCGCTACACTGTACATGCCAGAACAGACCGTGCTACCATAGACGTGTCTGGCCAGCACACCTGGCCCTTTGGACAGACCTACCTCGAAGTGCCCGGGCATCCCCTGGCACGACACGCAACGCGCGAGTCATGGTAACAGGCGCCGCGCGCCCGTAGCTCAGCGGACAGAGCATCGGTCTTCGGAACCGAGGGTCGGGGGTTCGAATCCCTTCGGGCGCGCCAGCACTCCGGGCCTCTGCCCAGCCGGCACTGTCATACAGGCTACATCCATCAGCCGCATGGCGTGGTAAGGATGGTCTGCACACGGGCCCAATTCAGGCCAGGCCGCTGGGGAACCATTCGGCGTCCGCCTGCGTTAACTCATATTGAAGGCCAACGCCGGAGGCAGCTTGTATGTCACGCGCACTGGTGGTCATGGTGATAGCCACGCTGGGACTGCTGGCGTGCACACCTGTCGTTCCCCCCGCCACAGCGCCTAGGTCGTCCGATAGCAGGGACCCGGTGGACGCCGCTCTGCTTCCCATCCTTACCGAGACGCAGGCTATTGAGATCGCCTTGAAAAGGGCAGCCCAGGCCATACCTGAAGTCAACGCTGGCAGAGACATCGGCAGTCCCAGGGCAAGGCTCATGACGCTGGAGGAGTACGAGGACCGCTTCACCAGCAGCCGGACCTACTACGACCGCACCATACCCGTGTGGGTCGTCAGCATGGAGGGCCGGTGGGAACCCGCTGGCATCGCCGCACCGCCATCAGCCACACCTACGCCTTTTACCCACGGCGTGGAGGTGCTGGACGCCCGCACGGGAGAGACCATCAGCGCCATGCGAGGCAACCAGCCTGTCCGACTGGAGGACGCCAGGGGACTCAATCCGGCTGCTTATGGCAGGTACCCGGTGCAGGTGTCCCTGGCCCGCGCCCGGCAACTGGCGGAGTTCCCTGTCTTCGAGCCTGCCCGCTTGCCCCAGGGCTACTCGCTGGCCAGGGTGACCCTGGCCCTGTCGCACCCGTTGCTGGAGTCGCTGGCGCTGCCCTTGTGCCCATGCCAGATGGTTGTCCTGGACTATGCTAACGGCGAGGGAGGTACCATCCAGGTGGGCCACGCCAGAGGCTGGCTGCCCGATAACATCCCCGGCGCGGCACGCACCCGGGTAGGTGGTGTGGAGGGCTGGGAGAGGGACGGCCAGGGTGGGCCTGTCTGGCTGGCCTGGCAAGCAACTTACCCCAACGAACGACGCAAGCCAGGTTCCACCTATTTGACACATTTCCTGTACTCCCAGTCCGACTCCGTTACCCTTGACCTGCTCCGCGAGATAGCGGCTTCGCTTCCCGTGGGCGGCACGTTGCAGGCCACGCCTACGCCGGCCCCTGTGGTCGTGGCCCCTCCAGTGCCATATCCCATCGCAGCGGGCGCACCGCCTGGCCAGCAGGCCAGCGGCTGGGCAGTCAACTTTATCTCCCTGACAGGCCGCCTGGAGGCGCGAGACGGTTTGACGCTGACCACCAGGGATAACAAGGAGTACCGGCTGACGGCCAGGTGTACCAGGGTGGAGGCCGCGCTGCGAGAGAACGTCGGGCGGGATGTTGGCCTGATGGTGGAGGGCGAAGGCCTGGCGCCGGGGGCCACGCTGGTGGTGCTGGGTGTGAACCCAGGTGGGGGCATCATTCCCACCTGCACGGACAGCTCTGGCAGGCCGATGGCGCCTCCCGCCCCACCGCCCACGCCTGGCCGGTAGGCCAGGGCCTGTGCCCTCCAGGGGCTGGGCCAGCACCCTGGCCCTGGTCATAGAGAGGTACGAGCGCTTGAGGGCCGCTGGGCCTTCACCGTCCGCCTGAAGCCAGGCGACTGAGAAACGAGAGCGGAGGAATACGCCATGGCGCGGACACGCATGCTGCTGGCCGCCACCTGGGCGCTGGCGTCTGCCCTGGTGCTGGCTGCCTGCCAGCGCGCCGGGGCCAGCGCGCCGGCGATGGCGTCGTGCGGGCCTGAGGCC
>DAOUAM010000071.1:0-12992 GCA_034433305.1 Dehalococcoidia bacterium | reverse complement strand
GGTCTGGCCCCTGGCCTTCGTATCCGTGGGGCAGCAGCAGCATCAGGCCTGAACGCTGGCCCCACTTGGCGTACCCTGAGGCCAGGAACTCGTCCACTACCGACTGGGCGTTGTTGACAAAGTCGCCGAACTGGGCCTCCCACAACGTCAGCGTGTCGGGGGCGCTCAGGGTGTAGCCGTACTCGTAGCCCAGAGCGCCCGCCTCGGAAAGGGGGCTGTTGTACACCCAGAAGGGCGCTCGCGCGCTGGGAAGGGTCTGGAGTGGAATGAAACGCTGGCCGGTGCTGGCGTCGTGCAGTACCGCGTGGCGCTGGCTGAATGTGCCCCGCTCGGTGTCCTGACCCGTGAGGCGGATGGCGGTGCCGTCTGCCAGTATGGAGGCGAAGGCCAGCGCCTCGGCATGTGCCCAGTCAACCTGGGCATTGGGGTCCGCGGTCTCCCGCCGGCGGGCGAAGGGGCGCTCCAGCCTGGGATGCAGCTTGAAGCCCTGGGGCAGAGTATGCAGCTCCCGGTTCAGGCGGACCAGTGACTCCACCGACACGGCGGTCGAGAGGGCCTGGGCGTCCTCGTGGTCGTCACGCGGACCTGGCAACTCCTCCTGCCTCTCCACGATAGCGGGCATGGAGGCCCTGGCTTCCTGGAGGCGTGCCACCACGTTCTTGACCATGTCCTCGGCCTCTTCCGAGGAGAGGACTCCTTCGGCCACCAACCGCTGCGCCCACAATGCCCGCACCGACGGGTGCTTGCCTATGGCCTCGTACATGAGCGGCTGGGTGAAGGCCGGCTCATCGGCCTCGTTATGGCCGTAGCGGCGGTAGCCCACCAGGTCAATCACGAAGTCCTTGTGGAAGCGCTGCCTGTAGGCCATGGCCAGCCGTGCCACGGCAAGGCAGGCCTCCACGTCATCGGCATTGACATGGACTACAGGCACGTCGTAGCCTCGGGCCACGTCCGTGGGGTAAGGCGTGGAGTGGGCCTCCTGTGGCGTAGTCGTGAAACCTATCTGGTTGTTGACTATGATGTGAATAGTGCCGCCGGTGCTGTAGCCGTCAAGCTGGGCCATGTTCAGCGTCTCGGCCACGATGCCCTGGCCAGCGAAGGCGGCATCGCCGTGGAGGAGCACCGCCATGGCGGCGTCATGATCGGGCGCCGGACGTTCCAGCGAGGCCCTGCCGTCCTGCACCCCTCGGGCTGCTCCAATGGCCACCGGGTCCACAAGCTCCAGGTGACTGGGGTTGTACATCAGTACCAGCTCAAGCCGGCCGTCGGGGGCGCTGGAGGGGGCACGGGCCCGGGCGCCCATATGGTACTTCACGTCCCGCATCCAGCCGCACTCCAGCCCGTCGCTGCCGATGCTATGCACCCGGTAGCCGTCGCCGAACTCGGCCAGCACCACCAGGTAGGGCTTGTGGAAGATGTGGGTGAGGACATTGAGCCTGCCTCTGTGGGCCATGCCCATGGTCATGGCCGTGATACCTGCCCTTGCCGCCTGGCGCACCAGCTCGTCCAGCAACGGCAACAGCATGTCGTTGCCTTCGATGGAGAACCAGCGCTGGCCCGGAAAGGTGCGGTGGAGGAACTGCTCGAAGGCCTCCACCTGGGATAGCCTCAGGAGCAGCTCGCGGCTGGCTGTCGGGTCAAGCCTGATCTGGTACTGGCCCGACTCCACGGCATGGCGCAGCCAGTCCCTTTCCTGGGTGTCCCTGATGTGGCCAAACTCGTAGCCGACGGTGCCACTGTACACCTTCCGTAGCCTGGTGATGGCCTCGGCGGCGGAGGCCGCGCCTTCCGCCAGGGGGCTGGCGATGCTGCTGGCCGGCAGGCCCTCCAGGTCGCTTTCGGCCAGTCCGTGGGTCTCTGGCTTGACGTGCGCCTCGTCCCTGGCCCTCAGGCCCAGCGGGTCTATGGTGGCCGCCAGATGGCCCCTGTCCCGGATGGACTCCACCAGGGACAACAGCCTCAAGGCCCGCTCCGGTACAGCGGGTGGCACGGCCACCTTTGCGGCCACGAGTGCCTCGACCTCGGGCTTCCAGCCACGGAACAGCTCGCGAAGCTCGGGGCTAACGGAGCCGGGATCCCTGAGGTAAGCCTCGTACAGCTCGATTACGTAGCCGGCATTGGGCCCGTAGAACTCTTCAAGAGCGGCCATGCTTTCCTCCGGCGCGGCGCGTCCCCGGCCCGAGGATGCGCCCCGCCGACTTCGTCTCACCTTCGATTTTACCTTCCGCCCAGTGCCACAACAAGGCAAGGGCATGCCGACGGGGATAGGCGCTAGCCCTTGTAAGTCAGCACACGGCCCCACAGGCTGCTGGTGCCCCAGATGCCCGACCTAAGGCACTCCAGTTGCACTATCTGGCTATGGTCCACGAAGAGGTTTACCTCTGGCCCGTAGTTCTTGACGTACCAGGCGAAAACAGCGGGGTCTGCCGCCTCGAACATGACGCGCTCCAGCCCCAGGGCGTTGACGAACCTGGCCGGCACATCGGTACGCCACGTTTTCACGCTCTCGGTAATGCCTTCAGACTCCACCATGATCATGTAGGCGCCGGCTTCCAGGAACCTGCGGGCCTGGGAGATGGCCCACTCCGGGTCGCGTGTGCCCTCGGACTCCAGCTCGGCGGCGGCGCTGGCCCCGCCCGCGCCGAACTGTATCCCCACCTCCGGCTTGGCCTTCAGGCCGACCTCCTGCACCTTCTCGATCAGCCGCAGGACATCGTCCGTGGGGACGGTAATGAAGCCGGTGGATACCTCAATGATGTCAAAGCCCAGGTCACGACACTCTGAAATGTAGCGCTCCACAGTCTCAGGCCCCTGGGTCAGTACGTACTCAATGAATCCCCCAGTGGAGACCAGTACACTGTGCCGGTGGCAGACCTCGATGAGTTCGGCAACGGCCCGGCGCGGCATCAGGGCGAAGGAGCCGCCAGCGAACTTGAGGCTGTCCACGTAGCCGCCCATGGTCTCCAGCACGTCCTCCAGGTAGCGCCGGCCCACCGGGGTATAGTAAGGCCCCCGGATTTCAGTGATGCCTCGGGTGCGAGGCTTGCCCTCGCGTGAGTTGAGCCTGATGAAAGAGAAGGCCCGCTCCTCGCGTGCCTCGACTCTTGTCCTGTCCATGATGTCCCTCCTGACATGGGTGGGCCTTCTGCCCGCCACGGTAGTCATTCAGCTTGTTTACAGAGGCGGCGCTTGCCTCAGCACCTCCCGCCTTGTGAAAGAGCCTTGTGCAGTACCAGGCCTGCGTGAAGGTGTTTCCACCGTCCAGCACCGCCTCCTGGCGGTGGTGGTAAGGCTACCTGGTGCCCACGCGTGCCAGCAGGCCCGTCAGGTCCTTTACCTGTAGGGAGTCCAGGTTGCTCACGGCGTCCACGATGGCCGCCTGGAGGGAGGAGTCGGCGTAGGGCCGGGCCAGGCGGTTGAACTTGTCCACCACGGTCTCCCAGGCCATGGGCCTGGTAGTGAAGCCTTCGTAGTCCGACCGGGCCTTGACCAGCACACTCCCTCCCCTCAGGTACACCCTGACGAGGCAGGGCATCTCGGTGGGAAAGCGCTTGCTGTATGTGTCGTTGGGCCGCACCACCACCCGCCTCAGCAGGGCCTGGACGTCGTCGCTGGCTATGCGTTCCGGCGCGTACTGCTCGGGCATCACCTGGCCGTCCAGCAGGGCCACGGCCACCATGTATGGCAGGCTATGGTCCGCCTCCTCCTTGGTGCTGATGCCGGTCTTGTCCCCCTCCTCTCCGCCGCCGATGATGTGGTACGCCACGTCGAAGGTCTCGATTTCCACCCGGTCCACGTCCCCCGCTGCGAAGCCGTACCGCTCACGTAGCTCCAGCACGGCTTCCAGGGTGGACTGGGAGTGAATCTCGGCGTTGTACTTCTTCAGTATCGTGCGTGTCACTCGCTCCAGGTCTTCCCTGCCCCAGTCTATCTGAAAGCGGCCGGCGATGGCGTCCATGAAACCCTTGTTGCCCTCGAAGACCTCCGCCGGGCCTGTCACGCCGCGCATGGCCAGGAAGGCCGCGTGGGTGCAGGCGAAGGCCGTGTTGGGATAGGCCAGCCCCTTCCAGTGGGAGAGCGCGCCAGTGCGGGTGACCCGCAGGGCGTTGAAGGCCGTGCCCGAGATGGCGATGGCATTGGCGGCGCGGCCCTGGTCCAGGCCCAGCGCCCGAGACACGCCGGCTGCCACGGCATAGGAACCCTGGGTAGTATGGTCGAAGCCCCTGGCACGCACTGGCGCCAGATCGCTGAGCCGACACTGCACCTGGTAGGCCACGGCAAGGGCTGCGAGCAGGTCCCGGCCACTAGCCCTGGCGTACTCGGCGGCAGCCAGCACGGCCCCCAGGTTGTCGCTGGGGTGGCAGGTCTCGCCCCTGGCCAGGTAGCTGTCGTTGAAGTCCAGGTAGCGGACCAGGGCCGAGTTGTACAGGGCCGCGCGGTCGGGGGACGTCTCGCCCCCTCCTATCAGCGTGCAGAGGCCCTTGCCGCCAAACTCCTCCACCTGCTGGCGGACCAGCCTGATGGGGACGCCTTCCAGCGCACCGATGGCGCAGCCCAGGCTGTCCAGCACCCTGACCTTTAGCTGCGACCTGGCCTCGCCGGACAGGTCTTGGTAGGAAGCGCGGACTGCGAAGGAAGCAAGCTCGTGCGCCAGGGCCATTTCCACCTCCACCAGCGCTGGCCGGTCCCAGTCTGCGTCAGAAGCTCACGATGTCGTGAGGCCCGGCCTCGCGCAGCCCCGCCTCGGTCTGGCGCACGAAGCGGGCGTTGCGCCACATGTCCTCGATACTGGCGGCGTCGCAGTAGCTCATGCCGGAGCGCAGCCCAGCCAGAAGTTGCTGGAGCACCTCGCGGGCCGTGCCGCGATGCGGCACGGCTGCCTGGACACCCTCCGGGGCCACCTCCCACTCGGACTGCTCCCAGGCTGCCCAGCCGCGCGTCGGGTCGTCGCGGAGCGCCCTGTCCGCCGTCGCCTCCGCCGATGCCATGCCACGCGCCACCTTCATCTTGCGGCCGTTGCGCATGATGGTGATGCCCGGGCTTTCATCGGTCCCCGCCAGAAGGTTGCCCAGCATGACGGTGGAAGCACCCGCGCCGATGGCCTTGGCCACGTCGCCCGGGTGCCGTATGCCGCCGTCGGCTATCACGGGCACCCCATGCCTTTGAGCCACCTGGGCGCACTCCAGCACGGCGGTGAACTGGGGCACGCCGACGCCCGCCACCTGCCGCGTGATGCACATGGAGCCTGGCCCCACTCCTACCTTGACCGCGTCCACCCCGGCCTTGACCAGCCGCTCAGTTCCCTCTGGCGTGGCGACGTTACCGGCGATGAGCGGGACATCGCCCAGCCTCTCTCTGAGCTGGTGGACAGCCGACAGCATCAGTGCCGAGTCGCCGTGGGCGATGTCAATCACCAGGGCATCGGCGCCGGCCTCCACCAGGGCCTCGGCCCGCTCCAGGAAGTCCCCGATGACACCGACCGCCGCCGCCACACGCAGGCGGCCCTTCTCATCGCGGGTGGAGTTGTCCAGGTCCACGTCTTTGGCCAGGTCCCTGGCGGTGATGAGTCCCACCAGGCGCCCTTCACTGTCCACCAGGGGCAGCTTCTCCAGGCGGCGGTCGCTCATCTTCTGCCGTGCCTGCTCCAGGGAGACGTCCGGGGGCGCCACCACCAGCCGGTCCCACGGCGTCATGCGCTCCGACACGGGCGAGTCGTCGCTGGCAAGCTGAATGTCCCGCTGGGTGATTATGCCAACCAGCTTCCTGTCGTCCCGGATCACCGGCAGGCCATGGACACCCAGCACCTCCATGAGCTTGCGCACCTCACCCACGCGGGCCTCAGGCGAGACGGTGTGCGGGTCCTCTATGACCTTGCTCTGGTAGCGCTTGACTCGCGTGACCTCGCGTACCTGGGCCTGCACTGGCAAGAACCGGTGCACCACGCCGATGCCACCGAACTCCGCAATGGCTATCGCCATCCTGGACTCGGTAACCGTGTCCATGTTGGCGCTGACGAAGGGTGCCTTCAGGCTGATCTGGCGGGTGAGCCTGGTCGTGCAGTCAATGTCGCGCCGACTCCTGATGGAGGAGAACCTGGGAACTAGCAACACGTCATCATAGGTCAACGCCAGGGGTATGGGTTCCATGAGTACCTCGTCACAGAGCTGGCCTCATATTCGATGTTAGCACATGGTGCCACAAAGAGCATTGCCCATGTGCCGGCCCCAGCGTGTGACGTGGTGTGACCGCGCACTCGCCATCACATTTGGAGTAATATGTGCCTGTAACCCTCTTGCGTTTTGACACTGTCGCTCTGGCCTAAATGGCTGGCGCTTGTCATGTGTTGACTGCTGGCCCGGCTGACCATACAATTGGGCCATTGGTACCAGCCCAACTGCTACGAGGGCGGGGCCTGATATCAGGAGCTTGTTTGACCAGCATTGACAAGCGTCAGGCCCATGAATACTGTAACGAGTGGCTAGAAGCTGGCGTTCTGTATATTGAAGACCGTGGAGTACTGGCCTTCCACAGAAGGAGGCCCAATGACTGTTGGGACTGGTGGATAGGCAGGGCCTGCCTGTGAAGGGCTGCTCTGGCTGTGGGGAGTGGGACAACCCCGCTCCTGGTGGTGGTAGGTCTGCGCGTGGCTGAAGTCTCCATCCTGAAACAAGGCAACTACCTGATCGCATCTATACAGTCTGCTCTCAGCGACGCCGACCTGTTGAGATTCCGCGACCAGCTAGTGGAGCAGGTCGGCAAGTACCGTGCGCGGGGTGTCATCGTGGATGTGACAGTGCTGGATGTCATTGACTCCTTCGCATCGCGCACGCTGCGCGACCTGGCCCACATGATCAAGCTCCGGGGTGCACAGACCGTTATAGTTGGCATTCAGCCGGAGGTGGCGCTCTCCATGGTGCAGTTGGGCCTGACGCTGGAGAACGTCCACACGACCCTGGACCTGGAAGACGGCCTGGCTTACCTGGACGCCGTCACCAGGCGGTTCGACAGCCAGAACTACTCCAGGTACTAGCCTCACAGATTGACCGGCCTGGTCTAGGGTGTGCCGTTAGGGAGGAGTGTGGCCTGTGAGCATGGTGGAGGGGGGTTGGGATGTGCCCGCATTTGTCCCCGCTGTTGCATTGCCTCGTGGTTGGTCCCTTGTCCCCTCGACCCTGTTAAGGGGCTAGCTTTCCCTTGTCAGGGCGCGGCGGGTGCTCGCAGGGTGGCTGATGACCATGTCAGGCGCGACCTCGTACACCGCAGGAGATGAGACGCTGAGGCTTTCCACTGTAGGGTCAACCATAGTGAGGCGAGAGGTGCGGGTACTCATCAGGTCAGACGCGGATATCGTCACGGCCCGCAGGACCGGGCGCGTGCTGGCGTCTGAGGCCGGGTTCTCGTCCAGCGACTTGACGCTCATCGCCACGGCCATCTCGGAGTTGGCCCGCAACATAGTGCTGTATGCGCACAGCGGCGAGGTCGTCATCCGGCTCGAGGAGGAGATAAGCGGCAGAAGATGCATCGTGGTAGTGGCCAGGGACGAGGGGCCTGGCATAGCCGATGTGGCGCGGGCCATGCAGGACGGCTATTCCACTTCGGGCAGCCTGGGCCTTGGCTTGCCGGGCACCAAGCGGCTGATGGACGAGTTCGAGATCGAGTCCAAAATCGGTCATGGCACGGTGGTTACCGTCAAGAAATGGAAATGATGGACACTTTGCCCTTCCAGTCCGGCGTGGCCGCCCTGCCCATGCGTGGACAGCCGGAGAACGCGGACAAGTGCCTTATCAGGCCCCTGGACGGGGGCTTGCTGGTCGCGGTGGTGGATGGGCTGGGGCATGGGCCGGAGGCCAGCCAGGCCTCCAGCACCGCCATTTCGGTGCTGGAGGCCTGCCCTACTCTGCCTTTGACCGCCCTGTTCCAGTGCTGCCACGAGCGACTGGTGCTGACGCGGGGCGCCGCCATCAGCATGGCAGTCCTGAATGCCGTGGACGCCACGCTGACCTGGGCCGGCGTGGGCAACGTGGAGGGCCGGTTGCTGCGCAGCAGGCCAACCTCTGGCCCCGCCAGGGAGTCGCTTTTGCTTCTGAGCGGTGTGGTGGGCGGGCGTCTCCCTCCGCTGCGCCCGGCCAGTATCCCCATCTTCCCCGGTGACACGCTGGTCATGACAACTGACGGCATACGCGGCAGCTTCGAGCAGTCCCTGAGACTGACTGAACCGCCGCAGGCTATCGCCGCCAGTATCCTGGCCCGGTGCAGGCGGGAGACTGATGATGCCCTGGTGCTGGTGGTGCGCTACACCGGAGGTGTGTTGCCATCGAGGCATTGAGCGACTTGAAGAGGGACTATGCAGAGGCTTTGCAGGACTACTTCGCCGGCGTGGGCGAAGCAGCGCTGAACCGAGGGTATGAGCTTGGGCGGCAGGCCATGGCCCTGGGTGTGGGCGTGCTGGAGATGGCCGCCATCCACCACGAGGCCATGATGGGCCTGTTGCTGGACGCCGATACGTCCTGGGAGCGTGCCAGGCGGGCCGAGGCCTCCTCCTACTTCTTCGTGGAGAGCCTCTCGGCCTTCGAGATCACCCATCGAGGGTACCAGGAGGCGAGCCTGAAGCTTCGGCACGCCCTGGAGTTCGCCGCTGTGCTGGCCCACGAACTGAAGGCGCCTGTTACCTCCATCATAGTTTCAGCGGGAATGCTTCAGGAGGCCCTTAATCCCAGTGGGGACGACCCTGTAGGCAAACTCTTGAACAACATCCTGGCGGCGGCACGTGCCCTCAAGTCCCGCGCCGACGACCTGACTGACGCGGTGGGGTTCCAGACCAACTCCCTCACCATCAGGATGGAGCATGTGGACCTGGTGGCCCTGCTGCGTGGCTTGTCCCAGCGCCTGGAGCCAGAAGTAGCGGCGGCGGGCATGAAACTCGCTCTGGACTTGCCCAGGCTGATTCCGACTGTTGAGGCAGACCCTGACCGTCTGGAACAGGTTGTGTCCAACCTGGTGTCCAATGCGGTAAAATTCGCTCAGGAAGGTGGCCGCGTGGACATCAGGGCAAGGGCCGAAGACGACCGCGCGGTGGTCGAGGTCCAGGACTATGGAAAGGGGATATCCCCGGCGGACCAGCAGAGGCTTTTTCAGCCGCGCCTTCGGCTGGAGCGCGACCGCCGGACGCCCGGCCTCGGGCTTGGGCTGGCGCTGTGCAGACAGCTCGTAGAGGCGCACGGCGGCAGGATCTGGGTGGAGAGTGCGCCAGGCAAAGGCAGTACCTTCGGGTTCTCGCTGCCACTGGGCCAGGTGCCTGGACGGACCAGAATAGCCTGAGCAAGTGCCTCAACCATGGCCGAAGGAGCACTGACATGAAGGTCCTGGTCGTGGAAGACTCAGCCGAAATGGTGGACACCATCACTCTGTGCTTTACCATCCGCTGGCCTGACACCAGAGTCATCGCCACCAGCAGGGGTGGCGAAGTAGCCGGACTGGTGGCGTCGGAGGCCCCGGATGTGGTAGCCCTGGACCTTGGACTGCCTGATACTGATGGCCTGCAAGTCCTGGGGGAGGTGCGGAAATTCTCGGACGTGCCGGTCATAATCGTAACCGCCAGGGGCGAAGAGATGGCGCGGGTCAAGGGCCTGGAAATGGGGGCTGACGACTACATCGTGAAGCCCTTCTCCCACACCGAGCTACTCGCCCGAGTCAGGGCCATCCTGCGTCGTACTCAGAAGCCTGAGCTATGGAAAGACGAAGGCATGGTCACGGGCATGGGGTTCATGGTGGACCTTACGGGGCGCCGGGTGATGGTCAGTGGCAAGGAGGTCAACCTTACTCCCACCGAGTGGGACTTGCTCTCTTACCTGGTGCGCAACGAGGGACGTATCATTCCCACCGAGACGCTGGCGGAAAAGGTATGGAACACCGCCAGCATGGGCAAGTCTGCCATTACCATGTGCGTCCGCCGCCTCCGCCTTAAGCTCGGCGACGACCCTCAGAAGCCCCATATCATCCGGTCCCATCGTGGCATGGGCTATAGCTTCGTGAGGCCGCGATAGGCGACTTCCTCGCCTGGATACGCCCTTCTTCATCAGTCTTCTGGACTTGTTGCTGAACTGTTACTGAACTGATACCAAGGTGTGACTCTTGTTCTCTATTTGGTTACCAGCTATTGCTACCCTTTTGTTAGTTACTTTGGAGGGATTGCACCTGTAAAAGCTATTGCACGTGCGGTGCTGGCAGTCCACCGCCGGATTAGTCCCGCCGCTCCTCAGGAGGAGCCAGGCGGGACAGGCGTCCGTGGGCGGGGGCGGATGCCCTGGCCGGCCCCGGACAGGACAGGGCGGGGGTTGCCATCGGGCGTGACCAGGGCTCGGAGAAATGGTGCTGTTGGGTGGAAAGTCAAGCGCTGATGACCTGCCAGGGTGGCTGGTGAGAGAGCTGCACGATGGCCCGGCCCAGCGCCTGCTGTACCTGGGCCTGGAGCTGTCCGCGCTGGAGGCCAGCCTTCCGCCCGAGATGACCGAGTACCAGCGACGGCTCGCCGCGCTGCGCCAGGTGGCGCAGGAGGGGTACGACGAGGTCAGGGCCTTGCTGGGGCTACTTCGCTCGGGAGGAGCGGGGCTGTGTGACCTGCGGTCTGAGATTGCTCAATGCGTGGAGTCCTTTCGGAGCAAGGTCAGTATCCGGGTGGAGTCTGACCTGGGCAGTCCGGGAACGCCTCTGGAGGTACCCCGGTGGATTGCACACCACGTCACGGCGGTACTCCGCGAGGCCCTGGCAAATGCTTATCGCCATAGTAAGGCTGAGGAGGTGAGGGTGGTGCTGGAGGAAGATGAAGCTGCACTCAAAGTTTGCGTAGCCGACAATGGCCAGGGCTTCACACCTTTCTGCGTCGAGGAGGGCCATCACGGCCTGAGTATCATGCAGGAGCGGTGCCAGGCCATTGGCGGGCAGTTGGAGCTTGATTCTACACGGGGCGCGGGCACCAGAGTGTCTCTGCGTCTCCCGAAGCAAGTACTCAGGTCACTGGATCCCACCAAGGGGGTGTCTGATGGCGATTAGACTACTAGTAGTGGAAGACCATACCCTGGTACGCCAGGCGATAGTGAAACTCATCAGCGAGGACAAGGGCATAGAGGTCGTGGGAGAGGCCACCAACGGATTCGATGCGGTCACCAAGACCAGGGAGCTTCAGCCCGACGTGGTGCTCATGGACCTCTACATGCCAGGACTCGATGGCGTGGCGGCTACCAGGCTCATCAAGAGGGAAATGCCCAATGTGCAGGTTATCCTGCTGACCGTGTCCACCGAGGAGGATGATATACTGCGGGCTGTCCACGCCGGGGCCAGGGGCTACATTCTGAAGAACGCCGAGGCCATGAGCCTGATACAGCAGCTCAAGCAGGTGGTCTCAGGCGGAGTCGCCCTGTCCGAGGACATGATCAGCAAGCTGCTGACCGGCCTGGCCCATAACACGCACACCCATCACAGCTCGGAGCCTAACCTTTACACACTGACTCAGCGAGAGAAAGAGGTGCTGGAGCTTATCTCCCAGGGCATGACCAACAAGGAGATCTCCGCCGCCCTCTTCATCTCTGAGAACACGGTGCGCGCCCATGTGCGCAGCCTCATGCAGAAGCTGACGCTGGACAATCGCACGCAGCTAGCCGTGTACGGCATCAGGGAAGGTTTCGGCCTCGAATATGGCAAGTCCCCGCACCAGGGCAATGGCCAGTCCCGAGAGGTGGCCAAGGCCTCCTGAAGCATGTCCAGAGCGTGCCTGGAGGGCCAGATGCCGGCCCGTCCAGGCGCGCACCTGGCCCCTGAGCACAGGCCCAGGGGCCAGGTGCTACCCCAGTGCCAGGGGCGCGTGGCCCCGAGACTCCTCCGTGACTTCCCTGACCACGCCAGCCATGTGCTGCACAAAGCTATCCAGGTTCAGTCCCGCCTCCACCGCGGCCCTGGCGCGCTGGCCCATGACCATGGCCTCCTCAGGGTGCGCCAGCAAGTACTCGGTCCTCTCCCTCCAGCCAGCCACATCGCCCGGGCTGATGTAAAACCCCATGTCGCCCTCCCTGACCACGCCCATGGCCCGCTGGCCGTGCGTCGCCGTCACTAACACGGCTTTGCCCATGGCCATCGCCTCGTACACCACCAGCGACCCGGCCTGGCTGTGGCTGTTGTCCATGGGCACGGCCACGAACAGGGCGCGGGCGTATAGCTGCCTGAGCGCGCTATAGCTGCAGCGCGTCACAGTGACATGGGCAGGGAGCGCTTCTGGCGCGATGCCTGTCCTTCGCCTCGACACCCAGGGGCTGAACGCAGCAATAGCCAGGCGCACATCCAGAGGGCGGACGGCCTCGATAAGCGTCGGATAGTCCCTGTGGAGCATGCCCGCGCTGACGATGAGCCGCTCCGGGGCCACATCCTGCGGGCGCCAGAAGCGATGGTCCACGGCGTGCCTTACCGTCACGACCCGGCCGGCGGGCAGACTCAGCGCCTGGCTCAGACGCCGCGCCATCGCTGGGCCATAGCACACGAAGCGGTCTATGCGGGTATGCAGGCCCAGGGCCTTCAAGGCCCACAGGTCCTGGGGGCGCGCCATCTTGCCGTGGCAGATGACGATAAGACGGTGGGGCGCTCTGCCGGCCTTGAGCAGGGCTGCCAGGAGAAGGCCGACTCGGTCCACGGCGGCTATAAGCACGTCATATTTGTGGCGCTGGCTGAAGGCATTCCAGGCTGCCCTGGCCAGGGCACCGGCCTTGCCCGCCACCAGCACTCGTGAGTCTCCTGGAGTCACCAGGGCCGCGCCCAGCGCGTCACTCAGGGCAAGGAAGTCCTGCTGCGGGTGCTCGCCCGCCTCGATGCGGCCTCTCAGGCCACGGGCCACGGCCTCGGCCAGGACAATTGCTACTCTTGTCACAGGGCACCTCCCACGGTGCATGGTACATGCGCTCCGCTCCGGCGGGCTGTCCCTGCGGTCGTGGACATATTCTTCCTCTCCA
>DAOUAM010000070.1:0-24088 GCA_034433305.1 Dehalococcoidia bacterium | reverse complement strand
GTCGCAGGTAGGCCAGCCGGCCGCGGGCCAGCCGCTCCAGGGCCGTGGCCTGGGGGTGCTGGCGCCCCAGCCAGCGCGCGGCCCACAGCCCTGCCAGCCTGCCGCTCTCCAGCGCCGCCGCGCCGTTCTCCACGCCCGCCGCGTCGCCGCAGACGTACAGGCCGGCCAGGGGCGTCGCCATGCGCTGGTCGTGGACGGGCACAGGCCCACCCAGCGCCTCCAGCTCCAGCAAGGGGCATCCCGCCCCAGATGCCAGCGCGGACTCAGGCACCCTGGGGCCTGCCAGGCAGACCGTGTCCACCTCCAGGCGGACCTCGGTACCGGGCACCCTGGCCCGGTGCTCGTCCACGCGGGCGATGGCCACGGCCCTGACCCTGTCGCCGCCCTCGGCGGCGACGACCCTGGAGGACGTATAGACCGGCACGCCGGCGTCCCGCAGCGGCGCCAGGTTGACCTCGCGCCCCAGCACGGCGGGCGACTCGTCCACTACGGCCACAATCTCCGCGCCGGCGTCCCGCAGGTTGGCCGCGATGAGCAGCCCCGCGTTGTCCGAGCCGACCATGAGCACCCGCCTTCCGGGCAGCACGCCGCCCACGTTGAGCATGGCCTGGGCATCGCCCGAGAGCATGACGCCCGGCAGCCTGGAGCCGGGGAAGTCCAGCCACGGCTCCCACGAACCCACCGCCAGGATGACGGCCCTGGCGGTGACACGCCCCTTCTTTCCTCCAGTCCCCTCGGCGGCCAGCGTTAGCTCCCAGGCGCCCTCCACCTGACGAATGTCCGCGGCCCTGGCGCCCAGCAGGAACTTCGTGCCGGCGGATATGGCCTCCGCAGTGAGCCTCTGGCAGAGCGTCACGCCGTTAAGGCCCTGGTAGATGGACATGGGGCCTTGCAGGGGCTGGGTCTGGAGGCCCAGCCTGCCGCCGGTGCGCTGCTCCGCCTCGATCAGCACGATGCTGGCCCCGGCGCTGGCGGCGACGGCGGCGGCCATCAGCCCCGCCGGCCCCGCGCCGACAATGGCGATATCCGCGCTTTCTACTACCGGTTCACTGGCCATCGGCTACACCCCGGATGAATGCCCTCCGCATAACCGACCACGCCAGATTATCCCACAAAGCACGCGCCCGATACAGTGATGCCGAATAACTACACCTTGCTTAAGATGTTCTAACTCCTGTTGACATATATTCAGCCAATCCAGTAATATTGCCCTTCCATAGCACTGGGGACTAGTCCTTATGGACTAGTACTGTGTCAACATAGTTATGATGAAGGGCTTCACCCTCATCCCAACCTTCTCCCGTCAAGGGAGAAGGGGTGTTTCCCCTGGCGGGAGAGGACTAAAGTGAGGGGGAAACGCTCTATCAAAATCAAGTTGACACTGTACTAGTCCCTGGGTGTGCCAGGGGAGGCGATAAGCATGAGGACTGCGCGCGTGGCGGCTATGCTGGGGGGCATAGCCATTCTGGTAGTGTCTCTGGCCGTGGTGCGTGTGTCCCACGCCGCGCCACCGGACCCGTCTTACGAGCCTGTCGAGGACCTGCGGCCCCTGTCCGGGCTGCCGCTGTCCAAAGGCTCCAGGATGGCCTCGGCCATCGAGCGACTGGTGGAGGCCGCCGAGGCCCTGCCCGAGAGCGCGGCGGTGACGGCCAACGCCCTGTCCCGGGCGCGGCCGGCCGTCGGCGCGCTGCTGGAGTCGGGGCTGCTGCGGCTGGACCAGCGCGGCCGCGTGCAGGTGTACCTGCGCCTGGCCGACGCCAGCCAGGACGCGCTGCAAGAGCTCAGGTCCCTGGGCGTTGCCGTGGAGCAGCAGGACGACACCGGGACGCTGCTCCAGGTGCGGGCCAACCCCAGGGCACTGCGTCGCGTGGCCGGGCTGGACTCGGTGAAGGCCATCACCCCGCCGCGCTACGGCCGGGTGAACGCCGGCTCAGCCCTGACCGAGGGCGACGCGCTGCTGGGCTTCGACGAGTTGCGCGCCCGCCTGGGCGTGGACGGCGCCGGCGTCACCGTGGGCGTCATATCCGATGGCATCGCCGGCCTGGAGGACGCCATCGCCGCCGGCGACCTGCCTCCTGCCACTCTGAACAGGGACGCGACGGGCAAGCTCGTCTCCACCTCTGGTGGCGTCATTGCCACGTCCTTCAGCTCGGACGGCGACCTGGAGGAGGGCTTCGGCGGGCCGGGCGCCGAGGGCACGGCCATGCTGGAGATCGTCCACGACATCGCGCCGGGCGCACAGCTACGCTTCGCCAACTTCGACACCGACCTGGAGTTCATGAGGGCGGTGCGCTACCTGGCCTCTGTCAGCGACGTGGTGGTGGACGACATCTCCTTCTTCGGCGGGCCTTACGACCAGTCCAGCGACGTTTCCACCAACACGGCGGGCGTCCTGGCCTCCCTGAGCAACCCCATCAGGGGCTACTATACCTCGGTGGGCAACCACGCCCTGCATCACTACCAGGAGGGCTTCGTCCCCGCCGCTGCGTGCATAGTCGCGCTGCCCAACCTCTGCCACCAGTTCTCGGCGACAACCGACACTACAGACGCCTTCTCCCTCGGCCCCGGCCCCGCCAACCCCGTGTTCGTCCCCTCCGGCGGGATGGTGGTGGTCTATCTTACCTGGGACGATGAGTTCGGCGCCACCACCAGCGACTACGACCTGTTCCTCTTCCAGCACGACCCCTCTGAGCTGGCCGAGCTTAGCGTCGACGACAACACCCAGACCGGCGAGCCTGCCGAGGTGCTGCCCTTCATCAACCTCGGCCCGGACCAGTTCTTCGACATATTCATCGTGAACGTCAACGGGGCCTCGCCGGCCCACGAGCTGGAGATGTTCGTCTTCGGCGGCGCGCCGCTGTCCAACGACACCGAGATCAACTACAACACCATGCGCAGCAGCGTGCCCATGCAGAGCGACTCGGGCGGTGGCGTGGTGTCGGTGGGCACCATCAACGCCTCCGACCCGGGCACGGACACCATCGCGCCCTACAGCAGCCAGGGGCCGACCAACAACGGGGCCATCAAGCCCGATGTCACGGCCATAGACGGCGTGGCGGTCACCGGCTCCGGCGGCTTCGGCACCCCCTTCTTCGGCACCTCGGCGGCGGCGCCTCACCTGGCCGGCCTGGCCGCCCTGCTGCTGGAGCTGGAGCCGCGGCTGCTCTCCGGCGGGCCTGGCGACGACCCGCTGGCGGACCGCGCCGCCCTGCGCGCGGCCATCCTGGGCAGCGCCCTGGACCTGGGCAGCCCTGGCACCGACAACACCTACGGCTCCGGCCTGGCCAACGGCCCTGCCGCCGCCAGCCTCGTCAAGCCTGCGCCCGTGGTGGATGCTGGCCCGACCCAGTCGGTGGCCCTGGGGAGCGCCGTAAATATCCTGGCCTCCTTCACAGACACGGACGCCCTGGAGACCCACACCGCCACCATTGACTGGGGCGATGGCACGCCTCCCGAGGCCGGCGTGGTCTCCGAGGCCGACGGCTCCGGCACCGTCTCCGGCTCCCATACCTACTCAGCCATCGGCACGTACAATGTGCTGGTCACCGTGACCGACAGCCTGGGCAACTCCGGCTCGGACACCGTGGCGGTGACCGTAGGCTCGTCTGTCGTCAAGTGTCGGGGAGTGCCTGCCACCATCATCGGCACCGATGGCGACGACGTGCTTACCGGCACCGACAGTGTGGACATCATCGCCTCCCTGGGCGGCAACGACACCATCAACGCCCTGGCTGGCAACGACCTCATCTGCACTGGCGATGGCGACGACACCATCAACTCTGGTGACGGCGCCGACCGGGTCTACTCAGGCAACGGCAACGACAGCGTGGACGGCGGCAACCAGAGCGACAGGCTGTACGGCGGCGCTGGCAGTGACAACCTGCTGGGCAGTGGCGGCAACGACAAGCTGCGCTGCGGCGATGGCGTGGACACCGCCGATGGCGGCGCTGGCAAGAAAGATATGGCTGCCGCCAACTGCGAGACGGTCACCGGCGTGCCGTAGGGGGTTGCGTCAGCGCGCTCCAGGGGCCTTCCGCAGCTTCGGCAGGACGAACTTCTCGATGGCCACGGCCAGGCCGTCCTCGTCCACCGGGGGCGCGATGTGGTCGGCGATGGCCTTGAGCTCTTCGGGCGCCTGGCCCATGACGATGCGCAGGCCGCAGACGCTCAGCAGCGGCAAGTCGTTGTAGCTGTCGCCGGCCGCGATCATCTGGCAGGTCTCGATGCCCAGCAACTGGCCCAGCTTCGCCGCCGCTGTGGCCTTGTTGACCCCGGCGCGGGTGAAGTCCACGGCCCACAGGCCGTTGTAGGGCAGGAACACCTTCACCACGTTCAGTCCAGGGTGAGCGCAGAAGCAGGCCGCCAGCTCATCGGCGGCTGCCTCGCTCATGTCCAGCGCCGAGATGCGCGTCAGGCGCCAGCCATTCAGTTCCGCCATGCTCATGGCGCTGCCGCCCGGGTAGGTGGCGATGAAGGGCGTCTTCAGCAGGCATATCCTGTCCATGATGGCCCTGGCGTTGGTAGGCGTCAGAGGCGTGCTGGCCATGTGCTGGCCGGTGACGGGGTCCAGCAGCGTCGCGCCGCCGTCGCATATCAGCGGCGCCTTCAGCCCAAGCTGGCCCGCCACGGACAGCACGTCGGCAGGCTCGCGGCCCGAGGCGATGCTCACGTGCAGCCTGTCCGCCACCAGCTTGACGGCGTCCCTCACCCTGGGCGAGACCCGGCCGTCCCTGCCTACCAGCGTGCCATCCAGGTCCAGCACCAGCGCCACGTAGGGCGCGGGCCTTTTGCCGTTGACGTTCCTCATGTCCTGTCCTCGCCACGCCCCAGCCTTGAGAGGCCCAGCGGCCCATGAAAGGAGGGGGAAATTCCAGCGTACAGCATCCAGCGCCCGCCTACAAGGGTAGGTGAACAGCCTGAGGGCAGCACAGCCCCAAATTGACACTCCCACTCCCGTTAACCTACACTCAAGCCAGGAGTCGCCCTCAGGAGGCAGCGCCATGCCCAGCAGGAGCAAGCAGGAGTGGGAGCACAACACCCTGGAGCCGCTGAGGAAGCGCTTCGGGGAGCGCCAGGAGCGCTTCGAGACCGACTCGGGCCTGGAGATTGACACCCTCTACACGCCCGAAGACCTGGACGGCTTCGACTACCATCAGAAGCTGGGCTACCCGGGCGAGTACCCCTACACCCGGGGCGTCCAGCCCAATATGTACCGTGGCCGCGTCTGGACCATGCGCCAGTATGCCGGCCTCGCCTCGCCCGAGGAGTCCAATCGCCGCTACCGCTACCTGCTGGAGCAGGGCCAGACCGGCCTGTCCATCGCCTTCGACCTGCCGACCCAGATGGGCTACGACTCCGATCACCCCATGGCCATCGGCGAGGTGGGCAGGACGGGCGTGCCCATCTCCAGCCTGGCCGACATGGAGCTGCTGCTGGCGGGCATCCCCCTGGACAAAGTCAGCACCTCCATGACCATCAACGCCACGGCCTCCATCCTGCTATGCCTGTACATCGCCGTGGCCAGGAAGCAGGGCGTGGACCCCTCGAAGCTGGACGGCACTATCCAGAACGACATCCTGAAGGAGTACATCGCCCGGGGGACGTATATCTATCCGCCGAGGCCCTCCATGCGGCTGGTGACCGACGTCTTCCAGTACTGCAGCCAGCACGTGCCCCGCTGGAACACCATCAGCATCAGCGGCTACCACATGCGGGAGGCCGGCGCCACCGCCGTGCAGGAGCTGGCCTTCACCTTCGCCAACGCCATCGCCTACGTCCAGGCGGCCATTGACGCCGGGCTGGACGTGGACAGCTTCGCCGGGAGGCTGTCCTTCTTCTTCGTGGCCCAGAGCAACCTCTTCGAGGAGGTGGCCAAGTTCCGGGCGGCCCGGCGCATGTGGGCCAGGATCATACGGGAGCGCTTCGGGGCCGAGAACCCCCGCTCCTGGATGCTGCGCTTCCACACCCAGACCGCCGGCGTCACCCTGACGGCCCAGCAGCCGGACAACAACGTCGTGCGGACGACCATCCAGGCGCTGGCGGCCATCCTGGGCGGCACCCAGTCGCTGCACGTCAACTCCAGGGACGAGGCCCTGGCCCTGCCCACCGAGGAGTCGGTGCAGCTTTCCCTGCGCACCCAGCAGGTCCTGGCCCACGAGTGCGGCGTCACCGAGACGGTGGACCCTCTGGCTGGCTCCTACTATGTGGAGAGCCTCACCGACCGGCTGGAGGCCGAGGCTTTCCGCTACATCGAGAGGATAGACCAGATGGGCGGCGCCCTGGCGGCGCTGGAGCAGGGCTTCCAGGTGCGGGAGATCCACGAGAGTGCCTTCCGGCTCCAGCAGGAGGTGGAGCAGGGCAGGCGCGTCGTGGTGGGGGTCAACCGCTACCAGGCACCGACGCCGCCTATCGGCAGGCTCCAGACCATAGACCCCGGCGAGACGCGCAAGCAGCTTGAGCGCTTGGCCCGCGTGCGCCGGGAGCGCGACAACCAGCGGGTGCAGGCGACGCTGCGCCGCCTGGAGGACGTGGCCCGGAGCGCCGACAACACTGTGCCGGCCATTCTTGAATGCGTGGAGGCCTACGCCACGGTGGGCGAGATCGCCGATACCTTCCGCCGCGTCTTCGGCGAGCAGCGGGAGTACGTGACATTCTAGCGAGCGTTCGGCCCCCTTCCTGGCCTTCCCCCAAGGGGGGAAGGGAATTTTTCTCCCCCTTGGGGGAGAGCCAGAGAGGGGCTGACGTCCGGCCCCCATCCTGGCCTTCCCCAGAGGGGGTATGGGAGGATTCTCGCCCCCTTTGGGGGAGAGCCAGAGAGGGGGCCGCTAAGAGAGGGCAAGAAGATGACCGACCTGCTACTGACTGAGGAAGAGAAGCTGCTGAAGAACACCGCCCGGGAGTTCGCCGACCAGGTGCTGGCGCCACGGGCGTCGGCCCACGACCAGAGCGGCCAGTTCCCTCAGGACAACGTGCGCCAGATGGCCGAGCTGGGCCTGTTCGGGCTGACGGTGGACGAGGCCTATGGCGGCAGCGGCGGCACCATGCGCCAGCTTGTGGCGGTGGTGGAGGAGTTGGCCAGGGGCTGCACCGCCACCAGCACCATCTACATCGCCCACCTGTCCCTTTGTACCCAGTTCATCCACATGTTCGGCACCGAGGGCCAGAAGCGGCGGTTTGTCCCGCCCCTGGCGCGGGCCGAGGTCATCGGCGCCTTCGCCCTCACCGAGCCGGGCTGCGGCAGCGACGCCGCGGCCCTGCAGACCACGGCCACCAGGCGCGACGGCTACTACCTGCTCAACGGCACCAAGCAGTTCATCACCAACGCCGTGGAGGCCGGCACCTTCGTGGTGCTGGCCACCCACGACCGCAGCCTGCGTGCCAGGGGCATAGACGCCTTTATCGTGGAGCGCCAGGCGCGGGGCCTGAGCATCAACCCTATGCATGGCAAGCTGGGCATCCGGGCCTCGTCCACCGCCGAGGTGGTGTTCCAGGACTGCCCGGTGCCCCAGGAGGACCGCCTTGGCCCCGAGGGCGAGGGCTTCCGGGAGGCCATGCAGGTGCTCAACACCAGCCGCATATCCATCGCGGCCCAGTGCGTGGGCATCGCCCAGGCCGCCTACGAGGCGGCGGTGCGCTACGTCCAGCAGCGGGAGGCCTTCGGCCAGCGCCTGGCCGACTTCCAGGGCATCCAGTGGCTGCTGGCCGACATGGCCACCGACATCGCCGCGGCCCGGCTGCTGGCGTACCAGGCCGCCACCCTCAAGGACAGGGGCCTGCCCTTCGTCACCGAGGCGTCCATGGCCAAGCTCTTCGCCTCTCGCGTGGCCGTGGAGTCGGCGGACCGGGCGCTGCAGGTCCACGGCGGCGCGGGCTACTTCGCCCCCACGCCCGTGGAGCGCCTCTACCGCGATGCCAAGGTCACGGAGATTTACGAGGGGACATCAGAGGTCCAGCGGCTCATAATCGCCCGGAGCATACTCCAGGCCCAGGGACGGACGTGAGCGCCTATGGCTGAGATAACGTTGGCGAAGGAGGCTATCGAGGTCGCCCAGGAGTCCATCGGGCCATCCAGCTACAATAGCGACGAAGGGGGGCCAGCATGACACAGCAGCCCATCTGCACCGCCAGGCACCTGAACCACGTCTGCATCGCGGTGCGCGACATGGAGGACACGCTGAAGTTCTACCGCGAGGTCTTCGGCGTGCGCGGCGTGGAGGTGGAGGACATCCCTGACCAGGGCGTCCGGGCGGCGCTGGTGCGGGTGGGAGGCTCGCAGCTTGAGTTCATCCAGCCCACGGACCCCGGCGGCGGCGTGGCCCGCTTCATCGAGCGCCGGGGTGAGGGGCTGCACCACCTCTGCTTTGAGGTGGAGGACCTCCAGCGGACGCTGGACGCGCTGGCGGCCAGGGGCATCGAGCTGGTGGACAGGGCGCCACGGCAGGGGCTTTCGGGCATGGTTGCCTTCGTACACCCCAGGGCCACCCGTGGCGTGCTCATCGAGCTGGTGGACCAGGACACGGCCAGGAGGTAGGGCAGTGGAGTCCAGAAAGATTATCCGCGTTCTCGTTGCCAAGCCGGGGCTGGACGGCCACGACCGGGGCGCCAAGATCATCGCCCGGGCGCTGCGCGACGCCGGCATGGAGGTCATCTACACCGGCATACGCCAGACGCCCCAGATGATCGTGGAGTCGGCGCTGCAGGAGGACGTGGACGTCATCGGCCTCAGCATCCTGTCCGGCGCCCACATGGAACTCTTCCCCCAGATATTCCAGGGCCTCAGGGAGAATGGCATGGACGACGTGCTGGTGGTGGCCGGCGGCATTATCCCCGAGGACGACCGCCAGGCGCTCCAGGCCATGGGTGTGAAGGCCGTCTTTGGCCCGGGCACCCCCACGTCAGAGATCGTGGACTTCATCCGTCGCGCCGTGGAGGAGCGGGACAAGGCCCGCGCCGGCGGCTAGCCTTCCGGGCGCCTGGGTGGGCCAGGCGCCGGCCTGGTGCGCCCCCTCTCTAGCTCTCCCCCAGAGGGGGCGAGACCAGTCCCTTCCCCCTGTGGAGGAAGGCCAGGAAGGAGGCTTGATAGCCAGCAGCCAGCATGTTTGAATGTTGTGACTGGGGGTGAAATATTTTCACGTGATGGTGTCCAGAAGGATTGACATAGCCTGATTTCATGAATATAATATCATGCCAAAAATGTCTGACAATTAGCTCAACGATAGTAAGTGCTGGTGGGAGTATGAGTAGTAGCTCAAGCGACTCGTTATGGGACTGGCTGTGAAGGGAGGGCGGAAGTCCAGACTCTAGTTTTAGAGCTGACAGATGCCAGGAACACTCGCCTTCATATGCCGTAGAGAGGCAATGCTCCACTTTACGTCAGGGCCTGGAGAAGTAAGATGGTGATCAAGTGGCGCTGCACTCTCTGCGGCGAATGCTGCAAGAAGTACGTCCCCCTCGTTATTCCCGAAGATGTCCAGCGCATCCGGGACAAGCTCAATCTCCCCCTTTCAAGCTTCGTTACCTTCTACAGGCCCAGCGACTTCGAAGAACCCCTGGATGAGTCCGACGAGCGCTTGTTCCAGACCAGGCACGGCAAGCTGGCACTGGGTCTTTCCCGCGTGGACCAGCCAGACGGCCAGGTGACCTGCGTATTCCTCAAGAACAACGTCTGCTCCATCCATCCTTTCAAACCCTATATCTGCCGACAGTACCCCTTCGAGCCTCAGGACCACAGCAACCCCGACGGCCCCTTCAAGCTGATGGACAACCCCTGCTTTGGCAACCACGCCCTGGACGAGCTGGTGGACGAGGCGCCCGTGCGCCGCAACTACAAGCTCTACCAGCAGAAGCAGGACGAGTACATCGAGCTGGTGCGGGAGTGGAACTCCAGGCCCGAGAATGCAGATGCTGATATTGAAAACTTCCTCTCTTTCGTGGGGCTCCAATGGAGCTGACCCTGTACTGCACTGCAGAAAGGAGGTGACAGCAATGGCCAGCAAGCCTGGTGCCCCGAAGCCCGGAGCCAAGCCCGGAGCTGCCAAGCCGAAGCCCAAGTAGTATTGGGTCCCGTAGTTTGGTAGTCTAAGCGATGCGAGGGGCAGGGTCTCTCAGGCCCTGTCCCTTGTATTTTGCGGTCCCCCTTCTGGCGGCGTGCGGGTCGGTGGTGGTATGAGGCGGTGGCGTGCCGCCGAAGGCGCTCTGAATGCGGAGGGCCTGTCCTATGCCGACCTGCTACGATGTGGTGCTTGCCACCACTCACCAGTACTTCAGCTCACGCGTCATGGAGTTCTGCGGCCAGTTCGACCTCTCCTTCTTCCTGGTGGAGCCGGTCTGGGTGGAGGACTTCGTCAGGAAGCTCCAGGCGAGGGAAGTCCGCGCCAGGGTGCTCTTCGACATGGCATCCGACGCCTACGAGCCAGGAAACCTGTACTTTGCCCTGGCAAGGGAGGTGAAGCGGGCCGGCGGGCACGTGGTGGACGACCCCGACCGCGCCAGCGTCATGGCCCACAAGGGCATGTTCCACAAGCTGCTGGAGGAGCACGGGATAGATGTGCCCGAGACTATCATCGTGGAGCGTGGCCAGCTAGAGTCCTTCCGCCTGACCGAGGAGGCGAAGGCCCGCCTGGGCGTGCCCTTCGTGGTCAAGCCCGGCTGGGGCGGTGGCCGCCTGGGCGTCATAACCGACGCCCGCTCCGAGGAGGACCTGCACAGGTCGGCCCAGGAGGCCTGGTACTCTGACACCTTCCTTGTCCAGGAAAAGGTCGTGCCCAGGCCCCTGGACGGCCACGTGGGCTGGTTCCGGGTGTTCCACGTCTTCGGCGAGGTCATTCCCTGCTGGTGGGAGCCGCCGGCCAACCAGTACCAGCTCGTGACGCCGCTGCAGCAGCGCATCTACAAGCTCGGCCCTCTTACCAGGCTGGTGCGGGAGATTGCCCGCATATCCCGCATAAAGTTCTTCTCCACCGAGGTCTGCTTCACCAGCGACGGGAGGTTCCTGCCCATAGACTACCTGAACACCGAGTGCGACATGCACGCCAAGTCCTTCTTCCCCACGGGCGTGCCCGACGAGGTGGCGCGCTACATCGCCTGGCGGTTCGTGGACTATGCCATGACCGCCACCGGCAAGCGCCGGCGCCCCTTCGCCGATGCCCTCAAGGAGAAGGACGAGGACTGGTACCAGCGGCGCAAGAAGGGTATGCTGGTACCGGGCGAGTAGATTTTTGCTATAGTAGAGGTAAGGCTGGTGCTCTGGGTGCTGTTGCTGGTCCCTGGGAGCCTTGCCCTGCTCGGCCTCCTCGTCGTGTTCGGAATAGCCACCTGGACCGCGTACCAGTACGTCCAGGTGAAGCGAGTCCCCCTTTACGGCCACCCCTCCCAGTTCGGCCTTGAGTATGAGGACGTGGTCTTCCCCAGCAGACGCGACAGGGTGTCTTTGCGTGGCTGGTACCTCCCCTCCAGGTCAGAGCGGAGGTGCGTCATACTGGTGCAGGGGGAGGAGCACCACCGCAATAGCCCCGGCATAAAGGCCCTCCAGCTTGGCAGAGACCTGGTGGAGCGCGACTTCAGCGTGTTGCTCTTCGACTTTCGCGGCAGGGGGGAGTCGGACGGCAGGCGTGGCTCGGCCGGCGACCGCGAGCAGTGGGACGTGCTGGGGGCGCTGGACTACGTGGAGAAGCAGCGCGGCATACCGGTGGAGCGCATCGCCCTGGTGGGGTTCTCCATGGGCGCCGCCGTGGCCCTGCTGGTGGCGGCCCGGGAGCCGCGCATCCCCGCCGTGGTGGCGGACAGCGCCTTCGTGGACTACATCCCCACCCTGAGGCACGTACCCTTCTACTGGTTCTACCTGCCGGCCTGGTTCGCCGTGCCCATAGTGCTGGCCGGACGCTGGTTCCTGGGCGCCGACTTCAGCAAGGTGCGGCCCCTGAAGGCGGTGGGCAGGATCAGGCCACGGCCCATCTTCTTCATCCACGGCGAGAACGACCACGTCATACCTTACCAGGAGTCCCAGGAGCTTTACCAGGCCTCGGGCAATCAGCGCAACCAGCTATGGATAGTGCCCGGCGCCGGACACGTGCATTCCTACGCCCGCGTGCCGCAGGAGTACGCGTCCCGGGTGGCCAGTTTCCTGGAAATGCACATTACATGAATATGTGAAACTTGACACAAATTCCAAAATAGGCATAGAATAGCTCGTTGGGGCCAGGGCCGAAACGGCGAGAGGATGGTTTTTGGGATGTATTTTAACGTTGCACAGCTATTGAAGGAACACAGCGGCGCCGCCCGCTCCTACGAGGTGGACGAGGCCTTCGCTCCCCTGGAGCATACCCACGTGGACCACATCAAGGGGACTGTGAACCTGATGCGGACGGACCGGGGTATCTGGGTCAGCGCCGAGCTGGACTCCGAGGCCGTGTGCACCTGCAGCCGCTGCCTGGTGGAGTACATGCAGCCCATACATATGGACATCGAGGAGGAGTTCCTGCCCCTGGTGGATGTGGAGAGCGGGCTGAGGGTAGAATACTCGCCGGAAGAGTTGGAAGAGAACTTCTACATAGACCATAACCATATTCTGGACCTGCGGGAGGCTGTGAGGCAGTACGCGTCGCTGAGCGTGCCCATGAAGCCCGTGTGCCGCCAGGACTGCGCCGGGATCTGCCTGACCTGCGGCGCCAACCTCAACGAGACTGCCTGCCAGTGTGACAGGACGGTGCGGGACAGCCGCTGGGGGGCCTTGCTGGACCTGGTCTCGACGCAGGTGCACAAGAACGGGGGAGTATAATGCCACCACTACCAAAGAAAAAGCACTCCAGAAAGCGACAGGGGGGCCGAGCGGCGCGGTACAAGCTGCCTCCCCTCAGCCTGTCGGAATGCCCTCAGTGCCATAGCGCCAGGCTGCCCCACAGGGCCTGCCCGTCCTGCGGCTACTACGGCGGCAGGCAGGTGATACCCACGGAGTCCGAGGCCTAGCCATAGGGGGACTCCCCATCTCCACAAATCCCTTCGCAGGAGCAAAGCATGGCGACTCAGCGTCCTAGAGTGGCTTACCTGTTCCCCGGCCAGGGCGCCCAGAGCGTTGGCATGGGGCGTGAGCTGTTCGAGCGCTCCCCGGCGGCACGCGGCGTTTTCCAGGAGGCGGACGACGCTTTGGGGCGCTCGCTGACGAGGGTGGTCTTCGAGGGGTCTGAGGAGGAATTGCGCCGCACGGTGAACGCGCAGCCTGCCATTGTCACCGTCAGCCTGGCCTGCGTGAAGGCCATGGAGGAGCAACTGGGTGTGAAGGCCATGCCTCAGCCCGGCCTCATGGCTGGCCACAGCCTGGGCGAGTACACGGCCCTGGCCGCCGCCGGCGTGCTGGACGTGGGCGAGACGGTCCGCCTGGCCCAGGAGCGAGGCCGGCTGATGCAGGAAGCCTGTGACCTCAAGCCAGGCACCATGGCCGCCATCATCGGCCTGGACGAGATGACGGTGCAGGAGATAACCCGCCAGACGGGCACTTACGTTTCCAACATCAACACCGCCGAGCAGATCGTCATCAGCGGCGAGCTGATGGCTGTCGCCCGCGCGCTGGACATGGCCACGGCCCGGGGTGCCAGGAAGGTCATCCCGCTGTCCGTGGCCGGGGCCTTCCATTCGGCGCTCATGGAGCCTGCCAGGGCCGGCCTGGTGGAGGTCCTGAGCGGCCTCAAGCTCCGCGACCCGCAGATACCCATAGTCGCCAACTGCAGCGGACGCCCGCTGAAGACCGCCGAGGAGGTCAAGCAGGAGCTTATCTCCCAGGTCTGCGGGTGCGTCCAGTGGAAGCAGTCCATTGACTACATGGTCCGGCGGGGCGTGTCTGACTTCATCGAGATCGGCCCGGGGAAGACCCTTAGCGGCATGGTCAAGCGTATCAGCCAGCACGCCAGAGCGGTCAGCGTGGGGGACATGGACTCCATCCTGAAGCTGAGCGTGAGCATGAACTAGGCCGTCAGGGACTGAACACCTGGCGCTGGGTACAGGCTGCTCCACGCGCAGCTTCGCCAGTCGCCGCTTGCTGAAGAAACTGCTATGGGAGAGTCCAGAGCCGCCGCTCCGATGGGCACCAGGCGCAAGGCGCGTGTGCTCGCCTTGCAAGTCCTCTATGAGACCGACGTCGCCAGGCACAACCCGGAGACTGCCTTGCTGCGGCTGCTGGAAGAGAAGCCCCTGTCGGTGCCGGCGCAAGCCTTCGCCCGCGTCCTCATCGAGGGAGTACTTGCAAACCAGGAAAAAATAGATAAGATAATCACGACCTTTGCCCCTAGCTGGCCCATCAACCAGATGGCGGTGGTTGACAGGAACATCCTCCGCATGGCGATCTTCGAGATCGTGCTGGATGGTCAGACGCCCCCCAAGGTCGCCATTAACGAGGCTGTGGAACTGGCCAAGGCCTTTGGCTCCGATAGCTCGCCAAAGTTCGTCAACGGGGTGCTGGGATCGGTAATGGAGGCCTTTGCCAGAAGGTAACGGGCCGCCGTCCTGGGCGCGGGGCAGTACCTTTGCTCTCGACTTTAGCTTATCTGTTGGACCTATGGAGGTGTCATAATGGCGTCAATCCTGGAACGAGTGCGAGCGGTCGTCGCTGACAAGCTCGGTGTGGACAAGTCCCAGGTAGTCCCGGAGGCCTCCTTTACCGAAGACCTGAACGCCGATTCTCTGGACCTGGTCGAGCTTATCATGGCCTTCGAGGAGGAGTTTAGCACTCCTGAGATTACCATCGAGATCAGTGACGAGGACGCCGAGAAGATTACCACCGTTCAGCAGGCTATTGACTACCTGAAGGCCCACGGCGTCAAGGACTAGCCAGGCCAGCGCCCCGGCCATACCCTGACGCTTCAACAAACAGGAAGGCAGGCTGAGAAGCCTGCCTTCCTGTTTCTCTGGCCTCCCCTGGCTGGACAGAGGGCGCTAGCGGACTGTGATGTTGCGAATAGTCTCCCAGTCCATCGCGTCAAAGATGTCACTGGTGGACACCAGTCCAATTACCTGGCCGTGCTCCATCACAGGCAGTACCTCCACGTTCCTCCCTACGAGGGCGATGGCCAGGTCGCCCAGGTGCATCCCGGCGTCCACCAGGTCAGGCTGAAGGACCATATGATTGAATACGCGGCACTCCTCGGAATTATGACTTTCCATCAGGCAGCCAGTTATCATCTCCTGGGCTGAAATAGTGCCAGCCACGGAGCCGCCCGAGGTGACAACCAGGCAGTTGGAGTTGGTATCCAGCATCCTCTGGGCTGCGCTGGCTATCCTGGCGTCCAGCTCTATGGTGTGGACTTCCCGGGTCATTATGTCTCTCACCTGCAATGGGGACTCTCCTGCAGCGCGGCAAAAGTTGTGGGTGCAGTCCGCAACTGTCGTTACCATTATATTACCATTCCGTTACGCTGTCGTTAGCAAACTGTTACAATACTGTTACGGAATGGTGACTCATTTATGAACTTCGTGACTAGTCCGGGACTGTCGCTCTTTTAGCACAAAAGGACTAGCTGGCGGGCCTCACCCCAGTGTTTAAGGGCACAGCGTCGGCCAATCTACGGCCCCCTCTCCGACTCCTGTCCCCTCGGCAGGCTCGGGGCAGGCCCTGAGCTTGCCGAAGGACCGGAGAGGAGGCTTCGGGGGTGAGGTCTTGCGGCACTGCCCCGACGCCTCCACAGCCTTCCGAAAAAGCATTGCGCAGCAAGAGGGAAGCTGGCGAGGGCAGGTGGATGGGACTGACAGGCCACACCCTGCGGTGTCTCTGGCAGGCCGCGGACCGGAGGTGGTGTCGGGACGGCCATTTCTTCCACGCGCCACGCATTGACGCCCCCTCACCCACCTGTTAGGATGAAGGTCGGAGCGTGGCCTATGACTAACAATACGTCCGAGTACAACCTGCTGGTCCAGCAGGTGGCAGCCTGCACGCGCTGTGGCCTTTCCAGGACGCGCACCAGGACCGTCCCGGGAGAAGGCTCGCTGGCTGCCAGAGTCATGTTCATCGGCGAAGGTCCAGGCTTCTTCGAAGACCAGAGCGGCCGCCCCTTCGTGGGGCCGGCCGGCCAGCTACTTTCGGAGCTACTGGCCTCCGTCGGCATGAAGCGCGAGGATGTCTATATCACCAATATGGTCAAGTGCCGGCCGCCCAACAACCGCGACCCGCTGCCCGGCGAGATCCAGGCCTGCCAGCCGTACCTTGACAGGCAGCTTGAGATGATAAGACCTGGAGTCGTGGTGACGCTGGGCAGGTACTCCTTCTCCAGGTTCTTCCCGGGGGAGTCCATCAGCAAGTCGCGGGGCAAGCCCAGGCAGTGGAACGGCATCATCATTTACCCGATCTACCATCCGGCGGCGGCACTGCACAACCCCAAGCTGCGCTCGGCCCTGGAGGAGGACTTCAAGAGGCTGCCTGACCTCATCGCCAGCGTGGGCCAGCCGCAGGCCCAGGACCAGGCGGGCCAGTCCAAGCAGCTTAGCTTGTTCTAGCGCTCCGCCAGCCCGGCCTGGGGATAGGGCCAGTACAAATCTAGCAGTCTGATATTACCTGCATGCCTCGGAACGTGTTGCGAGTCATTCCCCTGGGTGGACTGGGGGAAATAGGCAAGAACATGATGGCCCTGGAGTCCGATGACGACATCGTCGTCATCGACGCCGGCGTGCTGTTCCCGGAGGAGGACATGCCGGGGATTGACTTTGTCATCCCCGACATCAGCTACCTGGTGGAGAACAGGCGGAAGGTCAGGGCCATCCTGATCACCCACGGCCACGAGGACCACATCGGCGCGCTGCCCTACGTGCTGCGGGAGCTGGACGTACCCGTTTACTCCTCGCGCCTGTCCCACGGCCTCATCGTGGTGAAGCTGCGCGAGTCGGGCATGCTGCACGAGGCCAGGCTCAACGTGGTGGAGTCCCACACGCCCTTCAAGGTGGGCAAGTTCCGCGTGGAGTTCTTCCGGGTCTGCCACTCCATCCCGGACGCCATGGGCATCGCCGTGACGACGCCGCTGGGCAAGGTTATCCACACGGGGGACTTCAAGATTGACCACACCCCCGTGGACGGCAAGCCCACGGACTTCACGGCCCTGGCCCAGATTGCGTCGGACGGCGTGCTGCTGCTGTGCTCCGACTCTACCTACGCCGAAGTGGAAGGCTACACCGAGTCCGAGCAGGTGGTGGGTGAGACGCTGGACAGCGTCATACGCGAGGCATCGGGCCGCGTCATGGTAACCACCTTCGCCTCGCTCATCTCCCGCATGCAGCAGGTCATAAACGCCGCCGTCAGGTACGGGCGCAAGGTGACGGTGGTGGGCCGCAGCATGAGCAACAACGTGAACATGGCCCTCAACATGGGCTACCTGACGGCGCCGCCTGGCACCATTGTCCCGCTCCACGAGGCCAGGCAGCTCCCTCACAACCAGGTGGTCATACTGGTCACCGGCAGCCAGGGCGAGCCTACCTCGGCCCTGGTGCGCATCGCCAACAAGGAGCACGCCGAGATCGAGATCGTGTCCGGCGACACAGTGGTGTTCTCCGCCTCGCCCATCCCTGGTAACGAGACTGTGGTGGCCAAGACCATAGACAACCTCTACCGCCAGGGGGCGAAGGTGCTGTACAGCCGCATCGCCCTGGTCCACGTCCATGGCCACGCCAGTCGGGAAGAGCTGAAGATGATGCTGAGCCTGGTGAGGCCCAGGTTCTTCGTGCCCGTCCACGGCGAGTACAGGCATCTGGTGGCCCATGCCGCCCTGGCCCAGTCCATGGGCATCCCCGCCAGCAATACCTTCGTCCTGGAGGACGGCGATGTGCTGGAGCTGGACGGCGAGTCTGGGCGGGTGGTGGAGAAGGTGCAGGCAGGCCACGTCTACGTGGACGGCCAGCGCCTGTGGGGCTCCTACAGCAAGGTGCTCAACGAGCGCCGGCGCCTGGCCCGCGATGGGGTCGTGGTGGTGACCGTGACCCTGGACAGGCGCACCAGCAAGCCCGTCAAGCCCCCTGAGGTCCTCTCCTCGGGCTTCGTGGAGATGGACGAGTCGGAAGACCTGTACGAAAGGACTGCCCAGGCGGTCCTGTCCGCCCTTGAGGCCGATGGCCTGCGTGCCTTACCTTTGGACAAGGCCAGGGCCAACGTCACCGAGGCTGTCTCCAGCTTCCTGTACAAAGAGACCCGACGGCGGCCTACCGTCCTCACGGTCATGGAAGCGGTCTGAGCCTGTCTGCTTGCCCTCCTCCCTCACCCCTTCCATAAATGGCCTATTCATGAGCATGTTAGCCTGTACTTTTGACAGGGTTTGTATAAGAATTTTAATCAGACCTGGCAACGAGGCCGCACACACCCTGCCGGGGGAGGACTGGCAAGTGCCTGCCCCCATCCTGGCCTTCCCCCACAGGGGGAAGGGACATTTCTCGCCTACTTGTGGGGGAGAGTCAGAGAGGGGGCTGGCGTCCTGCCTCCTTCCTGACCTTCCCCACAGGGGGCAGGGACTGTTCTCGCCCCCTCTGGGGGAGAGCCAGAGAGGGGGCATCTGCAGGGTCGAGGCGAGTCTTTCTTCGAGGGCTGCGAGGCTATGGCCAAGAAGAAGCAGAGCGAGCAGAGGGAAGAGCGGAAGAAGGCCACGAAGGCCGAAAAGTCTGATAAGGCCAGAGAGGGGCCTGGAGGGCTGCTCTCCGCCTGGTACGTCAGGGTGGTCCTGGTGGTGCTGGCTGCTGTGCCTTTTGCCCTGGCCTACTGGTACTGGCCTGACATCAACGCCGCCTACCTGTCGGCCAGGAGGGCTGTGCTGTCGGTGCTGGGCCTGGGCATCGCGCCCGTGGCCGCGTGGGGCGCCGCCTTCCTGGTGGCGTTGGCCCGGCAACGGGCCTGGTTCAGCCGCCCCACCCTGTGGGTCGGCTCCCTGGCGCTGCTGGCCCTGGTGCTGGGCATGCTTTCCTTCTTCCAGCCCACGCAAGGGGCACTGGGCGCCTTCACCCTGCACGGCCAGGTGTCCCTGGGAGGCAGGGTAGGGGAGGCCCTGGGCGGCTCTCCCGCGTGGCTGGGCGTACTGAAGCTCCTGGGGATATTCATCGCTGGCATGTGGGTCGTCGCGCCGGCCCTGACAGCCGACATCGGCGTGGCCCTGGGCAGGCTGCTCCTGGCCCTCTATGCCTACGTGGCCCTGGGGGTGAAGTGGCTGCTGTCGGCGCTGGCCTACCTGTACCGCTTCCGACCCAGGGTACACCTGCCGCAGCGCAAGGCCCAGACGGCGCCCGCCCTGGTGGAGGAGGACGATGAAGAAGAGGAAGGGCCTCGCATGCCGCCCGAAGTCCTGTCACCCTACACCCGCTCGCGCGCCGTGCCGGCCCCAGCCACGCCGGCCATCGCCTCCAGCGGCTTCGTCGTGGCCTCGCCCGTGCCCGAGGCGCCTGCCACGCCCTACGTGAGCAGGTACGCGGCGCCCCCACAGCCCACGGTCGTGGACAGCAGCGCCCAGGTGGACCCCGACGATGATGCTGCTGACATGGTCGAAGAGGAAGAGGAGCAGGCAGAGCAGCCCATAAGCCTGGCCCAGTCTGCCGACTCCGCCGAGGCATCCGAGGAGGAGGACGACGCGCTGGAAGGGGAGGGCGAGGACAGCGAAGAGGAAGATGAGGAGGAAGAGGAGGCCGCACCCGCCGCCGTCGCGCTGCCTCCTGCCGACGCCGCGCCGGTGGAGACCTGGGAGAAGCCTTCCACCTCACTGCTCATCGAGGGCGAGGAGGGCGGCATCACCGAGGAGGAGATCAGGGAGACCGCCGAGACCATCAAGCGGACGCTCTCCGAGTACAGCGTCGAGGTAGAGGTGACCCAGGTACGGCCCGGGCCAGCCGTGACCATGTACGGCCTGGTGCCGGGGTGGGTGCGGCGCTACAAGCAGGTCAGGGAGAAGGACGAGTACGGGCGCCCCAGGCTGGACAAGCACGGCAAGCCCATGGTGGCCCAGGTGGAGACCAAGACCCGTGTCAAGGTGGACAGCATCCTGTCGCGGGAGAAGGACCTGGCGCTGGCCCTCAAGACGCCCACCATCCGCATCGAGACCCCGGCCATGGGCCAGTCCCTCATCGGCATCGAGGTGCCCAACCCTCGGCCCAGTCTGGTGACCCTGCGCTCGGTCATGGAAAGCTCCGAGTTCTCCAGGCTGCGCCACAAGGCCCAGCTACCCGTCGCCCTGGGCAAAGGCAGCGGCGGCGAGACCGTGGTCATAGACCTGGCCCGCATGCCCCACCTGCTCATCGCCGGCGCCACGGGCAGCGGCAAGAGCGTCTGCATCAACACCATCGTCTCCTGCCTCATCATGGAGAAGACGCCGGCCGAGATGCGCCTGCTGCTGGTGGACCCCAAGCGCGTGGAGCTGACGCCCTACAACGGCATTCCCCACCTGCTGACGCCCGTGGTGGTGGAGAACGACCAGGTAGTCGGCTTCCTGAAGGGCCTCATCCGCGAGATGATGGACCGCTACCGCCTCATGGAGGAGGTAGGCGTCCGGAACATCCAGGCCTACAACAAGAAGATGCCCCAGAAGATGCCCTTCCTGGTGGTGGCCGTGGACGAGTTGGCCGACCTGATGATGACGGCGGCCTTCGACGTGGAGCAGTCGCTGTGCCGCCTGGCCCAGCTAGGCCGCGCCACGGGCATTCACCTTATCGTCGCCACCCAGAGGCCCTCGGTGGACGTCATAACCGGCCTGATAAAGGCCAACTTCCCCAGCCGCATCAGCTTCGGCGTGACCTCCCAGGTGGACTCCCGGACCATCCTGGACACCGCCGGCGCCGAGAAGCTGCTGGGTCGAGGCGACATGCTCTACCTGCCTGTGGACGCACCCAGGCCCATCCGCGTCCAGGGCGTCTTTATCTCCGACCAGGAGATCGAGAACCTGGTCAACTACTGGAAGACCACTCGCTGGCTACCGCTGCCCGAGATTAACCTGGAGCCGGTGCTGGAGGAGCGCGCCGCCGGCGATGACGACGAGGACGACGAGGACCGCGACCAGTTGCTGGAGAAGGCCATCGAGATGGCCCGCCAGTACAACAAGATATCCACGTCCTTGCTCCAGCGCCGCCTGCGCATCGGATACCCCAGGGCTGCCCGCCTCATGGACCAGCTTGAGGATGCCGGCGTCGTCGGCCCCAGTGATGGCTCCAAGTCCAGGGATGTTATAATTAGTAACAGAGTGTAACCTGGTCCCTTTCCGCGTCTGCTGAAAACCACCGGGACTGCTGCATACGTAATGAAAACGGAAGGGCGCACGCCTGGGTGCGCCCCTCTTGGTCTTGGTGTGCCCCGGGACCGGCGGTAGGGTGTCCTCTTCCCCTCTCGAAGTGGGACTGTTCTCGTCCTCTCTGGGGGAGAGCTAGAGAGGGTCCCTGGCGAGACAGGCGTTTTGCGGATGCGGCGGGCAGGGTATCATTAGGACTGAGACAATGTTGCAAGTCCTGGTCTGCCCAAGGTGGCACGGCCTCTCGTTTCTGGCCGGAGGGTGCCCCCGCGCAGAACAGGTGCTGGCCTGCAGGCCGGGCGTACCAGGCGCCTCGGCCAGGGGCCTGTGCTGGTCAGGCAGAATGGGGCACGCGGCAGCAATGCCGAGCGTGCCCGGAGAGGCGAGGACAAGTGGTCCGTAACCTTGCAGAGCTGCTCAGTTCCGTCGTCAGGAAGGGTGGGGACGACTCCAAGGTCTTTGCCGCCAGGCAGACCTGCCTTGTCTGCGGCGCCCGGCTGGAGGAGTCCGAGCTTTACAGCCAGTACAGGGTCTGCCCCGTCTGCCGTTTCCACTACAGCATGACGGCCAGGGAGCGTATCAACTCGCTGGCGGACCCCGGCACCTTCCGCGAGATCAACCGCTCCATCGTGTCGCTGGACCCCCTCTCCTTCTCCTCCCGCGTGCCCTACAAGCAGCGACTGTTCCAGGACCAGCGCCGCACCGGACTGACTGAGGCTGTGGTCACCGGCACCTGCGCCATCGGCGGCAGCCAGGCCATGCTCATTGTCCTGGACTTCGGCTTCATGGGCGGGAGCATGGGCTGTGTCGTGGGCGAAAAGGTAGCCCTGGCCCTGGAGCAGGCCGCCAAGCAGAAGATGCCCGCCGTGGCCGTGGTCACCAGCGGGGGCGCGCGGATACAGGAAGGCGTGCTGTCGCTGATGCAGATGGCCAAGACGTGCATCGCTGCCAGCCAGCTCAACGACCGGGGACTGCCCTTCATAACGGTGCTGGCCAACCCGGCCACGGGCCAGGCCTACGCCAGCTTCGCCAATCTGGCCGACATCATCCTGGCCGAGCCTGGCGCCATTGTGGGCTTCTCGGCCCTGCGGGACATCCAGGAGGTCAGCGGCGACCCGCTGCCCCGTGGCTCCCACACCTCTGAGTCGCACCTGCACCACGGCATGCTGGATGCTGTGGTGGACAGAACGCGCGTCAGGGACACCCTGGCCATCCTGCTGGACCTGCTCGGCCCGCAGTACAGGCTCACGCCCAGGAGGCGGCTGCAGAAGCAGCAACTGGAAGTCCAGCGCCACGAGTCCCAGGCCTGGGACTCGGTGAAGCTGGCCCGCCACGAGTCGCGGCCCACGGCCACGGACTACATCAACCGCATCCTCAACAACTTCGTGGAGCTCCACGGCGACCGCTGCTACGGCGATGACCCCAGCATCGTCTGCGGCTTCGGCCAGCTTGGCGGGCAGACGGTGATGGTCATAGGCCAGGAGCGTGGCAGGGGCAAGGACTCGGAGTTCCGCACCGGCATGGTGACCCCGGAGGGGCTGCGCAAAGCCCAACGTGCCTTCCACCTGGCGGCCAAGTTCGACATTCCCCTCATCACCCTCATAGACACGCCAGGCTCCTACCCCGGCCTGGACGCCGAGGAGCGCGGGCTGGGCAACGCCCTGGCTACTACCATGTCCCTGATGGCGCGCAACTCGGTGCCGTCCATCGCCGTCATCATCGGCGAGGGCGGCAGCGAGGGCGCCCTGGCCCTGGCGGTAGCCGACAGGGTGGTGATGCTGGAGAACGCCATCTTCTCCGTCATCTCGCCCGAGGATGCCGCCGACATCATCTACCAGGACGAGGCCAAGGCCGACAAGGCCGCCGAGTTGCTGAAGCTGACGTCCCAGGACTGCAAGGAGCTGGGCATCGTGGACCTGGTCATACCCGAGCCACCGGGTGGCGCCCACCTCAACCCCGAGGAGGCCGCCCGGCAGTTGCGGCGCGTGCTGCTCCAGGAACTGGCGGCCCTCCAGGCGACCTACAAACGCAAGATGCTGCGGGACCGCTACGCCAAGTTCCGCAACATCGGCGAGTACAGCTCCCACTTCAAGGTGGCCATCACCCGCGAGGTCAACGCCCTCCAGGGCCTGGTAGCCAGTGGTGTGCGGCGCATCGCCAAGCGCCAGGGCCAGGACGGCCGGGAGAAGAAGGCCAGGGAAAAGCCCAGGGAGTCCGTCCAGCACCCGCCCATTGAGGAGCGCCTCTCGCCCGAGAGCAGGTAATACCTCCATATTCGAGCAATCTCGGCATGGGCCTGCCCTCGCACTGGCCAACTCCAGCCTGCTGCCATCGAAATAGAAGGCCCCTCGTGGCAGTCCCGGATGGACTCCACGAGGGGCCTTTTCCTCTTTAGGGCCTGTCCGATAACTGCACGTTGGCTGGTAAAGCGCCCCTGGACAAGCTCAGGGCGAGCGGTCATTTACCCGTTCCTGGTGGGCCTCTCGGGCCACCATCAAGGCTGTGGGATAGGCACAAGGCGAAAGGCCGATGGGGCAACCACAAGGGTTGCCCCTACAGGAAGGCCATCTGGTAGGGGCAGGCCTTGTGCCTGCCCTGGCCCTGGGCAACCACAAGGCCCGCCCCTACACTTTACTTGCCTAGTCGTTCACGCCTGTGAACCCCACGAGCTGTATGCTGCCGAACTGGTCGCCCAGGAAGAGGGGCTGGGAGCAGGAGGTGTGGAACTTCACCGTCTGCAACAGCGTGCCGCCCTGGCTGTAGACGAACACGTAGGTATCGGCGCTGAGGGTGGTCTGCCCGCCGGTGGCGGCGCTGATGTCGAAGGTGCCTCCCAGGGTGACGGTCCCGTTGAAGAAGACCTTGGCCTT